>JAYPEY010000157.1:0-10013 GCA_038126035.1 Verrucomicrobiales bacterium | reverse complement strand
GATCTCGGATTACTGATCACTGATCACTGATCACTGATTACTGGCGGCGCGGCGCGGGGTTCCGCCATCTGCGGCGCCATCCACCGACCGGCTGCTATCTGGCGGTCCCTTCAGGACCTTGAAATGGGCTCGACGGAGTCTCTCCCCACCGATTTTTTGGAGCCGTCCGGTTGCCGGAGGCTCGGTTGACTGTGGAATCAGGGGGGGCGGCGCGGAATTGAAAGGCATGAAGACAGCGGCAGCGAATCGAAAAGGCGGTGGGGAGAGACTCCGTCGAGCCCACTTCGAAACCCTGAAGGGGGGGAAGCGGCGCGGCCGGGGCGTCCCGTGGGAATGGTCCATTGCCAATGGCACATCTGATACTGGCTACTCCTTTTGCCGCAACGCCCGCACGATTCGAAGGACATCGTAGCTGTGCCTTCCGTCGAGGGCGTCGAACACGCGACCAAGGGGCGGGTTGGGACCGGCTTTGTCGAAGGCCGTTTCAATCTCCTGCCGAATATCCGCGGGGAGCAGGCGGTCCGTGTCCAAGGACTCGCCGATGGTGACGCCTTCTGTGAGGTGGCTCCAGACAGTGCCTTCCTTGAGGCCGCGTTCGGCGGCGATCTCGTCAACCGACCTTCCGGAGCGGAACAGCTTGAGCGTCTCATGCACCGTGTCGCCGGCTCGCCTTTTGGGCTGGCGCGGGGCGGGGGCATCGTTTGAATCGTCGGCGAAGACCTGCCTCGGGTTGTTCTGCAGGTGGCGGGCGATCTCGGCCATGAAGGGGGAGCCGAACTCACTGAGCTTGCGCGCGCCGACCCCGCTGATGCGCGAGAATTCGCGGCCGCTGGTCGGATACTCGCGCGCCATCCAACGCAGGGACACATCCGAGAAGACGATGTAGGGCGCGACATTCAGTTCGTCGGCGATGCGGCGACGCAGGCCGCGCAGGGATTCGAACAGAGCCTCGTCGCAGGCGATGTCGCCGACCTGTCGGCGTTGGCGCTCCGGCGCGGTGGCGGGGCGGGTGAGTTCGATGGGGCGGCGATCCGACAGGGCGTCGGCGCCCTGCTGGGTGATCTGGATGACGCTGAATTTGCCGGTGGTCTGGGCGACGTAGCCCAGGCGCGCGAGTTCGCGGCCGATGGCGGCCCATTCAGCCTTCTTGTGTTCGCCGCCGATGCCGTAGGTCGTCAGTTGTTCATGCCCCCACTTGCGGATCTTCTCCGTGTTCGCCCCGACCAGCACATCGACGACGTGATTCAATCCCACGCTGAATCCGCCGTGCCGGTAGATGCGCACGACGCAGGAGAGGAACTTCTGCGCGGCGACGGTGCCGTCGAAGGTTTCGCGGGGCGAAAGGCAGTTGTCACAGGCTCCGCAGTTGTCCTCTTCATATGTTTCGCCGAAGTATTCCAGCAGTTCGATGCGGCGGCATCTGGAGCATTCGGCGTAGTGGACGATCTGCTGGAGTTGTTCGCGGGCGATCTCCTGTTCGCGCGGGTCGGGTTTCTCGTCGATGAAACGGGTGTGCTTGACGACATCGCCGGGGCTGAAGAGGAGCAGGCATTCGCTGGGGAGGCCGTCGCGACCGGCGCGTCCGGTCTCCTGGTAGTAGCCCTCCACGTTCTTGGGCAGGTCGTAGTGCATGACGAACCGGACGTTCGGTTTGTCGATGCCCATGCCGAAGGCGATGGTCGCGCAGATGATCTTGACCTCGTCGCGGATGAAGGCCTCCTGGTTCCCGGCGCGCTCCTCCTTGGTCAGCCCGGCGTGATAGGGGCGGGCGTTCAGGCCGTCGTCGTTGAGGCGCGAGGCGAGGCTCTCCGTGGCCTTGCGGCTGGCGCAGTAGATGATGCCGCTTTCGTTGGTGCGGGATTGGATGAAATCGAAGGCCTGGTCGTAGGCGCGGTTCCGCGGAATGACGCGGTAGTTCAGATTGGGGCGGTTGAAGCTGGCGACGTATTCGCCGGGGTCGCGTAGCTTGAGTTGGTTGACGATGTCGCCGCGGACGCGCTCGGTGGCCGTGGCGGTCAGGGCCATGATGGGGATGCCGGGCAGGAGATTGCGGAGCTCGGCCAGTTGCCGGTATTCCGGGCGGAAGTCGTGGCCCCATTCGCTGATGCAATGCGCCTCGTCGATGGCGATGAGGTTGACGTTCCAGCGTTGCAGGTCCTCCAGGAATCCGGAGAGCATGAGTCGCTCAGGCGCGACGTAGAGCAGGCGGAACTCGCCGTTGTGCAGGCCGCGCAGCCGGGGGCGCGATTCGCCCTGCGCGAGGGAGGAATTCAGATAGGTCGCCGGGATGCCGTTGGCGGTCAGGCCATCGACCTGGTCCTTCATCAAGGCGATCAGGGGTGAAACAACAACGGTCAATCCCGCGCGGGCCAGGGCGGGGAGCTGGTAGCACAGGGACTTGCCGCCGCCGGTGGGAAGCAATGCGAAAACATCCCGGCCGCCGAGGGAATCCCGGATGATCTCCTCCTGCAACGGGCGGAAGGTTTCATAGCCGAAGTTCTCCTTCAGCAGGGCATGGAGATCCGCTTGTGGCGTCGATTCAGTCATTCGCAGGTCCTTGCTTGATCAGAATGTCTCAACGATCCGCTTGGCGCGCCAGTCTTTCTTGTTGGGAAGTTGGACGTGTCGGCGAAAGGCGTCATCGAATGCGCGACAGCGATTTGGAGCGCCGCGCCGCAGTCCACGACTGCTGATGCGTAACCGATGGCTTCTTCGCCTGTGGACACTGGTGAGTCGGAGACCGCGAAGGTTGCCTCACTTCTTCACCGGCACCAGCACTTCCTGTCCGATCCGCAATGCCGTGGGTTCGACGTCGGGGTTGGCGGCGATGACGTCCTTAACGTCGGCTCCGTATTGGCGGGCGATGGCGTAGAAGGTGTCGCCTTTCTCGACCTTGTGGCGGGTGAAATCGAGTTCGGCGTCGACGGGCGCGGCGCTGGGCGCGGAGGTGTCGGCGCCGATGGATTCGAAACTTTGCGCGGGTGATGCCTCGGTGGATTCGGCCGGGGCTTTGGTCGATTTGCAGGCGGAGGTCAGGGCGCAGATGGCGGCGATGAGCGCGAGTCGAAGGAGGAAACGGTTCGTCATGGGCGGAGGATAACGGAATGAGGCGCCCAGTTCAAATGGATGCTGGAACGGCGCGGGAGTTCCGGTCAGCGGAACAGCAGCAGCACGATCAATTGCGCGGTCATGATACGGCAGAGCATGGCCATGGGGTAGACCGCCGCGTAGGCGAGCGCGGGTTCGTCGGAATCGGACATGGAATTGACGAAGGCCAGCGCCGGCGGATCGGTCATGCTGCCGCTCAGGAGTCCGGAGATGGCGAGGAAGTTCAGCTTCAGGAATCGGCGGGCGATCCAGCCGGCCAACAGCAGCGGCGCCATGGCTGTGGCGAGGGCGCAGGCCGCCCAGAGTAGGCCTTTCATGCTGAACGCCGCCGCGAAGAAGTGCGGGCCGGAGCCGAGTCCGACGGCAGCCAAAAACAGGACGATGCCCAATTCGCGGAAGGCATGGTTGGTGTTGTGCGGCATGTGCCAGACCAGCGGACCCAACCGTCCGATGCGGCTGAGCAGCATGGCGACGATCAAGGGGCCGCCCGCGAGCCCCAGTTTCAACGGGCTGTCGAGTCCGGGCAGATCCAGCGGGACCATTCCGAGAAGCGCGCCCAGCAGGAGGCCGAGAAACACGGGGAGAAAGTGTGTGGTGTTCAGTTCCTTCAGCGAATTGCCGAGTTCCCTCTCCACCGCCGCCAGGTTCTCCGGGGGGGCGACGATCTGGAGGAAGTCGCCGAATTGCAGCGTTCTTCGACCGGTGGCCGGCATTTCCACGCCGGCGCGGACGATGCGCGTGATGGTGACGCCGAACCGGTGGTTGAGCCCCAGTTCCCGAAGGGGGCGGCCCAGCAGCGGCGTCCGGGTGACAACGACGCGGCGAAAGGTCAGCGCGCCGGACGCCTTCATCAGATCGCGGTCGGAGACGGAACCGACGATGAGTCGGAACCGATCCAGTTGTTCGGTCGCGCCGACCGCCAGCAGGACGTCGCCGAGGCGGATGGTCTGCCCGTCGGTGGCATTGACGGCCTCGTCGGAGTCGGCGGGGAGAACCCTCGAAATGGTGACCTCCAGCTCCGCAACGCCGGGGAGTTCGCTCAACTTCATGCCGTCGAGATTTCTGTTTTCGACCGTGACGTTGAGGCGCTCCAGGGCGGGGTTCTGGTCGTTGTGTTCGTCGGCCAGGCGTTTTGCCTCGGCGGCGGGATCGATGCGCCAGATTCATTGCAGCGTGACGACGCTGAGGATGATTCCGAGAATGCCCATTGGATAGACGACCGAGTATGCCAGGGCCGGCAGGGCGCGGTGAGCGTCATCGATTCCGGGCATGGAGTCCATCGTCTGCTGCACGGCGCCGAGAGAAGGCGTGTTCGTGGTGGATCCGGAGAAGAGACCGGGGATCGCGCCGGCGTCGAGTCCGAGCGGAGCCCCGAGGAGGCAGATCATGAGGCCGCCGCCCGCCACGATGCCGATGGCCAGCAGATTCAAGCCCAGCCCGGCGGAGCGGAGCGATGCGAGGAAGCCCGGGCCGAGTTGCATGCCCATCATGAAGACGAAGAGCATCAGTCCGAATTCGCGGATGAAATGCAGGGTGACGGGGGAGATGGGCGGCGCGACGCAGGCGACGGCGAGCCCGGCGAGCAACACGCCCGTGGATCCGAGCCCGAGTCCCCGGATTTTCAGCGAGCCGATGGCGAGGCCCAGGGCCGCCACGGCAGCCAGGATCACGAGGGTGACGGCGACGTTCGGCTCCCCTTCCGGGCGGGCCAGGGCAAACAGGGCCGCAGCCCGGGACGGGGCCGGTTGCAGGGCGCTGATGGGCATGTCGTGCAGGCGGTGTTTGCTGTTTGTCGTCGCGTGCGCTGTCATCCGGCGCGACCGGATCAGGGAAGTTTGATCCCCGAAGGTCGATCGGGAGGCTTCCCTTGCGCAAACCCCGTTCGGTAATTCAATTCACCACATTCCGCAAGGGCTCGCCCAACAATGCCCGGCGGCAGTTCTGGCTGCCCTTGATCCGCATGTCGACAAGGCCGTCCTCGCAGTAAAAGGCGGCGTGGGGATTGATGATGATGCGGTCATGGGCAATGTGATCCGGATCGCGCCAGGCGGCGATGAGTGGATCGTCCGCGGCCGGCGGCTCGGTGGGAAGCACATCGATGGCCGCGCCGCGGAGGCGCTCGTTGGTCACGGCGTCGAGGACGGCATGCGGATCGACCACCACGCCGCGGGCGGTGTTCACCAGGAAGGAGCCGGGTTTCATCTTTGCGATGGCTTTGGCGTCGATCATGCCGGTGGTCTCCGGAGTCGAGGGGCAGTGCATGCTGAGAATGTCGCTCTGGGCGAGGAGGTCATCGAGGTTTTCGACGCGCCGAACGCCGACCGACTTGTCGCGGCCATCCGGGGCATGGGGGTCGTAGAAGGCGACGTCGAGCCCGAGAGCCTTCGCGCGCAGGGCGGTGGCGATGCCGATGCGGCCGAGGCCGACGATGCCGAAGACCTTTCCGCGCAGACGCTGCAGCGGGACGGTCTGGGTATAGGACCATTCGCCCCGGCCGTGTTGGAGGCGTGAATTGAGATAATGAATGCCGCGGGTGAGCGCCAAGGTCATGCCGATGGCGGAATCGGCAACCTCCTCGGTGCCGTAGTCGGGGACGTTGGCGACGGGGATACCGAGTTCGCGGGCGAGTTTGTGATCCACGTTGTCAAAGCCCACGCCGCAACGGACGATCAGCTTGCAGTTCTTCAGGCGGCGCAGGGTGGGTTCCGTCAGCGTGATGAAATGGTAGAGCATGATCGCGTCGGCGTCGTCGATGCGTTCGTCGATGGACGCCTCGCCCATGGCATTGAGGCCGACGACCGCGGCGATGTCGTCGAGGATCTCGCGCTCCTTGTCGAAGGGTTCCTGGATGAAGTCGGTGACGACCACTTTGAATTCGTTGCTCATAAAGGGATGGATATTCCGGGAAATGGCGGCGATTGCAATGCGGGAAGGAGGAGGGCGGGGCGTGTGGGCGCGGTTGAAACCGGGATGAGGAGGGGAGGCTTCTGTCCCAATGTCGCGAGCTGGTTGCGGGAACGAAAACCCAAGCTCCAAGCTCCAAATCCCAAACAAATGCCAGGTCGCAGCGCGCCCCGTTTCGGTTTGGATCAGCCGTTCAATCCGAATTTTTCGTCGATTGGGCGTTGGTAGTCGCGAAGGGCGCCCGAAAGGACTTCCTCGACCTCCACCGTTCGCCCGGCCTTGGCGGATTCGACGATGGCGTAGGCGGCGGCCAGATCCCGCAGGCCTTCGCGGCCGCTGGTCTCGGGTTCGCGACGCTCCTCGACGGCCCGGAGCCAGTCGTATTGATTGAGGGCGAAACCGTCGGTCAGGCCGAACGGGAAATCGCGTTGGCGTGTGGCTTCGTCGGCTTGCGCCTCGTAGAGCGCGGCCAGGCTTTCGGCGGGTTTGTCGTCGAAGGTGACATCGTCGCCTGTGACGCGGCACTTGCCGCCGTAGAAGACAAAACCCTGGCCGATCTTGGTGGGTTCGCCGTGGCCGCACCAGCCGGCATGGAGGTCGCCGGCGACGCCGGATTCGGTCTCGAAGCTGGCGAAGAAGGTGTCGTCCGCATCGCAATCGATTTCTTCCACGATGGCGCCGCTCGAATCGGTCGTGATGCGTCTGGGCTCCACGATGGCCGTGCGGCCGGTGACGGATTTGATCTCGCCGGCGAGATGGCGGACGATGTCGAACTGATGCACGCCCATGTCGAGGCTCAGTCCGCCGCCCTCGTCGAGGCGGTGACGCCATGGCGTTTCAGCCACGATGCGATTCGGAGCCCACCAGGCGCCGATGACGCCGAACAGGACCATCTGCAGCGCGCCGCCGCCGCCGGATTCGAACAGCCATTTCCAGTGTCGCGTGACCGGACGGTTGCGGGCGTTTTCAAAGACTCCCAGGACCCGGTCGCGCGCATCGGCTTCGTCGCACATGCGCCGCGCCGCCTCCACCGTCACGCCGAGGGGCTTCTGGGAAAGCAGGTCCTTCCCGTGGGCAAAGGCGGATTCCGCGATGCGGTGGTGGAGGGAATGGAGGGTGAAGTCGTTGACGGCGTCGATCGCGCCGTTGGCGATCATGTCCTCGTAGTCGGTGTGGACGGAGACCTCGACGCCGGGTTGGAAGTCGGAAAGGTATTCATCCGCCACGGCCAGCGGGTCGCCGGGAATGTCGCTGACAGCGGGGCGTTGGGGCGGGCCTTCGCCGCGTTTGACATACATCCGCGCGTCGTCCTCCCTGCGGGCGCAGAGGGCGGTGATCTGGAACTCGTCGTAGCCCGCCTCGCGAAGGAGACGATAGCCGCGCAGATGCGCGGCTAGAATCCTGCCGCAGCCAACAATGCCGATACGTGTCATGGAGGGTCGCTCAGACCTCCCAGCCCTTGCGGTATTCGCGTTTGAGCCATTGGTCGGCCTCGGGGGCGTTCTTGGCGCGGCCGGCCTTGGCGTCCCAGTCGAGTTTCTTGCCGGCCTTGAGGGCGACGTTGCCGAGGAGCATGGTCTCGGTGAAGGTCGCGGCGTAGTCGAAGTTGGAGTAGGCCTTTTCGACCTTGCCGGAGCGCATGGCGTCGGCCCATTCGTTCTTCATGCCCTGGTCGTTGTTTTTCTCCGGGTTGCGCGGGAACCAGGGGCTGGGGCCGCCGTAGTCCTTGAATTTCTTCTCGGGGAAGAGCTTGAAGGCGGCGCCGTAGTCGTTGGGGGAATAGAGGACGCCCTTGTCGCCGACCATGATGGAGCCGCTGCCGACCGGCTTCTCGCCGTGGAAGAGATCGAAGGGCGGGAGGTTCTTCTTCCCATAGACGGTCTTGCCCTCATACCAGACGAGCTTGCAGGGCGGCATGTCGCCGCGGGCCGGGAATTCGTAGGTGAAGGTCGCCCAACGCGGATAGGTCTCGGGGTTGAGCCGGCCGCTGCTGGCCTCGACGCTGGTCGGCGCGCCGAGCTTGAGCGCCATGAAGGCCATGTTGACGGTGTGGCAGGCCATGTCGCCAAGCGCGCCGGTGCCGAAGTCCCACCAACCGCGCCAGGTGAAGGGGTGGTAGATGCCGCGGCCGCCTTTCTTTCCGGCGGGTTGATGATAGAAGGGGCGCCACGGAGCCGGGCCGAGAAACTGTTCCCAGTGAATGTGCGACGGGACGGGCTGGGAGCCTTTGGGGCGGTCAATGATGGTGGGCGCCTGCGGCCAGACCGGGCGGTTCGTCCAGGCGTGCACCTCGCGGACCGGGCCGATCGCGCCGGCGCGGACGATCTCCACGCCGCGGCGAAGTCCGTCGAGCGCCGTGCCCTGGTTGCCCATCTGGGTGGCGACCTTCATCTCGCGGGCGACGCGCTTCATTTCGCGCGCCTCCCAGACATCGTGGGTCAACGGCTTCTGGCAGTAGACGTGCTTGCCGTGTTTCATCGCCATCAGCGAGGCGACGGCGTGGGTGTTGTCCGGCGTGCTGACGGTGACCGCGTCGATCTGATCGGCCATGCGGTCGAACATCACGCGGAAATCGTTGAACTTGTTCGCGTTCGGAAACTTCTGCGCCTTGGCCGCGAGGTGGTTGTCGTCGATGTCGCAGAGGGCGACGACTTCGCCGATGTTGCCGGCCTGGTCGATGTCGCTGGAGCCCTTGCCGCCGATGCCGATGCCGGCGACGCGGATGCGGTCATTGGCGCCCCAGATGGACCTGGGCGCATACATGAATCCGAAGGTGGACAGCGCGGAGGCCGCGATGAACTTCCGACGATCGTAGTGGTAGGTGGTTTTGCGTGGCATGAGGAGGAAGGGAGGAACGTTGGAGTTCTGGAGTTCTGGAGTAACGATGGTTGGAAATCCGAAAAACGAATGTCGAGATCCGAAACAAATCCGAACGATCAAATGTTTCAGATTCGAGACCCGCGGATCAAGCGCTCAATGGCAGGCTGACTGGGACATGTCGTTTCGGGATTCGTGATTGTTTCGCATTTCGAAATTCGAATTTCGAGTTTGATTGGCCTCAGATTTGAGAGAACGGGGCGGGTTTGAGGAAGACGGCGTCGATCTTGGAGACGGTCCCCTTGTATTTCTCGACCTTTTTCAGGCTGTTCCAGTCGGGGTGTTGGCTGAAGGCCTTGAAGTTGGCGTCGCGCTCCTCGACGCTGTCATAGGCGAGCATGTAGGTGAGGTTGGGCATGTGCGGGCCGGAGAGCATCTCGCCGTAGAAGACGCCGTCGAGTCCGACCTTGGCGAAGATGTCGAGTTCGCCCTCGTTGAACATCTCGACCTTGAGCTTCGCCTTGAGTTCGTTGGGGCTTTCGTAGCGGCGGAGTTCGAAGACGCGGTCGGGGCTCGTGCGGGGCGCCTTGAGTCTGGGATAGCCGGCGAAGGCGAGCATCAGGGAGCTTTCGATGCGTTGATAGGCTGCTGTCTTCTTGTCTGTGCCCAGGTATTCGGCGCCGGCCTCGTGCATGTCGCGGTCATTCTCGAAGTGGGCTCCAAGCGCGAGCCATTCGTCGAGCGAGTCGAAGGCCAGCACGGTGAAGATGTCGTGGAGTTGCTCCGGGTAGTTCTTCTGGTCGGGGAGGTGATAGAAGACGCCGAGCTTGCCGGCTCCGGCGCGCTTGAGCGAGGGGAGGATCGCCTGCTGCAGGAAGTTGGAGACGATCCGGTTGTTCTCGAGGGAGTCGATCGACCAGCGGCGGAGTTCGAGAAACTGTTGCCTGCCGCCGGACTGGGTGAAGGCGGTGGTGGATGCGGCGCCGCCGGCGGCGGCGAGGGCGGTCTTGAGGAAGTTTCGGCGTTTCATGGAATGACGTTGATTCTCGTAAGCCTCGAGAGGATCGGGAATTCAATGGCAAATGGCAAATGGCAAATGGCAAACCCAGCCAGCCCCCAGAACCCAGTATTCAGACCCCAGCCCCCAGAACGCAGTATTCAGACCCCAGCCCCCAGACCTCAGT
>JAYPEY010000156.1:0-10122 GCA_038126035.1 Verrucomicrobiales bacterium | reverse complement strand
ACTGACTACTGACTTCCGCCCCGCATAATCATCACCTTGTCGATGCGATGCCCGTCCATGTCGATGATCTCGAAGGTGAAATCGCCCGCCTGCAAGGTATCGCCCTCATCCGGAATCCGCCCCAGGCGGTGCAGGAGAAACCCCGACAAGGTCTGGAAGTCCCCATCCTTCTCCCCGGGCAGGTCGCCTGTGCCCATGAGCTTCTTCAGGTCATTCGTCCCCAACAGCGCGTCACAGATCCAACTGTTGTCGTCGCGCTGACGCACCTTGGGCTTCTGCGGTTGCTCACGGGACGGCAGCGCGCCCACCACCGCCTCGACCACATCATTCAACGTGACCAGGCCGTCGATGCCGCCGAACTCATTGGCCGCCAGCGCGATGTGAATACCGGACTTCTTGAACGTCTCCAGCAGCGCAGTCGAGGTCATCGACGTTGGCACGATCAGCGGCTCCGTCAACAGGTCCCTGATCTCGCAGGAGTCGGTCAGCGCAAGGTTCGCCCACAGCGACTTGATGGACACAATGCCCTTCACCTTGTCGCGGTTTCCCTGAAATGCCGGGAAATAGGTGTGTCCACTGCTGACGATCTTGCGCCAGTTCACCTCGTTGGGCTCGTCGATGTTCAACCACTCGATCCGCGTGCGCGGGGTCATGATGTCGTCCACCAGCAATTCGTCCAACCGGAACACGCCCTCGATCAGTTCCTTTTCCGTCCGATGAAAGACCCCGGCGTGCAGGCCCTGCAGCATCATCATGCGCACGTCCTCCTCGGTGACAGGCGCCTCCTCGCGCCGCTTCACGCCGAACACCTTCAGCGCCGCCTCCGTGGTCCAGCTCAACAGCGTCACCGCCGGCCCGGTCAGCTTGGACATCCGGTTCATCGGCCGCGCCAGGGCCATGGCGATCCGCTCCGGATGGGTCATCCCGATACGCTTGGGAACAAGTTCCCCAAGGGTCAGCGAAAGAAAGGTGATGACCGCCACCACCAGGACCATGGCGATGCCCTCGGCGTAGGGAGCCAAAAGGGAAAACTCCTGCAGGGTCGGGACCAACCGCGCCGCCAGGCGCGCGCCGCCCAACGCTCCGGCCAGGATCCCGATCAATGTGATCCCCACCTGCACCGTGGACAGGAACCGCGTCGGATTCTCCGCCAGTTCCAGAGCGACCTTGGCGCGCGGATCGCCCTCATCGGCCAGCTTCTTCAAGCGGTTCTTCCGCGACGACACCACCGCGATTTCAGCCATCGCGTTGACGCCGTTGAACAGGATGAGAACAAGGATGAAGACCGCTTCGAAACCGCCGTTCATAAGTCGTTGCAATCCGCTGTGTTGACGCGCGAGACCTTGCCAAATGGAGGCAAGCCAAACCAGATCGTTTTTGGGGCGGATCTCGCGTATCCGACGCCGCTCCTTTGACACAGAGGGCGCCGAGGGAAGGATAACCACAGAGGAAGAGGCCTTTCTCTCCGCGGTTCTCTGAGTTCTCTGTGCCCTCTGTGTTAAAACGGACGCCTCCGCCTCCAGCCCGCCCCACGGCAATTCCTGCGAAATCCCGATCAAATAAACCCTTTTCAACCAACGTCAAAAGTTCCAACGTAAGTTTATGCCCACGATCGAACGCACCATCAGCGTGAGTTGGCGTCATCAGGCCCTCTTCACCGAGAAGGTCTTCGCGCCGGACAACCCCACGCTGAAAGACACGTTGACCGACGACGACCGCGTCGAACCGCGCAAGGTCTTCATCGTGGTCGATGAGTCTCTGGCCAAGGCGCGCAAGAACTTCCTGGATGAGATCCAGTCCTACTTCGCCGCGCATGCGGCCGACCTGAATCTCGTCGCGCCCCCCATGATCCTTGAAGGAGGCGAGCGGGCGAAGAATTCCTACTTCCACGTCTCCGACATCCATTCGCACCTCGAACGCCACGGCATCTGCCGCCATTCCTACATGATCGCCATCGGCGGCGGGGCTCTGCTTGATGTCGCCGGACTCGCTGCAGCCACCGCCCACCGCGGCGTCCGCCATGTGCGCGTCCCGACCACGACACTCGCCCAGGACGATTCGGGCGTCGGCGTGAAAAACGGCATCAACGCCTTCGGCAAGAAGAACTTCGTCGGGACCTTCGCCCCGCCCTTCGCCGTCATCAACGATTTCGACCTGCTCTCCTCCCTGCCCGATCGCGACAAGCGCGGCGGCTACGTCGAGGCCGTCAAGGTCGCCTGCATCCGCGACGGTGAATTCTTCGAGAACATGGAGAAAGATGCCGAGGCCCTGCGCGACTTCGAACCCGGGGCGATGAAGCGACTGATCTTCCGCAGCGCCGAACTGCACATGAACCACATCGCCACCTCTGGCGACCCCTTCGAGTTCGGCTCGGCCCGCCCCCTCGATTTCGGTCACTGGTCGGCGCACAAGCTGGAGCAACTCTCCGAATACAAGATCCGTCACGGCGAGGCCGTCGCCATCGGCATTGCGCTCGACATGATCTACGCGCGCAAGATGGAATACATCGATGCCGAAGCCACCGAGCGCGTCCTGCGCCTGCTGGAGACCATGGGCTACGCCCTCTACGCCAACGAACTTCTTCACGAGGATTCCGATGGCAATCTGATGGTCCTCGAAGGCCTGGAGGAATTCCGCGAGCACCTCGGCGGTCAACTGACCATCACGTTACTGAAGGGAATTGGCGAAGGCTTTGAAGTCCACGAGGTCAGCCTGCCCAAGGTCATCGAGGCCATCTACGAACTCAAGGAACGCCACCACTCCCGCGGACAGAAAGTCGTGCAGGCGTTCGGGTGAGTCTTTGCGGCATGCTTCCCACCGCGCCCGAACCGCGTAGCGCAGGCGTCCTCGCCTGCAGGTTCGCCGGGCGTCCCCGCCTGGTGTTTCGCAACTGGCGGCGGGACGCCGCCAGAACCCGCCGCCGGGACGGCTGCGCCACGGCTTTCATCGCCTCATGACCCGCACCTCCGTTATCAATGTCGTCGGTCTGACCGATTCGCTCATTGGCGAGAACACCCCGCGCATCAAGGCCTTCGCGGAAGCCGGCTCCCGCGCGCGGATTCAACCGCCGTTTCCCGCCGTCACCTGCACCGCACAGTCGGATTACATCACCGGCAAGACGCCCACCGAACACGGCATCGTCGCCAATGGCTGGTATTCCCGAGAACTCGCCGAAACCCAGTTCTGGAAGCAACCCGACCAGATCGTGCAGGCTCCCAAGCTCTGGGAGGAGTTGAAGAAGGAGAATTCCGACTTCACCTGCGCGAAGCTCTTCTGGTGGTACAACATGTATTCCAAGGTCGATTGGTCGATCACGCCGCGGCCCATGTATCCCGCCGACGGAAGCAAGCATTTCGACATCTATTCGTGGCCCTATTCCATTCGCGAAGAGATCAAGCGCGACCTCGGCGAGTTCCCCTTCTTCGGATTCTGGGGGCCGGCCGCCGGCGTCGATTCCCCCCAAGGTTCGGCCGATTGCGTCTCACGCTGGATCGCCGATTCCGCCAAGTGGATTGAAGAGCGCCACCAACCCACGCTCAGCCTGGTCTACCTTCCCCACCTCGACTACAACCTTCAACGCCTCGGCCCCAGAGACCCCGCCATCGCCAAGGATCTGAAGGAGATCGACGCCATTGTCGGCGATCTGATCGATTTCTTCGCCAAACGTTCCGTGCAGGTGTTCCTGTTGTCCGAATATGGCATCACCCAGGTCGATCAAGCGATCCACCTCAACCGCCTCTTCCGCGAGAAAGGTTGGATCACGGTGAAGGAGGAACTCGGCCGCGAACTGCTCGACTTCGGCGCCTGCAAGGCCTTCGCCGTCGCGGACCACCAGATCGCGCATGTCTACATCAACGACCCGCTCGTGCAGGAGAACGTTCGCGCATTGCTGGAGGAAACGCCCGGCGTGGACCGCGTGCTGGGGCCGGAGGAAAAGCGCGCGGCAGGCATCGATCACGAGCGCGCCGGCGACCTTATCGTGGTTTCGAAGGAGGACGCCTGGTTCACGTATTACTATTGGAACGAGGATTCACGCGCGCCGGACTTCGCGCGCTGCGTGGACATCCATCGCAAGCCCGGCTACGACCCCGTCGAGTTGTTTCTCGATCCAAAGCGCAAACTGATCAAGGGCCAGATCGCCTGGCGGTTGGCCAGGAAGAAGCTCGGGTTTCGCATGCTCATGGATGTCATCCCGCTCGATGCCTCGCTCATCAAAGGCTCCCACGGCGCCCGGCCGGGCGACCCCGCGGACCACCCGGTCATTATTGCCGAAGCCAAGGACCTGTTGACCGGGGCAGAACTGCGCTCGACCGAGGTGTTCGGAATATTGAAGCGAGCGGTGACGGGAGCATGACCCATGGCCTGGCCGCCCCTGCCCCCGGCCCTGTCCATCGTTGCAAATCCGGCAAATGGCTGGGAAAACATGCGCATGAAGCCGCTCATCCGCCGTGTCGCCGGGTTCCTCTTCGCCGCCGCGATCGCCGCGCCGCTCCCCGCCGCCGAGTTCAGCATTGTCACGTTCACCGCCGACGTCACGGTCCCCGGGAACCACGGGATGATGGGCGGCTACTGGAAGTCGAAATCCGTGGCGGATCCTCTGTTTGCCAAGGGCGTGGTCCTCTTTGGCGGGGAGAAGCCGGTCGTGTTTGTCTCGGTGGACTGGTGCGAGATCCGCAATGACGCCTTCGACGCCTGGCGCGACGCCCTGGCCAAGGCCGCAGGCACAACCCGCGAGCGCGTGCTGGTCAGCAGCATTCATCAGCACGACGCCCCCATCGCCGACCTGGAGGCCCAACGCATCCTTGAAGAACGCGGCCTCGAAGGCAGCATCTGCGACCTGAAGTTTCACGAAACCGCGGTCAGGAATGTCGCCACCGCCCTGCGCGAGGAAAGGGCGAATCGCCAGCGAGTGACGCACATCGGCATGGGCCAGGCCAAGGTGAAAGAACTCGCGTCGAATCGCCGCTACCTGCTCCCCGACGGCAAGCCCGCCTTCAACCGCGGCAGCGCCAGCGGAAAGAATGTTCTCGCCGCGCAGGCCCCCGAGGGAACCATCGATCCCTGGCTCAAGACGCTGACCTTCTGGGACGGCGACCGCCCGGTGGCGGCCCTGAGCGGCTATGCAACCCATCCCATGAGCTACTACCGCACCGGAGACGTCTCGGCGGATTTCCCCGGCGATGCCCGGGCAATGCGTCAACGCGAGACGCCCGACTGCCTCCAGATCTACTTCAGCGGCGCCAGCGGCAATGTCACCGCCGGCAAATACAACGACGGCTCCCGGACCAATCGCGCGGCCCTGGCGAAGAAGCTCTACAACGGCATGGTCGGCGCCTGGCAGGCCACCAAACGCCAGCCCTTGGAGCAGATCAAATTTCGCAACACCAAGGTCCGCCTCGAACCGCGCAACCACGAGGAATTCACGGTGGAGGCCTACGAAAAGACACTGCAGAAGGGAAAAAACCACTGGGACCAATGCCGCGACGCCATGGGCATGAGCTGGCGAAGGCGCGCCGACGCCGGGCACAAGATCGACGTCCCGGTGATCGACTTCGGCCCCGCGCAACTGCTGCTCCTCCCCGGTGAAATCTACGTCGACTATCAACTCGCCGCCCAACGCATGGCCCCGGATTCCTTCGTCTTGGTCGCCGGCTATGGCGAATGCGCTCCCGGCTACATCCCAACGGAGAAGCATTGGGAGGAAAAGGACTCCAACCTCCGCGACTGGTGCTGGGTCCACCCCGGCGCAGAGCAACCGCTGCTTGATGCCATGCGGCGGGTCTTGCAACCGGAGTGAATCACGATGCCCCCTTCCATGGTGAACTACGGAATACAAGACACGGGAATAGAGACAAAGGAATCCCATGCAACATTCCCTTGTCTTCATTCCTTTGTCAGCGCATTGGCTGCGGCGTTGCCGCGCCGTGTGTTCCGCGTAATTCGTGGTTCCCTGCTCCTTTCGGCCCTGCTTACGTCTTGCCTGCTCCACGCCGCGGATAATTCACCCGTCACCATCGTCGCCTTCGGCGATTCCACCACGGCGCCGCGCGGCCCGCTGCGCGTCTACGCCGACATTCTGCGCGACGAACTGCCCAAACACGGCGTCAAGGCCTCGGTCGTCAACGCCGGCGTCGGCGGCAACCACACCGTCGCCGCGCGCAAGCGCTTTCAACGCGACGTCCTCGATCGCAAGCCGGCCATCGTCATCGTTCAATTCGGCATCAACGATGCGGCCGTCGATGTCTGGAAGAAGCCGCCCGCCACGAAACCGCGCGTCGCCTTGAAAACCTACGAGGCCAACCTGCGCCTCTTTATCGGGTCCATCCGCAAAGCCGGAGCCCGACCGATCCTCATGACGCCCAACCCGCTGCGCTGGACGCCCAGGCTGAAGAAACTCTACGGAAAGCCTCCCTACGATCCGGACAACGCAAACGGCTTCAATCTGCTCCTGATGGACTATGCAGCCGCCGTCCGCGCCATCGCCGCGGAAGAACGGGTTCCGCTGATCGACATCGACCGCGCCATGACTCCCGAGATCGACAATCTCCTCCTCGATGGCATGCACCCGAATGCGGCCGGACATCAACTGGTTGCCGACCGCCTGATTCCAATCGTTCTCAGAGAAATCAAACGTCACCCAAGCCCGCCGCAGAATTGACTGAAATCTTGTTTTCAGAAGCCGATTGGATTATGTGTGATGTTTGATCCGCGCGTTGACCGCGCATGTTCCAGAATACCCGTCCCAGTCCGTTTGGCACAATGAATGCATCCCCAGTTTCCCTGTTCCGCCGCCTGACGTTTCTTTTCCTCGCAACCTGTCTGATCCCGACCTGCCTGCAGGCGCAGGACGTCCAGGTGTTCTACATCGACAAGGGAAAATTCCACGAACAAACGAGTTCCTCGGCGCCCGGCGCGGCGGCGGGCTACTTCTATGACGCCTCCGTGGCGCCCCGCTCCGGCGGGAGCGGCATAAGCGCAGCCAGTGTTCAGCGACCGGGCGGCGCCATCGACACCCTCAGCTCCGACGGCGGCGGCGGATTCAACTTTGAGAGTGAATTCATGTCCCAGAGCGCGCTGGACTCAAGCTACCCCAACTCGGGGACCTACACGTTCAGCATCACCGGAGCAAGCGACGGGGCCAAGATGATCGCCCTTTCCTTCCAAGGAACGGACGCCTACCCGGGAACGCCCCACGTCCAGAATTATTCCGCCCTGCAGGCAATCGACCCGACGCAGCCACTCACCATCAGTTGGACGGGATTTTCCGGCGGCACGACCGACGACATCACACAGGTGGAGATCCTTGACGGAGACACCGGGGTCTTCGATTCCGGAGGCCCGGGCGCCCAGGACGCGCTGGACGGCACAGCCAGCAGCGTGACCATTCCCGGCAACACCCTTCCGGCCGGCAAAACGCTCGACCTGGAAGTGGTTTTCAGCCGCCCGATCGACTTCCAACCCTACGACCCCGGAACCTTCGGTCAGGAACCGGCCGGCGCAGCGGCGTTCACCACCGTAACCGCGCTGACCATCCAGACCACGGCCGCCCCCAGCATCCCTGACGCCAGCCTGATCGCCGTCACCAAGTCGCAACTCTTCCAGCAGGACGAGGCCGGCATCCCCGTCCTGATCGACGATTGGAACCAGGACGCCAACCGCTTCAATTTCGAGGTCTATGTCGATGGCGCCTCCCAAGGGGCGGTCACCGGCGCCTCGGTCACGGTCCAGGGCGGCGCAATGCACACACTCACCGCGAACAACGACGACTTCTTCTTCAATCAGGGCAGTTCCGAGAAACCGGAGCTGGATCAGAATTTCCCGACCGGGACCTACACGGTCACGGTCAACACGGCCAACGACGGGACCAAGAATCTTTCGCTCACCGTGCCCACGGACAACTACCCGAACATCCCCAGAGTGACCAATTTCGGCGCGGCGCAAAGCATCGACGCCGCCGCGGCCTTCACCCTGAACTTCGACGCGTTCGCCAGCGGAACCGTGAACGACTTCGTCATGCTGGAAATCGAGGCGATCGGCCAGATGGGCAACACCCAGGTCTACGAAAGCCCCGGCCCCGGTGAAAACGGCTCACTGGATGGCACGGACACCTCCGCCACCATCCCCGCCAACACGCTCTCCCCCGGCGCATCCTACATCGCCAGCCTGTCCTTCTTCCGCATCGTCGACACCGACACCAGCTATTCCACCGCCCTGGTGGGCTTTCACAAGAAAACCCGGTTCGATATACGGACCTCCGGCGGAACGGACACCGATGGACCTTCGCTGGTCCGGGTGGAGCCGCCTTGGGGCACGACCAATGTGAAGGACATCTCCACCTTGATGTTTGAATTTTCGGAGCCGATGGACGCCTCCGTCGATCTCTCACAGGCGATCCAATGGACCGGTGTCGCGGACGCCAACAACTTCTCCTACACCTGGGCCGACGACAACACGCGCCTCTTCTGCCGCTACACGCCTTCGCTGCCGCTGGACACAACGATCAACTGGACCCTGAATCCATCCGTCGGCCAGGCCAATGCCGCAGGCGGTTCGGGCGCAACCAAGCACATCACGATCTCCCAATTTCAGGATGCGGCGGGCAACGCGCTGCAGAACACGCCGCAGGCCGGCGACTTCACCACCGCCTCCGGCTCCAACGCCGGGGAGAAAGATGTCCTCTGGTTCACCTTGCTCAAGGGGGAGATCTTCTTTCAGGACAGCGCCACCCCGGCCCCGCTCGAGGAGTTCACCTTCGGCTTCGAGGCTGAACTGAACGGCTTCAACACCGTCTCCTCCATCGAGTTGACGCCCCCCGGAGGCTCGCCAATCACCTTCTATTCCGAAGGTCACGGCGACACGCTGGACGTCGAGGCCGAATACGCCGAAAAGACGGATCTCGACACCCAGGTCCCCAACGGCACGGTCGGCATCCAGTTCAACACGTTTCATGACGGGACCCAGACCATCAATCTGTCCATCCCGTCGGACGCCTATCCCAACACTCCGACCATTCAGAATCACACGTCCCTGACCGCCGTCGATCCCACCATGCCGTTCACCCTTTCCTGGGACGCCTTTTCCACTCCAGGCGAGGATGACGTCATCCTTGTCTTCATCGAGAACGATTTCGGGCGCGAGATCTTCGAGACGCCCCAACCGGCGGAGATGAGCGTTCTGTCCGCCACCGAAACCTCCATCACCATCCCCGCCAACACCCTGCCTCCCGGACGCACCTTCGAGGCGGAGGTCGCCTTCCTCAAGGCCGCGGACGTCGACGACACATCCTACGCCGGCGTGCACGGCTACGCCGCCTTCGCCAAGGCGACCCTCTTCGACATCACCACCACCGGGACGCCCATCGTCGCCGACCTCGACATGGTTTCCGGCAACCAGAGTTCCTTCCAGTTCCGTCTCCTCGGCGAAAAGAAGATGACCTACACCATCGAATCCTCGACCGATTTCATGAACTGGAGCTTCGAGAACATCCTGAACGCCGATAGCAACATCAGCGGAACCACCGGCGAGTTCACCTTCACCCACTTCCCGCAGCAGGGAACAATGTTCAAATACTTCCGGGCGAAGGAAGGCGCGCACTACAATCAGGGCAACTGACGGGATTCCGGGAAAACACGCGGGATCCGGACTCAAAAAAACTTCCAATTCCCGCTTGCTTCACCTCTGTGAGGTCCCTATATTTCTCGCTCTTTTTCAACAAATCGAAGCGATATGAGACGTCCAAAAGGCATCAAGACACGCAAGGCCGCGGCGAAGCGGGTGAAGATCACCGGCACCGGCAAGATCCTCCGCAACCGCCCCGGCCGCAGACACTTGGCGACCACCAAGAACGCCAAGCGCCGCCGCCGCCTGGACTCTGTCGCCACGGTCGACAAGACCGACTACAAACGCATTCTGGAAAGCATGCCGTTCAGCCGTTGATCCGGCGGACCGCACAACCCTGACATACCATGAGAGTCACCAACGGACCCGCATCACGCAGCCGCCGCAAGCGCACGCTCAAGGCCGCCAAGGGCTACTGGCTGCGTCGCAGCAAGCTCTACAAATACGCGAAGGACGCCCGCGACAAGGCCCAGCAGTACGCCACCCGCGACCGCAAGGCCAAGA
>JAYPEY010000155.1:0-10165 GCA_038126035.1 Verrucomicrobiales bacterium | reverse complement strand
CGGATCTCGGATCTCGGATCCAGCATCAAGGATCACTTCAACACCTTGACCTTGATGTTCTTGAAGTAGACGACGCTCTTGGGGTCGTGCGCCTGGAGGGCGAAGGTCCCGGGCTGAATCTTGCGTGCCCCGGCCTTTCGTTCGCGGAACTCCCCGGGCTGCGTCCACTCATTCACGGTCTTGCCGTTCACCTTGATCGTCACCTTCTCGCCTTTGACGATGATGTGATAGTTGAACCACTCGTGGTCCTTGTGCGGCGCGTTGTCCATGACGTTCTTCACCGCGTAAAGGCTGCCGGTCTTGATACGGTCGGTGTGGGTGGCGTTGACCTGACACTCAAAGCCCTGGTTTGGCCATCCGCCCGGCTGATACGCCGTATGAAAATAGACCCCGCCATTCGAGCCCGGCGTGGTCTTCACGTCCACCTTGAGTTCAAAATCGGTGAACACGGCCCCGTTGACATCGCCGGCGTAGAACAAATGCCCCTTGGGCTGCCCCTGGGCGACGAGCATCCCGTCCTTCACCGAAAAGGAACTCTTCCCCTCGCTCTCCTTCCACCCGTTCAATGTCTTGCCGTCAAAGAGGCTTTGCCAACCTGCTTCGGCGGCGGTGAGCGATATGGGGCCAAGGGCGAGCGCTGCGGCAACAACCAGAATCTGTTTCATGAGCGGTTTTCTACCGGCCCGCGGTCGGGTTGGAAAGCGCCAATCCGCCCGCTCAATTGCTTTGACTCGGAATCGCCGTCCGCTATCCTCCGCGCTCATTTTTTTTGATTATGGCAAAACTGACCTTGAATGACATGGACGTGAGCGGGAAACGCGTTTTCTGCCGCGTGGACTATAATGTGCCCCTCGACGAGCAGGATGGCGCGATGGTCATCACCGACGAGACCCGCATCCGCGCCACCCTGCCCACCCTCGAGGCGTTGATTGCAAAAGGCGCGCGAATCATCCTCGCCGCCCACCTCGGCCGCCCCAAGGGCGAGCGCGTCCCCAGCATGTCCCTGCGCCCCGTCGCCGAACGCCTCGCGGAACTGGTCGGACGCCCCGTCGCCTTCGTGGATGACTGCGTGGGCGAAAAGGCCGAACAGACCGCCGACGCCCTGCAGCCCGGCGACATCCTGCTGCTGGAGAACGTCCGCTACCACGCGGCCGAGGAGAAGAACGATCCGGAATTCGCGGCCCGGCTGGCCAGGCTCGCCGACGCCTACGTCAATGATGCCTTCGGCGCCGCGCACCGTGCCCACGCCTCCACCGCCGGCATCGCCGCCATCGTCGCCGCAAACGGCGGCCAATGCGGGGCCGGACTGCTGATGCAGCGCGAACTTCAGTTCCTCGGCGACGAACTGGAATCCCCCGAACGCCCTTTCGTCGTCATCCTCGGCGGAGCCAAGGTCTCCGACAAGATCAAGGTCATCGACCGCCTGCTCGAGAAGGCGGACACCATCCTGATCGGCGGAGCCATGGCCTACACCTTCAAGCTCGCGCAGGGCTACACCGTCGGCACGTCTCTGGTGGAAAAGGACAAGGTCGATGTCGCCCAGCAGGCCCTCGACAAGGCGAAGGAAAAAGGCGTCAAGTTCCTGCTCCCCACCGACAATACCGTCACCGAATCCGAGAAAGTCGACGGCAGGTGGACGTTCAGGAACGAGCGCAACAACGCCGACGTCAACATCCCCGACGGTGTCGAGGGCGTGGACATCGGCCCGGAAACAGCCGCGACCTATGCCGCCGAGTGCGCATCGGCCAAGACCGTCCTGTGGAACGGCCCGATGGGCATCTTTGAAGACCCGCGCTTTGCGGTCGGCACCTTCGCGGTGGCCAAGGCCGTGGCCGAAGCCACGAAGACCGGGGCCAAAAGCATCATCGGCGGCGGCGACAGCGTGAAGGCGATCAACAAGGCCGGCCTCGGCGAAGAGGTCACCTTCATGAGCACCGGCGGCGGCGCCAGCCTTGAGTTCCTTGAGGGCAAGGAACTGCCCGGCGTCGCGGCCCTGTCCGAAAAGTAAACATTTTTCTCCCCTTTTCGGAATTTACCGCTACATTAACCGCCCTTTTTACCCATGGAAAAAGATCGCAAACTCATTGTCGCCGGCAACTGGAAGATGAACAAGACCGTTGCCGAAAGCGTGGATCTGGTGAATCACCTGACCCGCGAACTGGCCGCAGTCAAGGAAGTCGACATGGTCGTCTGCCCTCCGTTCACCGCGCTCGGCGAGGTCGCCAAGATCGTGCTGGAGACGGACATCCGCCTCGGCGCGCAGAACATGAGCGAGAACGGCGTCGGCGCCCACACCGGCGAAATCGCCGCTCCCATGCTCAAGGAATTCTCCGTCCGCTACGTGATCCTCGGCCACTCCGAGCGTCGCGAGTATCAGAAGGAGAGCGACGAACTGATCTCCAAAAAGGCCCTGGCCGCGCACGCCGCCATGATCCGCCCCATCGTCTGCGTCGGCGAACAGTTGGAAGACCGCGAGGGCGGCCGGACCGAAGAGGTCGTCGGCTCCCAGCTCAAGGGCAGCCTCGCCGGACTCAGCAAGGAGCAGATGCTCGAGACCATCATCGCCTACGAGCCCGTCTGGGCCATCGGCACCGGCAAGACCGCCACCCCCGAACAGGCCCAGGAAACCCACGCCTTCATCCGCGCGCAACTGGCCGAACTCTTTGACGCCGATGTCGCCAGGAAGATCCGCATCCAATATGGCGGCAGCGTCAAACCCGGCAACGCCCGCGAACTCCTCGGCCAGCCCGATATCGACGGCGCGCTCGTCGGCGGCGCCTCACTCGAATTCCGCAGTTTCTCCGATATCATCAAGAACTGCATCGACGACTGATTTGATTTAGGAAGACAAGACCATGCAAATTCTGATCGGACTCTTGACGGTTGTTCTGGTGCTCAACAGCGCCTTTCTGATCCTGTTGATCCTCATCCAGCTTCCCAAGAAGGAAGCCGGCGCGGGCGCCGCCTTCGGCGGCGGCGCAATGCAGGACATGTTCGGCGCCCAGCACGGCAACGTTCTCACCACCGCCACCAAATACTCGGCCTCTCTTTTCCTTGTCCTGGCCCTCAGCCTGTCCTGGATGAACAAGGGAACAAAGGACAGCAAGACCCGGGGCATCGAGGATGAGTTGAGCCAACCCGGCGTCGCCCCGGCCAAGGTCGAGGAGCCTGAAACGCCCGCCCCGGACGCCGCTGCCTCCGCCGCGGCCGCCGCCGTTTCGGAAACCGTGGCCGCAACGACGGAGAAAGCCGACGAGGCCGCCGCCGCGACAACCGCCTCGGTGACCAACACGGTCAACGCCGTCAAGACCGCCGCCGAAGACGCCGCGAAGGACGCCGCCGGAAAAACCTCCTCGTCTTTGACCGATCTCATCAACACCGTCTCCAACGCCGCCGTCACCACGGTCGAAGGCGCGACGACCGACGCAAAGGACGCCGTCAAGGACGCTGCGGATGCGATCACGAAAGACCTCGTTCCGACCGCTCCGAAGCAGTAATCGAAATCCTTTTCATCACATCCCCCGGCGACCGCCGGGGGATTTTTTTGTCTCGTCGGAGCGCGGCGGTGTTCCGTCCTCGGAACCAGCCGCTGCAGCCTCCGGTCCGCAGCGCGCACGACAAGACCGGGCTTGGGGCGCCGCCAACCTTGCTGCGGCTGGTCTTACGACACAGCCGCGCTCCGCCCCGCCCCGCCCCCGCCCCAATGAACTTGCTTTGATCGGGGCATTTGCAAGACTCCCGCCGTCCTTGAAACCGATTGCCACAGCGTCATGACGCGCCATTCCTGACCACCAGCCCGCCCATGCGCGTTCTTCTGTTGTTCTTCCTGTCCGGAGCCACGGCCCTGATCTACGAGGTCATCTGGTCGAATTATCTCAAGCTCATGATGGGCAGCACCGTGCAGGCGCAAACGGTCGTGCTGGCGGTCTTCATGGGGGGATTGGCGTTGGGCAACCGGTTGTTCGGCCGGCGCGCCGACGCGCTTGAGGAACCGCTCAAGTGGTATGGCTACGTGGAGATCGCCATCGGCGTCTATGCCTTCCTTTTCGGCGTCCTCCACCAATTGGCGGACGCCATATTCCTTCGGGTCGGCCCGGCGCTGTTGGAGAACTCCATCGCTTTTCTCATTTTCAAGGCATTCCTCAGTGTCGCGCTGCTGGCGCCGCCGACGATCCTCATGGGCGGCACCCTGCCCCTGGTCGCCGCCTGGCTGCAGAAGACCACGCCCGACGCGCGCCGCTTCTCCGCGAGATTCTATTCCGTGAACAGCCTGGGTGCGGTTGTGGGAGCCGGATTGGCCGGGTTCTTCCTCGTCTCCTGGTTTGGGCTGTCCGCCACCCTGCAACTCGCGGGATTGACCAACCTCCTCGTCGGAGCCGGAGCGCTGGCCCTGTCCGGATCCCCCTCTCAAGCGTCCGCCGCCGATCCCTCGCCCACAAAAGAAACCTCCACTCCGAAATCGCCCGCCACGAGAACCGATTCCGGCCAAAGCGCAGACATCCGCCTCGCCGTCACCTTGGTGGCCCTGACCGGAGGCGTCTCCATGGGCCTGGAGATCCTGGCGGCGCGTTCCCTGATCCTGATCTTTGGCGGTTCGTTGCAGGCGTTTTCCATCGTCCTCATGTCGTTCATTCTGGGCATCGGCATCGGCGCCTCGGTGATCGCCAGCCCCCGCATCGGGCATTGGCCGCGCGCAACGACCACCTTCGCCCTGCTCCTGATCGGAGCGACCCTGATCGGCGTCTACATCATGATGATCGAGACCTGGGTCGAGGCCTATCGGTGGATCAAGTCCGGCCTTGCCTCAAGCCCGGTGGGCTATGTCTACCACCTGCTGCTCAACTCGCTCATTTCCATGGTTGTGCTGGGACTCCCGGCCGGCGTTCTGGGCTCCGTCCTTCCGCTCTGGATACGCGAGAACGCCGGCGAAGAATCCGGGCTGGGCCGGGAGGTGGGACGCCTGCTCACCTGGAACACCCTGGGCGCGGTGTTTGGCGTGTTGCTGACCGGCTTTGTCCTCATGCCGACCATCGGCCTCCGGGGTTCGTTCGGACTCCTCGCCTTCATTCTGCTTGCCGCAGCCTGGCGCGTGGGCCGTCTGCGATGGAAACCCGCCACGGCCGCCGCGCCTCCCGCGGCCCTCGCCGCCGCGCTGACCCTCATCCTCCTCACCGGCGGCCAGACCTGGAAAAGCGTCATCAGCGCCGGGGTCTTCCGGTTTCGCGAATCCGAAGTCAACCCCGGAAGACTGGAGGACCGCCGCAATCAGGTGGAGCTTCTCTTCTACGAGGACGGCACGGACGCCTCCGTCAGCGTCGAACGCGGGGCCGTCGCCGGGGGCAACCTCACCACCGTGCTCCGTATCAACGGCAAGCCAGACGCATCCTCCTACGGCGACATGGGGACGCAATACCTTCTCGGCCATCTCCCCATGATGGCCCGCCCGGCCGCCAAGGACGTCTTCGTGCTGGGATTCGGCAGCGGCGTCACCGCGGGCGCCTTGCTGGGACACCCCGTCGATCGCATCGACATCGCGGAGAACTGCGGTCCGGTGCTCCGGGCCGCGCCCCTTTTCGCGGAGTGGAACAAGGGCGCGCACACCAACACCCTGGCGCGGATCTGGACGGAGGACGCCCGCGCCATTCTCAAGCTCAACGACCAACAATACGACGTCATCATCAGCGAACCCTCCAATCCCTGGACCATCGGTGTGGGCAGCGTCTTCAGCCGGGACTTCTACGAGATCGCCGCCCGCCGCCTGAAACCCGGGGGCGTCATGACCCAGTGGTTTCACATCTATGAAATGCACGACGGCATCCTGGACCTCGTCCTGAACACCTTCGGCTCCGTGTTCCCTCATTTTGAAATCTGGGACCCCGGGCATGGCGACATCATCATCCTCGGCTCCCTTCAACCCTGGTCCCTCGGGCCGCGGGAATTCGACGCCTTCCGAAAACGCCCCGCCCCGATGGCCGACCTGGCCGCCATCGGTCTGAGCCGCCCCGAACTGATCATGGCGAGACAGCTCGCCTCCCAGACCACCGCCCCCGCCATTCTTGAAGGCGGCATGATTCAATCCGACGCCTTTCCCACCCTCGAGTACGCGGCCCCGATGGCCTTCTTCCTGGGCCGGAATTCCGAACTGCTGTTCCTGTTCGACGAACGCACCTGGCAATCGCGCCTGGCAGCCCCGGAAAAGCGACGCCAACTCGCGGAACTTTCCGACCTGGAAATGAAATCCATCTTCGGACGCCACCGGTCCGTCAATCCGGAGGTGTTCGACTACGCCGATCGTCGGGCGACCCGGTATGGAGCCAACCAACCGCTCGACTTCTACAACGGCAGCCATCCTGTGCCTGTGATTTTCAGGAGAGCCGATGAAAGCTCCCCGCTCGACAAATCCCCCCTGGATGCCAGCGAATCCCACAGGAAACTCCTCGCCGCCGAATCCGCGCTCATCCTTTCGCCGGACAACTGGCAGGCGCCCCTCGAGCAAATTGAACGGATCCTCCAGGCCGCGGCGAAAGCGCCTCCGGGTCCGCTGGACTGGACGCCCGCGCATTTTGCGGCCGTCGGCGCCCGGGTCTGCATCAGCGAAGGACAGTGGCCCCGCGCCCAGGCATTGATCGACCTCGGCCGGAGTTTCTCCGACGGACGGGAACTCCGCTATCTCCAGCGCATCATCGAACGCCAGGCTCCGGCGACTCAGGGAAACTGATGCATTCCGCCGGAACCGACTCCGTCAGCCAGACGTCGCTGACAGATCTTCAACTACATCCGGCTGCGCACCAGGACGAAGTAAAGGACCAGCGCCGCGCTCAAGGAGACGCTCGTCCAGCTCAGTTCCCTGGCCCGGCCGCCCAAGGCCTTGACGATCGGATAGGCGATGAATCCGAGCGCGAGACCGTCGCCGATTGAGAATGTGAACGGAATGCCGACGATGATGAGAAACGCCGGAATCGACTCGGTGTGATCCGACCAGTCGATCTTGCCGACGCCGCGCATCATCATGGCTCCCACAATCACCAGGGCCGGCGCCGTGATCGGCGGATAACCGCCGACCATGGCGATGACCGGGCTGAAGAAGGGCGCCAGCAGGAAGAATCCCGAAACCACCAGGGCCGTCAGGCCTGTCCGGCCGCCCTGCTCCACACCGGCCGCGCTTTCGATGTAGCTTGTCACCGTGCTGGTTCCCATGATCGCGCCGGCCACTGTGCCGACAGCGTCCGCGGTCATGGCGCGGTTGACTCGAGGCAGCCGTCCGTCCCTGGTCAGGCCGGCGCGTTCGCCGACGCCGACCAGCGTTCCCATCGTGTCGAACATGTCCATGAAGAGGAACGCAACCACAAAGGGGAGCATCGCCGCGGAACAGGCCGCGACCAGATCGACCTGCAGAAAAATGGGCGTCAGGGGCGGCGGCGCTGAAACCAGCCTGTCCGCGAATTGAAACCGCTCCGCCAGCATCGAGGTCGAGGCCCCTGTGGCCGCCTCCAGCGATTCCGGAATCAACGGCAGGGCCGGCTTCAGAATGGCCGCCACCGCCGTCGAGACAAGCAGCCCCCACAAAACGGCTCCCTTCACGCCCCGCGCATAAAGACCGGCGCTCACAAGCAGTCCGACAAAGAACACCACTGAATCCGGCGAGGCGAGTCTCGGATTCAACTTCACCGCCGTGCCCGGATCGATCGCGACCACCCCCGAATTTCGCAGGCCGATGAAGGCGATGAACAGGCCGATCCCCACGCCGATGCCGGCCTTCATCGCCGGGCTCACCGCGTTCAACAGGCGTTCACGGATGCCGATCAGGGAGAGAGCCAGAAACAGGACGCCGCTCACGAGGATCACACCAAGGCCGACCTTCCAGGGATCCCCGTGCCCCATCGCCGCCGCGGCCGGGATCGTAGAGAACACGAAAAAGAAGTTCTGCCCCATGCCCGGCGCCAGGGCGATCGGATAACGAGCGAACCATCCCATCAGGGCCGTGGCCAGGGCTGCAGACAGGCAGGTCGCCGTGGTCAAGGCTCCAAAATCCATGCCCGTCTCCATGCCGAACATGGCTCCCGACAACACGGCCGGCTGCACGAAGACGATGTAGGACATCGTGAAAAAGGTGACCACGCCCGCCAGAACCTCCGTCCGCACGGTTGAACCCGCATCCTTGACTCCGAAGCAGCCATCCAACTTTTCCGCCAGCCGGTCCGATCTCATTGCGCCAAGCCGATTAACCGTTTGCCGCGGGAATGTCGAAGAGAATCAGCGGCCGGCTCGTAGACACGGACGTGAGTCCGTTCACTTCTTCCACCAGCCGATCGAGTCTCATCACGCCCAGCCGATCAACGGTCTACTCCAGGAATGTCGCAGAGAATCAGCGGCCAGCTCGTAGACACGGACGTGAGTCCGTTCACTTTTTCTCCGCCTTCCGTCGCTCCGACATCGCCCGGAATGATGGGCGCCGTTTCACGAGCGAAGCGTTGATATGAGCGGGCTCACGCTCGCTGCTACGGAGTCTTTGGCTCCCTGCGCCTCAGTTGAACGTGAAGTTGATGGTGATCTCGTCGTTGGCCTGATCGGAGTCCATGCCCCCAAAGGCCCGGCCGCCATTGTCGATCAGCAGGAACTTCCGGGTCGCCATCCCCGTCCCGACATAATTCGGATTGGGCGTATAGACCAGCGTCGCCGTCGTGCCCCCGATGACGATGAACGGCTGCACGGCGAAGATGTCCTGACCGACGAGCGACTGATGCGGCGAGAGAATGAAGCGGACCTTCTGGCCGGATTCATTGGCCGGCCCCTTGCTGACGCCGGTCGCGATCGTGACCATCTGCATCCCGGTGCTCTTGGAGACATTCTGCGTCAGGGCCGGATTGCTCACCGTCATTGTCGGTTTGTCGTTCACGGACTGGATCCAGATGGTGAAGGTGGTTTCCGAGGAGGTCAGCAGCGGCGTCGAGGCCGTGAACTTGAAATTATCCGTCCCGTTGAAATCGGGATCCGGCGTATAGGTCATGTTGGGCGGCGTCCCGGTCAGATTGCCGTTCAGGGGCGCCTGCGTGATCGAGTAACTGTTGATATCCCGCGTCAGCACGGTCGCCTGGATCTCAAAGCTCACCGAGGCGTCCTCCAGCACGTCCAGCGACCGGTCCGTCGAATTCGGGAAGGACAGCACGTGCGGGAACACGTTGCAGAGGATCTGGAAGGTGTTGTTGGCAAAGTTGCAGACCACGATCTCCTCGCCGTTGCGCGGACCGTTGAAGTTGCCCGTCGCCACCGCCACCGGACCCGATCCCGTCTCCAGCGGCCAGGTCTCCACCGTCGGCGCGCCCATGCCCGGAACAATCACCGACACCGTGTCGTCGCCGCGGTTGGCCACGATCACATCCAGATCCCCGTCGTCGTCGATGTCCCGTTCCGCCACATGGCGGGGCTCATCGCCCACGGCGACCGTGTCCATGACGCCCGGCGCATTGAAGGTCCCGTCGCCGTTGCCCCGGATCAACATCACGTTGTCCGAACCGAAGTTCGCCACGACGATGTCGACGTGGCCGTCGCCATTGTAGTCCTGCGCTCCGGCCAGGGAAATCAGCTGCGTCC
Organism: Verrucomicrobiales bacterium; assembly: GCA_038126035.1. Classification (GTDB taxonomy): domain Bacteria; phylum Verrucomicrobiota; class Verrucomicrobiia; order Limisphaerales; family JAYPEY01; genus JAYPEY01. The sequence continues at coordinate 574 of JAYPEY010000155.1, read as the reverse complement.
CCACGTTCACGAACGTGCTGGAGCTGAAGCCGCCAGCCCCGTCGCCCAGGTGGAAACTCACCCGGTTCAGCCCGTGCTGCGCGACCGCGGCGTCCAGATGGGCGTCCGCATTGAAATAACCCAGCGCCACAGCCGCCGGATCCGAACCCGCGCCGATCGAGGTATCGACCTTGCCACTGAAGGTCGATCCGCCCAGGGCCAGCAGCACGCTGATGTTGTCGCTGGCGAAGTTGGCGGTCACCAGGTCCGTGCGGCCGTCGCCGTTCATGTCGCCGGCCGCAATGGCCATCGGGCTGCCTCCGACGCTCTCGGTGTCGGTCAATTCCATCCGGTCCAGGCGCGTCTCGTAGACCATGACGTTGTTGGCCCCGAAGTTCACCACCGCCATGTCGTCGTAACCATCACGGTTGAAATCGCCCAGGGCGATGCCGGCGGGGCTCGATCCACCCGGCAGGCTCAGGACATCGTGCGCCGTGAACCGCGTCGCCCCGTTGCCCTTCCAGATGGTGATGTTGTCGGTGATTGGCCCCCCGTGAACTGGCCCATTGCGAATGAGATGGTTTTCCGGGAAAAC
>JAYPEY010000154.1:0-10439 GCA_038126035.1 Verrucomicrobiales bacterium | reverse complement strand
CCACCGCGACCGCCGCCTCCGCCTCCTCCGCCGCCGCCAAATCCACCGCGACCGCCGCCGCCGCCGCCCTCCGCACTTGGATCACCGCCGCCTCCGGGCGCCTCGCCGGTGTTTTCCTGCATCGGAATCTCGGAACTGATGAGGTCGTATTTCATGACGCGCAGGCCGGCGTAGGAGCCGACGACGCCGACGAAGATGCCGACCAGTCCGGCGGTCAGTCCGACCTGGAACGTCTTGGCACCCTGTTTCTTGAGGGAGAGCATGACGACGAGAAAGATGCATAACAACGCGAGAAGCCCCGCGTAGATGCCCATGTCACTTAGATTTGAGTCCATTGTAAGCCTGTCTGTTGGTTTGTTTGGGTTGTGGAAGCGTCAACTGGAACAGCCGTCGATTACAAGCCTTTCCGGTACGGGGGAACTCAAACGGAGACAGCGAAAGATTGCCCAATTCCCCCGGAATCGGTCATCTTCGCCGCAAATTCTGTCCCATGTCCCGAAAATCTTCAGTCATAACGACCGAAACACCGGAAAAGTTTCAGCGCGCGGTGAGAAAAGCGGCGGAGCTGCTGCGCGCCGGAGGGATTGTGGCGCTTCCGACGGAGACGGTCTATGGCCTGGCGGCCAACGCCCTGGATCCGGCGGCGGTGGGCCGGATTTTTGAGGCCAAGGGGCGGCCGGCGCACAACCCCGTGATCGTGCATGTGGCGGACGGGGGGATGGCGCGCCGCAGTGCGGGCGAATGGCCGGAGATTGCGGAGCGGTTGGCGGGCGAATTCTGGCCGGGGCCGTTGACCTTGGTCCTGAAGCGGGGCGAGGGCGTTCCAGATATTGTGACGGCCGGGGGCGGCACGGTCGGTATTCGGCATCCGCGGCACCCCCTCTTTGAGGCGGTCATTCGCGAGTGCGGTTTTCCTTTGGCCGCTCCCAGCGCCAATGTGTCCAACCGTCTCTCACCGACCTCCGCCGCTCATGTCCTGGACCAGATGGAGGGGCGCGTCCCGCTGATTGTCGACGGCGGCGATTGCGAGGTGGGGATCGAATCCACTGTGGTCGATGTGACCGGGGGGAAGCCGGCTGTGTTGCGGCCGGGGATGATCGGGGAGGCGGAGGTCGGTCGGGTTTGGAAGACGTTGCCCCTGAAACCGGATTCCGTCGAAGCCGGGAAGGGGAAGCGGGGCGGGGACGATTCGGTCGGGGCGCCGTTGAGGAGCCCGGGGCAGCTGTCGCGGCACTATGCGCCCAGGGCGAAACTGTTGGTTCTGGGGTGGACGGATGGCGCGGGACTGACGGCGGCGCTGCAAGCCCGCGAAGTGGATCGCGCGGACGCGTGTTTGTTGACGTTTGATCCGTTGGGAGCCGGCCCGGATTGGAAGCGCGTCATTCACCTTTCCGACGATCCGGCCAAGGTCGCGCAGACACTCTATTCCAGCCTGCACGATGCGGATTGCGCCGCGGCGCGGTGGATCGTGGTCGAGGCCCCGCCGAAGGGGCCCGAGTGGAATGCCATTGAGGATCGTTTGAAGCGCGCGTCGGCTTGAATGCGGCGCCGGGAAGCCGTCGCGCTCAAAAATCCGGACGTGCGTTTCGATCCCGTTGCGGGTATGCCCTGCCTGCATGAAACGTCTTGTTTGCCGAAGCGCCATTCTGATAGCCGCTGTCGTCGGCGCCTGCCTGTCGGAGGCGGGCGCCTCGAAACCGAACTTTGTCTTTGTCATCGCGGATGACCTGGGATGGGCGGACGTGGCCTTTCATGGGGGCAATGCTCCGACGCCGAATCTCGACAGGCTCGCCCGGGAGAACCTCGAACTTACGCAGCACTACGTCGCGCCGGTTTGCAGTCCGACGCGGGCGGGGTTGCTGACGGGACGCTGCTGGAGTCGTTTTGGCGTCACCACCCCCATCAACACCCGCGGCCTTCCCCGGGACACCATCACGCTTGCCCGGGCATTGAAGACGAAGGGCTACGACACCTGTCTGACCGGGAAATGGCATCTGGGCTCCAAACCGGAGTGGGGACCGAACAAGTTCGGCTTCGATCACGGTTATGGCTCCCTCGCCGGCGGGGTCAGCCCGTGGAACCATCGCTACAAGAAGGGCGAGTATTCCGTCACCTGGCATCGCAACGGCAAACTGATTGAGGAGGAGGGGCATGTCACGGACCTGCTGACCGACGAGGCGGTGAAGTGGATTCGTTCGCGCGGCGACGCGCCGTTCTTTCTCTATGTTCCCTATACCGCGATCCACCTGCCGTTGAAGGAGCCGAAGGAATGGGTGGACAAGGCGCCGAAGTCAATCAAGGGCGAGGTCGCGCGGCATTACGCCGCCAGCGTCATGCATCTGGACGACGCGATCGGTCGAATCCTCAAGGTCTTGGACGAAACCGGCCGGCGCGAGAACACCCTGTTCGTCTTCACCAGCGACAACGGCGGCAGCACGGCGGAGAACAACGACCTCAAGTATCCCGATGACAACTGTCCCGACGGCAAGCTCCCGGGCAACAACCTTCCCCTGCGTGGTCGCAAGGGAACGATCTACGAAGGCGGCACGCGCGTGCCGACCATTGTCTCCTGGCCTGGCCGCGTTCGCGCCGGGAAGAACGTCACGCCGGTTTATGTTCCGGACTGGATGCCGACCTTCTGCGCCATGGCGGGATACGATTCTGACCGTGATCTGAAATGGGACGGCGTCGACCTGTCGGCCTTGCTGCTCCAGGGGAAGGCGCTTCCGGAGCGCGACATCTACCTCGCCGGGCCGCGCTGGCGGGCGAACTCATTGCGGCGCGGCGATTGGAAGCTGGTTGTCAGCGGCGCCAAGCCGAAGCAGTCGATCGAGTTGTTCAACATTGCAGGGGATCCCTCCGAGAAGAACAACCTGGCCAGGCGTGAACCGGACCGGGTGAAGGCGCTCATGAAACGCATGGAGCAGGCGGCGCGGGCGGACCGGGACTCCGAGGTGAAGGCCGGCCAATGAACAACGAAGCCATGGAACGACCGGACGAACAGGAACGCCGCGACTACTGGACGCAACAGTTGGAGCTCGGCCATGGGATGGTGGAGGAGTTGATCGCCTATCCGGTCGAGGAATGCGGCGAGCCCTTCGCTTCGCTTCCTGATGCCGTGGACGCGGCCGGTGTCGAGATGTTGTTCTCCGACAGCAAGATCGCCGGCGACCTGGACCGGATCTTCTTTCTGCGCGAAAGCCTGGTCGAAGACGTGATCCGCATCGGCCGGGCGATGAACGAGCGGGGCTGGATCCTGAAGATCGAGGAGGGCTATCGATCGCTGGAAATGCAGGGCATGCTGGTGCGCAAGCCGGAGGTGTTTGACGCCATCGTGCGCAAGTGCGTGTGGGAGTGCGGCGGCTCCAGGCCGTCAACCGAACTGGTCTTTCGGCGGGCCATGGTCATGGTGGCCAACCGGCCCAAGATTGGAACGCACATGTCGGGCTCGGCGATCGATATCTCCGTGTTCGATCGCAACGACGGATTGGAGCTGGATCGCGGCGGCCCCTATCTCGAGATCAGCGAAAAGACGCCGATGCGCTCACCCTTCATCGACGGGCGGGCGCTTCGCAATCGGTTGGAGATCACCGAGGTCATGGAGTCGCACGGCTTCATGCATTTCCCCTACGAATTCTGGCACTACAACAAGGGCGACGCCGGCGACCATATCCTGAACCGCCGCCCCGGCCCCGCGCGCTACGGCCCCGTGAACTGGGATCCGGCGACAAACGAGGTGGCCGCCGTGGAGAGTCCTGAGGAGCCTCTGAATCCGTTGTCCGTCATCGAACGCGAGATTGTCGCGGCGCTGGAGCGGTTGGAGGAATGACGGGGCGCGGGTATCCTGGTTCGCCCATCAATTTGTTGTTTTGGGACCGGATCCCCGTAGACTTGGCGATGCATGGAAGATCAAGAAGACGATGACTTCGACGAGGAGGACTTGAGTCCGGACGAGATGCAGCAGCGGGGGCGGGAGGTTTGGGAGCAGGTGCAGGTGTTCATACTGGGAGTTTCCGTGTTGGCGGTTGCGGGGGCTGGGGGATTCGTGTTCCTGCTTTTTCGAAACTTTGGCGTCGCGGGAGGCGTGTCCGGAATGTGCCTCGTTATTGTTGCGTTCTTCGGGTTCATGTACTGGCTCGCCGAGAATCATTGACCGGAACTTCTCCCGGTGGAGCGCGGTTGTTGTTCCACGGCGTTCTGTTGCCGTTGGGAAAGCCGCCCCAGCAGAATCAGGACGAGAAAGATGGTGAACAGGGGCTCTCGCAGCGCGTTCAATTGGACTTCCCTCCCTTGTGATTTCCCTTCAATTTGCCCGGATGAGATTGATCCATGCTTTCGTCGCATTTCTTCTGTTCGTTCCGCTGCTGGTCGCCCAATCGGATCCGCCGCCGCGTGACGCCGTCGAGTGTCATCCTCGGGGCGGGTTGCCCAACGTCCTGGCGAAGATTGATGCGGGCGGGACGGTGAAGGTCGCCTATCTGGGCGGGAGCATCACGGCGGCGCCGGGTTGGCGTGTGCAGTCGCGCGAGTGGCTGCAGAAGGAATATCCCGAGGCGACGTTCGAGGAGATCCACGCGGCGATCGGCGGGACGGGGTCGGACCTTGGCGTGTTCCGCCTGGAGCGCGATGTCCTGCGGCACAAGCCGGACCTGTTGTTTGTCGAGTTTGCGGTGAATGACGGAACGGCGCCGCGGGACCGGATTCACAAGGCGATGGAGGGCATCGTGCGCCAGACCTGGAAGGCCGATCCGGCGACGGACATCTGTTACGTCTACACCCTGCATGAGAAGATGCTGCCCGATCTGCAGCGCGGCCGGATGCCCAAGGCCGCCAGCGCGATGGAGGAGCTCGCGGACCACTACGGCATTCCCTCGATCCACTTCGGCGTCGAGGTGGCGCGCCTGGTCGATGCCGGGGAACTGATTTTCAAGGCGGACAAGCCGAAGGATTTTGCCGCGAAGCCCCGGGTGTTCTCCACGGACGGCGTGCATCCGCATGTGCAGACGGGGCACAGGATCTACACCGAGACCATTGGACGGTCCTGGCCGAAACTGCGGAAGGCGGGAGGCAGGGCTGGCGCGCGCCGGTTGAAGGAGCCGCTGCGCGCGGACAACTGGGAACAGGCGAAGATGGTCGCGATCCGTCCGGAAATGTTGAGCGGCGGCTGGGTGAAGCTGCCGCCCAATCACCGGCTCGCCAAGCGCTTCAGCCGCAACATGCCGGAGCTGTATCAGGCGATCGAGCCGGGCTCCAGATTGTCTTTCCGATTCAAGGGCATTGCAGCCGGCCTGTTTGATATCCTCGGCCCGGATGGCGGGCGTTTGAGCGTGCGCCTGGATGACGCCAAGCCGGCGGAGCGCAATCGCATCGACGGCTATTGCACCTATCACCGGATGTCGAAGCTCAACGTGGCTTCCGAGATCGAGCCGGGCGTTCACACGGTCGAGATCGCGCTGACGCCGGAGAAGCTCGACAAGTCGAAGATCCTGTTTGAACGGAATCGCGGCGACCTGGAGAAGGATCCGAAGAAGTATGGGAACCACACGTGGTATGTGTCGTCGATCATGCTGATCGGGGAGTTGGAGACGCGGTAGTAAAGGGTGATGAGGTTTTGGGCTCCAAGTAGCGTAGGCGTCCTCGCCTGCGGGTTCGCCGGGCGTCCCGCCCGGCCAATTGAAACGTGCGGCGGGACGCCGCTTGAACCCGCAGCCGGGACGGCTGCGCTACGGGGTGTCGCGGCGTGACAAAACAGCGGTAGATTCTGAGACTCGGAGATCCAGACAGTTCAGCAGGAATCATGAACTCAACAGCATCCTCCCGTCGTTCCTTCCTTGCCCTGACCGGCCTGGCCGCGTTGGCCGCTTCCGTGAGGGCGAAGGAGAAGCGTCCGCCCCGCATTTTGCTGCGTTCGTCGTGGCAGACGGTGAATATCGGCGACATCGCGCACACGCCGGGTGTGTTGCGTCTTCTGGAGGATCATCTGCCTGAAGCGGAGGTCTGGCTCTGGCCCAGTCGCGTGGACAATGGCGTGGACAAGCTGCTGCTGAAACGCTTTCCCAAGCTGCGCATCATCGACGGCCACAACAACAAGGAGCTGGCCGAGGCCTTCATCAAGTGCGACTTCCTGCTGCACGGCTCGGGCGCGAATTTCGTCGCCGAGCGACAGGTCGCGCAGTGGCTGAATTCGGCCAAGTCGAAGGGCAAGCCGTTCGGCGTGTTCGGCATCAGCTTTGCGCCGAAGCAGTCGTGGAAGACGGCGCCTGATTCGGCGGAGCGGATCGCGCAATCGGTGGCGGTCCTGAACCAGGCGCGCTTCGTCTACTTTCGCGATTCGCAGTCCATGCGGTTTGCGCAGGCGAAGGGCTGCAAGGCGCCGGTGATGGCCTTCGGTCCGGATGGAGCCTTTGCCTGCGATGTAAATAACGACGCCGGGGCCGAGGCCTTTCTCAAGGCGAATCAACTGCAACCCGGCAAGTTTCTCTGCTGCATTCCCCGCGCGCGCTACACGCCCGGCTGGACCATTCCCGGAAAGAATCAGCAGCCCGATCCGATCAAGGCGGCCCGAAATGCGTTGATGATGGAGCACGATCACGCGCCGCTGCGGGAGGCGATTGTCAGCGTCGTTCAGAAGACCGATCTGAAGGTTCTGCTCTGCCCCGAGGACATGACGCAGATGCGGATCGGGAAGGAGGTTTTGTTCGATCCCCTGCCGGAGGCGATCAAGAAGCGCGTGGTCTGGCGTTCGAACTATTGGCTGACCGACGAGGCGTTGAGCGTGTATGTCCGAAGCGCGGGGTTGTTTGGTAATGAATTGCACTCCGCGATCATGTGCATCGGTCAGGGCGTGCCGGCGGTCATCTGCCGTTGGGCGGAGCAGACCAGCAAGGGGACCATGTGGCGCGACATCGGCCTCGGCGACTGGCTGTTCGATCTGGACGACGACTCGCAGGTGAAGGGCGTCGCGCCCACGGTGTTGGCGATGGCCCGCGATCCGGAAGACTCGCGTCGGAAGGCGGAGGCCGCCGGCGCGCGCGTCCGTGCGCTGCACGCGCAAAGCATGGCGGCGCTGAAACGGGAGTTGGGGTGATCGAGGCAAGGCGGGGACGAACATTCAACGCTCAACTCCAAACGTTCAACTTTGAACTCTGAAGCGAATCGGGTTGCCTGCTTTTGGCAACCGGGCAGAATCGCCCGGATGAACTCCGTGATATTGCGTTTTCGAAATGTGGTCCTGTTCGCATTGGCCCTTCAGGCTGGGCAGGCGCTGGCCGGGCGGGACAAGACGGTCGTCATCGGGTTGATCGGCGATTCCACGGTGGCCACGACCTACGGATGGGGGCCGGCCTTTGCCGGGCGATTGAATGAGAGGGCCAAGGCCCTGAACTTCGCGAAGAACGGCGCCACGCTGGATTCCCTGTCACGAAAGCTGGACGAACTCCTGAAGGAAAAACCCGACCACGTCCTGATCCAGTTCGGGCACAATGACATGAAGCGCTATGACGCCGAGGCCTATGGCGAAAAGCTTCGGGGCTACATCGGCCGCGTCAAGAAGGCGGGGGGCAGGCCGGTCGCGCTCAGTTCGGTCACGCGGCGACACTTTGACAAAGAGGGGAAGATTGCTCCCAGGTCGGTCGAGGGGCGGACCTTGCCCGGCTTTGCGAAGGTCGCCCGACGCGTCGCCAAGGAAGAGGACGTTCCCTTCATCGACCTGAACGCCATCAGCATCCGGCATCACAACCGGATCGGGCCGGAGGCCAGCGTGGCCTACAACTTCGAAAAGACCGACCGCACGCATTTCAGCGTCAAGGGCGGCGAGGCGATTGCGGACCTGGTCATCCGCGAGCTCAAGACCGCCGTGCCGGAGTTGGCCGTGTGTTTCAAGTGATTCTTTGACCATGCACACTTCATTGAATGGAATTGTTCCGCCGTTGGCGACGCCGTTGGCGAGTCGCGACGCGTTGGATGAATCGGGCCTCGAACGGCTGATTGAACGCGTCATTGCGGGCGGGGTGAAGGGGGTCTTCATCCTGGGGACCACCGGCGAGGCGCAGAGCCTGGGGTATCGCCTGCGCCGCGAACTGATTGAACGCGTCTGCCGACAGGTCGATGGCCGCGTTCCCGTACTGGCCGGCATCACGGACACGGCGTTTGAGGAGTCGGTGGCGTTGGCGCGCTTCGCCGCGGAGGCCGGGGCGGATCGACTGGTCCTGACCACGCCCTACTACTTCCCGGCCGGCCAGACCGAGCTGAAGGAATATATCCGTCACCTGTTGCCGGAGTTGCCCCTGCCGCTGATGCTCTACAACATGCCGGCGCTCACCAAGGTGTGGTTCGAGATCGAGACCCTGCGCGAGTTGAGCGGGTTGGAGGGAATCGTGGGAGTGAAGGACAGCAGCGGCGACATGGATTACTTCGGGGAACTGGTCGGGCTTCGTTCCGAACGGCCGGACTGGAGCATCTTTGTGGGGCCGGAGCGCCTCCTGCCGAAGGCGGTCGAACTGGGCGCCGACGGCGGCGTCACCGGCGGGGCGAATCTTTTTCCGCGTCTGTTCGTGGACGCCTACGAGGCGGCGGTTGCAAAGGACGCCGCGGCGATTGAGCGGCTTCAGGGGCATATCGATTCGTTGCAGCGCATCTATGAAATCGGCAAGTACGCCTCGCGTCACATCAAGGCGACCAAGAGCGCGCTGTCGATCCTGGGCGTCTGCAGTGATTTCATGGCCGAGCCGTTCCATCGCTTCAAAGAGCCGGAGCGGCGGCGGGTCGAGGTCATTCTTGAGGAGTTGAAGTCGGCGGGGGTTCCGGCATGAAACAACTGGCCTTGCTTCTTCTTGCCTTGTCGGCCGGTTTCGGGACAGCGGCCGAACGTTCATCTTCCGCCAAGGTTTCAGACGGCAAGCCCAACATCCTGTTGATCTTTGCCGACGATCTTGGTTGGTCGGACCTCGCGTGCTACGGGAGCAAACGTTTCCACACGCCGCATCTCGACAGGCTGGCGAAGCGGGGCATGCGCTTCACCCAGGCCTACGCCGCGGCGCCGATTTGTTCGGCCTCGCGCGCGGCGTTGCTGACCGGCAATTCCACGGCGCGCAATGGCTTTGAATTCGTGGTCAAGAAGGAGTCGGGGTATCAGAAGGTTCCCGCGCCCCTGCTGGCGCCGCCGTTCACCATCGATCTTAAGTTGGCCCAAAACACCATTCCCGAGGCGCTGGGCGCGGTCGGCTACCGGACCGGCTTCTTCGGCAAGTGGCACCTGAATGCGCACCACAAACGGTATCTCGGCTGGAGTCCGACGCACGGTCCGCGCGCGCAGGGATTCGCCACGGCAACGGAGGACTTTGGCAGCCATCCCTACAGTTATTGGGGCAAGGGGAAGAAAGCGCGGGCGTTTGTTGATCTGCCCGAGGGGGAGTTTCCGGCGGATGGCGTCACGGAGCGGGCGATCCGTTTTCTGGAGGAGGGCGGCGAGGAACCCTTTTTCCTGATGGTGTCGCACTTCTTTGTGCATGACCCGAACCACACGCGCGTTCGCTGGCTGCATGACAGGCAACTGCGCAAACTGCCCGAGGGAACGCCGCGGCGAAAAGAACTTGCGCACTACGGAGCCATGGTCACGACGCTGGATCATCATGTCGGTCAGCTGTTGGCCGGCCTGGGGCGGGCCGGCAAGGCCGATTCGACGCTGGTGGTCTTCACCTCCGACAACGGCGGCCATCCGAATTACGCGGGCAATGCGCCCCTGCGGGGCAGCAAGTGGAACCTGTATGAGGGCGGGGTTCGTGTTCCCTTCATGGCGCGTTGGCCGGGCGTGGTGAAGGAAGGCGCTGTCTGTGACGCCCCGGTCTGGTCGCCGGACCTGTTTCCCACCTTTGCCGAAGTTGCCGGAGCGAAGGCGGCTTCTGCGCACGACGGCGTTTCCATTGTCCCGCTGCTTCGCGACCCGAAGGCGGGGGTGCCCGAGCGCGCCATGGTCTGGCATTTTCCCTACTACCATCCGGAGACGCGCTATGGGGAGCGCATTGATGAAATCGGCGTCGATGACGGCGAGACCAGCAAGACAAAGCCGCATTCCGCGATCCGCGTGGGCGACTGGAAACTGCTCCACTTCTATGAGGATGGCAGCAATGAACTCTATAACCTGGGGGGTGATCTGGTTGAGGCGCTCGATCTGGCGGCGAGGAACCCGACGAAGACCAAGGCGCTGAGCAAACGGTTGCTGAAATACCTGAAGGAGGTCGAAGCGCGGTTGCCGACGAAGAATCCGGCGTTTGGGAATTGAGGTGGGGCGGGGCTTAAGGGGGCTGCGACGGACGCACGGCAGTCTTGTGTTATCGTAAGCCTGACACGCGGGGCTTCGCTTCGCTCGCACGCTGAAGAATGGGTATTGCAGCAGCAATACCCCACCACGGTGGGGCAAACCTGCCGGTTTGCCCATTTCT
>JAYPEY010000153.1:7691-10463 GCA_038126035.1 Verrucomicrobiales bacterium | reverse complement strand
GAGCCAACCCCGCCGCGCTCCAAATCTGTGCCGCTCCCTTTTTCAGACAGGCTCTCAGGGAAGGGGAACTACGGAACACACGGAAAAGAACGCTCAGACCAAGTCGTCTGCTTCATGGGCAGGATTGTCTCTTCCCGCGTATTCCGTGTTTTCCGTCGTTGAATTGACCGGAATTCAATCCTCCTCGACGTCGTGGGTGTCGATGTCGAGGCCGTGCATGTGCTCGGCCTTCCTGCCGCCGCCGGCGAGCACCTTGTAGAGACAGGTGAGGAACAGCGTTGTGACGCCGCCCACTGAGACGAGCATGATGAACCAGCCGCCGGCGTTCATGATTCGCCCTCCTTTGCCTGTTCCAGTTTTGCCCAGCGTTTGCCCGCCTGGGCGATGAGAGCCGCGATGAAGGCGGCGACGATGATGATCAACGCCATGCTGGCGCGGGCGACGTTGTTGGCGGGTGTTTCCTCGGAGCCCACGAGGTCGAGGACATAGCCGCTGAGCTTGAACTCACCCGTGCTGAAGTTGTAGCCGAACACATTGGTCGCCACCCAGCAGGCGAAGATGATCAGGAGGAACAGGGGGCAGATGAACCTGATCACAACCTTGAAGAAATCGGGGATGCGAAGTTCGGCGCCCTGATGGGCCAGCTGCCAGCCCCGTTCAATCCCCACGACCCAGCCGAAGATGATGATCTGGATGGTCGCCAGCACGAAGATCAGGAAGGTGCCGACCCAGAAGTCCATGGTGTCGAGCGCCTTGATGTCCTTGGAGAAGAACACGACGAACAGGCAGCCCAGCGCCGTGATCAAGCCGAGCAGGCCGACCGACTGCTTGCGGTTGATGCCAAGCCCCTCCTCCAGAAAGGCGATGCCGGGTTGCAGCATGGACAGGGAGCTGGTGACCGCGGCGAGGAAGAGCAGGAAGAAGAAGATGAAGCCGAAGAACTGACCGGCGGGCATCTGCGAGAACACCAGCGGCAGCACGTTGAATCCAAGGCCGAAGGTGCCCATGCCGACCACGCCGGCGGATCCGAGAAAGACAAACGCGGCCGGCACCGTGATCATGCCGCCGAGACCGACCTCGCAGAACTCATTCGCGCTGGTGGCGGTGAGGCCGCTGAGCACGACATCGTCGTCCTTCGACAGGTAGGAGGCGTAGGTGATGATGACGCCGAAACCGACCGACAGGGAGAAGAAGATCTGCCCCGCGGCCGCCAGCCAGAGTTCCGGGTTGGCGAGGTTGGTCATCAGGGCTCCGGGGTTCCACATGAATCCCAGGCCGTTGACCACATTCTGGTCGGGCTTGTCCGGGATGGGCGCGCCGAGCGTCAGGACGCGGATGAGGATGATGATGGCGAGGACCAGCAGCGTGGGCATCGCGTAACGGCAGAACCACTCGATGCCCTGGGAAATGCCCCGGTAGATCAGGAAGAAGTTGAGCGCAAACACCAGGATCAGGTAGCCGCCCACCTGTCCCAATCCGAAGCCGATGGCGGAGCCGTTCTCCTTGATGCCGATGAACGCCCCCCAGAACTCGCCGTATTTTTCGGGATCCGCCCCGAGATCCAGTCCGCCGCGGAGGAAGTTCACCGCGTAGCCGAGACACCACGCCTCGATGTAGACGTAGTACATGTAGATGATGACCGGAATGATGACGCCGAGGATGCCGATGTATTTTCCGGCCGGATGCTTGATGATGAGATTGAGGATGCCGGGGCTGGAGTTGTAGCCCTTGGAGCCGCCGAAGCGTCCCATCGCCCACTCAGCCCAGCAGATCGGGATGCCGATCAGGACAAGCGAGATGAAGTAGGCGATCATGAACGCGCCGCCGCCGTCCTCGCCCCCGTATTTCACGGCCTGCCCGGGAAACCTCAGGAAGTTGCCGAGGCCGACCGCGCTGCCCGCGACGGCGAGAATGACGCCGAGTCGTGAGTTCCAGGATTCTTTCTGCCGCTCGGTCGCCATGGGTAAACCCCTCTTCTACAAATCGAGGAGCCGTTCCGCCAGCCTTTAATTCTTCGTGAAGATCGCTTCGCTGGTTGCGTCATTATAGAAGGACTGCTTATGATGCACATCACGCAAAAGGCCGGTTGTGTGACGGCTTCTGCGACGCACACACCTGGATCACCTACCAACGAAAGGGAAAATCATGAGCGGAGTCAGCGGTCTCATCAGTCAAATCATCGCGGGGAAGGGGAAGGACGTCTGGTCGATCTCGCCGGGCGCGACGGTCTATGAAGCGATCGAGATGATGGCGGAGAAGAAGGCCGGCGCGCTGCCGGTGATGAAGGGGCGCAAGCTCGTCGGGATGATCTCGGAGCGCGACTACACCCGGAAGGTGATCCTGCAGGGGAAGGCTTCTAGGAAGACTGCTGTGGAGGAGATCATGAGCGTCAAACCGGATACGTTGAAACCGGGCGACACGGTGGATACCGGACTCCGGATCATGACCGACAAGCGCGTGCGCCACCTGCCGGTTGTCAACCGCGGATGGGTGATCGGCATCGTCTCCATCGGCGACCTGGTCAAGTGGGTCATCTCAGCCCAACAATCGCAAATCAAAGAGATGGAGAGCTACATCAGCGGGGGGTATTGAAATGCGGAGTGCGGAATGGGGAGTGGGGAGTGCGGAATGAGGAGTGGGGAGTGCGGAATGGGGAGTGCCTGCATCGGGGATTTGAGATCTGAAATGGCAGATGGCAGATGGCAAATGGCAAATTCCGCATCACGCATCACGCATCACGCCACCGGCACGTCGAAGTATTCCAGCGCCCAT
>JAYPEY010000153.1:0-7591 GCA_038126035.1 Verrucomicrobiales bacterium | reverse complement strand
CGCATCACGCATCACGCATCACGCCACCGGCACGTCGAAGTATTCCAGCGCCCATTCCTGCATGTAGCGCACCCTGGTTGGTTTGATGCGGTAGACGATCAGGGCGGGGTTGTCGATGGAGCCGAGGTAGTGGCGCATCAGGGGGTTGGCCTCCCAGATTTCCCCGAGCAGGGCGCGGTCGTCCAGGATTTCGGCGACGCCGCTGAGCCGGACCTGGTTGTGATGCTCGTCCATGTAGCAGAGTTCCACGTTGGGGTTGGCCTCGATTTCCCGGGTCTTGTGGTATTGGCGCAGGTTGGCCACGTAGACGGTGAAGCCGTCGGTGCGGACGGGGGAGACCGGGCGCAGGCGGGGGTGGTCGCCGTCGATGCTGGCCAGGCAGGGGAATCGGTCCGCGGCGATGACGGCGGCGGCGAGTTCTGGGAGTTTGGCGGCGTCGACCGGCGTGGGTTCGGGTTTGGCCATGGCGTGGGGGAAGGGCGATGGTTTGCGTCGGGGAGCCCGACTTGGCGTCAACGGAGTTGCGCGGTTGCCTTGCCGCGGCCGATTTTCCAAAGGGCCTTGTAGGTGCGGAGGTAGATCTCGCCATCGGCGACGACGATGGAGGAGTTGGATTCCTCGCGGCCGATGGAGTTGTCGCCGACCTTCCTCCATTGGGGGCTGGCCTTGAAGATGATGACGTCGCCGGACTTGTTGACGGCGTAGACGTTGTCGCCGACGAGCGTGAAGTTGGACCAGATGGCGCGGTTGCGGCCCTGGCCGGAGAGGCGTTGCTCCCAGACGATGTTTCCGGTTTCGAGGTTGAGGCAGCGCGCCGTGCCGCCGCCATCGGGGAAGTAGACGTGTCCCTTGTGGACGACGCCGGAGCCGATGCCGCCGTTGGCGCGGATCTTCTGCCAGAGGCGGTGCGTCCTGGTGACGTTTCCATTGCCGCCGAGTTTGACGGCGACGGAGTTGCCCTTGTAGCCGCCCATGGCGACCACGACGCCGTCGCCGGCGATGGGCGAGGTGTAGACGAGCGGGTTCAGTCCGTCGCAGTTCCAGAGTTCCCGGCCGGTCTTGGGATCGAAGGCCTTGATTTCGTTGGGGAAGCTCATGACGAGTTCGTCGCGTCCCTGGTGATTCACGATGATCGGAGTGCTGAAGGAGCCGACGATGCCGCCCTCGTCATTGCCCTCGAATCCATCGGTGCGGCCTTGGATCTTCCACCTGGGCTCCTTGAATTCCCAGCGGGTCTTGCCGGTGGTCTTGTCCATGGCAAGGATGCGGGCGTTGGGATCGGGGCCATGGTAAAGGATGCAAAGGTCGCCGAAGAGAACGGGCGACGAGGCGTTGCCCCAGGTGTGGCGTTGCGGTCCGAGGTCGCGATGCCAGAGTTCCCTGCCATTGAAGTCGTAGCAGTAGACGCCGGCCGAGCCGAAGGTGACGATGACGCGCTCGCCGTCCGTGGTCGGCGAGGCCGAGCAGTAGGGGTTGGTCTTGTGGGTCTTTTCCGGTTGGTCGTAAACGACGCCCTGCTGCCAGAGGAGCCTGCCGGATTTGCGGTCGAGGCACATGAGAGTCCGGTTGTTCTCAGCCTCAACGACCTGGGTGAGGAAGACCTTGTCGCCCCAGACAACGGGCGTGGAGTTGCCCCGATTGGGGAGATCGACCTTCCAGAGGACATTGTCGGTCGCGCTCCAGGAGGTGGGCGCGGCGCTGTCGGAGGAGACGCCGGAGCCGGCCGCATCGCCGCGCCAGTGAGGCCAGTTGGCGGCGGATGCGTTGGCGATGAGGGACAGGCCGGCGAAGGTTGCAAGCGCGTGGCGGAGAGTCGGTTTCATGAATCGGATTCGTCTGACGGTTCGTTTTCTGGACGCTCTTTGGTAACGGGGGTTCCCCGGGAAAACAAGTATATCCCAACGCCGATCAGGGCCGGGACGCAGCCGAGGAGAAGCAGCTTGCCGGCGTAGGTGATCGACGACCAGAGGCACCAGGCTGAGGACGCGCAGAAGATCAGGCCGGGGAGGGGATGCAAAGGCGAGGTGAAGCTCCGGGGAACCTCCGGCTCCTTCCATCGGAGGACAAACAGCGAGACGCCGGTCAGGAAGAAGAAGATCCAGAAGAACGGGGCGCACCATTGGAACAGGTTGTTGAAAGGACGGCCCTGCCAGGCGATTGCGTCGAGCTGGAGCCGCAACAGGACGCCGTCGATCACGCCGCGTCCCGTCTCCGTTCCCAACAGCAGGATCAGGGCGATGGTGATGGCGGATTCCGCGAGGAGGGCCCAGATCGGGGTTCCGAGTTTCGGATGCCATCGGGAGAGCCAGGCGAAGAAGCGGTGATCTTCTCCCATGGTCGCGTAGATGCGGGCTCCGGTGAAGATGATGCCGTTGACCGCGCCGAGGGCCGAGATCATCACAATGAGGGACATGATCCTGGCGCCGGGCGGACCAAAGGCCAGTTCCAGGGCCTTGGCCGCAATGCCGGACGACCGGCTGGCCTCCTCATAGCCGAGCGCGCGCAGGTAGGCGGCGTTCACCAGCAGGTAGACCCCGGTGATGATGGCGACCCCCACGATCAGGGAGCGCACGATGTTTCGTCTGCCGTCCTTGATCTCCGCAGTGACCAGGGCGGCGTCGTTCCAGCCGCCGTAGGTGAACAGAACAAACAGGAGGGCCAGACCGAGCGAGGCGTTGTTCTCCGCGGATGTCGGAGCGGGCGAGGGATCGCCGCCTTTCCCCCAGGCGAGGCCGGCGACGACGATCGAGCTGAAACCGATCAGCTTGAGAACGGTCAGCGCGTTCTGGGCGCGGGTTCCCACCGCGACGCCGAGTATGTTCAATCCGGAAAAGACGAGCGGCGCGGCGATGGCGAGGGCCACGGTCTGCGCGGAATCGAGTCCCCAGAGTTTGGCCGCATATTCCGCGAAGATGAAGGCCATCATGCCGACATTGCCCGTGCGGACGACGGTCAACTGGCTCCAGCCGAAAAGGAATCCGGGGAAACGACCGTAGGCCCGGGTCAGGTAGCAATACTCGCCGCCGGAGCGCGGCCAGGCGCTGGCGAGTTCGGCGTAGCACAGGGCTCCGGAAAGCGAGATGACGCCGCCCAGAATCCAGAACAGCATGGCCGCGGTCGCGCTGCCGGACTGGAGGAACACCGTCGGAGCGGTCTCGTGAATCCCCACGCCGATGACGATGCCGACAATGAGACTGACCGAATCCCACATGCCGATGCGCTGGCGATCGGGATGTGCGGCACGGGCTGATTTCGACATGCGGCGAGCATGCCGAAGCGGAACGGGCGTGTCGAAGCGGAATGCCCGGGGCGGACTACTTTCCGGGCGCCTTGGGCTTGAACTGCAGCGCGCGGTTCTGACCTTCCTCGATCTGCTCGGGGGTCAGCTGGCGTCGGACGACCTCGCGATTGGTGACAGCGTTGGTGTTGCCCTGCGCCGCGGCGAGGTTGAACCACTTGTAGGCCTCGACGAGGTCTTTCTTCACGCCCTCGCCCTCGAAGTAGGCGACGCCCAGGCCCTGCTGGGCGAAGTGGAATCCGGCGTCGGCGGCCTTGGCGAACCACCTGGTTCCGGCCTGCTTGTCCCTGCTCATGCCGAGACCGTTGTAGTAGATGCGGCCGAGTTCGGCCTGCGCGGCAATGTTGCCCTTGTCGGCGGCCTTGTGAAACCACTGGGCGGCGAGGACCATGTCCTTGTCCGTGCCGCGGCCGTTGGCGTACATCACCGCGACGTTGTAGAGCGCCACGGGAAAGTCGTTCTGCGCCGCCTTCAGATACCACTTGAAGGCCTCGACGTCGTTTTTCTCCACGCCGAGTCCGCGGTCGTAGAAGAAGCCGACCTTGTTCTGCGCGGAGGGGACGCCCTGCTGGGCGGTCTGCAGATAATACTTGAAGGCCTCCTTGGAATCCTTGGCGCCGTCGGGACCGGCTTCGAAGAGGCCGGCCAACGCGGCCTGCGAGCGGACGTTGCCGGCGTCGGCAGCCTTGCGGTACCATTCGATGGCGGTCTGGACGTTCTTGGCGACGCCGCGACCGTTGGCGTAAAGGATGCCGACGTTGTGCTGGGCGACGGGAAGCCCGGCCTGGGCGGCTTTGAGATACCACTCGAAGGCCTTGGCGTCGTCCTTGGCGACGCCCTTGCCCTGGTCGTGCATCCAGCCCAGTTCGTTTTGGGCGACCGGGATTCCGGCGTCCGCGGCGACGCGGTAGTAGTTCACGGCTTCGGCCTCGTCCTTGGCGACGCCGCGACCGTTGGCGTAAATCAGGCCGAGGTAATAGTGCGCCTCGGGATTCTTCGCCTTGGCGGCCTCGCGCAGCCAACGCAGGGCGATGGCGTCGTTGGCCTCGTCGGCCGGTTGGCGAAAGTGGAGGATGCCGAGATTCTTCTGGGCCTGGACGGAGCCTTTCTCGGCGGCCTTGCGGAACCAGTCCATGGCTTTCTGCGTGTCCTGTTTGACGCCGAGGCCGTTGGCGTAGAGGACGCCGAGTTCGGTCTGGGAGGTGGTGTCGCCCTGTGAGGCGGCCTTTTCGAACCACTCCGCGGCCTTGGCGAAGTCTTGCTTGCCGCCGACGCCCTGGGCGAGCAGGACGCCGAGGTTCTTCTGTGAGGTGACGTCGCCCTTGTTGGCGGCCTGGGTGAACCACTGGATGGCGGCGGCCGGGTCCTTGTCAACGCCCGTGCCGCGGATGTGCATCACCCCGAGATTCTGCATGGAGAGGATGTCGCCCTGAACGGCGGCGCGGGTGAACCAGTTGGCGGCCTGGCGCGCGTCGACTTCCACGCCTTCGCCTTTGAGATACATGAGGGCCAGGTTCTTTTGCGCGGTCGCCTCGCCTTTCTCGGCGGCCTGCCGAAACCACTTGGCCGCCTCGCCGTAGTGTTGGAGGACTCCCTGGCCGATGTAATAGCGCAGGCCCAGAGCCAGTTGCGACTTGGCGTCGCCGCCGTCGGCCTTGGTCCGGAGATCGGAAAGCGAGGCCGCGTCCTGAGCGGGCGCGGCGGAGACAATGGTGAGACTCAGCAGGGCGGCAATGAGGGCCGCCCGGAACGACTTGGGTTCGTGATTCCCAGATTTCATGGCCCGCGAGTCTAGGGAGGCGCCACTCCCGATGCAATCCCAAGCTTTGTGTTCCTGGGCCCAGGAACTCAATTCGGGGCGTTCACTCCGTTGTTGAAAGAATGCCGGTTCGCGGCGAGGCTCCGGGTTGTCGGTTCGATCGATTCACGTATCCCAACACACCATCCAGAGCGCCCGCCATGAAAAGAAACTTCGCTTCGGTTTTCGCCATCATTGCCTTGTCCGGTTTGACGTTTGTCGCCGGTTGTTCGACGCCTTCGGGCGGTTCGCGCTCCGTCTCTGTGGAAGAGGTGGCGGCGATGGCTGGGGAGGCCGCCTTCATCGGGACTCGCGACCAATTGGCCCGCCGTCCGGACCAGCGCGCGAAGTTCTCCTCGGTCGCCGCGGAGTTGCGGATGATGGAGGCTGCGGAGACCTACACCAATGAGTCGCTGTATGCCGCCATCGGCAAGTTGCCGGTGGATGAATTGCAGGGCGGCGACGCGAAGCTGGCGTTCAAGAACGCCAAGGTCACGTTTGAGCGTGAGGCGGCCGGCCGCACTGAAAACCTGGAGCGCCGACGACTGCTGCAGGCTGTCGTCCCGGCGATCCGGAAGGGGATTGAGCGCGCCGTCAGGTGACGGTCCGCCTCGGTCACACCCCTCGCGCCACCGTCCACACCCGGATCTCTTTCGCGCCCGCCTTGCGGAGCTCCCTGGCGCAGGAACTGGCGGTGGCCCCGGTGGTCAACACGTCGTCGATCAGCGCGATGCGCCGCCCCTTGACCCGCGCATTGTCCCTCGTTGCGAAGGCCCGCTTCATGTTCCTGGCGCGCTCCTCGCGGGAGAGCAGGGTCTGCGTGTCGGTCGCGCGTGTGCGCACGACGCAGTCGGAGTCGGTCGGGATGCGGGTCGCTTGGGACAATCGGTCGGCGAGTCGCCTGGCCTGATTGAATTCCCGCTCCTTTTCCTTGAGCGGGTGGAGCGGGACGGGGACAAGAAGATCCACCGGTTCAGCCTCCAGGTCGGGGGCGGCGGCGCGGATCAGCAGGTCCGCCAGAAACGGCTCGAACCAAAGCTCCCGCCGGTACTTGTAGCGGTGGATCACGTCAAGGAGCAGGCCGGTCGCGGCGACCGCGGCGCGGGCATGGGAGAAATGGAGGTCCAGTTCCCGGCAGTTGGAGCAGGCGAAGGCGTGTGTGATGTCGCCGGGGAAGGGGAGTCCGCACAATTCGCAGAACGGCGGTCTGATGAAGCGCACGCCGTCGGGGCGCGACCAGCATTCGGCGCAGACGTAGCCCTCGGCCTTGCCCGCCTTCCGGTCGCCGCAGATCTGGCAGGCGTCGGGGTAGAAGAAGCCGAGGGCCGCCTCCGTCCACGCGCGGAGCGTTTCAGTCTGGAGAAGGCGGGTCATCGTTTGGTCTCGCGGCGTCGGCCCTCGGGGCGGTCCGGTTCCACCGGACGAACGCGGCGGTCATGGCGGCGAGCAGAAGGAACGCGAGCCAGCCGTCGGTGAGCTTGCCGGTTCCCCAGAACCAGGCATTGGCGCCCTCGACGGGCGCGGTGAGGAAACTGTAGGACTTGCCCCAGAAGATCCAGCCGGCGTGCAGGCCCATGGAGAAATAGAGCGCGCCCGTGCGGCGATACGCCAGCGCCAGCATCACGCCCGCGAGCGTCAACGTCAGAAAGCCGGGGATCAACTGTTCCAGTTCGCCGAATCCCCGCAACATCCTCGGCAACAGGACAAGCCCTGACGACCAGGTGACATCGTCCTTCCAGACAGACCGCTCGAAGAAGTGGACGATCGCGTAAATCATGCTCGAGACCAGGGCCGCGGTGACGAGGGTGTGGCGTCGGCGCAGACCGCCGAAGATCGCTCCGCGAAAGAAGATCTCCTCGATGATCGAGACCGCGATCGCCGCCAACGTCGCGTTGGTCAGGTGCTTGAACCAATGAGCCGCCTCGTGATCCAGGTTCAACCGCCGGCCGCCGAGGAGCAACGCCAGCAGGGCGATCAGGGCCAACGAGCCGAACCCGATCGCAAAACCGCGACCGAGTTCCCGCCGGAAATCCGGCCCCGGGCGGAGCCCGGCGCCCGCGATGGAATTGGCGCCGACACACTTGAGGAACGGCCACAACCCGACGGCGCCGATGATCATCCAGGAACGGGTCACGTAGCGACGAAACGGCTCGTCCGCGAGATCCTGAAGAAAGGGCAGGGGGCCGGAGAGCCACTGCAGGCAATGCCACACCCAGGGGCCGATCAGGGAACCGCCCAGAAAGATGGCGGCAAGGTAGATGGCGATGGCGACGGCGGGATTCACGGCTGCGCCAGTGAAATTGGCGAAAGCCCGGATGCCAAGTCGATTCGAGATGCGAGATCCGGGAACCGGGAACCGGGAACCGGGATCCGAGAACCGAGAACCGAGAACCGGGATCCGGGATCCGAGAACCGAGAACCGAGAACCGAGATCCGAGATCCGAGAACCGAGAACCGAGAACCGAGAACCGAGAACCGAGAACCGAGAACCGAGA
>JAYPEY010000152.1:0-10578 GCA_038126035.1 Verrucomicrobiales bacterium | reverse complement strand
CCCCACCTTGGTGGGGTATTGCGGTCCGCCTTGAATTGTTGAATGGGCAGGATAACGTCAGTGTGATTTGAATCAGAGCGACAACATGAACCGACGCAGTTTCATCACGACCATGGGCGCGCTGCCGTTTCTGCCGCGTCTGGTTTCGGGCAGTGAGTTCATCAAGCAATCGAAACGCTCGCTGATCCTGATCTGGCTCGATGGCGGCATGTCGCACATCGACACCTTCGACGGCAAGCCGGAGGCCCCGCCCGATATCCGGGGCGACCTGGTCTCAAGGGAATCCAGCCTAGAAGGCGCCTTTGTCAGCGAACATCTGCCGCAGATCTCGGCGATGATGAAGGACTGCGTGTTGGTGCGCTCCATCACCAGTCCGGAAGGGAATCACGATCGAGGCTCCTGCTACATGTTGACGGGGCGGCGTCCGAATCCGGTCCTGACCTATCCTTCGATCGGTTCGATCTTTGGTCATGAGGCGGAGAATGAGAGCGAGCAGGTTCCGCCGTTTGTTGCGATTCCGGATGCGCATTACTACGCGCGCCAGGGCTTCATGCCGATCACGCGCGGCCCCTTCGAAATCGGGGGCAGCCCGGGGGTGAAGGGCTTCGAGGTGAAGAACCTGAACCCATCGCCGCAACTGGACCGGGCCATGAAACTGCTGAAGGCCGTGGACGGGCTTGACGGCGGTCCGCGATCGGAGTCGGAGCGGGGACGCGATCGATTCCTGGACCAGGCGCGTTTCCTTTCGCTCGATCCCGAGGTGCGGGCGAAATTCGATGTGAACCGGGAGTCGATTGAGACCCGTTCGCGCTATGGTCGTCATTTTCTGGGGCAGTCCTGCCTGCTGGCGCGCAGGTTGGTTGAGGGCGGCGTGCGGACGGCATTCGTCCGTTACAAGGGCTGGGATGATCACCGCGGCATCAAGAGCGCGTTGACCTTCGGTTACCCGGCCAAGTTGACGGCCCTGGATCAGGCGGTGTCGGCGTTGCACGAGGATCTCGGGCGTCGCGGCATGTTGGAAAACACGATGGTGATGGTCGCGACGGAATTCGGGCGCACGCCGCGACTGAATCCGGCGGCCGGACGGGATCATTGGTCGCGGGCGAGTTCGTCGTTGTTGTTCGGGGCCGGATTGAAGAAGGGGGCGCTGATTGGGACGACCGACGCCCGGGGCGAGGCCCCAATCGAACGGCCGGTCACGCCCGGGGACCTGTTCTACACCGTGCTGTCCGCCCTGGGGGCGGATGTCGAGACCAAGCCCCGCACCGACACCGGTCGCCCGATTCCGGTGGTTGAAGAGCGCATGGGCCTGATCCGCGAGGCGTTGGCGTGAGCTTCCTCGGGGCCGCCAATGGGCGCGCGATGCGCAAGGGTGGGGAGCAAACAGGTCGATTGCCCGGTGAGGGACGTCATCGCGTAACGCAGGCGTCCTCGCCTGCGGGGTCACCGGGCGTCCTCGTCCGGTCGTTCCGTACTGGCGGCGGGACGCCGTCAGAACCTGCAGCCGGGACGGCTGCGCTACGGCATCCATTCGCGATCTTGGTTGCGCTGCTGGCGATTGCAGGTGGTCCGGTGTTGGGCGCCGATCGCCACGTTGGTCCGGTTGTTTCGATCGTTTCGCATGGCGGACAGGTTTTCTCCGCTTCGCAGGGCGGGGTGTTCTCGGAGCGCGACGGTGAATGCAGACGGCTTCTCCGGCCGCTGTTCCGCGCCTTTGGACTGGCGGTCGTTCCTCCTGGAGAAACGAAGGGAGTTCAGGTGATTCTGGTCGGCGGGATTCCCGGTGAGTCGGGAGTGGTCGCGCTGTTGGATACGGCGACCGGAAAGAGTAGGGAGCGGAAGGTTTCCGAGGACGTCGTTTACGATGTCGCAGTGTCGCCGGATGGCAGGACCGCGGCGATGGCCTGTGCGGACAGCCGGGTGTTGACGTTGGAACTGGCGAAGTTCCACGACGGCGGGTTGAAGGAATGGCACAAACACACGGCCGATGCCCGCGCAGTGGCGTGGTCGCCGGATGGATCGCGGTTGGTCAGCGGCGGGTTGGATGGAGTGCTGTTGGTGTCGCGGTCGGATGGCAAAGGGGAGGCCCGGATCCTGCAAGAGCACAGCGCCGGCGTGGAGTCGCTGGCTTTCTCGCCGGATGGCAGATTCTTCGCCTCCGGTTCGCGCGACGCCAAGGTGCGGATTCACACGACGGCCGGCGGGTATGTGCGCACCTACACCTGGCTGGGCATGGAGGCGATGCGGTCGGGGTTGGAGCGGAAACCCTACGTCGTCGCCCTGACGTGGGGCGGCCCGCGCGGGGCGTTGATCGCCGGAGTCTCGACCGGCGGGCTCTATCGCCTGGCGGAGGAGAACGCCGATTGGAAGAGCCTGGGCTGGCGCAACGAGGGCCCGGTTTTCAGTCTGACATTCGAGGCGAAGGGGTCGCTGGTCGCGGGACTGGACGGCGGATTGAAGCGGCTGGGGAACTGAGACCTTGCGCGGCCGCGACGGTCGGGTTGCGCGCCGGGGGCGATGCCCGGCCCGGCCCGCTCTACACCAGGTTTACGTAGGCCTTCACGCCGTCGCGGTCGGGCTTGATGATCTCGCGCGGGGCGTCCCGGTCGGTGGCCTGGGAGAGGTCGATCTTGTTGGTCAACAACTGCGGCAGCCAGCCGGTGAAGTGCTCCATCGCGTGCTCGAAATCACGCACGCCGCGTTCGAAGTCGATGAGGTGGGCGTTGACCGTGCCGAAGAAGAGCTGGTTGCCCAGCACGGCGGCCTGGTTGATCTCGTCGGTGCGCACCTCGCACTTGCCGTCGCCGCCGGAGATGGAACTCCAGATGCAGACGCCGTTCTTGGCGAGCAGGAAGGGGGCTTCGGCGATGGCGACCTTGGAACTGCCTGAGGATTCGAAGATGATGTCGAAAGGCCCTTCGCTTTCCAGGACCTCCGCCATGTTGTTTCCCTCGGTGGCGACGTAGCGGGCGCCGATGTGATCCAGCAGTTCCGCCTTGCGGTGCGGTCCGGGGGTGCGGGCGCTGACCACGACCTCGACGCGACGCAGGCGCAGGGCGAGGGCGGCCAACTGGCCGATCGCGCCGGCGCCTGTGACCAGAGCCTTGCGCGGGTGGAAATCCGGGAAACGCGCCTGCTGCATGAAGTAGGCGAGGCGGATGCCTTTCTGCACGACGGACATCGGTTCCGAAAGCACGCCGATCTCCTTCAGATGGCCGGGCATCTTGATGAGAAAGCTCTCATGCTCGACGATGCGTTCGCAGAAAAAGCCGTGCAGCAGGTTGATGCCGCGTTCGAAGTAGACGTCGTCGTGCGTCATGTCGTGGAAGAACATGCGGTCGAGGACGCCGGTGCCGGGGCGGCGGACGGTCGCGGTGACGAGGTCGCCGGGCTTGAAGTCCTTCACCTTGGGGCCGACCTCGAGGACCTCGCCGAAGCACTCGTGGCCGAGCACGAGGAAGTCGTTTCCAGGAGGGGCTTGGCCATATTCGCCGCGGTTGATCTCGCGATCGGTTCCGCAGGTGCCGACCTGGAGGATCTTGACGAGGACGCCGCGGCCGTCGGGATGCTCCTCCAGGGAGGGCTCGGCGACGTCGGTGCGCAGGTGGATGGTGTCATTGTCGGAACCGTCGAGGTGCGGGCGTCCCGCTTCTCCGGTGCGATTGACGGCAATGGCTTTCATAAATCTGTTTTTCGTGAGACGTGGTCATCCCGTCTAGGTTCTCGTCGGACGGGGCGCGAAACATAAGCAACCCCGGCTTCGGAGCCAACCCGCAATTTTCATGGTTCTATTCACAGCGTGTTGTTGTAACCGGGATGGAAGACGCGGATGGAGCGCTGTGTCGAAGAGCAGCCGCAGCAACGTCGGTGGTCAGCTGGATCCAGGGATCCACCCTGCGCCGTTCTGTTGCCAAAGCTGCTGCGGCTGGTCCCGAAGACGGGACATAAACGCGCTCCGTTCGTTTGCAGCCAGGGTTGCATGAAGGATCGCCCCCGCCGAACAGCCATGAGACGACTCATTTTCATGGCGCAGGGGAGATGGGTTGTGTCAGGATTCGCGCATGAGCCTTCTTCATCTCAGTGTCTTCCGGTGGCGTGTCGCTGCGTCCGTTGTTGCCCTGTTGGTCTCCCTTGCCGCCGCCCAAGCCGGCATCCTCAAAGCCGGACAACGGGTCGTTTTCCTTGGCGATTCGAACACCTACGCCGCGCATTACGTGGATTTCATTGAGGCCTCGCTGTTGACCCAGGCTCCGGACTTGAAGGTGGAGTTGCTGAATGTGGGCCTGCCCAGCGAAACGACCAGCGGTTTGTCGGAGCCGGACCACCCCTTTCCGAGGCCGACGGTGCACGAGCGGTTGGAGCGGGTTTTGGAGATCATGAAGCCGGATGTTGTGATCGCCTGCTACGGCATGAATGACGGGATGTACTACCCGCAGGATCCGGTGCGTTTTGCGGCCTACAAGAAGGGCATCAAGGATCTGGTCGCGAAGGTGAACAGGGCGGGAGCGAAGTTGTACCTGGTCACGCCGCCGCCGTTTGATCCGCTGCCCCTGCGCAAGAAGGGGAAACTGCTGCCGAAGGACGCTCCCAAGTTTGCCTGGCACTCCATCTATGAGGACTACGACTCCGTGCTGGCCGATTATACCAACTGGTTGTTGGAGTTGAAGGACAGGCGCGTTGAACGGGTCTTTGACGCGCGGCAGCCGATGTTGGATTACATCGCCAAGCGGCGGAAGAGCGATCCTGATTACATGATGTCGGGCGACGGTGTGCATTTCAACCAGGAGGGGCATCGGATCATTGCCGACGCCCTGCTGAAGGCCTGGGGCTACGACCCGACCGTGAAGGCGGATCCGGAACTGCAGAAGCTGGTGGCTCAGCGACAGCACATCCTGCGCGACGCGTGGATCACCCACTGCGGTCACCAACGCCCCAGGACGAAGAAGGGGTTGCCCCTGGAGGAGGTGCAGAAAAAAGCCGCGGAGATCTGGAAGAAGATTGAGGCAAAGCTCGATTGATCAGACTTACCCGCCTTCGCAAGGCTTCGGCGCGGCAGGCGCTCGCTTCCACTCTCTCGAGCGCGGAGTGGAATCCGGCGTGAGCCGAATCATTCCTTGGGAACGCGTGCGGCGTTGCCCGGTTGACTTCTCGTCCCGACGGACTCGAGGCGCAGCCTGAAGGCCGCGGCTACGGGAACGCGACCTGAAGGTCTCGGCTACGAGGTCTCGGCTGCGGGATTACAATGTCTTCATCACTGCGGCGGCGGCTTCGACGGTCTTGTCGATGTCTTCCTCGCTGTGCGCGGTGGAGATGAACCCGGTTTCGAAGCGCGACGGGGCGAGGTAGATTCCCTTGTCCAACATGCCGTGGAAGAATTTGTTGAAGCGTTCGGCGTCGCCCTTCATGACGTCGTCGAGATTGTGGATGGCCTCGCTCGTGAAGTAGGCGCAGAACATGGAGCCGATGCGGTGGAAGACGAAGGGCAGGTCGGCATCCGCGGCGGCCTGCATGATTCCATCTTCGAGGCGTTGGCCGAGCGCTTCCAGTTTTTCGTAGCCGCCGCCGTCCTGGAGCCCTTGAATGGCGGCGATGCCGGCGGCCATGGCGAGCGGGTTCCCGCTTAACGTCCCAGCCTGGTAGACCGCGCCGAGCGGGGCGAGGCAGTCCATGATCTCGGCGCGCCCGCCGAAGGCGCCCACGGGCAGGCCGCCCCCGATGATCTTGCCGAAACAGCTCAGGTCGGGCGTGATCTTGTAGCGCTCCTGGACGCCGCCAAGCGCGACGCGGAATCCGGTCATCACCTCGTCAAAGATCAACACGGATTTGTGGGCCTCGGTGATCTCGCGGAGAAACTGCAGGAAATCGTTCTCCGGGAAGTAGAGTCCGGCGTTGGCGGGGATGGGTTCGAGGATGACGCCGGCGATCTGATCCGGGTTCGCCTCGAAGGCTGCCTTTACGGCGTCGGGATCGTTGTAGGGGAGGACGATGGTGTGGGAGGTGAAGGCCTCGGGCACGCCGGCGCTGTCGGGCGCGCCGAAGGTCAGCGCGCCGGAGCCGGCCTTGACCAGCAGCGAGTCCGCATGGCCGTGGTAGCAGCCGTCGAACTTGATGATCTTGTCCCGGCCGGTGAAGCCGCGCGCCAGGCGGATCGCCGACATGGTCGCCTCCGTGCCGGAGTTGCACATGCGCACCTTCTCGACGCTGGCCACGGTCTCCACGACCAGATCCGCCATCTGGACCTCGTACGGATTCGGGATGCCGAAGCTCGTCCCGTGATCCGCGGCGCTCTTGACGGCTTCAATGATCCTCGGCGCTGCGTGTCCATGGATCGCGGGGCCCCAGGTGCCGACGTAGTCGATGTACTCATTGCCGTCGACGTCGCGGACCTTGGAGCCGCTGGCGTGATCGACGAAGAAGGGATTGCCGCCGACGGAGCGGAAGGCGCGCACTGGGGAGTTGACGCCGCCTGGGATGTGCTTCAGGGCGGCGGCGAAGAGTTGTTCGGATTTTTCTCGGTTCATGTTGTCAGGATTCGCGGTAGCGCTGTGCGACGGGGATCCGGCGGCCCATGCCGAAGGCCTTGCTGGTGACCTTGAGGCCGGGCGCGGCCTGGCGGCGCTTGTATTCGTTGAGGTCGATCAGGCGCGCAATGCGCGTGACGACGGGCGGATCGAAACCGGCTTCGATGATCTCGGAGCGGGATTTTCCCTCGACGACATAGGCCTCGAGGATCTGGTCGAGCACGTCGTAGGGGGGAAGCGAATCCTCATCCTTCTGGTCGGGGCGGAGTTCCGCGGAGGGCGGTTTCACGATGGTGTTTTCCGGGATGATCTCGCGGTCGCGGTTGATCCAGCGGCAGAGTTTGAAGACCATGGTCTTGGGCACGTCGCTGATGACGGCGAGGCCGCCGCACATGTCGCCATAGATGGTGCAGTAGCCGACCGCGAGTTCGCTCTTGTTGCCGGTGGTGAGAAGCAGCGAGCCAAACTTGTTCGACATAGCCATCAGAATGACGCCGCGGAGCCGGGCCTGGATGTTCTCCTCGGTCGTGTCTTCGGGGCGGCCTTCGAAGAGGTCCGTCAGTCCTCCCTTGACGGTCTCGAAGGCATCCTTGATGGGGACGACGTTGCAGCGGATGCCCAGGTTCTCCGCCAGGCCGCGGGCGTCGTCCAGACTGTGATCGGAGGAATACTGGGAAGGCAGGGAGATGCCGTGGACATTTTCCGCGCCGAGGGCCTCGACCGCGATGGCCGCGGTGAGGGCGGAGTCGATGCCGCCGCTGAGGCCGAGCACGGCGGACTTGAATCCGCACTTGTGGATGTAGTCCCGCAGGCCAAGCACAAGCGCGTCGTGGAGGTCCTGCTCCGCGCAGTTGGTCTTGTAGTCGAGCGCGTTGGAGGAATAAGTGTCGACGATGATGAAGTCCTCCTCGAAGCGTCGGGCCTGGGCGATGAGTTCGCCCCTGGCGTTGAAGGCGATGCTGTTGCCGTCGAAGATCAGTTCGTCGTTGCCGCCGATGGCGTTGCAGAAGAGAAGCGGGCATTTGATCTTGGCGGCCATGTTCGTGAGCATGGCGTGGCGGGTCTCGTTTTTTTCGAGATGCCAGGGCGAGGCGGAGCAGTTGACGATGAGGTCGGCGCCGTGGTTGACGAGATCGATGACCGGATTGGCCGCGTAGCGGCGACGGCTCCAGTAGTCCTCGTCGTTCCAGACGTCCTCGCAGATGGTCAGGCCGATCTTGCGGCCGTTGAACTGGATCGGCGCGTTGGAGGAGGCGGGTTCAAAGTAGCGGTCCTCGTCGAAGACGTCGTAGGTGGGGAGCAGTGTCTTGTGGCGGGTGGCGAGGATCCCGCCGTTCTGGAGCAGCGCGACAGAGTTGGTGGCGTCGCGTCCCGGGCCCTCTTCCCGGCTGCCCACGTAGCCGACGGCCATGCCGACCTGGCCGCTTTCCGTGGCCAGCCGTTCGACAGCCTCGAAGTTTTTCCTGATGAAGCCGCTGCGATAGAGGAGGTCGCGGGGCGGATAGCCGGTGATGGTGAGTTCGGGGAAGACGATCAGCTCGACGCCGGCTTCAACGCCGCGGCGGTAGGCCTCAAGAATCTTGTCGGTGTTGCCATCGATGTCTCCGACGATGGTGTTGATCTGTGCGAGTGCGACCTTCATGCAATGCTGGCGCTGGGTCTAACGTTGAAAAAAGGTTTCCCGGAGGGGGCCATGTTCGGAGGCGATGACGGCGCCGGGGGCGACACCGTGTTTCTTGAACCAGTCGCGGTTCATCTCCAGCACGAACTGAACGGAGGCGGTCTTCGAAAAGATGCCCCGGGTTTCATGGGGGATCATGTCCCGCGTTTCGAGGATCTCCCCGTCGGGGGCGATATAGGCGCAGGTCATGGGGAGGGGGCAGTTCTTCATCCAGAAGGAGCGTTGTTCCGGGCGGGGGAAGACGAAGAGCATGCCCTCCATTTCGCCGAGTTCGGTCCGCCACATCATGCCGGTCTCGATCTGACGGGGCGTCCGCGCGATCTCGGCGGTGATCTCGTTGGTTCCGACGAACAGCTGGACGGTGGGGAGTCTGGGCTGGGGCGAGCCCACGGGCTCGGTCGGGGCGGGCTGTGGCGACGTTTTCGGAATGGCGGAAGCCGGCGTCGCGGAGCCGGGTCTGCCACAGGCGGCGGCCAGGACGGCGAGCAGCAGGGAGACGATCAGGATGGTGTTGCGCGACACGCGGAGGAGATTGCGAGGTCTCGTCCGCAATTTCAATTCCTAGTTCCGCGACGGAGTAACAGCGCGTTGGCTCAACCCCGTCTGCTTCCGGCGGCGAAACGGAGGAGGTGCGTTGCTGTGGTCCAGGCCGGACCGGGGAATCGATGGCACTCCGCCAGGACGTCCTCGAAGGCGTTGAGAAACCAATCGGAATCTTCGTCGGTGATGGTCAGGGGCGGGAGGAGTTTGATGACGTCCATGTTGTGGCCTGCGACCTGGGTGAGGATGCGATGGCGGTCGAGCAGCGGCATGATCAGGGCCTGGGGGAAGAGCCCCTTGTCGGCGGCGTGAATGAGCTTCCAGGCCGACTTCAAGGCCAGTGACCGGGGCGCGCCGAGCTCGATGCCGATCATGAGCCCCTGGCCGCGAACGTCGTGGAGGAGTTCGTATCGGGGGATCATGCGGCGCAGGCCTTCGGTGATGCGGGCCGCCTGGCGGATGCCGTTCTGGATGAGGTCCCCGGTTTCCAGGACGTGAAAGGCGGCGAGCCCGCAGGCCATGGCCAGGCCTCCCTGGCAGAAGGTCGAAGAGTGAACGACGCAGCGGTCGAGACTGGAGAACACCCTCCTGTAGACGGCATCCTGAAGCAGGACGGCCCCGATGGGAACCATGCCTCCGGAAAGCGATTTGGAGACCAACAGCATGTCGGGCAGGAGGTCGGGGACATGCTGATAGGCGAACATGCGTCCGGTGCGTCCCATGCCGGTCTGGATTTCATCGACGATCAACAGGGCCCCATGTTTGTGGCAGAGTTCCTGGGCGGCCAGGAGGTAGGCCGGGTCCGCGGGGTAAACGCCCTTGCCCTGGACGGGTTCGAGAACAAAGGCAGCGGTCGGGACGCTTTGCAGTTCACGCTCCAAGGCGCCGAGGTCGCCGAGGGGAACGGAGACCGGTCCGGGCAGGAAGCTCTGGAATCCGGAGCGGAAGCTGTCACAGCCATTGATGGAAAGGGAGCCGTAGGTCAGACCGTGAAAGGCGCGTTCGCAGTAGATCACGCGTTCGCGTCCGGTGGAGCACCGGGCGAACTTGAGGGCGGCCTCGACGCATTCCGTGCCCGAGTTGGTAAACTGCACCTTGTCGAGATGAGGGGCGTGTTGGAGGAGTTTTTCCGCGAGGAGTCCGGGCAGGATGGAGGAGCCCATCTGGATCTTCCAGGGGTCGTTCATCTCCAGGTAGTCGCGGACGGCCTGTTTGACGACCGGGTGGTTGCGTCCAATGTTGAACATGCCGTAGCCGGCAAGGAGATCGAGGTATCGGTTGCCGGCGTCGTCCCACAGGTGGCTGCCTTCGCCCCGGACAAACTGCCGTTCGAACCCGATGGTCTTCAGGACCTGCGCGAAGCGCGGGTTCACCTTGTCGGCGAAGAGGGAGCGTTGTTCAGAACGACGACGATCGACCAACGATTTCAGATCGAAACCGGAGTCCCGGTCCGTGGTTGAAGCGGCGCGCGCGGAGGGTTGTGGCGCAGCAAGTGTCGCAGGCATTGAGGGAGCGTGATTCGGCGAGGTTACAAACCGGCTGCAAATGGATGAAGACCATGTGAAGTCGTTGTGATGGCTGTGTGGCAAATACGACGATCGGGCGACGGAAGTCTTGCGGATGTAACATTCCGTCAATCGGAAAGTCGCAATCCGGGGTTTTACCGGGGAGTCCGTCAACCATGGTCGGGCGCGTTTATGGCGACATTTGCACATCCACTGATGGGAGCCGACCCGGCGACGTTGGTCGGTGCCCTGGTGCGCAATCGAGGTGTTTCGCTCAGGTTGATTGGGCCCCCGTGAACTGGCCCATTGCGAATGAGATGGTTTTCCGGGA
>JAYPEY010000151.1:0-10628 GCA_038126035.1 Verrucomicrobiales bacterium | reverse complement strand
CGAGAAACACGACGAACAGGACCAGCACGCCGGCGAGGATCACGCGCAGTCTTTGTTGCGCGCGTTCATGATCCCGTTGCTTGAGATCGTCGTAGCCAAGCCGGAGGACGGCCGACATGGTTTTCAGCGCAATGGTTCTTTTGCTCAGTCTGTCGCGCGCGATGTCGAAGACGAATGGCTCCCGATCGGTTTCCTGACCATCCGGGCGCTTCCATATCGATGGAGGGAGGCATTCCTTGGCGGAGTCGCCTGGGGTGTTGGACGAATCTGTGTCATGCGGCGCGATGATGCAGATGATCGGGCGGTCTGGATTGGATTCTCGAAAGGCGCGGACGTCTCCATCCAGTTCGACGGATTTGGCGGCGTCCGGGGATCCGATGACGATAAGCGCTTCCGAATTTCTGAGGGCCCAGGCGCGTTGTTCGGATGGTGTCGAACCGGTTTCGGACCGCAGGGGCATGTCGTCGCGAGCCCGAAAGATCGGGAACAGCCGCTTGGGAATCGTCCGGTTGTCGATCTTCTGGCCGACGAACTGTCCAGGGACCGCATAGGTCTCCAGCGACGTGTGCAGCCAATCCGCCCATTTCCAGTCGTTGGGGTGATGGACGATTGCCGCCCGGTATCCTTCGTCCTCGCTCGCCTTCATCAGAGGAATACTGGATCTGATGGCCTGCTGACGCAAGGGGGCGGGCCAGTTGAGATTCCCTTTCGACCGAATCAACTGATGCTTTTCAACGTCGGGATGATCGTTACACTCGCCCGACTTGAAAGACGCGGTCCGCGATGGGCCGCCTGCAGTTGATCCGACCATGAAAAAGAAACTTCCGCTACTCCTGTCCGCCGGCCTGTTGGTCGGCGCCTTGAACGCCCGGGCCGGGCTCGAACTTGATCCTGTGGCTTCCGGTTTTGTTTCGCCGATGGCGTTGGCGGAGGTGGACGACGGATCGGGGCGCCTGCTGATCGCGGATCAGATCGGCACGATCTCCGTCTTGGGGAAGAAGGGGCTGCGCGAGGGGCTGTTCCTGGATGTGCGGTCGAAGTTGGCGGAGTTGAACCAGGGCAAGTTTGACGAGCGCGGTCTGCTCGGGCTGGCGTTGCATCCGAAGTTCAAGGACAACGGACGTTTTTTTGTCTGCTACAGCGCGCCCTTGCGTGAGGGCGGGCCGGAGGGGTGGAACCACACCAGCCACGTTTCCGAATTCAAGGCGGACGTCAAGGCGCTGAAGGCGGACCTCGGCTCCGAACGCGTCGTGCTTCGAATTGATCAGCCGCAGTTCAACCACGATGGCGGGCGCATCGCCTTTGGGGCGGACGGGCATCTCTACATCGCCACCGGGGATGGCGGGAACAAGAATGACGAAGGCATGGGACACGGCGACGAGGGCAATGCCCAGAACGTCAAGACCCTGCTCGGCAAGATCCTGCGCATTGATGTGGATTCCCGGAGCGGCGGACGCCCCTATGGCATTCCCAAGGACAATCCCTTTGTCGGGAAGGATGGGTTGGATGAGATCTATGCGTTCGGCATGCGCAACCCCTGGGGGATGAGCTTCGACATGGGCGGCAAGCGTCAGTTGTTCTGCGCGGATGTCGGTCAGAACATGTTTGAGGAGGTCAACATCATTGAGAACGGCGGCAACTATGGCTGGCGGGTGCGTGAGGGATTCCATGGTTTTGACCGGGCCAATCCCGTCACGGTTCCCGAGAACGCGCCGACCAAGGATGCGTTTGGCAAGGCCTTCAAGGATCCGATCATCGAATATCTCAACATCAAGGGGCACAACTCGGCGCGTTATGCGAAGGAGATTCGCGGCACGAGCGTTACCGGGGGGTATGTGTATCGCGGCAAGGCGATTCCGGAGTTGAAGGGGCAGTATATTTTCGGCGACTGGTCGGAAAACTTCGGATTCTCGCTGGGCAAGCTGTTGGCCGCCAACCGCACCAAGGCCAGCGGCGGGTCGAAGTGGAACCTACGCAAGCTTCAACTGGAGAACCTGCCCAAGGGCAAACGCCTGGGCGCGTTTGTGGTGGCCTTCGGGCAGGACCTCGACGGCGAGATCTACGTGATGACCAACGACAGCAACAGCCTCAAGGCCAGGACCGGCAAGGTCTGGAAGCTGGTCAAGAAATGAGAGCCTTGGGCCACGACTAAATTCCCGGCTCCGGCCGCGTTCGCCAGACGAACCGGCCGGAGCCTTTTTTTTTGTGGGGATGGTGGCGGTCGGAGACTGAAGCCGGGGCGGTTCCGGATGTCGGACGCGCTTCAAAGCGGCGCGCGGCGCAGTCCAAGACTGCTGATGCGAAGTCCGCGGTTCAATGGCCAACAGCAATCGATATGAAATCTGGAGTGATCCTTGCGGGCGCATTGATGGGCGTCGCCGTTGCCGCCACGGCGGCTTCTGACTGGCCGCAGTGGCGCGGCCCCCATGCGGACGGGGTTTCTCCGGATGGCGCTCCGCCGCTTCGGTGGAGCGAGCAGGAGAATGTCAGATGGAAGGTCGCAGTTCCCGGGGAGGGGTTTTCCACGCCGATCGTTCATCGGGGCAGGGTCTTCCTGCTCAGCGCAATTCCCACCGGTGTTCGCAGGGAGCCTGGCTCGAGGGAGCGACGCCACAGTCCGGCCAAGGTCCGTCCGTCGACGGAGGTTCATCGGTTTGCGGTTCTGTGTTTCGATCAGGACTCAGGGAAGGAACGGTGGCGGACAACGGCGGTCGAAACGGTTCCCAACGAGGGAAGACATCGTTCGCATACCTTCGCGTCGTCGTCTCCGATCGCCGAGGGGGATCGGCTTTATGCGTCCTTTGGATCGCACGGCATCTTCTGTCTCGACCTGGATGGGCGGCTCGTCTGGCAACGGGATCTCGGCGACATGGAGACCCGTTACTCCTGGGGGGAGGGCGCTTCGCCCGCGTTGTATGGCAATGCGCTGATCGTAAACTGGGACCACGAGGGGCCTTCGTTCATCACGGCCCTGGACAAGCGCAGCGGCAAGACGCTCTGGAAGACCGACCGGGACGAGGTGAGTTCCTGGGCGACGCCCCTGGTCGTGGAGCATGGCGGCCGGGCTCAGGTGGTGGCGCCGGCGACGAAGCGCATTCGAGCATACGACATCGTCGACGGCCGTGAGGTCTGGAACTGCGGGGGACTGCAGGTCAACGTGATTTCCTGCGCGGTTTGGAAGGGGGGCGTTGTCTATGCGATGAGCAGCTATGGCCGCAGCGCTGTCATGGCCGTGAGCCTGGGAGGCGAGGGCGATCTGACGGAGTCCGACAACCGTTTGTGGACCTACACGCGCAGCGCGTCCTACGTGCCGTCGCCGGCGTTGTTTGAAGGACGGTTGTATTTTCTGCCGCGGATGGACGGCATGTTGAGCTGTCTGGACGCGGCATCGGGGAGACCGCTCTATGAAAGCAGGCGGTTGCCGGGCATACGCGGGATCTATGCTTCGCCGGTTGCAGCCGCGGGGCGCATTTATGTGGTCGGCCGGGACGGGAATACCGTGGCGGTCAAGGCGGGCGATGAATATGAAGAACTGGCGGTGAATCGATTGGAGGATCGATTTGACGCCTCTCCGGCGGTTGCCGGGAAGTCCCTGTTTCTACGCGGACATCGGTTTCTTTACCGCCTTGATGAGGCCCGGCCGTCGGATTGAATCATCCCGGTTTTGCTGGCTGTTGGCCGTCGGGGCGGTCAGACATCGCACACCATGGCCGCGTGACGAAGGGCTTTGATGGGATCCTTCCAGGTTGGGATGAATTCCTGGGCGACGTAGCCCTGGTAGCCGGTCTTGACGATCTCCCGCATGATGCGCGGATAGTAGATTTCCTGGGTTCCGTCGAGTTCTGCGCGCCCGGGGCAGCCGGCGGTGTGATAGTGGCCGATGACGTCCTTGTACTGACGGATCCGCGAGATGACGTCGCCGTTCATGATCTGCACGTGGTAGATGTCAAAGAGCAGCTTCATGTTGGGGGAATCGACGCGCTTGATGAGATCGACGCAGAAATCGACGTCGTCGCCGAAATAGCCCGGATGGCCCTTCATGGGGTGGGTGTTGTCGCGGGAATTGAGGTGTTCGAGCACGAGGTTGATCCCCTGTTTCTCGGCGTGGGGCATGACCTCCTTCCAGACATCGACGCAGTTCTTCGCGCTCTGTTCGTGGCTGACCTTGGGGTCGCTCATGCCGGTGAAGGTGATGACGCTGGGACAGCCCACCTCCTTGGCGACATCGATGCCGTCCTTGAGCTTGTCGATGCAGAATTGGCGGTTGCCGGGGCTGACCGGCCCCTTGGCAAAACCGTGGCTGCCGACGAGCGAGATCTTCAGGCCGAGTTCGCGGACGGCGGGGTAGTCGTTGCGGCTGATGCCTTCCATCCCGACCAGCCCGATGGCCTTGCAGTGACGTGCCAGTTCCTTGGCCGGCATGGGCTTGAAGCACCAGCCCATGATGGATTGCCGGATCCGTCCGGAGCTTATCTTGAAGTCGTCCGGGGTGTCGTTGGCGGAGGGCAGGTCGGAGGCGTTCATAGGCAGGCGTGAGGAGCCGAACAGGGCGGCTCCGGCGAGGGCGGTTGCGGAGCGGGTCAGCATCCCGCGGCGCGAGATGGGGGTGGGATTGTCGGAGAATTGTTTCATGAGGGCGTATCGGGACTTTGGCGAAGTGGAGGGAGAGAGGTCAAGAGCGGGCTGCGCGTTGAATGACGAAATACCTGGGCGTTCAGGTCCGAAAGACGTTCGAATGCCCCATACGCAGTTGATCACTGCCCTGAAGAACCGGGCAGACGCTCCGCGAGTTTGGCTCCGAGTTCGGCGCGGCCCTGGCTTTGCAGTTCGTTGGCGTAATTCCGCAGCAGGTCCCTCGCCTTTGCGGGATCATGCTTGATGGCTTTTTCGAACGAATCCCAGGCGCCCTCGGCGTTTCCGAATTCATAGCGGCGCATGCCCTGGCGGACGAAACCGGCGGCGTCGCGGGGGGTGATTTCATCGAGCAGGCGCTGGCGTTGGGCCCACTGGTCCAGCCATTCCAGACGTCGGCGGCCGTTGCTGAAGTAGTTGCGCGGCAGGGCGTCAAAATGTCTGGAAAAGGCCTCCGCCCGTTGTTCAGTTGGGAGAGGTTCAGTGAATCCCGGCAGGGAGGCGATCGTCGCCGACGCAGCCAGTTCCGCGGCGATGCGTTGGTGGCCGCCGATGCTGGGATGAACGTGATCGAGATAAAGATCGAACCCAGGGATCCCTTCGGGCGCAGCCTCGTCCAGGGCCGTTTGGACGTCGAGCAGCGGAACGGAGGCGCCTTCAGCGACGTTCGCAACGATGGCTCCGAATTCGTCGAGCATCCGCAGCGGGCAGATGTCCTCATCCTTCGCAGTCAGATAGCGTGCCTTCGCCTCGTCGGTTCGCCCGAGCCGGTCGAGGCAGCGGGCGATGCGATACTGGAGTTGCGCGTGGCGGCCGTCGATCGCTTCCGCGCGCTGATAGGCTTTGAGAGCCTTTTCTGGATCGACGGCGTCGAGTCGACCGCCTTCGTCGAATTCGTTCCGCCATTGTCGCTCGTCCGCCGGGGAGAGTCCTGGTTTGTGTTCGGATTTGAACGGGGGGCAGTCGCGGAGGTTGGAGCCGAGACGCACGAAGATGAGCGGGACGTCTGCCGACCGGCAGGTTTCGGCGATCTTGCGAAGCATGGCGTCGAATTCCTGCGCCACGCGCGACCGCCACTCGTCGTCGCGTTTGAACGATGCGAAGCCGATGCGATCGTCGAGGCGAGTGACCACGTCGCCGACATGGGAGGCGTTGGCGACCTGATCCGGCGAGGGGGCGAGACTCTCCGTCTTGTCCTTTCCCAGCCAGCGACGCGCGAGGGCCACGGTCTTCAGGGAAAGGGCGGTGTGATCGATCCATTCCTCTGTTTCGGAGCGGGACTTGAGGGAGTAGTAGGTGCGGTCCTCCAGAAACTCGTTGTGGCCGGTGGCGAGGACGATGAGATCGGGGCTGTATTGCGCGACCTCCCGCGCCACGTGGAGGAGGCGGTGGCTGGCGTAGGAGATGCCGCCACAGTTGACAACCTTGACCCGTTTTTCCGACTGGCGGGCATTCAATTCCAGCTCCAGCCATTTGGGGAATGCGGTGTCGGCGAGGAAGGGCTTGCCGTAGACGGTGGATCCGCCGAGACAGAAGACGCGGAATTCTTCGGCCGGTTTTGCGGCGGCGAATTCCTGGTCGGGGAAGAACTGTCCGCGGAAACGCGAGGTGCGATAGACGTCGCCGGCCTTTTCGAACAAGGGGTTGCGGGCGTTGAAACCGGCAAAAGGGTCCTGCGGTTCGTCGGACTCGCCCACGTGGAGGACGCGGAGTCCGATCTCGAGGGCAACGAAGGGCGCGAGTCCCAGCGCGACAAACAGCAGCCGGAACAACCACACGCGTCTCGACGCGCGGGGGCCGCTTTCGCTCTTTGATTTTTGCTGGCTCACGAATAGGTTCGCTTCTCGCCCGAAGTCGGTCCGGGGATCGGTCTGAGAAGGGCGGACGGTAGCATGAGTGAAGAATCCAGTCCATCGATGAGGCCCGGGA
Source organism: Verrucomicrobiales bacterium (assembly GCA_038126035.1). Lineage (GTDB taxonomy): Bacteria > Verrucomicrobiota > Verrucomicrobiia > Limisphaerales > JAYPEY01 > JAYPEY01. The sequence goes on along the minus strand of JAYPEY010000151.1, from coordinate 4,067 downwards.
AGGGAAAGACCGCGCCATGGTTGCTTGCGGTCCTGGCGTTGAGCCTGGCGGGCAACGCGTTGCTGGTGAAGACTCTGACAGGCGGCGGCGAGGAGAGTCCGGCGGATCTGTTCTGGGTCGTTTGTCATGAGAAGGCGCCGGATGAGGAGCGGCGACGGGCGTTCCTGGCGTTGCTGGAACTGGGACATGGCGAATGGCGGAGCGCGCGGCTTCAGAGGCTGGATTTTCGCGGGATGGATTTCGCTGGAAGGCGGCTGGATGGGGCCGATCTCACCGGTTGCAACTTCTCCGGGGCCAGGTTGACGGACGCGAGCCTGGTCAATGTGGAGTTGCCGGTCGCGGATCTGGTGGGCGCGGATTTTTCCGGGGCGCGGTTGGACGGGATAGATCTGTTTCGTTCGGGGCTGGACCAGGCGAGGCTGGCGGGAGTCAGTCTGCGCGGCGGGCACCTGCAGGAAGCGTCGGCCCGCGGGGCGGACTTCAGTGGCGCGGATCTGGCGGATTCCGACCTGCTGATGGCGCGGTTGACCGGCGCCAATCTTGCCGGAGCGGACCTGAAGGGGGCGGATCTGGAGGCGGTGGATCTGCGTTCGACGAATCTCCGGGACGCGCGTCTGGATGGCGCCCGCTTGAAGGACGCCGATTTCGGCGACAGCAACTGGTGGCGCGCCCGGGGATTGACCACGGAGAACCTTGAGCGGTTGAAGCGGGAGTTTGCTCCCGGAAATGACGCTCCCCGGGACCGGCGCGAGGATTACGCGGAGTGGTCTCGCGGGGCGGGCGGTTGAGCCCGGCTCAGTCCGACGTCGCTTCCGCGGGCGCGATTTTCCAACCGAGATATCCGTAGGCGATGGCGATGGCCGGCGTCAGCAGGTTGAGAAAGGCGAAGGGGAGGTAGGTCAGGGGATTGACCATCAGCGCGCCGGTCATGAAGGCTCCGCAGGTGTTCCAGGGCACGAGAGCCGAGGTCATCGTGCCGGCGTCCTCCAGGGTGCGGGACAGGTTCTTGGGATGAAGACCACGCTGCTCATAGGCCTCGCGATACATACGGCCGGGCACGACGATGGAAAGATACTGGTCCGGCGCGATGATGTTCATCCCGAGACAGGTGGCGACGGTGGAGGCGATCAATGAGCCGGTCGATCTGGCGAGTTTGAGAATGCTGTTGGCGATGACGGACAGCATTCGTGTGCGTTCCATGACGCCGCCGAAGCTGAGGGCGCAGAGGATCAACGCCACGGTCGACATCATGTTCAGCAGGCCGCCATTGGAGAGAAGTTCATCGACCTCGGCGTTTCCTGTGTCGGCGGAAAAGCCGGAATGCGCGGCGGATAGGATGTCTCCCCAGGATGCGCCCTGAAGCAGGACCGCGAACAGGGCCCCCAGCGCGGCTCCGCCCAGCAAGGCCGGCAAGGCGGGAATGCGATAGACCACCATGGCGATGACGAGCGCGGGCGGAATCAGCAAAAGGGCATTCAGATTGAAGGAGTCGGAGATGGCCGAGACGTATGCGGCGACGTTGGATGTGTCGCCGCCTCCCGAGGCGTTGAAGGCTCCGAGGATGGCGTAGAGGACCAGCGAGATCAGCAGCGCCGGGACGGTGGTGAAAACCATGTGCCGGATATGTTCGAACAACTCGGCGCCGGCCACCGCGGGCGCGAGATTGGTCGTGTCGGAAAGCGGCGACATTTTGTCGCCGAAATAGGCGCCCGACACGACCGCGCCGGCGGACATGCCCAGCGGCACATCGAGAGCCTTGCCCACAGCGATCAGAGCCACACCGACCGTGCCGGCGGTGGTCCAGGAACTGCCGGTGGAAACGGACACGATGGCGCAGACCAGGCAGGCCGCGGGAAGAAACACGGCCGGGCTGAGCGTCTTGAGGCCACAGACGATCAGCATCGGGACGATGCCGGAGGCGATCCAGGTTCCGATGAGAACGCCGATCGTCATCAGCACAAGGATCGCCGGCAGACCGATGGAGATCCCGTGGACGATGCCGCCTTCGATGGATTTCCATGTGTGCCCGAGACGGAGTCCGATGGCCGCGGCAACGGCTGCGGCGATAATGAGGGAGAGGTGCGCGTCGCCGCCCCGTTCGCCGATCTGCAATGATCCGACGCTCCAACCTTTTTCGGGAGTGTCGCCGCCGAAAGAAAAGACGATGAGGGTGTTGATCAGGACGAAAATCAGGACGCCGACCGGTATGAGTGATTCCGTCAGGCTGGGGGCGCGGGGCGGGGTGGCTTCGGCGGGGTGGCTTGCGGAGGAAGTCATGGTGAGGGAGCGCTGTCGCGGACCGCGGGTCTGTGATCCGCAGCAACCTTCGGTTGGCCGGGGCGTTCAGCCATTCCAGGGCGTCGTGTTTTGCCGCGTTGCTGCGGCTCACAGAGCCGCGATCCGGCAAATGCTTCGACGCGTGCCTGTTTCATGGCTTCACCAACCGGTTGTGCCTGCGGAGAATGGCTCGGACGCGATCGTGCGGCAGCGCGTAGACCGTGTTGCCATTGATGCCGGTCATGGTCTCGGCGGCGACCAGTGCGTTGATGATCGCTTCTTCGGTCGCCTGAACTGTGGCGCGGAAGAAGGGGTCGATCTCGTCATTGGGAATGGTTTCGATCTGGATCAGCCCCCGGTTGTTTCTGCGGGTGACGTCGGCAGTGGAGAAGGCCAGGAAGATGTCGCCGGAGGAGTTGCTGCCAAAGCCGCCGGTTCGCCCGACGCCCAGGGGGACGCGTTTGGCGATGCGCTTCAGTTGATGCGGCGCAAAAGGGGCGTCGGTGGCGACGATGGCGATGATGGAGCCGCCGTCGGCCTTGGGGTCGAGTCCGTGCATGACGGGTTGAAGGTCGGCGATCTCTCTGCCGATGGGGATGCCCGCGATTCGAAGGTCCTCACGGGAGCCGTAGTTCGCCTGGACGAGAACGCCGAGGGTGTGGCCGCTTTTCAGTTTGCGGGAGGCTGTGCCGATGCCGCTCTTGAAGCGATGGCAGACCATGCCCGTTCCGCCGCCGACATTGCCTTCGGCGACCGGGCCGCCCCTGGCGCCGTCGAGGGCTGCGAAGACGTGTCGTCGCTTCACGTGAAATCCGTGAATGTCGTTGAGCCGGCCGTCCCAGGTTTCCGCGACGACGGGCAGTGAAGCCCAGCCCCAGCCGTCGCCTTCGGAGTGGTATCCGGCCTTCGCCCGCCAGGCGATCACGGCCTCGCTCACGGCGCCGACGCTGTGGGTGTTGGAAATGAGGATGGGCTCTTCGAGGTGGCCGGATTCCTCGATCCAGGTCGTGCCGGTCATCTCGCCGTTGCCGTTGAGGCTGTGCCAGGCGGCGAAAACAGGGCGGTATTTCTTTCCGGTCGGGAGAATCGCGGTCACGCCGGTGCGGACGGGGCCGTTGCCGATCTTCAGATTGCCCCTGCCTGAGATCAGGGTGGTGTGGCCGACCTCAACGCCGGGCACATCAGTGATCGCGTTGAGCTTTCCGGGCGTTCCTTCAAAAGGGATGCCGAGATTGCGGGCCCGGGGCTTGTCCGCTGCGTTCGCGGCAAAGACAAAAAAGGCCAGCGCCGCAGTCGCGGCGCTGGCTTGGTTGATTCGGAACTTGGGCGACATCGGCCGTCGGGATCAACGCGCCTTCACGTCATAGCAGGAGATGTACTCCTGGTCGCGGAGGTAGAGTTTGCCATTGGAGACGACGGGGTGCGTCCAGATCTTGCCGCGCTTGCGGTCGATCTTGGTCTGGGGATCGATCTTGAAGCGACCGTGCTCCTCCCAGCCCTTGGGCGAGGCCTTGACCAGGGCGATGGTTCCGTCGCGCTCGTCGAGGCAGTAGAGCATGCCGTCGGCGCTGAAGACCGCGCCCTTCCCGAGGGCCTTGCGCTCGGACCAGACGCGTTCGCCGGTCGCGAAATCCTGGCAGAGCCAGCCGGCGCCGTCGGAATAGCCGTAAAGGTGGTCGCCGACGAGGATGACGCCGCCGTGGTGGTTTTTCATGATCTTGTTCATCCAGGTGTCTTCAACCTTGCCCCCGGCGGAAAGCTGGACCTGTTTGCTGCCGACGCCGTAGCCG
>JAYPEY010000150.1:0-10923 GCA_038126035.1 Verrucomicrobiales bacterium | reverse complement strand
GAAACCACCGGAAACTGTCTCATAAGGAATGGGCCAAACCGTGGGGTCCAATCAATAGGTCTCGAATCCTTCCGCCTCCAGGGTGGAGGTCATCAGGTCGAGGATCATCGGTTCGTCATCGACGATCAGTAGGCGGGCATTGGCGGGCATGGCGTGACGGATACAACGTTGGCGCAAAGACAGGACGCGTTGTCGGTGAGGTGACGCCCTGAATCCCCAAGTCTTCACCGGGCAAACCGTCCGACGCATGTAAGCGCGAATGCGCCGGTCGGTCAATGCATTGGTCCCGATGCGATGCTTCCGGCGTAGCGCAGCCGTCCCGCCGCCGGAGCGCGGCTGTGTCCCGCTTTTGGGGGCAGCCGCAGCGACCTTTGGGCTTCCGGGGCCAGGGCATGGAATGAGGCCGGTGTGTTGTCGGGGTTGCTGCGGCTGGTCTTCGACACAGCCGCGCTCCGGCCTCAGGCGGGCAAGGCTTCCCGCAGGAAACGGAGGAAGTTGCCGTGCATGATGTTGGCCACGTCCTCGTCGGTGTAGCCGCGGGCCTTGAACATGCTGGGGACCTTCTGGAGGTCGGCGATGGAATTCAGATCCATGGGCGTCTGTTCCGTTCCGAAACCGCCGTCGAGGTCCGTTCCGATGCCGGAGTGGAGCGAGTTGCCAGCGAGTTGGCAGACGTGGTCGATGTGATCGACAAGGTGTTCCAAAGTCACGCCGATGTCTTCGGGCATGGTCTCGAACTTCTTCCAGCCGGGGACCATCATCCAGGCGTCGAGCGCGCCGCCGATGACCGCGCCACGTTCGATCAACTCCTTCAACTGTTCGTCAGTGAACTGGCGGTCGTTGGGGACCAACGACCGGCAGTTGGAATGGCTGGCCCAGACGCGGCCCTGGAAGATGTCCATCGCCTCGCGGAAGGAATCGTCGCAGAGGTGGGTGGCGTCGAGGATCATGCCGAGGCGCTCCATCTCCTTGAGCAGGTCGGGGCCCTTGGGACCGAGGCCGCCGGTGGCATGGGTGCCCTGGGCGTAGGTTCCGGGGCCGTAGTGGGCCGGGCCGATGGCTCGCAGGCCCTGCTCGTAGGCGCGCTCGACATGGCCGATGGTGACCATGGAATCAGCGCCCTCGAGACTGAGCATGTAGCAAACGGGCGCGTCGGCGGGGGGATCGTTGATCCACAATGCGAAGGCGGCGTCGAGCTCGGCGGCGGTGCGGATCTGTTTCATCTCGCCGCGTTCCTCCATGGCGCGGTACCAGGCAAGTTGCCCCTGCGTCTGCGCCCAGGCCTGTTCCGGTGAATGCCAGCCCGGCAGATCGCTGGTCGGCTTCACGTAACGCGCTATCTGCGTGGCCACACAGATGCCGATGCCGTTCTCCCGCATCTCGGGCAGGCAGACCGTGCCGCGTCCGCGATCGCGCAGGTCGGTCTTTCCCTTCTCCCGTTCGCGGATTTCGCTGAGCGGACGCGTGTAGTCGCGATTCCACTCCAGGGCGTTCATGCTGAGATCAAGATGGGCGTCGAAAATGAACATGGGGGTATGAATGCTGAAGGGGGCGGGGAGGACAAGGCGGTTCTTCTCGGGCTGGGCGGGAATCGAGGTGCTGGCTCGAAGCTCCAAATCCCAAGCTCCAAGTCTCAAAAAAGCTCCAAGCTCCAAGTCTCGAATCTGATGGCGCGACAGATCGGAGCCAGGAGCTTTCTTTCACTGCAGTTCAGACCGTGATTTTCCTGCTCCTCGCGGTCACCTCCCAGCGACCGGTCGCCTTGCCGTTCTCCACGACAACGGCTTCGCTGTAGTGGGCGACGGTGGGGCAGATGTGGCGGGGGATGCCGTAGAGGACGTCGCCGACCCTGTAGTCGGAGGCGTTCTCCGTCCGGGCGACCAGGTGTTCCTCGCTTTGGTTGGTGAACTCGGTGACGTGCAGTCCGAAGAGCTTGACCCGCGGGGGCGGTTGTTCTGAAGCCACCGCCTTGACGCCGAGATCCATGCAGAGCAGATCCTCGCCGGGCTTGCTGACCACGCGCGTGAGCAGCGCCGCCGCCGGCTCGAAGGGGAGGTCGGTGAACTTGTCGCCGTAGCCGAAGTCCATGAAGACAGTGGTGCCGGGGCTGCACTCGACATCGCCGGCGGCGGCGTGCAGCGGGAAGGTGGGTGTGCCGCTCGCGACCACGCGCGGTACGGGCAGACCCTCTTTCTCCAGTTCCGCGCGCAGGTCGCGAACGAGGCCGGCGCAGCGTTCGAATTCCTGCGTTCTCTCTTCCAGGTCGGCGACGTGGTTGTGTCCGTCGTAGGCATGCAGGCCGGCCGGCTCCACGCCGGGCAGTTCCGAAATCAGCCGATAGAGCTCCACGGCCTTCGGTCCGGGCGCGATGCCCGTGCGATGCATGCCCACGTCGAGATCGATCGACAGGCCGAGCGTCAGGCCGGCCTCCGAAAAGACCTCGGAGAGGGCGTGAACCGCGCGCTTGCGATCGACAACCGCGGAGAATCTGACCTCGGGAAACTTCAGGCAGAGTTCCAGCATGCGGTTTACATTGGGGCCAATGGGTTGATAGGCGAGGAGGATGTCCCTGCCCCCGGCCGCGGCGGACATCTCGGCTTCGGCGATCGTGGCGCACTTGAACTTCGTGACGCCCGCCTCGACCTGGAGCCGGATGACCTCGGCCATCTTGTGGGTCTTCACGTGGGGACGGAGGCGGTCGGCCGATCCGGCCATTTCAAGCATTCTGCGGATGTTCTCCCGGACGCGATCCGGGTAGACGAGGAGGGCCGGCGAGGGGATCTCGTCCGCGTTTTCAATCGGATACCAGTCGTTGGGCATGGTGCGTGGTGCGTGGTGCGTGGTGCGTGGTGCGTGGTGCGTGGTGCGGGATGCGGGATGCGGGGTGGCGGATGGCAAATGGCAAATGGCAAATGGCAAATGGCAAAACGAGAACAGGATAGCAGATTACTGACCACTGACCACTGACCACTGACCACTGGATTCCGTCACTCGATTTCGAAGATGACCTCGATTTCGACGGCGATGTTGCCGGGGAGCGAGCCCATGCCGACAGCGCTGCGGGCTCCGACGCCGGCTTCCTCGCCGAAGACGTCGCGAAAGAGTTCGCTGCAGCCGTTGATCACGGCGGGATGTTGGCCGAATTCCGGGGTGGCGTTGACCATGCCGAGCATTTTGACGACGCGCTTGATGCGATCGAGGCTGCCAAGTTCGGCCTTCATGGTGGCAAGCAGGGCCAGGCCCGTCTGTTTGGCGGCGGCCTGGCCTTCTTCAACGCCCAGGTCGTCGCCCAATACCCCGGTCATGTAGCTGCCGTCGGACTGGTAAGGGCCGTGGCCGGAGATGTAGGCGAGGTTGCCGGTGATGACGACGGGTTGATAGACGCCGCCGCGGGGAGGCGCGGGCGGGAGTTCCAGGTTCAGTTCGGCGAGTCGGGCGTCGATGCTCATTGTTTTGAAGATTCGTGTGGAATGCGCGGAATTGTTGTCAGCGATCCTTGATAAGCCCCCCGGACGGCAGTGACAACGCACAAATTGGCGAAGTGATCCAATTCCGGATGGCGGGGATGGGCTCCGCATCGCAGAGCGTCCTCGGCAAGAGCGCGGAGCTGAAGCTGGCTTCGACCCTGTCGGTTTTCGCCGGGGTGCGGGTCAGTTTCTGAGTCCTCTCGAGGTTTGTGACCGGGCGAGTCTTCACGCTCGGTTCGGGTGAGCGGGAGTTTCGTCGCACCGGGGCGCCTTGTCGGCGATCCAGCCCGGTCAGTCACCCTTCGCGCCGGGGGCTTCCTTGATGTAGAGATCCTGTTGGGGGTAGGGGATCTCGATGTCGTATTCCTTGAACTTGTCCCAGATGAGGAAGTTGACCTTGCTGCGGATCAGGTTGGGCTGCTTGTAGATGGTCCGGCTCCAGACCCGAAGCTCGAAGTTGAGCGAGGAGTCGCCGAACTCGAGAAAGCGCACGGCGGGCGGGGGATCGTTCAGCACGTCGTCGCACTCGGCTGCGGCCTCCAGCAACGCCTTCTCCACCACGCGGACGTCGCTGTTGTAGTGCACGCCGACCGGCAGTCGGAAGCGGGTCTTGGGATCGGAGTGGCTCCAGTTGGTGACCGTGTTGCTGATGAAGTCGCCGTTCGGAACGATCATCGCGATGTTGTCATTCGTGATGACGGTCGTGCTTCGCAGGCTGATCTTGGTGACCTGTCCGGCGACGCCGCCCACCTCGATGCGGTCGCCCAGGGAGATCGGCCGTTCCGCGAGGATGATGATGCCGCTGACGAAGTTGTTGATGATGTTCTGCAGGCCGAAGCCGATGCCCACGCCGATGGCGCCCGCAAGGAAGGCCAGGGAGCTCAGGTCGATCCCCACGAATTGGAGGGCGATGTAAATGCCGATCACCAGCAGGAAGTAACCGAACATCCGCGCGATGGCGTATTGGAGCCCCAGTTCGAGCCGGGTGCGGCGCAACAGGCGGCGGATCACGTAGCGGCGCAGGAGGTATTCCCCGAAGAAGACGCCGACGATCAGCGCGACCAAGGTGAGGATGCCGCCCAGGGTGACCTCGGATTGGCCCACCGTGAGGAGGGTGAGATTCAGGATCTGTTCCAGTTTTACGGCAAGGTCCTGCATGGGCAACGTCGCGGTCGACAGGCGGATGGTAACGCCCTTCGACGCGAGGATGAAGCCCTTTGTGTGGGACGCGCGTGATCGGGGGGCGGAACAGGCCGCTCGTCGGACTCAAAAAATTCGGTTGCAACCCCATGTCCGCCGTCCATTCTGTCGCCCGGTTTTCAACAACGAATCATGAACAAATACACCAATTTCATTGGCGGCGAGTGGGCGGCCGCCAAGTCAGGCGAAACCTTTCAGAACAGCAATCCTGCGGATACGCGCGAGGTCGTGGCGGAATACGCCGCGGGCGGCGCGGAGGACGCCGCGGCGGCCATCGAGGCGGCGCAGGCGGCCTTTGCCGGATGGGCGGGGATGACGCCGGTGGCGCGCGGACGCATTCTGAGCAAGACGGGGGAGATCCTCTCGTCGCGGAAGCAGGAACTGACCGAGCTTCTCACACGCGAGGAGGGCAAGACCCTGTTCGAGAGCGGGCTCGAGGTCGGTCGCGCGATCGACATCTTTCGTTTCTTCGGGGGCAACAGCTACACGATCGGCGGGCAGACCTTCCCACACGACATGCCGAACATCCTGATGTACACGACGCGGCAGCCCCTTGGCGTGGTCGGCCTCATCACACCGTGGAATTTTCCGATCGCGATTCCGGCGTGGAAGCTCGCCCCGGCGTTGGTTTCCGGGAACACGGTCGTGCTCAAGCCCGCTTCGCAGGCTCCGGCGCTGTCATTCGAGATCGCCAGGGCCTTGGATGACGCGGGCCTGCCGAAGGGCGTGTTGAACGTGGTCTCCGGTTCCGGAGCCAAGGTTGGCAATGAGATCGCGACCAACGACGCGGTGAAGGCGGTCTCCTTCACGGGGTCCCATGCGATCGGGCAGCAGATCTACAAGCAACTCGCCGATCGGATGGCGCGCCCGCAGATGGAGATGGGCGGCAAGAATCCGACCATCGTCCTCGCCGACGCCGACCTGGATCTGGCCGCGCAGCTTACGGCGGTCGCCGGATTCGGGCTGACCGGCCAGGCCTGCACGGCCACGAGTCGCGCGATCGTGGAGAAGAGCGTGGTGGATGCGTTCACCGAGAAGCTGATCGCGAAGGCCAAGGCCATCAAGGTCGGCAACGGCGCCCACGAGGGCGTCAACATGGGGCCGGCCGTCAACCAGCAGGAATTTGAGGGCAACCTGGAATACATCAAGGTCGCCCAGGAGGAGGGAGCCCAGCTCGTCTGCGGCGGCAATGCCTTGACCGAGGGCGATCTCGCCCATGGTTATTTCATGGAGCCGACGGTCATTGGCGGCGTGACGCCGGACATGCGCATCGCGCAGGAGGAGGTCTTCGGGCCGGTCGTGGCCATCATTCCGGTTGAGGATTACGACGAGGCGATCGAGGTGGCGAACAAGGTCGAGTTCGGTCTGTCGGCCTCCATTGTCACCCGCGATGTGAAGAAGGCGATGCTCTACACCAACCGTATCGAGGCGGGTGTCGTCAAGGTGAACCAGATTTCCACGGGGCTGGCCCTGAATGTGCCCTTCGGCGGCGTGAAGCATTCGAGCAGCGATTCCTTCAAGGAGCAGGGGCCCGGAGCCATCGATTTTTACACGAAGATCAAGACGGTCTACCTGGATTACTCGGCGTAGCCTTCTTGATCGCCGGAGCCCCGCGGCTACGGCGCAACACGCGACAGGAGCATCATGCACAAACTTTGCCGATTTCAGAAAGACGGCGGACGTCCGTTGGTGGGCGTCATTAACGAACTGGGAGCCGTGCTCGATTTAAGCTATGCGGGTGTTTCGGTGGTGCGGGAGATTCTCGAAGCCAAGGATCCGGTCGCGAAGCTGGACGCCGCGTTGGATGATGAGAATCTGCCCTCATATCCGCTGGGCGACGTGACCTTGCTGTCGCCGATCGAGGGACAGGAGGTCTGGGCGGCGGGGGTGACCTATCTGCGCAGCAAGTCGGCGCGGATGGAGGAGTCCGATTTCAGCGCGACGGCCTATGACCGGGTCTACGACGCCGAGCGGCCGGAGCTGTTCTTCAAGTCGATGCCGGGCAAGGTGGTCGCACCGGGCGGCGAGGTCGGGATCCGCGCCGACGCCAGCTGGAACGTGCCGGAACCGGAGCTGACCCTGGTCTTCAATTCGAGGAAGGAGTTGGTCGGGTATTCGATCGGCAACGACCTGAGTTCCCGTGACATCGAGGGCGAGAATCTGCTCTATCTGCCGCAGGCCAAGGTTTACGACAAGTCCTGCGCGGTCGGGCCCTGCATCGTGTTGGGCGCGTCGGAGGCGGAGGTTCGCGGATGGACGATCGGCGTGAAGATCTCGCGCGACGGAGAAGCGGTGTTTGAGGGGGAGACCTCCATCGGGCAGATCAAGCGCTCCTTCGGTGAGTTGGCCGATTTTCTCTGGCGTAGTCAGACCTTCCCGGACGGTGTCGCGCTGATGACCGGGACCGGCGTCGTTCCAGGCGAGGATTTCACCCTGGCGGCCGGCGATGCAATCAGGATTCACATCTCGGGTATCGGTGAATTGGAGAACACGGTGGCCGTGGTTTGAGCCCGCATGGGAGCGCGGAATTTGTTCCGCTTCAACCCTCGGACAACCTTGCCGGGGGCATATTCCGAAGCCACGGAACGAACAGCGCTGAAGCGGAATGAATTCCGCGCTCCTGTCGCCGGCTTGCCTGCCTGCGATCTTGTCAGGACTCGTGCGTTTTCGGATAAACCAGCCATGAAACACAGTCTCGTCCCCTTACGATTCCTGGCGACGCTGCTTGTGTCATTCGCCGCTCAGACCGGACTTGCGCAGCCGGAATCCCCCAAACCGCATCCCGGCTTCGTTGGCCGGCTTGCGTCGCCGGAGATTGTTGTGGGACTCCGCGAACAACTCGGCTTGAGTCAGGAGCAGGTCGATCGGATTCACCGCATTCACGAGAACATCGCCGGCAAGGTGGAGGCCGCCAATCGCGAGGTGAAGAAACGGACGGACGCCTTGAACGGCTATCTTGAGAACCCCGAGATCGACGCCGGAGAGGCGGAAGGCTATCTCGAAAGGCTGACCAAGGCCGAGGTGTCTGCGAAACGGCTTCACATCGGGATCATGATTCGCGTGGATGCGTTGTTGACCGCCGGGCAACGGGAGAAGTTGGAGGCCCTTCGCGCGAGCGGCGAGATCCGGAGAATGATGGGACGAGGCAAGGAACTGCAGAAACGCGTGCAGGCGAAGGTCGCGAAACTTCAGGAACAGCTGCAGGTCTATGCGGACTTGGGCGGACCGCCCTACAAGATCGCTGAACTGGCTGAGAAGATCGGCGCTGCCATGAAGGAAAAGAACCTGAAGGAAGCCGACAAGCTGCTCGACAAGGCCCTGGCGGAGACGGACGAGAAGTAGGCGTTTCGGATCGCGGGTCTGTGACCCGTAGCGATGTTGGAACGGCGCGTTGGAGGCGGGCGCGGCGTCCAGCGTTCGGAGTTCCGCCTTCAGGTGGCAACGTTCGACCGGGCGAGGACGTGAGCATTCGGGATGCGCCCGGCGCCGAAACCGCGTAAACGCGGAACTCTGAACGTTCGTGTTTCCGTTCCATTGGATCAGTCTTGTGAAAAGGGCGCGATTTCGCCTGACTCATGGGGTGGGCAACCGCATGCTGGTCGGTCATGAGAAGACTGTCTTTGCATCGTTATCCTGCTCTGATCGCGTTCCTGCTCCTTGTCGCGGGCAATGTTCTGACCGCCGCCGCCAAGCCCAATATCCTCCTCGTTCTTCTCGACGACTCCGGGTGGACGGACCTTGGCTGCTACGGCAGTCGCATCGGTACGCCGAACATCGATCGCCTGGCTTCGCAGGGCATGCGGTTCACGGATTGCCATTCCGCTGCGCCGAATTGCTCCCCATCGCGTGTGGGCTTGCTGACCGGGCGCACGCCGTCCAGGACGGGCGTCTACAGCTATCTGCCGCCGGACCACGTCATGCATCTGCCGGAGTCGGAAATCACGGTCGCGGAAATCCTGAAGGAGCAGGGCTATGCGACCGGCCACTTCGGCAAGTGGCACGTGACGAATCTGGATTCGGATCAACCGCAGCCGAAGGATCACGGCTTCGATCACTCCCTCGGCACGGACAACAACGCGTCCCCCAGCCACAAGGATCCGGTGAATTTCATCCGGAACGGCAAGGCTGTCGGAAAGATCGAGGGCTATTCCTGCCAGATTGTGGTGGATGAGACGACGAAGTGGCTCGGACGCCGGGAGAGCCGGGATGACAAGCAACCCTGGCTGGCCTGCGTCTGGTTCCACGAGCCGCACACGCCAATCGCCTCGCCGACGGATCTGGTTCGGAAATATCAGGAGAAGTTCCCGAAGCTGAGTCGGAAACATGCGACCTATTACGCCAATATCGAGAACGTGGATCGCGCGGTCGGAAGGTTGCTGAAGTCCTTGGATGAACTGGGCGAGGCGGATGAGACCTTCGTCTTCCTGACTTCGGACAACGGACCATTGAACGAGTTTTCCAAGGTCGGTTTGAGGGGCAGGAAATCGCACGTCTGGGAGGGCGGTCATCGTGTGCCGGGGGTCTTCCGTTGGCCGGGCAGGATCGAGGCGGGAACGACGAATGTGACCCCGATCGGTGGCGTGGATTTTCTGCCGACGGTTTGTGAGATCGCGGGCGTGCCCCTGCCGCCTGACCGCGTATTGGATGGGACAAGCATCCTGTCCTTGTTGCGCGGCGAAGGGTTCGAGCGTAAGCGTCCGTTGTTCTGGTTCTTCTATCGGGTGGAGCCGGCCGCGGCGATGCGGATGGGGGATTGGGTGATCGTTGCGCAGATGGACGACAACAAGCGACGCAAGACGCATCCGCTCACGGCGCCCGATATGCCGGCGATCAAGCGGGACGGATTGACCGGTTTCGAACTCTACAACCTCAAGCGCGATCTGGCGCAGACGAGTGAGTTGGGGGCGATCGAGGTCGAGCGCTTCAACCGGATGAAGAAACGCCTGATCGCGTATCACCGGGAGGTCGTGAAGGAGGGCGTGCACTGGGAGATCTCGGAGGACTACGGGAAGCGGAAGGCGAAGAAGAAATGATGGGTGTGGTTGTCGGTTGATTCGCCATGTTGAGTGACTTGGACGACCGAATGCGCCGTTTGAACACAGAGCTCACGGAGAACACAGAGGACCACAGAGATGAATTGGGGTTCTCTCCGTGGTCCTCTGTGTTCTCTGCGGCCTCTGTGTTTCGATTGCGCGCGCCTATTCACCGGCGCTGGGGTTGTGGCAACGAGCGCGTCTGAGCCAATGGGGAAACACCGACGCATTCTGGTCCTGAGCGATGTGCATTACGCCTGTGAGGCGGAGGAGGCTCGGGGGGAGTTTGAAATTGAGGCGGTGAGGCATCCGGTGGCGCGCGCCTGGGTGACGGCGTGGATGCGCCTGATCTGGATGCGCCGGCCCGGCCTGCAGAACGTCCTGCTCGACCGCTTTATCCGCGACGCCGGAGACGCGGATCTGGTCGTGGCAAACGGCGACCACACGGTCAACTCGGCGTTTGTCGGCGTGAGCGACCCGGCCAGTCTAGAAAGCGCGAGGATCTGCCTTGGGAAACTGCGAGATCGCTTCGGCGATGCCTTCCACGCGACCATCGGCGACCACGAATTGGGTAAGAACGGGTTTGCGGTGAACTGCGGGGGCATGCGATTGGAGAGTTTTCGACTGGTCAGGGAGTCGCTGGGGTTGAAGCCGGTCTGGCGGACGGATCTGGGCGGGTATGCCGTGATCGGGGTGACCTCGTCGTTGCTGGCCCTGCCGCTGTATGAAACGGAGCTTCATGGAGACGAGGCGGAGGACTGGCGGCGGTTGGCGCGCGAACATGTGGAGGAGGTCGTGGAGACGTTTCGCAGCGTGCCTGAAGATCGTCGGATCCTGTTGTTCTGCCATGATCCGTCAGCATTGCCGTTTCTCCAGGAGCTTCCCGGGATTCGCGGCGCGCTTGCTGGAATCGAGGCGACCATCATCGGTCATCTGCATTCGGGATTGATCTTTGAGGCCGCCGGTTTGTTGGCCGGATTCCCCAGACTGCCGCTGCCCGGGGCGGCGTTGAGGCGAATCAACTCAGGATTGAATCGCGCGCGCGTCTGGCGGGAGTTTCGAGCCAGATTCTGCCCGTGCCTGGCGGGAATCCAATTGTTGGGCGATGGCGGGTATCTGGAGGTGGAACTGGATGAGGAGGGGCGTGAGCCGGCAAGTTTTCACACGCATGTGTGGAAAAGGGATTGGTAAACCAAGGAGCGGGGGGGGGGGGTCGGCGGGGG
>JAYPEY010000149.1:0-10940 GCA_038126035.1 Verrucomicrobiales bacterium | reverse complement strand
CGGCGAGGTCTTCTTCGCCGACACCACCGGCAACCGCATCCACCGCATCGACGCCGACGGCAAGGTCAGCGTCTTCGTCGCCGATGCCGAAAAGGCGCACTGCGTCACCGTCGGCGTCGACGGCGCGCTCTACACCATCTCGGAAAAGTCAGGCAGGCTGATGCGCTATGACGCGAACGGCAACAGTTCCGTGGTGATGGACGACATCCTCGGCCACTCCATCTTCGCGACGCCGGATGGCGGATTCTACGTCACGATCAATGGCGACAAGGCCCACGGTCCGGGTTCGGTGTGGATCATCAAGGACGGGAGAAGGACGCGCGTGGACAACGGCATCAAGTTCGCCACCGGCATGGCCATGCGCCCCGACCGCTGGCTCCTCTCCGTCGCCGAGGGTCATTCCAAATGGGTCTACAGCTACCAGATCAACGACGATGGAACGCTCGCGAACAAGGAGCGCTTTTTCCACCTCCACGTCGCCGATTGGGACGACGACGCAGGCGCGGAGTCGCTGTGTTATTCGCTGGAGGGCCGCCAGTTCATCGCCACCCGCAGCGGTGTCCAGATCAGCGCCGACGACGGCCCCACCCAGGTCATCCTCCCCGTTCCCGACCGCGCCCGGGTCACCGGCGTCGCCATCGGCGGCAGGGACATGGACACCCTCTACGCCCTCTGCGGGAAGAAGATCTGGAAACGCAGGATCCGGCAGCGCGCGATGGGCGTCTTCAGCCCCTGGACCAAGGTGACCCCGAACCGGCTTTGACCGCGGCCGCATTCGACGCGTCGGCGGTTTACGTCGTTCCCCGATCGCCCACAGTCGCGGGACCGTCCCCCGGACACGCGGGGCTTCGCTACGCTCGCACGCTGAGAAATGGGTATTGCGGCAGCAATACCCCACCAAGGTGGGGCAAACCTGCCGGTTTGCCCATTTTTCAGCCAGAGCGAGCAACGCGATGCGCAGGCGTCCGGTCTTGAGACGCTTGGAAACTGACCAGCCCCCATTGATTCCGCTGCGCCCAAAAACTCCTTTTCTCCGCCAACCCTGCCGGCTAGCTTCGCGGTTCAATTGCAATCCCTTGAATCGACCATGAAACCGTTTTCTCTTCGTCGTCTCGCCTCGCTTGTCGCCTTCATCGTCGCGGGCGCCACGCTGGTCCCCCAGGGCGCTGTTTCCGCCGCCGCGGGCACGGATCGGCCGCCGAATGTCGTGATCATCTTCACGGACGACCAGGGTTACTCGGACGTGGGCGTGTTTGGGGCGAAGGGCTTCAAGACGCCGAACCTGGACCGCATGGCGCGGGAGGGGCGTCAATTCACGCACTGGTATTCCGCGCAGGCGGTCTGCTCGGCGTCGCGGGCGGGCCTGCTGACCGGGTGTTACCCAAACCGCATCGGCATCCATGGCGCCTTGGGACCGAAGAACACGCACGGCCTGAACAAGAACGAAATGACCATCGCCGAGGTCTGCAAGCAGAAGGGCTACGCCACCGCGATCTACGGGAAGTGGCACCTCGGGCATCACAAGGAATTCCTCCCGGTCCATCACGGCTTCGACGACTACTTCGGGCTTCCCTACTCGAACGACATGTGGCCCTTTCATCCGACCGCCGGCCGCAATTATCCGGACCTGCCCTTGATCGAGGACGACAAGGTCGTGAAGAGCCCGGTCACCGGCGAGGACCAGAAACTGATCACGAGCTGGTACACGGGCCGCGCGGTGGAGTTCATCGACAAGAACAAAAACAAGCCCTTCTTCCTCTACGTCCCGCACAGCATGCCGCACGTGCCCCTGTATGTGTCCGGCAAGTTCAAGGGCTCTTCCAAGCAGGGAATGTATGGCGACGTCATCCAGGAGATCGACTGGTCCGTCGGCGAGATCCTGAAGGCGATCAAGCGCAACGGGCTTGATGAGAACACGCTGGTGGTCTTCACCTCGGACAACGGCCCCTGGATTTCCTACGGCGATCATGCGGGCTCGGCGCTGCCGTTGCGCGAGGCCAAAGGCACGGCCTGGGAAGGCGGCCAACGCGAACCGACCATCATGCGTTGGCCGGGCCGCATCCCCGCCGGCACGGTCTGCGACACGCCCGCCATGAACATCGACCTGCTGCCGACGATCGCCCACCTGGTGGGGGCGGAACTGCCGAAGCACACGATCGACGGCCTGAACATCTGGCCGCTGCTCGCCGGGGAGAAGGGCGCGAAGAATCCGCACGAGGGCTACTGGTTCTACTACAAGCAGAACGAGCTGCACGCGGTGTTGATGGGCAAGTGGAAGCTCTACTTCCCGCACACTTACCGCACTCTCGGCAATCGCGCGGGCGGGACCGGCGGAACCCCCGTGCGTTACGGCTCCGCCAAGGTGACCAAGCCGGAACTCTACAACCTCGCCGATGACATGGGCGAAACGCGCGATCTCGCCGCGAAATATCCCGAGGTGGTCAAACGCCTCGAACGCTTCGCCGAAAAGGCCCGCGCCGAACTCGGCGACCGACTGACCAAGCGCAAGGGCAAGGGCGTCCGCGCTCCGGGACAGGTCGCGAAGAAGTAAGGCGGGGGAGAACCACGGAATACGCGGAACAAACGGAAACGAAGACAGGAATACACGTTCGGTCTTCCTGTTGAGGGCGGGTTGGCGAACAAGAAGGGGCGGCCGGCATTTCCCGACATTCCCCGTAGCTGCGCTCGCGAGAGCGTGGCGGGCGCGGGCGAAGGCCGCCGCCGCCGTCTCGCAATCGTGCGCCCCAAACAACCCGCAGGCGGATCAATTGCCGCTGTCCTGCTGGGCGGCGTTTGTCTTCTCCTCTGGCGATTCGGCAGGCTCCGCTTCCTTGTACTCCAGGTAGACCACGTAGCCGTCCATGTAATCCCATGAGCCGGAGCGGTCGCGGATCATGAGTTGGATTGTCTCGCCGCCTGCGCTCACGCTGCCGGCTCCGTAGCCGTTTACCGTCTTGAAGGTATGACTGTTCCAGTCCGTGGTCTTGATGACGTCGGTCGTTGAATTGCCCTGCTTGATCCCGATGTAGACGACCTCTTTGGGAAGCTCCATCTTCTCGACGGCGGCGCCGAAGGTGAACCTGGAGTCCGTCTTGTCCGCAACCGCGTCGAGTTCTTTGAACAGGTCGCCATAAAGCGGCTCGATGTGTTCGCTGGTTCCGTGCGGAGGGACTTCAAACACTTCCTGGATGCCGGTGACAATGGCGTCCTTCTTCGTCCACAGATAGACGCCCGTCCCGACGGCCAGCGCGACGGCGAACGCCGCCGCAATCAGACAGCCCTTCAACATGATCTCCCCCGGTTGATTGTCGGCCTAAGGTTTCCCTGGTTCATGGCGGCAGCTTCGGAGGACGCGCGTGACAAGTCAATGCCGGGCGAAGAATCCGGATCGATTCGGCGTTGGGAGCGCGTCCGCAGCCGGGTCGGAGGCGCTTGTCCAATCGACGTGGGATCTTCACAATGCGTCCATGACACACAAGCTTTCCGGAACCGCGGCCATCCTGGCGCTGGCGTTTTCGCTGACGCTTCTTCCCGCAGGCGCGACTGCGGCCGTGCGCAATGGCATCGACGCCCTGAAGGAAAGGGATTTCAAGGAACTCCGTGACCTGCGCGTCGGCCTCATCACCAATCACACGGGCGTGGATGCGCGCCGCAATCCGACCATCGATCTCCTGCACGAGGCGCCGCAGGTGAAGCTGGTCGCGCTGTTCAGCCCCGAACACGGCATCCGGGGGAAGCTCGACCAGTCCCGCATCGACGACGGAACGGACAGCCAGACCGGCCTTCCGATCTACAGCCTCTATGGCAAAACCCGGGTCCCGCTGCCGCAGCAGATGAAGGGCCTCGACGCCCTGGTTTTCGACATCCAGGACATCGGCTGTCGCTTTTACACCTACATCTCAACCATGGGCGGCGCAATGGAGGCGGCGGCGAAGGAGGGACTGAAATTCATCGTGCTCGATCGCGTGAATCCGATCGGCGGCGCGGTGGTCGACGGACCGGTGATGACCAGCAAGCGGGACTTTGTGGGCTGGCATCCGATTCCCGTGCGCCACGGCATGACCGTCGGCGAGCTGGCGCGGATGTTTCAGACGGAGTTGAAGATCGGCGGCGAGCTGATGGTGATCGCGCTCCAGGGATGGAAGCGCGACCTGTGGTACGACGAGACCGGCCTGCCCTGGATCAATCCCTCGCCGAACATGCGCAGCCTCGCGCAGGCCACGCTCTACCCCGGCGTCGGTCTCGTCGAGACGACCAATGTCTCGGTCGGCCGCGGCACGGATACGCCCTTCGAGGTGGTGGGCGCGCCGTGGATCGACGACATCGAGTTCGCGGCGGAGATGAATCGCGCGGGCCTTCCCGGCGTGCGTTTCGTCCCGATCCGCTTCACCCCCGACGCCAGCAAATTCGAGGGCGAGGAATGCCGCGGTGTGAACATCTTCCTGACCGACCGCGACGCCTGCCCCGCTGTCGATATCGGCGTCACCCTGGCCCTCACCCTGCGCCGGCGCTACCCGGATGACTGGCACGCGGACAAGTTCTATCGCCTCCTCAAGCACGACGCCACGCTCGAGGCCGTCAAGCGCGGCGATTCGCTCAAGCAGATCAAGGCGTCATGGACGAAGGATCAGAAGGCGTTTGAACGGAGGCGGAAGGCGTTCCTGATGTATGAGTAGGGTTCTGGAACGCCAAGGCAAAGCAGGTTGCACAATTCGTTGAACATGGAAGATCCGGTATGAATTCCACCCATAAGACGAATCCGGCGCGAATCGCGGAGCGGTTTCCTTTGATCTTGGTTGTTGTCTGTCTTGTGGCTTTGGGGGCTCTTGCCGGCTGCCGCATTGTCCGGTTCATTCGTGCAGACGAGCTAAACCAAGCCGTTTCTCGCGGAGACAAAGCCGCTGTCGAACGCGCCATTTCAAACGGCATCGACCTCAACGTCCCAGGCATGCACGCCGTTACGCCGTTGATGTCCGCCGCGGAAGCGGGGCAAACGGACATATGTCGCGACCTGATCCGGAACGGAGCCGACGTCAACGGACACAACGAATCGGGCAGTGTCCTCATGTACGCGATTGGCTCTGGGAACGCGGAGACGCTGGCTGTTGTTCTTGCCGCCAAGCCAGATCTGAAATGGACGAATGCGCTTGGCGACACGGCAGAATCGTTCGCAAAGGAAATCGGCGATACCAACGCTTTGGAGATGCTGCGCGAAAAGTGATGCCCGGCGCTCCGACGGCGCGGTATCGGGCGCGCGGAGCCTGAGAATGTTGTTTTCAAGACGCGCACCCAAGAATGCTCAACCCTTGGCATCCGGTGGTCGATCGTGTCAGGCGGCGTCACGCCTGGCGAAGATCGATCGGAATTCACAGTTGCAAATCCCGTCATCACGCCGAATCTTGGGACGATGTCCGACACCGCCGCATTGGAACGCGAAGCCCTCGCATTGCCCGCCAGGGAACGCATCGAATTTGCCGAGCGGATCCTCGGCAGCGTTGAAAGCTTCGTGGATGACGAACTGAAAACAGCCTGGGATTGGGAATTGGCCAAGCGAAGCGATGAGATCCGCAATGGTGAAGTGGAGGGCATCGATTCCGACGCCGCTTTCGCGGAAGCCAGGCGGTTGCTCAATGAATAGGGCCGTCCTTCATCCGGAGGCGAATCGAGAATTTCTGAATTCAGCGCGCCGCTACGAAAAGGAGGTTGTCGGGTTGGGCGGAGACTTCATCGACTGTGTGGAGGAATGCCGAAATCGAATCCTGGAGAATCCGGTAATCGGACGGCCGGAGAGCGCGGGTTGCCGCAGCCTGAAAACCAGGCGATTCCCATTTCGCCTGTTCTACCTGATGGAATCCGACCGTATCTGGATAGTCGCTGTCGCCCATCTGAGCAGGAGGCCCGAGTATTGGCGAGATCGAGTCGAAACGTGAAAACGCTGCTCGCAACCTCCTCACACCTTGGGCTGAAGGCCCAACCGCACAAAGCCCCGGCCTTCAGGCCGGGGAATGGCGATAAACGAATTGATGCGGCCTGTAGGGTCGCGCGCGGACTTTCAGCCCGCATTCTGGATTCCCGTTCCACCCAGGTCTGAAGACCTGGGCTTTGTGCGACCGGGCCTTCAGCCCGGGGGCGAGTTTCTGATTCCAAGCAAATGCAGCCGGTGGTTTCAGCCCACCCCTTTCGGGGTCTCAACCCTCAAACATCGCACAGCTTCATCGCCTCGTAGAGGCCCTTGTTCGGGTCGCGGGTGGGGATGAATTCCTGGCCGACGTAGCCGTCGTAGCCGATCTCCAGGAGCTTGCGCATGATGGGCGGGTAATTGATTTCCTGCTGGTCGTCCAGCTCGGCGCGGCCGGGATTGCCGGCGGTGTGGACGTGGCCGATGACGTCCCTGCACTCCTCGATGCGGCGGATGATGTCGCCGTTCATGATCTGCACGTGATAGACGTCGAAGAGCATCTTCACATTGGGGGAGCCGACCTCGCGGATGAAGTTGGCGACGTAGTCCACATCATCGCCCTGGTAGCCGGGATGGCCCTTCATCGGGTGGGAGTCGTCGCGCGTGTTGAGGTGTTCGAGGCAGATGGTGACGCCTTTCTTCTCGGCGTAGGGGGCTATCTTCTTCAGGCCCTTGATGCAGTTCTCGGCGCCCTCGTCATTGGAGATCTCACCGCTGTTCGGATCGTCGGCGTTCTTCCAGCGATAGCCGGTGAAGGCGATGACGCGCTTGAAGCCGAATTCGGCGCAGGCGTCGATGGCCTTCTTCGTGCGTTCGATGACCTCGGGTTGATAGGCGGGGTTGTTGAAGCCCTTCATGAAGGGCGCGCCCGGCATGCCGTTGGAGGCGATGGCGCATTGTAGGCCGTGCTTCTTCAGCGTGGGAAAATCCTCGGCGCCGATCAGTTCGACCGACTTGCCGCCGAGCGCGCGGGTCTTGCGGCAGGTCGTGGCGAGATCCCATTCCTCGCCGGCGACATTGAAACACCAGAAGACGACGGACTGGTTGATGCGCTGGTTCGTCGCGGCCGGACCCTGCGGGGCCTGCGCCGTGGCGCAGCCGGCTCCGGCGGCAATCGCCGCGGCCGCGGTATTCTGGATCATCTCGCGACGGGACAGGGAGCTTGAGGAAGGCTTCTTCATGGAGTGTCGATGATTGAATCTGCGGATTGAAGACCGGCGTTCGTTGCGTTGCAGCGATTGTGCCGAAGGCGGGTCAAAAGGCAATCGAAGAGACAGGCAGGAAGGCGAACATTCAACGTCCAACTTCAAACGTGAAACTCCCAACGAAGAGATTCGCGCGCAGCGCGCAAATTCCGGTTTGAGGTTCAATGTTCAACGTTGAACGTTCGTCTTTGGGCGGGAGCCGTCACTTCCCGCCCATGCTCTTGAGATAGGCGTAGAGATCGGCGAGCTGGGCGTCGGTCGCGCCTTCCAGCAGGCCGACGGGCATGAGGGAGGTTGCGGACGCGCGCTCCGCCGCAAATTCGGCTGCCGTGACGCGGACAGTGGTGTCGGCCGAGGTCTGGATGAGTCTGGCGGCCGGCGAATCGTAGATCATCACGCCGGTGTAGGATTCCCCGGCCTTCGTCGTGACCGTCCTGGTGTGATAGGTCGGCGAGACGTCGCGGTTGGGATCGACGATGGCGCGAAACAGGTCGCGCGGCGAGAAGCGCGCGGCAACGCCCTTCAGATCGGGTCCGAGGCGACTGTAGCCGCTGTGGCAGGCGGCGCAGCTGCGCTGTTCGAAGAGGGTCTTTCCCTTTGCCGCATCGCCGCCGGTCAGGGTCAGGCCTTGAAGCCGTTTCTCCCAATCCTGGATATTGCCTCCATCGCCCGCAGAGAGGCGCTCTGCCTGCTCCGGCTGCGCGCCGGCGAGCCAGTCAAACCACGGTTGATAGTCCTTCCGCGGGGCGCCCGATTCCTTGACTTCGATCTTCTGCCCGGACCAGGCCTGAAGCAGCTTGGCAAGGGCGGCGCGCGCCTTCGTCTCCTTCTTGTTCAACGTCTGGCGGCGCAGCGATCGGAACGCCGCCAACAATTCGTCGTCGGCCGCCTTCGCGTCCATTCCGGTCAACGCGCCGGCTGCGCGCTCCACGACTTCCGGTTGAAGGGAATCCAACGAGGCGACCAGGCGCGGGCGATCCGCGGGATCGGCGTGGGCCGAAAGGGTCGTTGCGATGGCGTCGCGCAGCGCGGGTTCGGAGTCCCAGAGCTTTCTCAACGGGGGCAGGGCCTCGGAGGCCGGAAGATCGCGCAGCGCGGAAACCAGCTCCGTGGTCCAGCGACGCTCCTTGAACGGATTGGGTCGCAGGGTTCGCGAGAGGATCCTGCGCAGTCCGGCGACCTTCCTGTCCTCCGGCATGAGTCCGGCGAAGAGGCTGTGCTCCGGCAGGCCGAAGGCGGGGTCGGCGATCAGGGCGTCCGCGAGGCCGGGATCCTTCGCCTGCAGTTCGCGGTAGGCGGCGGCGATCCGCGCCGGCCAGAACCGGCTCGTGTCGCGGCGCTCGTGGTTCATCTTGTGATGGAGCAGGGCCAACGCGCGCGCGCTCTTGATCGTGAAGAAATCGGGGCGTTCGCCGGGCATGCGAACGGCGGCGAGCAGAAGATGGATGTCATCCTCCAGAGAGGCGCCGTCGGACCATTGGGCGGCCACGCGGGTCAGCAGGCGGGTCCCGCCGGCGTTCAGCATCGCCAGGGCCCTGAGCAGTTCGCGATCGGCGTCCGGATGCCCCGTGGGGAAGATTTCGATGAGCTGGTCGACCGTGTCCCGACGCAGGGCGACGGCGATCCGTTCCGGCGCCGCCGCAACATAGCCGTCCCCGACGTCCGCCTTGTCCTGGACGAGCTTCACATCGCCGAGCGCCTGCTGGATGAGCCGGGCGGCCTCGAGTCGGGTCTCCCCCGTCACGGCATTCTTGAGAATCTTGACGCACTCCCGGAAGAAATGGTCGGTCCAATCCTGGTCGTCGGGGAAGCTGTCCGGTCCCGCAAACGGACCGAAGACCCTGAGAAAGCCGACGCGCTGGCGGTGGGTGGTCACCTTCCTGTCGCTCTTTGCGACATTCTCGAAACTGACGAGGCCCGGTCCGCGCGCGGCGAGCACGGCCGCCGCGCGAACGCGACGGTCCTGACTGTCCAGTCCGCCCAGCCAGTCGGGTTCCGGGTTGAGCTGGACCATGTGGTTGGGCAGCGCCGCGATGGCCTCGAAGGCCGCGCGCTTGACGAGCGGGCTCGTGTGCCGCGTCGCGTCCGCGAAGAGCTGATGGGCGGCGGGCTCGAGTCGCTGGTCGAGGCTGCGGGATAGGGCCCAGACAGCCCGGGCGGAAAGTTCGGGTTCGGTGGTGAGCAGGCAGTCCCGCGCGGTCCTGGGCGTGACGCCGCCATAGACATCCACCAGAATCTCGAGCGCCCGGAAGCGCTCGCGACGGGTGATCTCCAGCTGCGCCTTGGCGGCGGCCTTTTCCAGATCCTCCCGTTTCAACGCGGCGGTCAGGGGCTGCCAGGTCGCCCGCGACCAGCTGGCCAGCGGCTGATCCGCCCCCAGCACGCGACGCAGCAGATCGTCCCGGCCGGGCTGCTCCCTCAGGCTGTCCTTGTAACGCACGCGAAACACCCCGCCGCGGGTGCCCCGCCCGCCGATCGCCACAAACAGGTCCCCGCCCGGACCGACCGCCATATCGACCGGCGCAAACCCCGTTTCGCCGGTCGTCTCGAGAAAGATCTCCCGCTCGGCGGTATAGCTCGAATCCTCCTGTTCCAAGGGAAAGAAATAGATCCGGCCGAAGGTCCAGCACATGCTGAACACCCCGCGCGTGTAGCGTTCCGGAAAGGAGCGGTGACGATAGACCAGCATCCCGGTCGGCGATCCGCGGCCGATCTCGTCCAGTCGCGGCGCGACATCGGGCCAGTAACCAGGACGGTGCCAGGCGTGGGTCCAACCCTGCAACACCCAGCCGTGGTGCATGCCGGGCGCAATGTCGAACAACCGGTTCGGCGAATACCAGGGAAGATGTCGGTCGCGCTCCCCGTCCGCGTCCACCGTGAAAAGATGGCCGTCGGGGTTGAAGGCCAGATCGTAGGGATTCCTCAATCCGTCCGCGACCACCTCGGAGAAACGCCCGTCCGGGGAAAAGCGGACGATCGCCCCGGCGTTCACCCGCTTGACCGGCGAACCCGGAAGCACGGCGTGGGATTCGTTGATGCCGGCGTCGTTGCCGCAGGCCAGGTAGAACCAGCCGTCCGGACCTCGGACGACCCCGTTGGCGGAATGCCCGCGCTGCAGCGTCCCTTTCAGCAGCGCCCTGGGCTCGCCGTCCGCGCGCCCGTCGCCGTCGGTGTCGCTCAGGCTCCAGACCGCGTTGTCGCCGACACAGACGATGTTTGTCGCGCCGGCGTAAAGTCCGTAGGCCCCCCCTTTGGGAAACCCGGAAAAGAGGACCGACTTGTCCGCCACGCCGTCACGGTCCGTGTCCTCCAGAATCCTGATGTATCCCTTGCCGGAGACAACGACCCGTCCCCGGGCGTCCACGGTCATGGAGAAGATGTCGTGCGCGAGATCGTCGTCCGCATAAAGGGAGACCTCGAAATTCTCGGGGGCGCGAAAGCCGGAGGCTTCGGCGGCGATGAGAGGACGCGGGGCGGCCGCCGCGACAAACAACAGCGACAGGGCGGCTGACAAGGCGATCCGAAACACGACACGATGGGTTCTTGAGCGATACGTCTTCAAAACGCTGCTTTCTCTGAAACGGCACTTTATAGCCCCAACGTGATCGACATTGGAGAAAAAAGGGCCGCTTCGGCCGGGCGCGGCGCGCGTCAGTCTGGCGCTTGTGACGGGGTTGACGAACAGGATCTCGTCAACTCCGGAGAAGCGAAAGGAAGGCGGCCGATGGGTCCGAGGTATTCAACGCCTCGGGCTTGTGAGCTTGGTGACAGGTTCA
>JAYPEY010000148.1:6227-11102 GCA_038126035.1 Verrucomicrobiales bacterium | reverse complement strand
TCCCGGAAAACCATCTCATTCGCAATGGGCCAGTTCACGGGGGCCCAATCAGGGGATCAGGCTGCCGTTGGCCCGTCGGGCTTGGGCCTCGATGCGTCTACCCAGAACGGTCTTCACGCCGGTCCTCAGGTGCTCGGCCAGGCCGTTCCGATGTTGTTCCTTCTTCTCCTCGGGAATGATGAGTTCGGCGAGAGGCCTTCCAATGGCGTCGTCGCGGGTATATCCGAAGGTCTGCTCGGCCGCTGCATTGAACTCCAACACCACACCCTTGTGATCCATGCAGATCACACAATCCAGGGCGGCGTCCAAGACCGCGCTCCACCATTGGGGAGCGTCATGTGGCGGCGTCGTATCTCCGCTCATCGGGGCCAATGTGAGGCTGAATCCGGATCCTGACAACAATTAAGCCGGAGCGCTCGCGCGTGTTGGGCGCCCCGGCTCGAATCGGTTTGCGGACTGGGAGACGCCCCCATAGAGTGCCGCATTGCGCCGTTCGTGGAGCGGCGCCATTTTTCAGATCGAAGCGACCCGACGCGTGACTGACAGCGAATCCAGAACATCGCCCATGAATCTCCCCGCCGAACTGCGCGCGCAGTTTGCCGAGGTGGAGCGACGGCTGTGGCGCAAGGAGACCAGCGTGGCGGTCTCGGGGGCGGCGGTCGCCTTGCTGGCGTCCTACGCGCTGCTCTTCATTTCCGACCGGTTCTGGGACACGCCGGTGGGTCTGCGGGGCGCGTTGACCCTGGTCGGGCTGGCGATTCTGGTCTGGTTCGCCGTCCGCTGGATGCGCCTGTGGGTCTGGCGTCGGCGCGACCTGAAGGCCTTCGCCAGGGTCGTGCAGAAGCATCACCGTCGATTGGGAGACCGGCTCCTGGGCATCGTGGAGCTGGCGGGGGAGGGCGACCTGTCGGCCAACATGTCTCCCGAGTTGCGCGAGGCCGCGATCCGGCAGGTGGCGGCGGATGCGGCAAAGATGGATTTCAGGTCGGCGGTGAGCCTGACGCAGGCGACGCGTTGGATCTGCATCGCGGCGGCGTTGCTGGCGTTGGTCGCCGTGCCCTTCGTCGTGGTTCCGCAGGCCGGCTTGAACGCGCTCAAACGCTGGGTCGCGCCGGCCTCGGACACCGGCCGTTTCACCTTCGTGGAAATCGGCGGACTGCCGGAGGAGATGATTGTCCCGCATGGCGAGGGTTTCACGGCGGCGGTCTCGCTGAATTACCGGTCCTTTTGGCGGCCGTCCGTGGTCCAGGGGCGGTTCGGGGAACAACAACCCATCGAGGCCGCGGTGACGGATGGCCGGGCGACATTGGACCTCCCCGGACAGGTTCGCGAAGGGGACCTGGAGATTCGCGCCGGCGATGTGAAGGATTCCATGCGGATTGTGCCGACGCATCGGCCGCTGGTGAAGGACGTCCGGGCGCGTATCGAGTTTCCCGATTACCTGAAATATCCCCGGACGACGCAGACGGTGCAGAACGCGAGCCTGGCGGCGCTGGCGGGAAGTCGCGCGGTGTTGAGCGGCGAGGGCAGCCGGGAATTGAAGAGCGTGGTCATGACGACCGCCGACGGCTCCGGCAGGGAGCTTTCGGTCGCCGGGGAAGGGCGGTTCGAGACGGGGAGCCTGGAGCTGTCCGAACACGCGCACATCACCTTTGCCATCGAGGACACGCTCGGCTTGACGAACAAGGCCCCCTATTCCCTGTCGATCCGGCAGGTCCAGGATTTCGCCCCGACCGTCGATCTGCCGGAGCTGCAGAGCGAGAGCGCAATCCTGGAATCGGACATCGTCGATCTGGCCGCGGTCGCCCGCGACGACTACGGCGTGATGGAAATCGGCGTGACCTGGGAACTGATCTCCGCCGCCGGCGAATCCAACCAACTGGCGGAGACCGAATTCCATTTCGATTCGTCGTTGCCGGATGAAACGGAGCTTCGGGAGTCCTTTCTGTTCAGCCCCTCGGTCGTGGGCGCGCCGCCGGAGTCGATCGTCGAGTTGCGCGCGTATTCGACCGATTATTATCCCGGCCGGGCGAAGTCGCTTTCGATGGTCTACCGCCTGCACATCATCGGGCTGGTCGAGCACGCGGAGTGGACGAAGCAGACCTTTGAGGATTTGTTCGCGCGGTTGGAGGAATTGACCCGCTCCGAGGAGGAGGTGGCCGAGGCCGCCCGCCAGATCAAGAACCTGCCGCAGAGCGATCTTGAGTCCGACGAGAACTCGGATGAAATCGGCGAACAGTCGGACAAGCAGGGTGAGAACAACCGCGACCTGGAACAGATCGTCCGTGAGGGGGCCAACGCGTTGAAGGAGGCCATGCGCAATCCGACCTTCGATGAGAAGACCATCGAGCAATGGGCCGGCACGCTGAGCCAGATGAAGGAGCTTTCAGAGAACGAGATGACCGACGCGAAGCAGTCCCTGCAGGAGGCGCAGCAGCAGCAATCGGGAGAGAAACGGGAGCAGGATTTGTCCGAGGCCTTGGAGAGCATCGAACAGGCCCTTCAGAAGCTCGCGGAGATGCAGGAGCGCATGGACGAGGGATTGGACAACCTGGAGGCGTTGACCCTGGCGCAACGCCTGCGGGAGACCGCCAAATTCGAGCGGAAGATCGAGCGGACGCTGTTGTCCCTGGCGCCGGAGACGGTGGGGCTGGAGTTCGACCGCCTGAGCTCGCGCCACCAGGAGGCGACGCAGGGCGCGTCCAGGGATCAGATCGAGGCGCGTGACGAGGCGAAGAAACTGCAGGCCGAGATCGGCCGCTTCTTCGAGCGCACCCAGCGCGGGAATTATGGGGAGGTCGCGAAGGAAATGGAGGAGCGGGCCACAGTGGAAAAACTCGGGGACCTCAGCGGCCTGATTGCGCGCAACACCACCATGCAGTCGGTCGAGAACCTGGCGCGGTGGGCGGATCAGTTCGATGCCTGGGCCAAGCGGATCGAGCCGGAGCCGCAGGACGGTTCGGGCGAGGGAGGCGAAGGGGAAAGCGGTTTTTCGCAGGATGATCTGATGCAGTTGCTGGTCGCCATGATCCGCATGCGCGCGGACCAGGACAACATCCGCGGTCGCACGGCCATGCTGGAGGAGCAGAAGGCGCGCGACCCCGGCTATGACGATCGCGCGGCGGATCTCGCGGCGGACCAGGGAACGCTGAACATCAAGATGCAGGGCGTCGCGCAGAACAACCCGGTCGAGGTCCTGGATTCGGTGATGAAGGAGACGGTCGAATCGACGGCGGCGACCCTGGATCTGCTCGAGGAGCCGGACACAGGCCTCGCGACCGCCGCCGCGCAGAAACGCTCGATCGAGTTGATGACCGACATCATCAACCTGATCAACGAGCAGAGCCAGCAGCAGAATCAACAGCAGCAGCAGAGCGGTCAGCAACAGAAGGAACAGGAGTTTCTGATGGAGATGGCGGAGCAGCAGCAGGGGCAACAGCCTGGCCAGATGCCGGGCGCCATGCCCGGGATGGGGCCGCGCGACGGCGATCCAACCGCGCCGGGAGGTCGGGCCCCGGGCGACGGCCAGGGCAAGGGCGCCACCGCCCGACGGGTGGATCGCGGCGCCGGCGGCAAGGGCGCCGAACGCGTCATCGCCTCCGAGTTTCGCGAGGTCATGGAGAGCTATTTCAAGAACGTGGAGAAGGGGGAGTGATTGGTTGAGAGTTGAGTGATGGCGAGAGTTGAGAGTTGGCGAGAGTTGAGTGATGGCGAGAGTTGAGTGATGGCGAGAGTTGAGAAAATACGATCCTGGCGCGATCGCCTGTTGGCGGCGCTGGTTGGGCTGTGCCTGCTTCCGTTGTCCGCCTCGGCGCAGAAGTTGTTCGTGGAGGAATCGGACCGCAGCGCGAAGCTGGTGGACGCCATATATGTGAAGGGGCTGCGCTACCTGGTGAAGACACAGGGCGTCGACGGCGCGTGGGAGGGCGGCCGTTATGGAGCCGAGCCTGCAGTGGTCGGCCTGGCGACGCTGGCCATGCTCGCCCACGGCGACGATCCGAATTTTGGCCCCTACTCGGCGCCCATCCGCAAGGGGTTGGACTTCATTCTCAAGGAGCAATCCGAGGACGGCATGATTGGTCGGACGATGTACAATCATGGGTTTGCGACGCTCGCCCTGGCTGAGGCCTATGGGATGGTGAAGAATCCACGGATCGGGCCGGCGCTGCAGAAGGCGGTGAAGTTGATCCTCAACTCGCAGGCGCAGAACCCCAAGGGGGCCTGGCGCTACAACCCCACCAGCACGGACGCGGACACCACGGTCAGCGGTTGCCAGATGGTCGCCCTGCTGGCCGCGCGCAATGCCGGCATCGCCGTGCCGGAGGAGGCGATCAGGAAGGGGCTTCAGTTCTTCGCCGCCTGCCAGTCGCCGCAGGGCGGCTATGGCTACACCAGCGCCGCCGGACCGAACGCCGCGCGCACCGCCATCGCCTGCCTGACATTGACCCTGGCCAAGGAGAAGGGCTCGAAGGAACACGAGGCCGCCTTCGCCTATCTGCAACAGCAGCCGCCACAGTCGCATTATTACTTCTATTACCTCTATTACGCCTCCCAGGCGCACTTTCATTACTCGCCTGACAAGTGGCGTGTCTGGAACCAGCGCAACATCGCCGACCTGAAGCAGCGACAGCGTCCTGAGGGCAACTGGGAGGGCCAGTTCGGTCCCGCCTATTCCACCGCCATGGCGCTGCTCTCCATGGCGCTGAATTACCGCTTCCTACCCATCTATGAACGGAATTATTGAATGGAGGCGATTATGAAGGGTGACAGGAAGGACCTACGCCCGGACCGCGGGGGGGGGAGCCGCCCCCCCACAGGATGGTGCCGGGGGGGGGGGGTTTTGGGGGGCGCCCGGCCGGCGGGGGTGGCGGGGGG
>JAYPEY010000148.1:0-6217 GCA_038126035.1 Verrucomicrobiales bacterium | reverse complement strand
CATATTTTAACTTTTTTTTTTTTTGGTGGCTTTTTTGAGGGGTGACTGCATGCACCTCCGCCGGCCCGGGGGGTCTGTCCCCCCCAGCGACTCTGGATGGTCCGGTGGTCTGGGTTTGTCGGGGCGCGCCTGTCGGTCGGTGGTCGCTGCGGGTCGCAGACCCGCGGTCCGAAGCCTCGCTGCGCTTGCTTTCGCTGCGGCGATCACGGCCGCCCACGCCGCCGATTTCGCCGGCGACCGGATCTCCTTCTTCGATGGGGCCTCGCTGCGCGGGGAGCTCCTTTCCATCGATCCGAAGCAGGGGGTGACCTGGAGTCATCCGGAGGCGAAGGAGCCGATTGTCTTCCAGCCGCGGAACATCCATGAGATCCGTTTCGATCCCATGCGGGCTCAGGCGCAGGCGTCCGAAGTGCAGGCCACCTGTTTTGCGCGGTTGAACAACGGCGACGAGATCCAGGGGGAGTTGCTTTCGCTCGATGGAGCCACCGCCGCATTCCGGACCTGGTTTGCCGGCGAGGTGAAGGCGCGTCGCGAGTCGGTGCGATCGTTGACGTTTGTCAGCGACGGGTTGGAGAACGTCTTTCGCGGGCCGACCGGCATGCAGGGGTGGAACATGGGGCGGAATGTCGGCGGGATGTGGCGCTACGCGGACGGCGCCTTCACCACGACGAATGTGAGCTTTCTCGGGCGCGCGATGCAACTCCCGGAGAGAACGCGGGTGGTGTTCGACCTGGAATGGAACGGGCCGTTGAGCCTGATGTTTGCGATGCATACGGACATGGTGAACCAGTTCAGCTACGGGGCCTCCGGTTACAGCTTTGCGATCGGCTCGGGCTGGGTTTCCCTGCAACGGGCCAAGAGCGACAAGGGGCGGCCGGGCATCTCGATGAGCCGGAGCTTCCTCGGTCAGGCGCGGGTGGCCTCGTTGGCGATCAAGCGGAAGGCGCGCTTCGAAATCCGCGCGGACGCCGAGGAGTCGACCGTCCATCTGCTGGTCGACGGCGAGCCTGCGCACACCTGGAAGGATCCGAATGGCTTCCTGCCGCCGGGGCAGGGCATCACGTTCTACTCCCAGCGCAATGGCACGATGGTGAAGTTGAGCAACCTGATCGTCGCCGAATGGGGCGGCGAACCGGACGCCGAAGGCCCGGGCGACGGCGCAATCGAGAAGCCGTTGATCCTGCTGGCCAACAAGGATCGCTTCGGCGGGGATGTGAAATCCATCCGCGAGGGGAAGCTCGGCGTGGCGACGGACAAGATCGAATTGAACATCCCGCTGAACCGGGTGCGGCAGGTCTATCTGAAATCGCCGGCGTTGGATCTTTCGCGGCATTCGGCCGACGAGGTCCGCGCGGTCTTCTCGGATCTGGGGCAGGTGACCCTCAAGCTGGATAGGTGGACGCCGGAGGAACTGTCGGGTCGGCACAAGGACGCGGGCGCGATGACTCTGAAGCCGTCGTGGGTCCGGGCCTTGCAGTTCAACCTGCAGCGCGGGCGGCCGGTCGCCGGAGCCGCCACCGTGGAGGTGGATCCCCATTGGCCGAAGGACGAGCGAAAGGAGGCGGGGCAATGAGGGAGGGATGTCAGTCCGGCGCATTCGGAGGCGTGACACGCGGGGCTTCGCTTCGCTCGCACGCTGAGAAGTGGGTATTGCGGCAGCAATACCCCACCAACAAGAAGGTGGGGCAAACCTGCTGGTTTGCCCATTTTTCAGCCAGAGCGAGCAACGCGATGCGCAGGCGTCTGGAATCCGTCTGGATCTTCCTGGCGATCTGCCTTCTCGTCGCGGCCGGCCCGGTCTTTTCCGCCGAGGAAACCCCGGCCTCCCAGGCTGTCCTGTTCCGCAATGGCGACGCCTTGCCCGGGCATGTGGAAAGTCTCGTCCCGGGGAAGGAGTTGCGCTGGAATCACCCGGATGTGGAGAAGCCGATCGTCTTCCGCACGGACAACCTGGCGCAGATTGCGAACCGCGCGCCCAGACAGGACGCCCCGACCGGCGGTAGGCCCTGTGTCGTGCAGTTCACCAACATGGATGAGCTGAGCGGCGACCTCCTCGGCCTGACGGCGACGAACGTGACCTTGAATACCTGGCATGCCGGCGAGGTGACGCTGCCGCGGAACCGGGTGCGCCTCATCCGCCCCATCCCCACCCACTTCAAGACCATCTATGCCGGGCCGACCGGGACGAATGGCTGGACCAGCGGCGATGTGAGCATCGACGACGCCGGCGTGTGGACCTACGCCAACGGCGCCTTCTATGCGACCAAGGCCGCGTCAATCGCCAGCATCGTGAATCTTCCCGACAAGTCGTCCCTGGAATTTGAGATCGCCTGGCGCGAGACCTTCAACCTGGCGGTTGCGCTCTACACGGATTACCTGCATCCCATCAGCCTGAGTCGCAAGGAGAATGAGCCGGACTTCGGCGGCTTCTACAGCCTTCAGATCAACCCTCGCACCATCAACCTGCTGCACGTCACCAAGACCCAGCCGTTGCGCTACCTGGGGCCGTTGGCCGTGCGCGCCTTCGACAACAAGAACAGGGCGCACATCGCGATCCGGTGCGGCAAGGCGAAGCGCTCCGTGTCGCTGTTCGTCGATGGGCAGTTGATCAAGCAGTGGATCGATGACCGCGGCTTCGGCGGGGAAGGGCGGGGGATCCGGCTGGTGCATCAGGGCCTGGGCTCCGTCCGCCTGAACAACCTGAAGGTGAAGCAATGGGACGGTCGCTTCGAAATGCCGCCGTCGTTGCCGCCCAATTCGGCGCAGGATTTCGTCCTGACCGCGGCCGGACAGCGCTTGTTTGGCGAGGTTCTCTCAATTGCTGGCGACGGCGTGATGCTGCGGGGCGGACAGGGAGCACTGAAGATTCCCTGGCGCGATGCGGTGCATCTGGAACTGGCCCCCGCGAAGGCCGCGCGCCTGACGCCGGAGCCGGGCTACGCGCGCGCGTGGTTCGACGCGCGCCGCTCCGTGCGGTTCAAACTGGAGAAATGGGAAAAGGGCCGGATCACCGGAAGCAGCGCCAACTTCGGGCGGTTGTCGTTTGACGCCGGCGCCTTTCGGCAGGTGGAGTTTCTCAATCGATGACGTGGCGGCGGACGCCTGCCGCGGCGAAGCTGCGCGAAGATGGGTGAGTTCGCTCATCCATTGAACGCCTTGTAGAAGTCACCGAAAGGGAGGAAGGCGAACGTCAAACGATCAACGTTAAACTCTCAACTTCAAACTGCGTGCGGATTCTCTCGTTTCACGTTTCATGTCGAGAGTTGGACGTTTGACGTTCGTCTTTCTTTGGCCTTGTCGTTTCCCGCGGCTACAAAGCCCAGCCATCCCGATAGATGTGCTGGATGAACTGATCCGCTTCGGGACAGTTCGTCGCCTTGAGGTTCTTCGCGTCCCAATCGAGTTTTTTGCCGGCGCGGAAGGCGACGTTGCCCAGCAACGCGGCTTCGGTCAGCGGGCCTGAGTATTCGAAGTGGCAGGTGGTCGGGCCGCCGTTGATGCAGGCCATGACCCATTCCCTGTGGTGGCCGATGGAATCCGGGATCCACGGCTCAGGCTTCTTGAAGTCCGCGTATTTCTCCTCGGGCAGCAGGACGTGGCTCCCGTAGTTGGCGAGGATCCTGCCCTCGGTTCCCACGAACAACACGCCGCTCTTGTAGCGGGCGTCCAGCCTGGCGGGCAGGCCCTTGGGGCGCTTGCCGCCGTGATACCACGTGAGATTGACCGGCGGTTGGCCGAGGCGGGCGGCGTATTGGTAGTTCACCTTCAGCCAGACGGGAGTGGAATAGGGGTGAA
Organism: Verrucomicrobiales bacterium; assembly: GCA_038126035.1. GTDB lineage: Bacteria > Verrucomicrobiota > Verrucomicrobiia > Limisphaerales > JAYPEY01 > JAYPEY01. The sequence goes on along the minus strand of JAYPEY010000148.1, from coordinate 2,422 downwards.
CGTCCGGCCCCTCGGCCTCGATGCTGAGCGGGTATTTCAGGTCCAAGGCCCAGAAGGGCAGGTCCATGTAGTGGCAGCCGAAATCGCCGAGTTGGCCGCCGGAGAACATCCACCAGTCGCGCCAGTTCTTGGGGACGTATTGGGAGCTGTAGGGAACCTCCGGAACGGGGCCGAGCCAGAGATCGTAATGCAGGTGCGACGGGACCTTCTCCGGCTTGGCGGGCAGTTCCTTGCCCCCGCGTCCGCCGTTCACCCAGACATGCACCTCGCCGACCTGGCCGATCGCGCCGGAGCGGACGAGCTCCACCACGCGGCGGTAGTTCGTCATCGAATGAATCTGCGTGCCGATCTGCGTGACGCGCCTGTTCCGCACCGCGGCGTTGGTGATCGCGCGGACTTCGGAAAGGGTGCGCGCCAGAGGCTTCTCGCAGTAGACATGTCGCCCGCTGTTCAAGGCGGCGACCGCGGCGACGGCGTGCGTGTGATCCGGCGTGCCGACGACGATGGCGTCGAGGTCCTTCTGCTCAATCAGCTTGCGGAAGTCGTGATAGGTCCTGGCGCCCTTGTGCGTTGCGGCGGCTTTGGCGAGGTAGGCGTCGTCGATGTCGCACAGCGCGGCGACATTGACGTGTTCCTTCACCTCGGAAACGCCCTTGAGATTGGCCCCCGCGCGATTGGCCACGCCGATGAAACCGACGTTGAGTTTGGAGTTGGCGGAGCCCTTGGATAACGAGACATAAGGCGCGGCCAACGTGGCGGACGCGGCAAGGGCGGTCTGCTTGAGAAAGGAACGGCGGGTGGTGTTGGGTTTCATGGCAGTTCGCGGATGTAGATGTTCTTGAACCAAAGCGTGTTGCCGTGGTTCTGGAGTTCGATCTGGCCGGAGGGGTAGATGGTTTTGTCGCGTTCCCAGTAGTTTTCGAGGACGGTGTTCTTCACGACGAGTTGGCCGTTGAGGAAGATGTGGCAGCGTTCGCCGGTCATGAGGATGCGGAAGGTGTTCCATTCGCCGATCGGATTGTCAGCGACGACGAGGGGCTTGCTGGGATTCTTCGGGTCCTTGTTGTTGAACAGGCCGCCGGAGCCGACCTTGGTGTTGTCGTTCTTGCCGGTGAAGGGGTCCCAGATCTGCACCTGCGGCGAGCCGCGCAGGTAGATGCCGCTGTCGCCGGCCTGCTTGATCTTCCAGTCGACGAGCATCTCGAAGTTGGCGTAGTCCCTGGCCGCGACGAGGCTCTGGCCCTTGCCGTCGAATTCCAGCGCGCCCTTCTTGACCTGCCAGTGTTCCTTCATCGAGGCGTCGGCCTCCTTCTGCGCGGCGGCCAGTTCCTCCTTGGAGGCGGCGGCGCGCTTGGCGGGGCTGTTGAGCGGGCGCTTGGGCAGCCCCTTCCAGCCGGACAGGTCCTTGCCGTTGAACAGGGCGGTGAAACCGGAGGGCGGGGTGTTGTCGGGCTGTGAGCGCGGGAACTCCATGATGCGGATGTTGCGGAACTCCACGTAGTCGCCGTGGCCAAGGAAAACAATGTGCCCGCTCTCGCGTAGGATGCCCGGGTGCTTCAGCAGGGTCTGCGCGTCGGTGACGTCATTCAGGTCGGCGTCGACGATGGTGTCGCCGTTCAGGACGACGCGGATCTTGCGCCCCATGGCGGTGACCTCCTGGGTGTTCCATTCGCCGGCCTCCTTGAGCGAGCCGCGCTTGGCGGGGACGACATTGTAGATGGAGCCGTGATACTGCCAGGGTTGGAGCCGCGCCCACTTGGGATGACGATTGTCGAGGATCTGCAGCTCCATGCCGAGGTAGGCGGCGTCGCCTCCCTCAGGCGCGCGGATGCCGAGGCCGTTGTTGGCTCCGGGCGCGAGCTTGAATTCGAAGCGCAGGACAAAGTCGGAATACTCCTTCTCGGTGATCAGCTTGCCGCCGCTGCCCTTGCCGCAGAACAGGACGCCGTCCTTCACATCGTAGCCCTTGCCCTTCTTGCCGACGTGTTTCCAGCCTTTCAGCGACCTGCCGTCGAAGAGATCGACGAAGCCGTCTTCAGCGGCGGAGGCGGAGGCGATGGCGAGGGGAAGAAGAAGGGCGGAGCAAAGGGAACGAAGCGTTCGATTCGAGAGGATCTGCATCCACTCTTGCTAATGGCTCGGGGCGGGATTGGAAACAGTTTTCTTGCGCCTTTTGCGCCTTTTCGCGGCCTCCGTAAAGGCATTCACTTCGCGGCGGCGTTCTGCCATTGGCGGGCCGCCTCGGGGTCGCGTTTCGCCCAGGTGGCGGTGATGAGGGAGAGTGATTGGACCCCACGGTTTGGCCCATTCCTTATGAGACAGTTTCCCGTGGTTTCGGTTTGTCTGTCTTCTTCTGGTTGCCTTGAAGGCTCCGACGCAGGGAGGCCGGCGGCCGACCGGAGGCGGAGCCTTCAACGAGTTG
>JAYPEY010000147.1:0-11154 GCA_038126035.1 Verrucomicrobiales bacterium | reverse complement strand
GGCAGCAATACCCCACCACGGTGGGGCAAACCTGCCGGTTTGCCCATTTCTCAGCGTGCGAGCGTAGCGAAGCCCCGGGTGTTCGACTGCCCCTTGTGAGCCGATTGTGAATGACTCTCGATTGACTTCCGTTCGGCCCGTCGGTACCCCATTCGCATGAATCCATCCATCGGCACTCCCTTCTCGGAAACGGCAACCCGCGTGATGCTTTGCGGCTCGGGCGAACTGGGCAAAGAGGTTGTCATCGAGCTCCAGCGTCTGGGAGCGGAGGTGATCGCGGTTGATCGCTATGAGAACGCGCCGGCGATGCAGGTGGCGGATCGCGCGCATGTGGTTTCAATGCTGGACGGCGAAAAACTCCGCGCGGTGATCGAACAGGAGAAGCCGCATCTGGTCGTGCCGGAGGTCGAGGCGATCGCCACGGACACATTGGCGGAGATTGAGAAGGAAGGCTTGGCGATGATCATCCCGACGGCGCGCGCGACCCAGCTCACGATGAATCGCGAGGGCATTCGGCGTTTGGCTGCGGAGGAACTGGGGTTGAAGACCTCGCCCTACAAGTTTGCGCAGACAGAGGAGGAGTATAACGCCGCGGTGGCGGAGATCGGGATTCCCTGTGTGGTGAAGCCGATCATGTCCTCGTCGGGCAAGGGGCAGAGCACGATCAAATCGGAGGATGACATTGCGCCGGCCTGGAAATACGCGCAGGAAGGCGGGCGCGCCGGGGCGGGCAAGGTGATCGTCGAGGGCTTCGTGGAGTTCGATTACGAGATCACGCAGCTCACCGTCCGGCACGAGGGCGGGACGAGTTTCTGCGAACCGATCGGCCACGTGCAGATCGACGGCGATTATCGGGAATCCTGGCAGCCTCAGCCGATGTCGGACGCCGCGCGCGATGCGGCGCAGGACTGCGCGAAGAAGATCACCGACGCGCTGGGCGGGCGCGGGATCTTCGGCGTGGAGTTGTTCATCAAGGGCGACACGGTCTACTTCTCCGAAGTGTCGCCGCGTCCGCACGACACCGGCATGGTGACGATGATTTCGCAGGACCTGCCGCAGTTTGCGCTGCACGCGCGGGCCATTCTCGGGCTGCCCATTCCGAACATTCATCAACACGGCCCCAGCGCATCGGCGGTGATCCTGGTCGAGGGCGAAAGTAAGCGGGTTTCCTTCGGCAATCTGACCGAAGCCTTTTCCCAGCCGGACACGCAGGTTCGCTTCTTCGGCAAGCCCGAGGTCGCCGGCAAGCGTCGCATGGGAGTGGCCGTCGCGCGCGGCGCGACGATCGAGGAGGCGCGAGAGAAGGCCAAGAAGGCGGCCGGGGCCGTTGAGGTGAGTCTGTGAACCAGTGTTCAGTAATCAGTAATCAGTGGGCCAGAGTGTCGGAGCTCAGAAGCGCTATGGAAGGCGGCCAATCTCGATCTCTGAATACTGAATACTGAATACGGACCGACTGAATACTGATTCCACCTCTTTCCGCTTGCGCAATGCGGCTTAATCCGGCTTCTTCACCGGCCTTATGTTGAAAGCTGGCATTGTCGGTCTGCCCAACGTGGGCAAGTCCACCCTGTTCAACGCCGTCACCCGCACGCGCAAGGCGGAGTCGGCGAACTATCCCTTTTGCACGATTGATCCGAATGTGGGTGTGGTCACGGTGCCCGATCCTCGGTTGAATGAACTCGCCAAGATTGAGCCTTCCGAGCAGATCATTCCAGCGGCGTTTGAGTTTGTGGACATCGCCGGCCTGGTGAAGGGCGCCGCCGATGGCGAGGGGATGGGCAACAAGTTTCTGAGTCACGTGAGGGAGGTCGACGCCATCATCCAGGTGGTGCGGTGCTTTGAAGACGGCGACATTCATCATGTGTCCGGCGGCATTGATCCCATCAGCGACATCGAGACCATCTTCACCGAATTGGTGCTGGCCGATCTGGAATCGGTCAACAAGCAGCTGCACCGGATCGGGAAGGAGGCGAGGCGCGGGGACAAGGAAGCCGCGGCGCAGGAGGAGTTGTTGAAGAAGATTGCGCCGCATCTGGATGCGGGCAAGCCGGCGATCACGTTGGATTTGACCAAGGAGGAGAAGGCCTTGGCGAAGCCGTTCTTCCTGATGACCAGCAAGCCGACCATTTTCGCGGCGAATGTCAAGGAGTCCGACCTTGCCGATGCGGACAACAACCCGCACGTGCGGAAGGTCCGGGAGTATGCGGACACCCACATGGCCTGCGGCACCGCGGTCATCAGCGCCCAGATCGAGTCGGATCTGATCGATCTTTCCCCGGAGGAGGCGGCCGAATTCTTTGGTGAACTGGGGGTGGTGGAGTCCGGCGTGGATGGATTGATCAGGGCGACATTTGACCTGCTCGGCCTGCAGACCTATTTCACGGTCGGGCCGAAGGAGGCCCGCGCCTGGACGATTCACAAGGGCGACACGGCGCCGGCGGCCGCGGGCGTCATTCACACCGATTTCGAACGCGGCTTCATCAAGGCGGAGACGGTCTCCTACGAGGACCTGATGGAGTGCGGCTCGGTCGCCGTCGCTCGCGAGCGGGGCCTTTATCGGCAGGAGGGCAAGGAATACGTGGTCAAGGATGGCGACGTGATCCTGTTCAAGTTCAACGTGTAGATCCGAAGCTTCCCGAAGCCGCCTTCGCAGGAAGGTGTGCCCACGCAAGGGCTTGCGTGATCGGAAGGCTGACACGCGGGGCTTCGCTACGCTCGCACGCTGAAGAATGGGTATTGCGGTCCGCCTTCGCTTTTCAGCTACGGCGGGACAGGCAGCAATACCCCACCATGGTGGGGCAAACCTGCGGGTTTGCCCACTTCTCAGCCAGAGCGAGCAACGCGAGGCGCATGCGTCCCGGAGGCGATGAATCTGCACAAGACTTTCATACGCTCGCTGCCTCTGACAGTCGTAACGCGCGCTTGCCTTGATCAATCTACATCGGGCATCTTGCGCCCCTGCACATGAAGAAATCCCTCCTCCTCCTCCTTGCCCTTTCGTTTGTCCTGCCGACGATTCCGCATTCCGTCGCCGCGCAGTCTGCCGCCCAGTTTGAAATTCCCGCCAGCGATGACGGCCTGCCTGGCGCGGGGCCGATCCGGCGCTACGACTGGTTCAAGAATCTATGGAAGAGGCGTCGCGGCGCCTGGTCGAAGCAGGTGAAGCAGGATCAGGGCGCGCTGGTGTTTCTCGGCGATTCGATCACCCAGGGCTGGGGCGACAACATGGGCGGCGCTTTTGGCGGGGTGAAGGGCGCCAATCGCGGCATCAGCGGCGACACCACCCGCGGCGTGTTGATCCGGCTTGAAGAGGATGTCCTCTCCCTCAATCCGAGCGGGGTGGTGATCCTGATTGGGACCAACGATCTTGAAGAGCGCGCCGAACCGGCGACCATCGCCGGCAATCTGGAACTGATCGTTGCCGCGTTGAAGAAGCACAGCTCCCGAATGCCGATCGTGCTGTGCGAGGTGATGCCCAGCTCGGCGACGAAGAAGCGTCCGGCCGACAAGATCAAGGAGATCAACAAGCTCTACAAGGCGGCAGTCAAAGGCGACGCGCAGATCACGGTGGTGGACACCTGGACCCTGTTTGCCAATGCGCAGGGCGACGCCAAGAAGCCGGAGTTCCCGGATTTGCTGCATCCCAACAAGCTCGGCTATGCCAAGTGGGCCGCCGCGTTGAAGCCCATTCTCGCCACCTTGGACTTCCTGGAAACCGAACCGGACAACTTCAAGCCGGAGCCCGGTTTTGTCAGTTTGTTCAACGGTCGCGATCTGACGGGGTGGGGATTTCGCGCGAAGAAGACCTTGGAAAAGCAGGCGACCTTCGACGGCAAGGCGCAGAGCAACGACGGCCGCTATGTCGCGAAGAACGGCCGCCTGATCGTGACCACGCCGCCGGAGGGGCGACGCATCCAACAGCTCTGGACGACGAAGGAATTTGGGAAGGACTTCGTGTTGAAGCTGGAATTTCGCGCCACGCCGAACGCCGACAGCGGCGTTTTCATTCGTCGGCCGCAACTGCAATGCCGCGACTATCCGCTCGCCGGTCCCTACAAGGACCTGAAGAAATACAAGGCGCAGGACTGGAATGAAATGGTTGTGAAGGTGAAGGGCGGCGTCGCGCATAGCGCCTGCAATGGCGAGGTGTTGAACGCGGAGATGAAGGTCCCGGCGTCGGGGCCGATCGGTCTGGAAGGGGATCGCGGGCAGATGGAATATCGCCGGATCCGGATCAAGGTCGTTGAGTAGGTCTGGGCCTCATTGTTCGCGTGATTCAGCCTCCAGCCAGCGTGCGTATTCTTCCTCAGTGATCTTGGATGCGGCGAGCCCGAGCGTGAATTCCACGACGGATTCCTCGGTGGCGCCGAACTCAAAGGCATTCAATTCCAGAAAGACAGCGGCAAGCATGAAACCTGTCCGCTTGTTGCCGTCGAGGAATGGGTGATTCTTGATGACGCCGGTCGCATAGGCGGCGGCCATCGCGGGCGTGGACGCCTGTTCGTAGGCGAACATGTTCTGTTGACGCGCCAATGCGGAATCCAGCATTCCTTGATCCCGCACGCCGGCCAATCCCCCATGTTGCGCCAGCATCATCTCATGAATCCCGAGCGCGTCCTCCCTGTTGAGCCAGACGGGTTCCGTCATTTGGCCAGTTCGTTCAAGGCGTTGCGATATCTCCGGCTCAGGTTCTCGGCCACCTTCATCTTCTCCGCAAAAGCGGGATTCCTGGACGTGACGCGGAAACCATCGGGAGTCTCCGTGAGATAAAGATCGTCGCCTTCGGCCGCGTTGAGTCGGGCAAGGGCTTCCTTTGGCAGGACAACGCCAACGGAGTTTCCAATCTTACGAAGTTTGAGTTCCACAATCATGAGATGAATCAATTCTGAATGTTGTCACAAAAGTAATAACACCGCCTTGCTTGTTGTCAATGCGCTGCCAAAGATCGAATCGGCTGTTTGAGCCTTCGATGATCTTGTAGCCGCGGCCTTCAGGCTGCGCCGGCCGCGGTTCGTGGAATCGCGCGCCGGTTTGCCACGCCGAACGATGCGCAACCTAAAGGTTGCGGCTACGGAGTCTGTTGAACCGCTTCAAACAAAAACCAGCACAACCGCGGCGCAGAGGAAGCCGGCGCCAATCAGGCGGCCTTGGAGGATCTTGGCGCCGAGGCGCTGTTCCTGGTTCGCGAACCAGTGGCCGACGGCCCAGACCATGATCACGCTCCAGAGCCCGCGCGTCGAATAAATGACGTTGATCGCCGTCGCGTCGCTGAACTTCGCCAGGGCCGAGATCAGCACGATGGCCTGCAGTCCCATGAGAAAAGAGCCGAGCAGCAGCGGGCGGACGGCCTGCTTGGGGATGGCCTTCAAGGGGGCGTGGAAAAGCGGCACGAAGACGAAGGAAAGGCAGGCGGCCATCAGCAGCATGACGGGGAGGAATCGGCCCATGCCCCATTCCGGCGACCACTTGGTGACCAGCACATCGAACGACGCGTAGCAGGCGGCGGCCAGCAGCGCGAGGATGATGGTGCGGATGACGTCGTGGTGGACGGCCTTGTCGTCGCCGCTGCGATTGAGGAAGCCGATTCCCACGCAACTGAGCGTGGCGGCGGCCCAAAGTTCCCAACGCACCGCCTCGCCCTTGAACAAGAGGCTGAAGGCGGCGACGAGGACGACCTTGACGCCCATCACCGGCGTGGCGACCGAGACGTCGCCCTTGTCGAGGGCGAGGAAGGTGAAGAGTTGCCCGGCGACGAACAACAGCGCCACGATAGCGGGTTGATAGAACTGGGTCGCGGGCGGGATCGTGCCGCCGAAGGGGAGCAGGGCCAGGAAGAGCAGGGCGGTGATCCAGTTGCAGACAAAGCTGGTCCGCCACGGCCCCACGCCGCCGCTGGCCGCCTGTTTGATGAACATGGCGGCCGAGACGTAGAGCAGGCTGCTTAGCAATGGAAAAAGCAAATGCACCGGTGGGTTGTAGTGGCTGGGAATGTTCGCGGCGAGCTTTGGCTGCGATTTCTTGTGGGCTCATGCCGCAATGACAAGGGAATGGAGACACGGGAATATGAGTGTGAGTGAAACTGGACGGAGCGCGGTTGTGACCCGTCTTCGGGATCAGCCGCAGCAGCTTTGGCAACAGAATGACGGAGGGGGAGTCCCTGGATCCAGGCAACGACCGACGTTGCTGCGGCTGGTCTTCGACACAGCCGCGCTCCGTTTGCGTCCAGCGACGCTTGAACTCAGTGACACGGGAATGGAGACAAGGGAATCCAAGGAAACGATTCCTTTGTCTCCATTCCCATGTCATTTTCCCGACCTTCCAGACCGGAAAGAACTCAAACCTTGATAGCCCTGCAACTCATTGAATTTGGCGCGGTCGTCGTTTCGGCGATCTACGGGATCCTGTTGGCGTCGCGCAAGAAGATGGACTTCGTGGGCCTGTTCTGCGTCGCGTTTGCCGTGGCCTTCGCCGGCGGCACGATCCGCGATGTGTGCCTCGACCGGACGCCGCTGTTCTGGATCGCGAACGGGCACTACACGATTGTCGTGTTTGGATTGGCCCTGATCGGCGCGCTTTTTCCCAGGCTGATGCTGGCTTTGGAAAAATACCTGGCGTTGCCGGACGCGCTGGGGCTTGGGTTGTTCAGCGTGGTGGGGACGGGCTACGCGCTGGAGGCGGGGACGCCCTTGTTCGTGGCGGCGCTGATCGGCGTGATCACCGGGGCCTTCGGCGGGGTGATCGCCGATGTGATCTGCAATGAGGTGCCGGTGATCTTCCGTCCGGCGCCTTTGTATGCGACCTGTTCCTTTGCGGGAGCCTGGGTCTACATCCTTGGCGAGCGTTTGGTTTGGGAATCTTCGCTGACGTTGACCTTGAGTCTGGGGACTGTGGTGTTCTTCCGTTTGGCCTCGCTCAAGTGGAACTGGCATCTGCCGTCGGTGGAGCATCCGGAGGATGGGAGCGAAGAATGACAGGCGTCTGCGGCCGGAAAGCTTTTTGAGTCGGAGCGCTGAGCATTGCTCGGCCGGGCGTCAGGCTCCGCGCCAATGCCGAGCAATGCTCGGCGCTCCGATTCAGAAGGCTTCCTACCCGCGTTTGCGGGTGAGCATGAATTCGTTGTTCTCGGTGTCCATGCACATGGCGAGGTGCGGCGGTTCGCCATCTTCAGGTTCCGGTTCGCTTGTCAATTGCCCGCCAGCCGCAACGACTTCCCTGGAGCCGTTCACGACATCCGCGACCTGGAAGCTCATCCCGGTCCAGGTTCGTTTGCCTTCGCCGCCGCCGTGGATGCCGATGATCGCGCCGCAGATCTCAATCTCGCTGATGATGTCGTTCTGCCGGATGACCTCGGCTCCGAGGGCGCTGCGATAGAAATCGACGGCGCGATTCATGTCCGCCGCCCAGATGATGTATTTGACGCGTTCAACCTGCACGTGCCGAGTTAAGCAGGGATTGGGCATGTTCGCAGCAGGATTCGTAACGATGGAGGTGGTGGATCCGTCTGTTGATTTGAGCGGCGGCGGCTGATAAAACGCGCGCCCTATGGGAAGACAATGGCTGCATTCGAAACGCGCGGTCGCCTCGCAGAAAAAGACGCAGGCGGTCACGAAGCTGGTCCGTGAAATCATGGTCGCCATCAAGACCGGCGGCGCGGATCCGGACATGAACGCGCGACTCGCCGCCGCGATCGAGAAAGCCCGCAAAAACAGCGTTTCCAAGGAAGTCATCGACCGGGCACTCAAAAAGGGCGCGGGCGACGACAAGACCGCCATGGAACACGTGGTCTTCGAAGGCTACGCGCCGCACAAGGTCCCGGTGATCGTGGAGGTGATGACTGACAACACGAATCGAACGACGCCCGAGATCCGGGTGCTGTTCCGAGCCGGGCAGCTTGGGACGACCGGCAGCAACAAGTTCCTGTTCGATCATGTCGGATTGGTCGAGGGGCACATTCCGGGTGATGGTGTCGATATCGAGGAAGCGGCGATCGAGGCGGAGGCGGACGAAGTGGAGGCGCTGACGTCGGAGCAGAACGACGATATTCCGGAGGAGTCGACCGGGGCGAGGTTCATCACAGATCGGACGCAGATTCACGCGGTGTCGCAACGGTTGGCCGGCGCGGGTTGGGCGATCGTGACGAGTGAGATGGGGTATCTGCCGAAGAACTTCCCGGAGTTGAATGACGATCAATTGGAGGAAGTGGGGGAATTCCTGCAGGCCTTGGACGACCACGATGACGTGCATCGGGTCTGGGCTGCGGTGAGGTAGGGGAGGGCTGGAGAGACGCTTTCTCAATGATCTCGTAGCCGCAGCCTTCAGGCTGCGCCGGGCGTTGTTCTTGAAATTGCGCGCGAGTTGGCCATGGCGAACGGTGCGCAACCTGAAGGTTGCGGCTACGAAATCGGAACTCGCTCAGTTCGCCACGATGTTCACCAGGCGGCGTTTGGGGATGATGATCTTGCGCACGGTCTTGCCTTCGATCTGGGACTTCACCTTCTCGCTGGCCAGGGCCGCGGCTTCGATGTCTTCATCCGACGCGTCCGCCGCCACCTCGATCCGATCGCGCACCTTGCCATTGATCTGGACGGGCAGGGTGATGCTGTCCTCGGTGAGGAAGGACTCATCCACTGCCGGCCAGGCGTCGTAGGTCAGGGTCTTGAACGCCTTGCCGCTGAGGGCGTCGAGCTTGGCGGCGAGTTCCTCGGCGAGGTGCGGGGCGAAGGGTTGGAGCAGTTGCAGGAACTGCCGCAGGACGGAGGCCGGCTTGGCGTTCCATGACTGCGCCTCCCCGACGAAGATCATCATCGCGGAAATGGCGGTGTTGAAACGCATGTGGTCGAGGTCCTCGGTCACCTTCTTGATGCAGGTGTGCAGGGCCTTGTTCTGTTCCTTGGTCGGTTCGACGTCCTGGATGCCGGCGGCGAGCTTGACGGCGGCGAGGTGCGATTCGCCGTTGCCAGCGTCGGTGGTCAGGTTCTGTTCGAACTCTGTGTCGCTGGCGTCGTCGATGAACAGGCGCCAGACCTTGCCGAGGAACTTGTAGACGCCGGCGACGTTCTTGGTGGTCCACGGTTTCACCATCTCGAGCGGCCCCATGAACATTTCGTAAAGGCGGAAGGCGTCGGCGCCGAATTGGGCGAGCACGTCGTCGGGATTCACCACGTTGCCGCGGCTCTTGCTCATCTTGAAGCTGCGGGCGTCGAGTCGGATGGCCTTGTCCTGCGCAAAGACGGAGTGGTTGCCGTCTTGAACCGCGTCTTCCTCAGTGATCTTTTCGCCGAACAGTTTCTCACCTGACTGCTTGTGGATGCCCGCCATCTTGAGGCCGGTTTCAGTGGCTTCCTCGGCGATGTCCTTCAGTTCGGTCGCAGAGACGGGATCGCCCTCGGCGTCCTTGAACAGGGTGTATTCCACCTCGCCCAGGATCAGGCCCTGATTGACCAGCCGATGAAACGGCTCTGGCGTGGAGACCTGGCCGAGGTCGAAGAGGAACTTGTGCCAGAAGCGCGAGTAGAGCAGGTGAAGCACGGCGTGTTCCGTGCCGCCGACGTAGAGATCGACTCCGGGTTTGGCGTCGGGGCCGGAGTTGTCGGTCTGGCCGGTCCAGTATTTCTCGGCTTCGGCTCCGCAGAAGGACGCGTCATTGGTCGCGTCGATGTAGCGGAGGTAATACCAGCAACTGCCGGCCCATTGGGGCATGGTGTTGGTTTCGCGGGTTGTTCCGTCGGGGCGGTTGACCCAGTCGGCGGCGCGGGCCAGAGGCGGTTCTCCGGTCTCGGTGGGCTTGTAGTCGTCGAGGTCCGGCGGAAGGACGGGGAGTTCGGATTCGGGCAGGGCCTCGTGATGGCCGTCCTTCCAGACGATGGGGAAGGGCTCGCCCCAGTAGCGCTGGCGGCTGAACAGCCAGTCTCGGATCTTGTAGTTGATCGTCTTTTCGCCAAGGCCTTTCTCCTCCAGCCACGCGGCGATCTTCTGTTTGGCCTCCGGGGTGGGCAGGCCATTGAGGAAGTCGGAATTGATGCTGACGCCGTTGCCGGTGAAGCCGATGTTCTCTTCATCGCCGGGGGCTTCGACGACTTCGATGACGGGCAGGTCGAATTCCTGGGCGAATTCAAGGTCGCGGGTGTCGTGTCCGGGCACGGCCATGATGGCGCCGGTGCCGTAGCTGATCAGGACGTAGTCGGCGATCCAGATTGGGATCTTGGCGCCATTGACGGGATTGATGGCGTGACCGCCGGAGAAGACGCCGGTCTTTTCCTTGGCGAGGTCGGTGCGGTCGAGGTCGCTCTTCTTGGCGGCGGCGTCCTGGTAGGCCTTGACCGCGTCGCGTTGTTCGTCGGTCGTGATCGGATCGACGAGCGGATGTTCGGGGGCAAGAACCATGTAGGTTGCGCCGAACAGGGTGTCCGGTCGCGTGGTGAAGACACGGAGCTTCTTGTCCAGACCATCGACCTGAAAATCGACCTCGGCGCCCTCCGAGCGGCCGATCCAGTCGCTCTGCATCTTCTTGAGGGACTCGGGCCAATCGACGAGTTGGAGATCGTCGAGGAGGCGCTGGGCGTAGGCGGTGATGCGGAGCATCCACTGGCGCATGGGTTTGCGGATGACCTCGTGGCCCCATTCGCTCTTGCCGTCGATGACCTCCTCATTGGCCAGCACGGTTCCGAGCGCGGGGCACCAGTTGACCGGGGCATGGGAGACGAAGGCGAGGCGATGGTTGTCGCGGTATTCGCGCTTTTGATCCTCGGTTGTCAGGTCGTCCGGATAGGTCAGCGTGTCGATGGATTCGGCCTTGTTGGTTTCGGGATTGAACCAGGAGTTGTAGAGCTGCAGGAAGATCCACTGGCTCCATTTGAAGTAGCCGGGGTCGGTGGTGTTGACCTCGCGCGTCCAGTCGTAGCTGAAACCGAGTTCCTTGATCTGGCGTTTGAAGTTGGCGACGTTGGTCGCGGTGTTCTCGCGCGGATGCTGGCCGGTCTTGATGGCGTGTTGTTCGGCGGGCAGACCGAAGGCGTCCCAGCCCATCGGGTGCAGGACGTTGTAGCCCTTGGCGCGGTGATAGCGGGAGACGATGTCGGTCGCGGTGTAACCCTCGGGATGACCGACGTGCAAACCGGCCCCGGAAGGGTAGGGGAACATGTCGAGCGCGTAGAA
>JAYPEY010000146.1:0-11225 GCA_038126035.1 Verrucomicrobiales bacterium | reverse complement strand
ATCATTCCTAATGCTTCGCTCATAGAGTAGGTGTTTGTTGAGGGGTGAGAGTTGAGTGAAATTCGCTGTGTGTGACTGGTGATTTGCGATTGATGACTGGTCGTGACGCTTCGGCCGTTTTCCGTGTCCAATCTCTGATTACTGATTACCGATCACCGGCCTCACTTGATCAATTCGCAGAAGGTGTCCGGCTTCAGGTTGCAGGCGTTGCCTTCGTCGGTGTCGATATGGACTTCGAGCTTCACCTTCGGGTCCATGCGCACGAGGAGTTCGTCAAAGGTCACACCGCAGGCACCGCCGACGCGCAACTTCATCATGTCCTTGTCCTTCACTCCGTAGTAGTCGGCGTCGTCGGGATGCATGTGCACATGGCGCGCTGCCCGAATGACGCCGGAATCCATTTCGAAGAATCCGTTCGGCCCCATCAGCATGCAGCCCGGAGTGCCGTCGGTGTCCCCTGACGAGCGCAAGGGAATGTCGAAACCCAGCGCGACGGAGTCGGTATAGGCCAGTTCGACCTGATTCAACGGGCGACAAGGTCCCAGAATTCGGAGGTTTCCGATCACGCGTTTGCGGGGCCCCACGAGGGTCACCGTCTCCTTCGCCGCGTAGTGCCCCTCCTGGTAGAGCCACTTCATCGGGGTCAGTTCATAGCCCTTCCCGAACAGCGCCTCCACCGCCTCAGGCGTCAGGTGGCAATGCCGGGCGCTGACATTCACCAGCAACGGATTCGGCGCGCCGGCACTTTTCGGAGCAGGCCGCCCCGTTCGTTCATACACCGCCTGACGAACCAGATGTTCGATCGCGGCTCTGTGTGGAATGACTTTATCAGTCGACATGGTTTTCGCTGTTGCGCGGACTTTCTCAAAAGTTTCCAAAAACTGTCAACCATTATCTTGCAAAAATTACCAACATCTGTCACAGAACTGTCACCATGACCGCCGAAGAGCGTCAGAAACGAATTGAGGAACACCTGCGCAAGGTGGAGTTTGCCTCTCTGGATGAGTTGTCCGAACAGCTGGATGTTTCGGCGTCCACCATCCGTCGCGACCTCACGGCCCTTGAATCCACGGGCACAGTCAGGCGCACGCATGGCGGGGCTCGATTGGTGGCACCCGACTCCGATGAATTTGTGTTTTCCACCCGCGACGCGCGGCAATTGTCAGAGAAGGAACTGATCGGCCACGCCTGCGCCAAACTGGTGGAGCCCAATCAGACCGTCATCATGGACGGCGGCACGACGGTGTTTCACGTCGCGAAGTATCTGGAGTCCAAGACGCCTCACATCATCACCAACTCCCTCCCCGTCGCCAATCTGTATGCCTCGCACCAACAGGTCGAGGTCGTGCTGTCCGGCGGCGTGATCTATCCACGACTCGGCGTGCTGGTGGGCCCCCTGGCGGTCGATGCCTTCACCAAGATGCAGGCCGATGTCGCCATCATGAGTTCCGGCGGCATCACCCCCGAGGGCGTCAGCAATTCGCACGTCCTCCTGATCGACATCCAGAAGGCGATGATGAAAGCGGCGCGCAAGACGATCTTCTGCCTGGATTCCACAAAGTTTGGCCGTCAGTCCCTGACCACGCTCTGCGCACTCGAAGAAATCGACGTCATCGTCACCAACGAAGGCGCCGACGTGGACCTGGTCGGTGAGTTGCGCGGCAGAGGCATCGACGTCGTGGTCGCCGCCAACTCCCCCTCCTGAACACCCGAGGCCTTCGCGGGCCTTCCGGCGCCAATTCCCGATGCCGGCAGGGCGCTGCGTCCGGACTACGCGATCTTCAGGGAATCCGTCGCCTTGAGCGTCCGGTCCACGAACAACCGATGCCACACCTCCAACCACAGCAGGCTCCAGACGCGATGGGTGTGATCCCTGAGGCCGTCGCGATGTTCCTGCACGACCGCCAGGACGCGATCCCTGTTGAACCAGCCCCTTTCCATCACCTTTCCGTTGATCACCAACTCATCGACCACGGGCGTGAACTCATTCCGCAACCACCGCTTCAGCGGCAGCGAAAAGCCGCGCTTCGGTCGGTAGATGAGATCATGCGGGAGGTGACGCTCACCAAGACGCTTCAACAGGTACTTCTGCACGCCGCCCCGGACCTTGAGCCCGGAATCAATGGATTCCGCCAACGCCGCGACCTCCGGATCCAGAAACGGACTGCGCAACTCCAACGAGTTCATCATCGAAGCCACGTCTATCTTGATCAGATAGTCGTTCCTGAGCCTGCCGACAATGGTCAGAAACAGGTTCTGGTCCGTGAGGTCGAGGTCCTTGATCGATTCCGCCCAACGGTCGAAGATCCGGTGAGCCCCTTTTCCTCCCGTCAATTCGACGAACTCCGGCGTGTAGAGAAGCCGTTTGTCAGGCGGCGTCCAGGCCTGGGTGTAACGATGCCGGATCGCCGGATTGTCACTGCCATGAACGAGGAGCGTGCGCAGCTTCTGGATTGCCCCTCCGTCGCTCGGCAACCGGTCAGGCGACAAAAGCGCCGTCTCCAATACCCGCCTCAGAAATCCTGGAACCCAGGTCCGGACCATCGACGAGTAGCGCGACACCCGGGCGATGTCATACCCGCCGAACATCTCGTCCCCGCCGTCGCCCGTCAGCGCAACCGTCACCTTTTCGCGCGCCGCCTTGGACACGTAACAGGTGGGAATCGCCGACGAATCGGCAAAAGGCTCGCCGTATTCCCAGACCAATGACGGCAGGATCTCCAGGACATCCGGTTTGAGAATCTGTTCGTGGTGCTCGGTCTGATAGCGTTCCGCCACCGCGCGGGCATATTCGGATTCTGAAAACTCCTGCTCATCAAAGCCGATCGAGAAAGTCTTGCAGCCGCCGCCCATCTCCTGGCTCATCAACGCCACAATCAAACTTGAATCGATGCCCCCGCTCAAGAACGCGCCAAGAGGCACATCGCTGACCAATCGCTTGCGCACAGCGCGACGCAGGGTCTCCTCAATCGCGTCCAGCGCGCCTTCCTCGGTGTAGCGACGCTTGGTTCTGAAGCCCGGGGTCCAGTAGGTCCGCGATTCAACTCCCGACTCCGTGAATCTCATCCACGTTCCGGGCGCCAACTTGTCCACGCCTTTGAATATGCAGGCGTCCTGCGTCGGCGACAGATGATGCAGGTAGAGATCCACGCCCTCCGGATCGATCTCCATCCGACCCGGATCCAGCGACCAGATGGCCTTGATGTCCGACGCAAAAGCGACGCCCTCCGCGTCGCGCCGATAGAACAAGGGTTTCTTGCCAAAACGGTCGCGGGCAAGAAACAACTCCTGCCTGGAATCGTTCCAGACGCCGAAGGCGAACATGCCGTCGAGTTTTCCGACCACCTCCTCCCCCCATTCCTCGTACCCGTGAACGATGGTTTCCGTGTCCGCGTCGGAACGAAAGACATGCCCCTTTGCCTCCAGTTGTCGCCTCAGTTCCCGGAAATTGTAGATCTCCCCGTTGAAAACACACCAGACGGAGGCGTCCTCATTCGACATGGGCTGGTCGCCCCGCTCACTGAGGTCGATGATCCTGAGACGACGAAAACCAAGGCCGACATGACCTTCGATCCGCTCGCCCGCGCAGTCGGGACCGCGATTGACCATGAGGTCCCGCATGCGCCTCAGCGCGCCGGCCTCGACCGGCTCCCGGTCGAAGCGAATGATTCCACAAATGGCGCACATGGCGGCGAGGTTGGCTTGAACTCTGACTGCGCGGAAGCGGCGTTCCGGATGGGAAGGCGGACGGACTGTCGCCGCAATTCGTCCGCAGTGTGTTGACCGCCGTTAAACACCGTCAAGCATTTTGCCGATAAGCCGGTTGAAGCCCCGTGTCCCGGCCCATCGGGGAAGGCGATTGACGACCGTTGTCCGAGTGCCTAACGTCCTTTCCCGCGGCCCGATCAACCATGCGCGAAGCACACCTCAAACTCCTTGTCTGTCCGGAGTGTCAATCCGGACTGGAACTAAAAGACGCCTCCAAACGCGACGGCGAACGCATCGAAGAGGGCATTCTCGGTTGCTCGGACTCGAAATGCGCCAAGGAATACAACATCGCCTCCTTCATCCCCCGGTTCGTCCCGGTCGAGAACTACGCCTCCGGATTCGGACTGGAATGGAACGAGCACGCCCGAACGCAATATGACAGCCATAGCGGCTGCAATATCTCGGAAAAACGTTTTTTCGAGGAAACCGGCTGGCCGCGCGACCTCAAGGGCGAGGTGATTGTGGAGGTGGGCGGCGGATCCGGCCGCTTCACCGAACAGGCCGCCTCCACCGGGGCGACGGTGTTGTCCCTGGACTACAGCGACGCGGTGGAGGCAAATTACGCCTCCAACGGCGACAAGGAAAACGTGCTGATCGTCAAGGGCGATCTCTACAAGATGCCTTTCAAGCTTGATGCTGCCGACCGCATCTACTGCTTCGGCGTCCTCCAACACACGCCCGACCCGGAGAATTCCTTCCGTCAACTGCCCAGGTACGTGAAGTCCGAAGGCAGCGTGGTCGCGGACAATTACATCATGCCGACCGGGATCAGGAAACTCCTGGCCACAAAATACTGGATCCGGCCCATCACCAAACGGATGCATCCGCCGACGCTCTACCGGCTCTGCAAGCTCTACGTGAAACTGATGTGGCCGTTCACAAGATTCATCCACAAGCTCCCCAAGGGCGCCTACATCAACTGGCGGCTGCTGCTGGCGGACTATCGCGATGAATTCGATCTCTCCGAAACGATGCAGCGGGAATGGGCAATCCTGGACATTTTCGACAAACTCGCGCCGGCCTACGACTTCCCCCAGCATTGCGGAACCATCGAGAAATGGTTCAAGGACGCAGGCTTGAAGGACTGCGACGTGCGCCCGGGCTACAACGGCATCCAGGGCCGCGGCGTCAAACCCTGACCCCGCCGCCCGCCAGATCCGCGTAGATTTCCGCGTACTTGCGCGTCATCGACTCGATCGAAAACTCGTCCTCGATGGTCTTGCGGGCGACTTTTCCCATCCGGTCAAGTCGGTCCCGATCCGCGACCGCCGCTTCGAGGTGACGGACCAGATCGTCGAGTTCGCAGACATCCGCCACAAGCCCGTTCTCCTCGTTGTCCAGGACATCCTCAACGCCGCAGACGACAGAATTGCAGAGCGCGGGCGTCGCTGTGGCCATGCCCTCAAGCATCGCGTTGGAGAGCCCTTCCACAATCGAGGGAATCGCCACCAGGTCCACCGCGTGGTAGTAACGTCGGGGATCCTGCTGGAACCCGGTCAGATGAATCCGTTCCTTGTACGGGCTTTTCGGCACACGCTCGCGCACGGCATCCTCGATCGGGCCTCCCCCGCCGACGATGAGCAGGTGCAGGTCGGGAATCCTGGCCGCCAGAACATCGAATGCATCCAACAGTTCCGCGTGCCTTTTGTATTTCCCGAAGCGGCTGAAGATCCCCACCAACAGGGCGTCCTCCGGATATCCCAGTTCCCGCCTCGCCTCCAGCTTGTCGCCGGGCTGGTAATAGGAGATGTCCACGCCGTTGACGACCACGTCGAAGCGTTCGGCGTCAAACCCCATTTCCAGGAAATGGTTCTTCAGGCTCTTGGACACCGTATGGATCCTGGCGCAGTTGCGATAGTATTTGTGGCGCTGTTTGATGCGACGCGGCTCCTGGTTCTCCCCCCGTAGCTGCCCATGTTCTCCATGAAAGATGGCGCACCTTCGGCCGTAGCCGGTAGCCAGGGAGGAATAGATCAACGAACCCAGGTTGTGACTGTGCACGATGTGCGGCTTCACTTTGGCCAAAAGTCGATGCAGCCCGTAGAGCGACCGCCATGAGAAACCGTCCGTCTTGCATAGCTTGTAGACCCGATCCTTGTGGGAAAACCGCTCCGCAAAAGCTCCGACGCGCTCCAGACAACAGACATGCACCTCGTACTTGTCCGGGTCCAACCGCTCGGCGACATTGATCAGCCCGTTCTCCATGCCGCCCGGATCGAGCGAGAATACAACGTGCAGGATTCGAATTCGTTCTGTCTGATTCATTCAGAATGACGGGCGCAATCCGACCGGGCCGGCCGGTCAACTTTGAAGGGCGGCATGGTTAAGGCTAACGGGATGCTCCGACAAGCATAACATCGGCCGCCGGGCGGTCCGGCTTGAAGGCTTCCCCTCTCCGCAAGAGGCCGATTCCGGGAAGAAACCGCCATCCGATCGCCGGTCCCGCCCCCCGGACGCCGGAACCCGCCTCACAAATAAGTTACAAACCACCTGAAGATTGGCGTCGTCTATTCTCCGGAATCTGCTATTGATCAAACCACTCCCCGCCCATGAAACAGATCCTGGCCCTCCTCCTCCTCGCCTCCATCATCACATCGACCGCGGCGCAACCGTCGCGACGCGACGGACGTCGATCCCGCTCCACCGGCGATCGTTTCAAGGCGACCGATGTCGCCTATGCCAGCGAGATTGCAACCAGGGTCGAAGGCGCGCATCGGGTGATCACCGCCAACGGCATTCCCGATCACCAGACCGGCCAGTTTCCCAACCGGGGCAACCCACATTCCATTGAGCCCCAGAACTACAACTACCGGATGCCGGCGGCGCCGAAGGTTGCGCGTACGGCGACCCCCTTGGGCATGCATCCCTTCGGAATCGCGGTCAACGGGGTCGTGTTCGATCCCCGGGCCGCCGAATGGTGGAACGGCGCACGCAACTCGATCTGGCAGTATGAGCCGCTGACCTCCTCGATGACGCTCGGCGCCGACATGAACGACGCCCATGTCCAACCCTCCGGAGCCTACCACTACCACGGCGTCCCGGCCGCCCTTCTGCAACGGAAGACCGGCGGCTCGCCCAAGATGGTCCTGCTTGGATGGGCGGCGGACGGATTCCCCATCTACGGACCGCACGGCCTCAAGGATCCCGCCAATTCCCGCAGTGGCCTCAAACGCGTCAAATCAAGCTATCAATTGCGCAAGGGGCAGCGCCCGGGCGGCAACCAGGGACCGGGCGGAACATACGACGGCTCCTTCACCGCCGATTGGGTCTATGTGAAGGGCTCCGGCGACCTCGACGAATGCAACGGCCGCTTCGGCGTCACGCCGGAGTATCCCGCCGGGATTTATCACTACCACCTCACCGAGGATTTCCCCTTCGTCCCGCGCCATTTCCGCGGAACGCCTGATCAGAGCTTCCAGCGTCACGGCGGCCCCGGCGGTCGTCCCGGCGGACGCGGCTTTGGCGGGCCTCCCGGCCGCGGCGGAGATCCGCGCGGCGGCCGTCACCCCGGTGGCCGCCCTCCCCGTCCGCGCTGAAGCGGATTCCAACCGGAACCCGCGCTTGTAATGGCGGATTCCGATGAACCTTGATTTAATTCCGTCCATGAGCAGGAACAAAGTAAATCAAATCGACCGGGCCGCCCGGCTCTTCATCCTCCTGGGCATTCTCGGCAACCTCGCCGGCGTCGGATTGGTGATCTCGGGGACTGACGCGGGACTTCTGGTGACCGCCGTTTCCTGGCTGCTCGTGATCTTTCCCGCCTTTCACCTGCACATGAAGCGCGGCCTCAGGGAAGCCGCAGAACACCGCAAACCACAACGCGCCCCAGCCAACGCGTCCGATTGATCAACGTCGGCTAACTCCGCCGTCGCCCCTTCCCATACGAGAGCTTCCCCTCCGGCGCGACAGTGGCCGCCTTCGCCGTCCCCTCGGCGCTTCGTTTCAATTCCTGAACCTGGTCCCGCAGGAGGGCCGCTTTCTCAAATTCCAGGTTGTCCGCTGCCTTCAACATTTCCTCCTCCAACTCCCGGATGGTCTCCGTGACATCGAAGTTGGCGTCTGCGTCGCGCAACAGGGCCGCCGCATTCTCGTTCACCGACGTATGCCCCGCCAGGCTTTCATCCACCGCGCGACTGACGCTGCGCGGCGTAATGCCATGCTCCTCATTGTAGGCCTGCTGTTTCTTCCGCCGATACTCCGTGGTGGCCAGAAACTGCTGAATGCTCCGGGTCTTCACGTCGGCGTAGAGAATCACCTCCCCCTCCAGATGCCGCGCCGCGCGTCCTGCTGTCTGCATGAGACTGGTGGTGGACCGCAGATACCCCTCCTTGTCCGCATCCAGGATGGCGACCAGCGAAACCTCCGGCAGATCCAACCCTTCGCGCAACAGGTTGATCCCGACCAACACATCGAACTCCCCTTTCCGCAGCGCCCGCAGAATCTCAACCCGCTCGATCGCGTCGATCTCGCTGTGCAGATACCGGACGTCGATCCCAATGTCCCTCAGGTAATCGGTCAACTCTTCGGCCGTGCGCTTGGTCAGCGTCGTCACCAACACCCGCTCCTTTCGCTCCACCCGGACCCGAGCCTCCTCGATCAGGTCGTCGATCTGCCCCTTCAGCGGCTTGAGCGTGACCTTGGGATCGACCAATCCCGTGGGGCGCACAATCAATTCCACCACGCGCCTGCCCGACCATTCCAATTCCCTCGGCCCCGGCGTGGCGCTGACGTAGATCGTTTGTCCGGTCAGTTCCTCGAACTCCCGAAAGGCCAGCGGCCGGTTGTCGAGCGCGCTGGGCAGTCGAAAGCCATGCTCCACAAGGGTTGTCTTGCGCGACCTGTCCCCCTCGTACATACCGCCCACCTGCGGCACCGTCGCATGCGACTCATCGATCACGGTCACAAAATCCTCCGGAAAGAAATCGATGATCGTGCTCGGCCTTGATCCCTTGGGCCTCGCCGCAATATGGCGCGAGTAGTTTTCAATCCCCGAGCAGAACCCCATTTCCTCCATCATCTCCAGGTCATACTCCGTGCGCATCTTGATCCGCTGCGCCTCCAGCAGCTTGCCCTCCTTCTCAAACCACGCCACACGGTCGCCCAGTTCCTCGCGAATCGACAGAATGGCCCGTTTCAACTTGTCCGTCGGGGTCACAAACTGCTTGCCGGGGTAGATGGTCACCGCCGGAAGTTGGTCGAACATGTTGCCCGTCAATGGGTCGAACCGGGTGATGCGGTCGATCTCCTCGCCGAACCATTCGATCCGCACTCCCTCCAGCGCGTAGGCCGGGTATACCTCCACCGTATCGCCGCGCACCCTGAACTGACCTCGCTCAAAGGCCACATCGTTCCGGTCGTATTGCAGATCAACCAGCCGCGACAGGAAAATGTCCCGCGAAAGCTCGTCGCCGACCTTGATCGGGATCACCATCGCCTCATAGTCCTCCCGGCTCCCGATGCCGTAGATGCAGGACACGCTCGCGATCACGATCACGTCCCTCCGCGCAAACAGCGAGCTCATCGCCGACAGGCGCAACCGCTCGATCTCCTCATTCACGCTTGAGTCCTTCTCAATGAACGTGTCCGTGCGCGGAATGTAGGCCTCGGGCTGGTAGTAATCGAAGTAGCTGACAAAATACTCCACCGCGTTACGCGGGAAGAAGCCCTTGAACTCGGAGTAGAGCTGCGCGGCGAGGGTCTTGTTGTGCGACACGATCAGGGTCGGCCGGTTCACATTCCGGATCACATTGGCGATGGTGAAGGTCTTGCCCGAACCGGTGACGCCCAGCAGCGTCTGCCTGTTCACGCCGGACTCCAGTCCTTTCGTCAACGCGTCGATCGCCGCCGGTTGATCGCCCGCCGCCTCAAATGGAGCCTCAAGTTCAAACATCGCCGCTCAGGCTAAGGCGCCCCCGCCATGCGGTGAATTCCAAATGTGCGAAACGCACCGAAAATGACGTTCGCGGCCAATGCGATCAAAACCGGCCCGCCCGTCTCGCCGCCAACTCGTCCGCCACCTTGATCTGCCGTTTCCACTGCCCATAGGCCTTGCCCTCCGAGGACAACGACTCCAACTCCCGGCGCACGCCTTCGTCAATGACCGCCGCGCCCTGGTTCATGAACGGCGTCCCCGGCAGCGGCATGAAGGCATGCGTGTGGACCCGCGCGCCCAGGTCCGCCAGCCTCCGCGCCAGGGTCACCGACGCCCGGGCGTCCTCCCGCTCCTCCCCCGGCATGCCAAACAGGAAATCGACATTGGGCTCAAAGCCCTCCTCCAGGCAGATCCGGACAGCCCGCTCAACGGCCTCCACTGAATGCCCCCGCCCCGCCCGGTCCAACACCCGTTGCGACCCCGATTGTCCGCCAATGATCAGGTTGTCGTTGTCCACGTATCGCTTGAGCAACCGAAGCGCCTCCGGCGTCACGTGCTCCGGCCGCACCTCGGAGGGAAAGGTCCCGTAGAAAAGACGCCCTTCGCCCCCGATCGTCCGCCGCAATGCCGCCAACAACTCCTCAATCCCATCGAGATTCGGATGTTCGTCATCCGTGCCATAGGAAAGCGATGTCGGTGTGATGAATCGATAATACCGCGAACCCACACGCTTCAACGTCCTCGCATGCTCGCAGATGTTCCCGACCGAACGATGCCGGAATCTCGCCTTGGATACGAACGGGGTTTGGCAGAACTTGCAGCTGTAGATGCAGCCTCGCGTGATCTCGATCGGCCCCATTTTACCCGTGCTCGGAAACGGAGGATAATCATCCAACGAAATCAACGCGCCGCGACCGTTGCGAACCGTCCCGCCATCGCGGCAAAACGCCAACCCCGGAATGTCATCGACCGATTGGTCCGACGCCAATCGCTTCGCCAATTCGACGATGATCCCCTCCCCCTCGCCACAGGCCACGAGATCGAATCCCGCCGACAAGGTCTGCGCCGGCTCCGCCGTCGCGTGCACTCCCCCGGCAATGTGAACGACATTGGCAGCCCGGCCCCCTGACTTCAGTTCAGACAACTCACCGCTCACCGCCAAGAACTGCGGCGAGTAAAATGACCATCCCACCAGGACCTTTCGCGAACCCGACGAAGCCGTTTCAATCCCTTTCGCCAACTCGTCCATGGTCCCAGGAAAACACAATTCGACGCCTTCAGTCGCCGGATCGCTCGCCAACGCGCCCGCCAGCGCATTCAGGGCATACGTCCCCGGCTTTCGATAAAAGAACAGGATCGTCAGATCCTTGGATGGCCGCTCGGTCGTATCCATGCGCGTGACGCGGCCATTTCACAAAAGCCCCCGCCCCACGTCAACCCGCGCTGGGTTCTGGTCGCTGGGTTCTGGTCGCTGGATACTGGATACTGGATACTGGATACTGGATACTGGGTTCTGGATACTGGGTTCGAATGCTATGACATTTACCATCTGCAATTGGCCATCAACCGCATCCCGCACCCCGCA
>JAYPEY010000145.1:0-11290 GCA_038126035.1 Verrucomicrobiales bacterium | reverse complement strand
ACGCCTGCGCATCGCGTTGCTCGCTCTGGCTGAAAAATGGGCAAACCGGCAGGTTGGCCCCACCGTGGTGGGGTATTGCTGTCCCCCTTCGCGCAAAGCTACGGCGGGACAGGCAGCAATACCCATTTCTCAGCGTGCGAGCGCCGCGAAGCCCCGCGTGTATCAGACCACCGAGTGCACAAGACTGACAGGCTCCCGCATGGGCGCGGAGTAAGGGGTCGTTGGGAGTTTGGCGTGCAAGGTTGGACGTTCAACGTTCGCTCTTCTCCATTGGCCCGATGTATTCACGGGCGATGACGATGTTGTCGATGAAGGCGTGCTGGTCGTGCGGCGAGGGGCGCGTGCCGCCGTGGTAGATGTTCATCCAGACCTGCTCGATGCGGAGCTTGTCGGTGAGTCGATAACGGAGGTCAGTCTTTTCGAAGGCGGGGCGGCCATCGATCCAGCCACGGAGGACGCCGTCACGTCTGCCGGGGGTGTTGAGTTTCACATAGGTCTCCACACAATACCATTGGTTGTTCTTCAGGTAACCGCGGTAGCCGTATTGCCAGATGAAGTTATCACCGTAGCGTCCCTCCATATCGGCGTGGTAGCAATAGGTTCCGATCGGGGTTGTGCTGGCGAGGGGATTGAAGCCGGCGGGAATCGTGCGCTGGAACAGGCCGCGCGCGGACCAGCCGTTGCGTCCGTCGCTCTTGCGGCCGCCCCAACCTGCGACGCCATAGGTTCCACTGATGCCGGGCATCTTGCCGCCTTCGATCGTCTGGTTCCAATCGGCTCCCAATCGCAGGTAGTAACGGAAATAGACTTCCTCGGGTTCTGATCCTGTTTCGTGGCGGAACTTGAACAAGGTGTTCAGGGCCCCGTTGGCGCCCTCGGCGATGCATACGCGCAATGCCTTTCCGGAAAACGGAGCAAACTGGCGGGCGCGGTCGGCGCTGATCGTGTCGATAACCCGCATTTCGCCGGCATGGGTCCACCTGTCATGCCAGTCAGGGGATTCAAACCCGGCGGCAAACAGCACGGACTTGTGGGACTCGATGCCCCGGTCGTCAGGGAATGCGGCGGCCAGCCCCCTGATCGGTTGCGTGTCGGGCGCGTCGTGTCCCTGACGACAACGGAAGACGCCGACGGTTGCGTCGCCGTATTGGCGGGTCGTATGGAGGCGCAGCGTTGCTGTGGTCGCCTGCCCATATTGGTCGACGGACTCCAGATCGAAGCGGACGAGCGTGTGGCTGTCGGGCGCGACACGCAGCATTTCCGAGGTTCCGTGGCTGCGATAGGTCCATTTGACGAGATGGGTGTCGGCGACGACGGGCGCGGCGGTTCGGCGTCCGTTGAAGGTCAGGATCAGTTGAGGCCGCGTCGATGGGGCCGGGTGTTCACTCGAAGCGAAATCGATCTTCCCGGCCCCGTCGATCAGACGCAGAAAGAAACCCTGGTTCGGGCGGCGGGCGGGGTCGCCGCCGCGCCACTCCTGAACGAGACGGGTCACGTCCCACTCGATGAAGCGGCCTGTGTCCGTGTCGTTGATGGCGGCGCTTGCGTAGGGCCTTGGTCCTTGAGGGACGTCGGCGGCGTCCCGCCAGTCGCCCATGAAGTTGCCCCAGGCCAGTCGCGCGGCGCGGTTGTAGTGGTCGCGTGTGGCTCCGTCAGAGTGGTCCGCTCCCTCGATCCAGTCGGATCGGCGGTCGGCGCCGCAAGCGTGGTGCAAGAATGCCAGGGAGAGAAGGCTCAGAATCACTGGGCGAGAGCATCGGCGCATGGCGGCAGACTAAGGCCCATGACGGGAATACCCAAGTCCGCCATTGGGGCATCTTTGACGGGACGACCGCGGATGAAGCCCCTTGCGCAATCCGTCAATCGGGGCAACCATGCGATGAGGCAAAGGAATTCATGAAGACAATTTCATCCTCCATGTGCGCCGCAGTCGCCGCAGTGATGGCCTGCGTGCCATCCGTTCATGCCGCGGACGTATCAACCGCCCCTGCACAGGTGGCCGGTTTCCGGCCATTGGCAGGGAGGGCTCTCCCAACTGGAAAACGGGTTTCGGCTGTCGCCCGGGAGTTGTCGACGGCTTCAACCGGGCGAAGCGGATCCAATCGCGCATTCCAACGCAAGGTCTGGCGCAAGGCGGTGAAGCGTATGGCGGCTCCGCCGCAAATCGTGGAGCTCGCAGATGACGGCTCCGACGCCCGGCGGCGGGTCGATCTTTCCGTGTTGAAGGGCTCGAAGGCGGCCAGTTATGAGTTTGTCGTCGAGGCCTTTCAGGAAGGCAGTCTGTCGCCGATCCTGCTGGGCGACGACCACTGGGGTTTGAAGTTCGATCAGGCGAGCCTGCTTGAGACACGGACCAACCAGTTTGGGTTCAGTCATTTCGGGGAACGGGATTTCTTCTTTGAGCCGGTGAATGGCGCGTCGTTGGCGAGCCCGTATGGGAAGGTGTCGCATCTGGTGTTTTCGGTGGGGGAAGAGCGGACGCGGATTTACGTGGACGGGGAATTGACGGGCAGCTTTGACGGCCCCGGGCATGTGTATTCCGCCTCCGACGCGAACCTGGGTTTTTCAGCCCGGTTTCCGGACAGTTCGACAAGGTTTGACGGCGCGATCCACGCCTTTGCCGCTTATGACCGGGAATTGGGCGGGGGCGAGGTCCGCGATCTGGCGCGCGCCGCGCTCGGGGCCCATGTCACGTTGCTTGGCCCCGCCGATGGGATTTCGGTCGCGGCGGGGAGTTCGGTGGGGTTTCTGGCGGCGGCGGGAGCGAACCGGGACGGCGCGGTCGCGGTGGAGTTCCTGGTGAACGGGGAGAAGGTTGGCGAGGCGACGGAGCCGCCCTTTTATTTCCGTTGGAACAAGATACCCGTCGGAGCGCACAGCGTTCGCGCGGTTGCCAGGGTGAATGGCGAGGTGGTCGCTGAGTCTGACGCGGCCATTGTGACGGGATTGGAGCCGGAAATGGCCTTCGCTTCCCGGACGCGAAAATACACCGGCAAGGCCCTGACCGGCGCCGAGGCCGGAGCCTTTGTGCTCAGGGGCTCCAACAATCTCCGGGACTGGGACACGCTGGTTGTGTTGAGGGGGATCGAATCGATGGAGTCGCTCGCTGACACCGTGAATGGGGCCTCGAAAAGATACAGATTCTACCAGTTGTTTCCGGACGAGTGATCCATGCGTGAACTCATTCCTGAGGAACTGATCCGGATACTGGAAGGGGCGTCCGAACTGGGGCGGGCGTATCTCGTCGGCGGTTGTGTCCGGGACGCGCTTCTTGGCGTTCCCTGCAAGGACTGGGACGTTGAGGTTTACGGCATCGGCTGCGATGAGTTGGTGTCGGCCCTGGGGAAATGGGGGCGCGCGGATCTGGTGGGGCGTTCTTTCGGCGTGATCAAGTTGACCGTCGCGGGCGGGGAGACCTTCGATTTTGCGATTCCCCGGCGCGATTCCAAGGTGGCTCCCGGACACAAGGGGTTTGAGATTGAGTTCGATCCCGACATCACGCCGGAGGAGGCCGCCTCGCGTCGGGATTTCACGATCAACGCGCTGATGTATGATCTGCGAAATGATGAGATCCTGGACTTCTTTGGCGGTCGGAAGGATCTGGAGAACCGGGTTCTCCGGCATGCGGGCGCCGCGTTCGTGGAGGATCCCTTGCGGACGCTTCGGGGAATGCAGTTCGCCGCACGGTTTGATCTTGCGCCCGCGCCGGAGACAGTGACTCTGTGTCGTTCGATCAAGGGCGGATTTCACGAACTTGCAAAGGAACGCCTGCGGGAGGAGTGGTTCAAATGGGCGGCAAAAAGCGTCCGCCCCTCGGCGGGGTTGTTGTTTCTGGAGCAGACGCAATGGGTGGAGCACTTTCCGGAGATCGGGGCGCTTCGATCGACGCCGCAGGACCCGGAATGGCATCCCGAGGGCGATGTGTTCGCGCACACCTGCCATTGCTGCGACGCGCTCGCCCGGCTGCCGGAATGGAACGGGCTTGGCGAGGAATCGCGCATCGTCTATATGCTGGGAACCCTGTGCCACGATTTCGGGAAACCGGAGACGACGCATGAAAAACTGCGCGATGGTCGGATGCGCATTGTGTCGCCCGGACACGCGGGCGTCGGCGTCGATGTGGCGGAAACCTTCCTGTCCCGGATTGACGCTCCTCTCGAGATCCGCCGACGGGTCAGGCCGTTGGTTCAGAATCACATGGCGCATCTGGACACGATCTCCGATCGAAGCGTGCGCCGATTGGCGAAAAGGATGCACCCCGAGACCATAGAAGGGCTTGGGCTGGTGATCGCCGCGGATCACATGGGGCGGCCGCCGAAGCCGGCGGAGGCCCCGATGACACTGATGACGCTGCGGGAAAAGGCTCGGGAGTTGGATCTCGAACAGGCGGCGCCGAAGCCCGTTCTCCTGGGGCGGCACCTCCTGGACCGGGGCATGAAACCGGGGCCGGAAATGGGGGCACTGCTGGAGCGCGCGTTCGAGGCGCAACTCGACGGCGCGTTTTCCGAATTGACGGGGGCGTTGGATTGGCTTGAAACCAATTCCTGACGCGCGGCAACGGCGCGTCCATCAAACTCATGCGCATCCTGGTAGTCGAAGACGATCCAAAGATTTCGTCCTTTGTGGTCAAGGGGCTGAAGCAGAGCGGTTTTGCCGTGGACGCCGCGTCCGACGGCGAGGAGGGACTGCTGTTGGCCCGGGCCACGAAGCCGGATGTCGTTGTGGTGGATGTCATGCTTCCCCGACTCGACGGCTTGAGTCTCATCCGGCGCCTGCGGCAGGACGGGATTCAGCTTCCGGTCCTGATTCTCAGCGCCAAGGCAAGCGTGGAGGATCGGGTCGCCGGCCTGCAGTCGGGCGGCGATGATTATCTGACCAAGCCGTTCGCCTTTTCCGAACTGTTGGCCCGGATACATGCGCTGTTGCGGCGGGCCGCCAACGCCGCCGAACCCACGCGGTTGATCGTCGGCGACCTGTCCATGGACCTGTTGACGCGCGAGGTGATCCGCGAGGGGCGGCGCATCGAGTTGCAGGCGCGGGAGTTCTCCCTGCTGGAGTATCTGATGCGCAACGCCGGACGCGCGGTGACCAAGACGCTGATTCTCGAGCATGTCTGGGACTACAATTTCGATCCCCAGACAAATGTCGTGGATGTGCTGGTGCACCGGTTGCGGTCGAAGGTGGACAAGGGATTCGACTCCAAGATGATCCACACCATCCGGGGGGTGGGTTATGTGTTGAAGGAGGGATGAGGATGGGAGTTTCCGAGCAGGCAAACCCGGGGCCGGCGCCACTGTCGCATTGCGGCAATGCAGCGCCCCGGGCAGCGACGACGGCCGCGGGGCAGGAGCGCCCGATCGAACAACGTCGCGCGCATGGCGGATTGTCATGAATGAGCCCACGGAGAGATCCAGCCGAGGTTCGGCCGGTTTCCGGTTGAATCTCTGGCATGCCGGCCTGTTTACGGTCAGTTCGCTGGCATTGTTCTGGCTGGTGTATGCCATGCTGGCCGGCGTTGTCGGCCGGAAGGACGAGGAGGCGGTTTCCGCGCAGCGGGATGAATACGCGGCGATTTACCGCGAGGTCGGGGCCCGAGGGCTCGAGCAATGGGTGCGGCAGCGCGAGGCGTCGAGGGAACTGCAGTCGTTCTTCGTCCTGATCAATTCGCCGGCGGGGCGACGGATTC
Organism: Verrucomicrobiales bacterium; assembly: GCA_038126035.1. Lineage (GTDB taxonomy): Bacteria > Verrucomicrobiota > Verrucomicrobiia > Limisphaerales > JAYPEY01 > JAYPEY01. The sequence goes on along the minus strand of JAYPEY010000145.1, from coordinate 5,604 downwards.
TCCTGTTGGCCTCGAAGGAGTGGGTGGAATTCGACGTCGTGGAGTTCGGACCGTTCATTCTGGAGTCCAACAGGGGAACACTGCGCATTCCCGAGGATGAGCGGCGGGACCTGGTCTTTGCGCCGCCGCTGCAACTGCCGGACGGCAATGTCATCATCGTGGGGCGGCGGTCGGACAGCCGGGAGACCTTGTTGGAACCGGTGCGCCGAATTTTCGGAGTGGTCCTGGCTCCGATCGTCCTGGTCGGGTTCCTGGTCGGATGGTTCCTGTCGTGGAGGGCGATGCGGCCGGTGCGGGAGATCGTGGACACGGTCAACGACATCGTGGAAAGGCGGGATCTCGACGCCCGCGTGCCGACCCGCAGGACGGCGGACGAACTCGATGAACTGGCAGTGCTGTTCAATCGGATGCTCGATCACAATCAACGGCTGTTTGAGGCGATGCATCACTCCCTGGACAACGTGGCGCACGACCTGCGCACCCCGTTGACCCGTCTGCGCGGAGTTGCGGAGCTGGCCCTTCGGGAGGAATCCGATTCGTCTGCGACAAGGGAGGCCCTGGCGGACTGTGTCGAGGAGTCTGATCGCGTTCTGGCCACGCTCAAGGCGTTGATGGACGTGGCGGAAGCGGAGTCGGGCGCCATGAAACTGGACCCAGAACCGGCCGATCTGAAGGCGATGCTTGAGGAACTGGCCGAGGCTTACGAATTCATCGGGGAGGCGAAGGGCGTGGTGGTTGAGCGTGATTTTCCGGAAGGGGCGGTCGAATTCCCGGTCGATGCGGTCCGGATGCGTCAGGCGGTCGGCAATCTGCTGGACAATGCGGTGAAATTCAGCGCGGAGAGGTCGCCGGTCTGGTTGCGCCTGAAGCGCCTCGAGGAGGGCGTGGAGATTCGCGTGGTGAATGAGGGGCCGACGATTTCAGAGGAGGACCAGGCCAGGATTTTTGACCGGCTCTATCGCGCGGACAAGAGCAGGTCTGAGCGCGGGTTGGGGTTGGGGCTGAGTCTCGTCAAGGCGGTGGTCGAGGCGCACGGCGGCGACATTGCAGTCAACAGCCGACCGCCGGACGACGGAGCCGAGTTCGTGTTGAGATTGCCGGCGTGACCGGATGTCGACGGGGGCGGATGCCCCGGAGGCGACGCGTTTCGCCGTTTGGCGGGCTTCAACGTACTGCACCGAAATAGAAACGCAACCGATCCTCCGCTTGCCTTGGCGTCGTCAGACTGCCGAGGGCCACCAGCGCGAGCGAGCCGAAGAACCCGTAGATGAACGGATGCATGGGGAACACGGAATTGAAAGGCTTGAACAGCACGGCCAGCAGATAGACGACAAGGCCGCCCGCCAGTCCGGCCGTGACGCCCTGTCCGGTGGCCCGCCGCCAGAAGAAGGTCGCCATGCCCGGCCAGAACAGCGCCGATGCGGAGGCGCCGACGTAGTGGATGACCAATGGTTGCAGATGCGCCGGTTCGATCATCAGCGCCGCCAGGAAGACAACCAGGCCCGCGGCGCCGGTCGTGCAGAAGATCAGCGTCTTCATCGACTTTTGCGAAAGGTCAGGGACGAAGGTGCGCTGCACGATGTCGCGCACCACGGAGCCGCTGATGACCAACAGCGCGGAATCGACCGTGGACATGACCGCGGCGAAGGGCGCTGCGATCAGCAATCCGGCAAGGAATGGCGGCGCGATGATTTTGGCCAGTTCGGGGACGGCGCGATCCGACTGGTCCGGCGCGAGTTCGAGACCGATGGCGTGCGCGCAGTTCATCGTGATCAGACTGCTGCCATACATCAGGATGAAGTAGGGGGCCAGCAGGATGAGCGCGCGCTTCAGCGCGGTCGTATCGCGGAACGCCAGCATCCGTGGGACGGTCGTCGGCATCACGATGCCGCCAATGGAACGAAGCATGAACAACGACATGCCCACGCCGAAGGGCAGCCAGGGATTGGGCGTCGGCGTCGGGGCATCGCCGGTTCCAGAATCGACCTCGCCCTCCTTCTCGGCGTCGCTTTCGGCGTCGTTTGCCTTCTTCTTGGAAACCTTCTCCGGGCCGGGGCCGTAGAGGTAGGCGTGTTTTGTCTGCGGCAGCCCCTTTTCGATGGCGACCGGATCCTCGCGCGACATGAGATGCCTGGTGGCGTTATCCAGACCGCCCACGCGGTTCAGGGCCAATGGCACGAGCATCACGATGCCGATGATCATGATGACGCCCTGCATGGTGTCGGTCCAGGCGACTGCGCGAAATCCCCCGTAGGTCGTGTAGGCGACGACGCTGACCGCAAAGATGACGAGCCCCATCTCGTAGCTTGTCTCCAGCATGCTCTCGAGGATCCGCGCGCCGGCGACGAACTGGGCGATCAGGTAGACCGAGGTGACCAGGACAATGAGGACGGCGTAGATGACGCCGACGGAGCGGCTGTGATAGCGATCGCGCAGGAGATCGACCAGGGTCAGCGCGCCGGTCTGTCGGGCAAGGCGGTTGATGCGTTTGCCGACCATCCCAAGGCCGACGATGGCGGTGATCATGGAGCCGGCGACCCAAAAGGCGACCGACCAGCCGTAGGAATAGACGAGGGAGGGGTAGCCCAGAAAAGTGCCGCCGCTGGCCAGCGTCGCGACCCAGGAAAACGCCAGCACCCAGGCGCCAAAGGAGCGGCTGCCCACATAATACTCCGTCTCGAAATTGGCCTTGTTCAGGCAGCGATGCGAGAGGATTGCGATGACGAACACGGCGATGGTGTAGCCGAGGAAGGGGACCAGGACATAAGGATCGTTCTGGCCGATGTGATACCAGGGGGCCGCGGGCTCAGTCATCGGACGCCTCCTTGCTGTTCGACCGAACGGGAGCCTCATCCGGGATGGGTTCGTCTTCCTTCAGATAGACCGCAGCGAACCAGACTGTCAGACAGATCAGGACGAGCCAGGGAATGATGACACCGAAGAGAACCCAGCCGGGAATGCCCAAGACGAGCCATGGTTCGTCGGGGCGCCGGTCGGGCGGAAGATAACCGAATCGGGCTGTGACGGCGGCGCAGAGAACCCAGGCGGCGATCCACACAGCCGCGCAGAAACGGGCTTCCCTGCCGCACTGGGCGAAGTGCCTCGCCTGGATCGCGTCGCGGTCTGGCGTCTTGTCGCTCATTGGAGTGGGGCGGATTGGCGCGCGGAATCTATTCCGCTTCGGCTGGGAGGGCGGGCGTTTCGGCGAAATGCTTGGCGCTCAGCTCGGTCGGAGGTTGAAGCGGAATGAATTCCGCGCTCCTCCTTGTCGCTTCCGGGCCGCGGCAGGCGCGCGTGGCGGATTCGCCGTTGTGATTCATCCGTTGAGCGGCTCGATCTTCACCGGGCACACCTTGAGTTCCGCGGTTTCGGTTATGGGGTCGTAGCCGGAGCCTGTGAGGATGTTCACCGGGACCTCGGCGAAGCTGAAACTGGCGAAGACCGTGCCGCGCGGCGATTGAGTCGTGGCCTTGACGATGATCTCAATGGAGCCGCGAGCGCTGGACATGCGGCAGGGCTGCCCGTCTTCCAGTCCCCACGCCACGACGTCGTCCGGATGCGCCTCCAAGGTCTCCCTGGAGAGCAGGTAATCGATGCCGCCGGAACGTCCGGTCTGGGTGCGGCTGTGATAGGACTGCAGGCGGCGGCCGGTGGTCAGCCAGACGGGGTATTCATCCGAGATGGTTTCGCCCGGATCGCGATAGTTGATGACCTTGAAGACGCCGCGACCGTTCTTGAATCCGTCTGTGTGCAGGACCGGCGTTCCGGGGTGATCCTTGTGCGGCACGGGCCAGTTGAATTCACCCTTGTCGATGCGGTCCCAGTCGAGACCGGCATAGATCGGCGAGAGTCCGCAGAGTTCGTTGAAGATCTGTTCGGCTGATTCGTATTCAAAGCCCGGGACGCCGACGCGTTGGGCGATCTGCGAAATGATCCACCAATCGGGTTTGGCCTGGCCGGCAGGGGGGACGGCGGCGCGCAGGCGTTGGACGCGGCGCTCGGTGTTGGTCTGGACGCCGTCGGTTTCGCCAAAGGCGGTGGCGGGCAGGACGACATCGGCGAGTCGGCCGGTTTCGGTCAGGAAGATGTCGATGACGACCAGGTGGTCGAGGCTCTTGAGCGCGTGTTCGCAGTGCTTGCGGTCGGGATCGGTGACGACGGTGTTCTCGCCATCAATCAGCATCGCCTTGATCTGGTCGCCGGCGGCGTTTAGGGCCGCGACCTTGGTGATGCCCTTTTCGGGATCCATCTCCCGGCCGTAGAGTTTCCCGAATTTCTCCTGAAACTCCGGCATGTGAACGGGCTGGAAACCCGGGTAATTGGCCGGCACGGCGCCGCAATCGCCGGCGCCCTGGATATTGTTCTGCCCCCGCATGGGGTTGATGCCGGCGCCTTCCCGGCCGATGTTGCCGGTCATCAGGCCGAGGTTGCAGAGGCTTTGGACGTTGTCCACGCCGCAGATGTGCTCGGTGATGCCGAGCGTGTAATAGATCCCGGCCTTGTCGGCGGCGCCATACCAGAGCGCCGCCTTCTCGATGTCTTCGGCCGGGACCTGACAGATTTCCGCGGCCCACTCCGGGGTGAACTGCCTGACGTGCTCGAGAAAAGCCTCGGCCTCGGTCGTCCGGGATTCGATGTAGTCGCGATCGACCATCCCTTCGCGTTGGATCACATGCGCCATGGCGAGGAGCAGGGCGACATCGGAACCGACGCGGATGGGGAGATGCAGGTGCGCCAGTTTCGCCAGGGGAATCCTGCGTGGGTCGGCGACAATCATCTTTGCGCCGCGGGCGATGGCCTTTTTCAGGCGGGTCGCGGCGACCGGATGACACTCCGTCATGTTGGTCCCGATGCAGAAAATGACATCGGGCTTCTCCATGTCGGCAAGGGGGTTGGACATGGCGCCCCTGCCGATGGTGGCTGCCAGACCGGCAACCGTGGGCGCGTGTCAAGCACGGCTGCAGTTGTCGATCTGATGCGTGCCAAAGCCCGCGCGGATGAATTTCTGCATCGTGTAGGCCGCCTCGTGAGGCGCGCGACCGGAGGCGATGCCGTAGATGCTGCCCCGGCCGTGGTCGTCGCGCGCCCTGATGAATCCGGCCGCCGCGCGGTCGAGCGCCACATCCCATGTGGTCTCATGGAGTTCGCCGTCGTCGCCGCGCACCAGCGGCGTCTTCAGGCGGTCCTCGTGCTGGACGAAGTCGAAGGCAAACTGCCCTTTCACACAGAGCGCGCCTTCGTTGGCCGGGCCGTCCATGGCCGGTTGAATGCCGACCAGTTTGTCGCCCTTGGAAAGCAGGTCCACGGAGCAGCCGACGCCGCAATAGGGGCAGACGCTGCGGGTTTTCTTCAGTTCGTTTTCATCGCCCTCCGCGCGCAGGGCCTTCTTGTCAGCCAACGCTCCGGTGGGGCAGGTCTGGACGCATTGGCCGCAGAAGGTGCAGGCCGAATCCTTGAGGTTGGAGCCAAACTCCGTCGTGATCTGCGCGCTGAAGCCGCGGTTCGAAATATTGATCGCGTGGTCGCCCTCCTGCTCGGCGCAGACACGCACGCAGCGGTTGCAGGAGATGCAGAGATCGTAATCGCGGAGGATGAAGGGATTGT
>JAYPEY010000144.1:0-11430 GCA_038126035.1 Verrucomicrobiales bacterium | reverse complement strand
TTTCCCGGAAAACCATCTCATTCGCAATGGGCCAGTTCACGGGGGCCCAATCAGTGGGATCTTTCGCATGAATCGCCGTTGCTGGTGATTTTTCTGCGGCACTTTGGTTGAACGTTTTGTCGTGAAGCGGTGCGTGACGCCGCAGTTCAGCGGGCGGATATCCAGGCCGGAGGAGCTCGAATCCTTTTTGTGCACCTGGCATCAGAAGAAAGGGCCAAGCCATTTTTCGAGAGTTTCGGGATGGCTGATGTTGATCGCATCAGCGATCCGGAAGGGGTGCTTTACGAGGCCTTTGGTCTCGATCGGGCGGGCCTGAAGGAGATCCTGAGCCCGTCGGTTTGGTTTCGGGGGGTGCAATCGATTCTCGGGCACGGTTTGGGCGTGCCGCAGGGCGACACACTTCGCATGCCGGGGGCCTTCATTGTGAACGAGGGGAAGGTGGCCAAGAGCTACTTTCACCAGACGATCGCGGCCCGGCCGAACATGAAGGACTTTGCGGATGAGGGCGTAAAGGCCTGCCGGATCTAAGGGTGGTCGGCCGCGTTGGCGTCAGGCGTTCCGGGTGACCGCGGCTTTGTGGAGGTGTTGGGTCAATCGGCGGATTTGCTTCTCCCAGGCGATTCGCGAGGTCCACTCGTCTGGAATCTCATAGTAGCCGTAGCAGGCTCCGGCAAGTTGGCCGTAAATCGCGCCGGTGGTGTCGGCGTCATCTCCCAGGTTGACCGCCAGCAGCGCGCCGTCGCGAAAATTGTCGGAAAGGTGGAAGGCCCAGAGCGCGGCTTCCAATGACTGGACGACATAGCCTGAACCCCTGATCTCCGGAGGCTGCTTGCGCTTGAATGAACCGGCTGCAATCTCCGCGATCTCCTCGCACAAAGGCTCCTTTTCCCAAAGCCCCTCCACGACCGAGTAGTTCGCGGAGAGCAGGGTGGGCTTGTCGACGTCGTTCAGCGCGCCGACGATCAGGCTCGCGAAGTAGCGGCAGGCGTCGAGGCAGGGATCGACGCCGTGGGTGGTGCGTGAGCTGTCCCGGGCGCGGTCGATCGCTTCACGCGGAGTCCTGGCGAAATAGAGCGGTATGGGAGCGAGCCGCATCAGGGAACCGTTGCCGGCGGAGCGCTCATCGGTTGAGCCGCAATAGCCGTTCTGGGTTTGCTCGTAGAGTTCGACAGCTGCGCGAACCGTGGCGCCGATGTCGAAGCACTCGTCGCGGCAGGACCAGTAGCCGGCACGGTACCACTGGCGGTAGCGGTCCATTTGATCCACCTCGTCGAATCCCTGGCGCGCCAGCAGGCTTTCGGCGAGGCACATGGCCATGGAGGTGTCGTCTGTCCATTCGCCTGGATTGAGGCGGAACGGTCCGCCGCCGATCATGTCGTCGATGGGGGCGAAGGTTCCCGGAGGTTTGAACTCCAAGGTCGTGCCGAGGGCGTCGCCGACGGCAAGGCCGAACATGGCGCCGAGGTATCGATCAAAATCCGGTGGGGGTTGCATGGGTGGCAGAGAGGTTAATTCGGGGCGATCGATTGACAACGATCAATCCTGGGCAACGTTTTTGTCGCCATGAAAAAACTCGCCTTTGGAACCCACCGTTTCAACAACCTCAAATCGGCGTTTCCCGTGATTGCCGGCCTCGCTCTTGCCAGCGCAGCGATTGCTGGGGACGGGCTACTGGATATCCCGGTGCGGGACATCGACGGCCGGGAGCGGACGTTGAATGAGTTCCAGGGGAAAGTGATCCTGATCGTCAATGTGGCGTCCAAGTGCGGTTACACATCCCAGTATGATGGATTGGAGAAACTTTACCGGTCGCGCAAGCATGAGGGGCTGGTCGTCGTGGGGTTTCCCTGCAACCAGTTTCTCGGACAAGAGCCGTGCAGCAATGCTGAGATCAAGACGTTCTGCCGCGAGCGTTATGGCGTTTCCTTTCCGATGTTCGCCAAGTTGGACGTGAAGGGGTCCGACCAGCATCCGCTTTTCAAGGCTTTGACCGGCGAGAAATCGCCCCTGCTAGGGAAAGTCTCGTGGAACTTCAACAAGTTTCTCATCGATCGCGAGGGAAGGCTTGTGGCGAGGTTTGGCTCGTCGACCACGCCCTCCAGCGAGAAGTTGATGGCGGCGGTGGAGGCCGCTTTGCAAACCGAGCCGTGAGCGGCTCGCGGACATCCCGACGCGAGCAGCCCGGGGAGCGCGTCCACATAGTCTGGTTCAAGCGCGATCTCCGAGTCGCGGATCATCGGCCGCTGCTGGAGGCGGCGGCGCGCGGGCCGGTTGTTTGCCTGTATATCTACGAGCCGGAGTTGTTGCGGTCGGCGGAGTTTGCCTCGCGGCATTTGGATTTCATCAATGGCGCTCTCCGGGAGCTATCGAAGCGCCTGTCGGAGTTGGGCGGAAGTCTGGTCATTCGTCGGGGGGAAGCCGTCAGTGTCTTGCGCCGGTTGTCGAAGGAGCGGCGCATTGCAGGCTTGTGGAGCCATGCCGAGACTGGAAACCGCATCACTTACGACCGTGATCTGCGGGTGGAAGCCTGGAGTCAGAGCGAGGGAATCGAATGGCGACAATTTCGCCAGGACGGCGTGATACGCGCCTTGCGCAATCGGGACGGATGGTCCCGCCGCTGGGCCGACTTCATGGCGGCCGAGCCGCTTCCACCGCCGGCTGGCGTCAAGGGAGTCAACGACCTGGCGTCGGAGGCTATCATGTCCGCCGAGGAGCTGGAGTTGGAACCGGAGAGCCTCGAGGAGGAACAGTCGGGAGGAGAAACGGCGGGAATGGCGATGCTGGATTCGTTCCTGGAGCGGCGCGGCGTCAATTACCGCAGCGACATGTCCAGTCCGGTGGAAGGTTGGACCGGCTGCAGTCGTTTGAGCCCCCATCTGGCGTGGGGGTGCGTCTCCGCACGCGTGGCGCATCATGCGCTCAGCGAGCGTCAGGCGGACCTGCGTCTGGCGCGCAGCGTCGGTCCCCCGCCGGACTCGCGATGGCTGTCCTCGTTGCGATCGTTCCAAAGTCGTTTGCGTTGGCGTTGCCACTTCATGCAGAAGCTGGAGGATGAGCCGGAGTTGGAGTTTCAGAATTTGTGTCGTTCTTACGATGGTCTGCGGGAAGAATCCTTCGATCAGGACCGTTTTGAAGCTTGGAAAGCCGGATTGACGGGCTATCCGATGGTTGACGCCTGTATGCGGGCGGTGGCTGCGACGGGGTGGCTGAACTTCCGCATGCGAGCGATGGTTGTCTCGTTTGCCAGCTACCACCTGTGGCTTCATTGGCGTCAGACCGGAATCCATCTCGGGCGGGCTTTCACAGATTTTGAGCCTGGCATCCATTACAGCCAGGTTCAGATGCAGTCGGGAACGACAGGCATCAACACCATTCGAATCTACTCGCCCGCCAAGCAGGTTCGGGATCAGGACCCGAAGGGGGTTTTCATCCGCCGCTGGCTGCCGGAGTTGGCCGGTGTTCCGGATTCCCACCTCCCGGAACCGCACCTCATGACCCTCGACGAGCAGAAACGCTCGGGTTGCGTCATCGGGCGGGACTATCCCGCGCCGATCGTGGATCATTCCGAGGCCTATCGTGAAGCGCGCCGGAAGATCATGTCGGTGCGGAGAATGCCGGAGTCGAAGGCGGCTGCGCAGAAAGTGTATGCCAAGCATGGGAGCCGGAAGCGCGGGGGGCGGCGCCAGGGCGCCCCTCGAAAAGACGGGGCTCAAATGCCCCTGCTGTGAAAGCGTTCTTGGGGCTCGAACCTCGGACCGGGCGTGATTGAATCCGGGATGAGAAAGACTGAACGGAGCGAGGCTGCGTCCGGGATCAGTCGCAGTCGCGCCCCCGAGTTTTCGAACGAGGCCGTCGAGGTTGCGTTCCTCCCGACCGGAGTTATCGGTTCATTCTATGCAAACAGCCATCAACGCCCTGACAATCGTGGTCGCCCTGGGAATCTTCAATGTCTGGTTGCTGCGCTTTGGCCGTTCCACCCGTTGGCGGGGAGGGGAGGCCAAGAACATGAGGGAGGAATTTGCGGTCTATGGCTTGCCGGCCTGGTTCATGTACCTTGTGGGCTTTTTCAAGTTGGCGCTGGCGGTCTTGTTGGTTGCGACGATCTGGTTTCCCTCGGTGCGGGGTCTTGCCGGAGGCGGCCTCGCGGCACTCATGGCCGGCGCTGTTGCCATGCACGTCAAGGTCCGGGATCCGGCTCTCAAGTCCGCCCCGGCCCTCTGCATGCTGGCCATGTCGCTGGCGTTGGCGCTGACTCAATAGGCCCTTCGCCCCGAACGCGTTCAAGTCAACTGCGGCAGGCGAGTGTCGGATAATGAGCGTCTGGCTGGAGCGACGGTTGCCGAGTCGCCGAATGGCGCTAGCTTCGCCCACTTGAATACGCAGACTCCCATTTTGAAAAGCGCGGTCGCCGCCGGTCTTGCAGACCGGTTGCGCGGGATGGTCTGGGGTAGTTTCATCGGCGATGCCCTGGCCATGCCGGGCCACTGGTATTACAACCGGACGGCGTTGCATAGCGACTACGGGGAAATCCGGGATTACATGGCTCCACGCAATCCCCATCCGGGCAGCATTCTGTGGCGGTCGAGCTATGAGGCATTGAACAGTCGAGGCGAGATTCTGCATGAGCAGGCCAGGTATTGGGGGCAGCGAGACGTCCACTACCACCAGTTTCTCAAGCCGGGAGAGAATACCCTGAATCTGAAGCTGGCTCTGCTGTTCGCGGGGTTGCTGTCGAGGACGGGTCGGTATGACGCATCCGCTTATCTGGCGGCTTACATCGATTTCATGACGACGCCGGGACATCATTCGGACACGTATGTGGAAGAGTGTCACCGGTTGTTCTTCACGCGCTATGCGCAGGGCAAGGCGCCGGAGAAGTGCGGGGGGGAAGATATTCACATCGGCGGTTTGGCATCGGTCGCTGTCTTGTGCGCCGGGGCGGTGGGGTAGGCAAAGGTCCTGGTTCCCGACATTTGCGAACACGTGTCACTGACGCATCGAAGTCGGGAAACCTTGCAGGCGGCGGAGACGCTGGGCTGGATGTTGTGTGACCTGGCGCAGGGGCGTGACATGCAAAGCTCCTTGCAAAGCCGGGCGACAGCCTGGCTGAGTCCCAAGAAGATCGCCGAGTGGCGACGGGAGCCGGACAGTGTGGTGGTCGGGCAACGTTTCAGCCCCGCGTGCTACATCAGGGAGGCCTTTCCTGCGACGTTGTATCTGGCTGCGAAGTATGAAGACAATCTGGAGGCGGCATTGATCGCCAACGCCAATCTGGGAGGCGACAGCTGTCATCGGGGAGCCGCGCTGGGAGCCCTGCTGGGCGCGAAGGGCGGCATGTCCGCCATTCCGCTCCGGTGGCGGGAAGGCCTGCGCGCGGCGAGAGAGGTCGAGGATGTCCTTGCAGCGATAGAGGCCGCTGTCTGGTGAGGCGCCTGGCATGAACTCGATGACGGTTTTGTTGCACGTTCACTTGGCGGCGACCCTGTTCATGGTCGGCGTCATTTGGTTTGTTCAAGTGGTGCATTACCCGTTGTTCTCGCGGGTAGGCGCTTCCGGTTTTCCGGCTTATGAGAGAGAGCACGTGCGCCGGACAGGATGGGTCCTGATGGCGCCGATGCTCGTGGAGCTCGGACTTTCTGTTTGGGCGGCATGGTCCCTGGGAGGTTGGGTCGCCTGGGTTGGGCTTGTGTTGATCGCTGTCATCTGGGCGGTGACCTGGGCGGTGCAGGTTCCGGCTCATCGACGGTTGGAAACCGGCTTTGATCCCGTTGTTTGCCGCCGCCTCGTGCGCTCGAACTGGACTCGCACGGCGGCTTGGACGCTGCGCGGCGGCATGGCCGTGGCCCTGATCCTCAAGGCGCCATGAATCCGTCATCGACCTCGCCTCGCTGGATGTTCGTCGCGCTGATGCTGGCGGCGGTTTACAACATCGCCTGGGGCGCTTTTGTGATCTTGTTTCCGTCGGTCGTCTTCGATTGGGCCGGCATGCCGCAGCCGACTTACCCGCAGCTTTGGCAGTGCATTGGGATGATTGTCGGGGTTTACGGCTTGGGCTACGGCATTGCCGCCTACGATCCGGCGCGCCACTGGCCCATTGTGCTGGTCGGTTTCCTCGGCAAGGTGTTCGGTCCGATTGGGATGATTCAAGCGTTGGCGACAGGCGCGTTGCCGCCGGCGTTTGCGTGGAACTGTGTCGGCAACGACATCATCTGGTGGATACCGTTTGCCTTGATACTCCGGCACGCGTGGCGGGTGGAAAGTGCGCGTTGAACACCGGTTGGCCCGATGCGCCTCGCGACCCCCTTGACAAACACGCTTTCGCGACAAGTTTTTCCCGGTGACACTCAGCAATCCAACGACAGCGCTAGACCTGACGTCCGGGAGAAGCGCGGTTGAAGAAGTCGACGCCTCCTACCCGCGCGCCCGCCTTTGGCTCGGAATCATCGCGGTGGGATTCATGGTCACGCTTTGCGTGCTCGGTCTGGCGTTGGATGCGGGTCGTTGGTTGGACGGCGTCGCGGCGAACAGCGATTCGGGGACAGTCACGGCGCTCGGTTGGTTCGTTGGCGCGGTCCTTCTCGCGTCGGCTCCGTTCGACATCATCGGAGGCTGGATCCTGCCGCGCGCGCATGGGCGGCCTTCCGTCCGGTTGGGTGAATTCGTCGTCGGGTTGCTTCGCGGCGGTTTGCTGCATGCCGCATTTCTGTATGCGAGCGGCTGGGCATTGCTTCAAGGGCTCAAGGTGGGAGGCTGGTTTGCGGCGTTGGCGATCATCGCGTTCGCCATGGTCGCGCTGGTTGCGGCGCAGCGGCTTGTGGCCCGGCTGGTCGGCGGCGTCAGGGAGGACCTAGACTGGGCTCCGACTTTGACCAGAACCTCGACATTATTGGACTCCACGGAGCCGGGCTTTGCCGGGGGCATCACCGGGTTGCCGGGGTTCGAGCGGATTGATCTGCCCGTCCGGTGGAAAAGGGAATGGCCTGCGGCGCAGCTTCAGCTCGTTTTGGAGCGTCGGCGGTATGCGATTCAATCAGGGCTTTATCGCAAGGGGCTCTCGCTGGCCTTCGCGTGGAACCTCGTCGGGGCCGTGATGGCGGCCTGGATCATTGGCCATCCCGAAGGGCGGGTTGGGGAAATTGTCACGTTTTCGTTTCTGGTCACGCTATGGAATTTCGCAGGGTTGCTCATACTGCCCACCGCGAGTCGGAACTGCGTCCTTCGCATGGACAAGAAGATGCTCGAAGAAGGCCATGCGCCGGAAGAGCTCGCGTGGTTGGCGAAGGATTGCGCGAGGCTGCAGGATGGCGAAGTTTCCAGGGACCGGCGCGTTGAGACCATCTTTCATCCGGTTCCCTCGCTGACCGGACGCTTCAACGGTCTGGCAGCGCCGGCGAGTTCCTTCGCGGGTTGGAATGCCTCCCGTCAAATGCTTTATCTGTCCTGGCCCCTGCTCGGATTGGTCTCCCGGGCAGTGCACGGAAACGTGGGGCGTCCCGCACTCTGGGTCATGCCGCCAGCGGACTAGCGATGAAACGGGAAGCGATCATTGTTGTCGGGGCCGGCATCTCAGGGGCGCTTCTGGCGCGCGCCCTGAGCGATGCCGGCATCGATGTCCTGATCCTCGAGAAATCGCGCGGCTTCGGGGGGCGCATGGCGACGCGCCGCTGGGATGACCAACGATTCGATCACGGAGCCCAGTTTTTCACATTGCGTTCCGAACGCGCCAGGGAGGCGTTGCAGCCATTGGTGGACAGCGGCGTTCTGGCTCGGTGGCCGGGCGGGGAGGGGGCGGAGGCAAATGAAGAGCGATGGATTGGGCGGCCTGGAATCAGCGCCGTTGCCCGCGCCTTGGCCGGCGGAATCCGGGTCATGAACGGAGTGCGAGCCTCGGAGGCCATTCCGGACAAGGAAGGCTGGACGGTGCGCCTGGATGATGGCGGCGAACTGCGGTGTCGGTTCTTGGCCTTGACGTCGCCTGTGCCGCAGTCGCTGGCTATCCTTCATCATGCGGTGGGCGAGATGGAAACGCCCCTGCGCCTGCGACTGGAAAGCATTGCCTACGACCCCTGCTATGCGCTGCTGGCGAAGATGAAGCATCCGGCAACGGGCGCGTGGCGCGCAGGCCTTCAGTTGATGGACGATCGCATAGCATGGGTCGCCGACAATCAGACGAAACTCCAGCCGAGAGAGATGGGGAATGGGGCGCTTGTCGCCCACTCAACGGCGAGTTTTGCCCTCCGGCATGAGGCTGCGGATCGTGACCTGGTTGCGGAGCGTATGGCGGAAGCCGTCGAGGAGATCCTGGGTTTGGATTTGGGAGAGCGGCGCGCGCACTGGTGGAAGTTCGCATCGCCAGCGTCGCGGATTGCGGAGCCGGTTTTGTTCTCGAACGCTCCCTCGCCGGTTCTTTTCTGTGGTGATGCGTTCGGCGCAGGAAAGGTGGAGGGCGCGATCCTGTCAGGCATCGCGGCCGGTGAGGTGGCGCGCGAACGTTTGGAGCCGTCCTGAGATCCATGAGCAAACAACGATATCTCGTTTTTGGCGCGACGGGCGGCGTGGGCGGCGCGTTGAGCCGCCAGTTGAAGGAGGGCGGGAACGAACCGGTTCTGATCGCGCGGAATTCAGCCAAGTTGCAAAGCATGGCGCAGGACCTGGGCGCGACGGCCCATGCAATCGATTGTCGAAATTGGGAGCAGGTCGAGGCATTGGTCGCCCGGTTGTCATCAGAGGGCGAGCCGATCGACGGTGTCGCGGTCTGCGTCGGTTCGTTGTTGCTGAAGCCTGCTCACCTGACCAGGAAAGAGGATTATGAAGCGACGCTGGAGACCAACCTCAGTGTTGCGTTCGGGATCCTTCGCGCCGTGGTCAGGCCGATGATGCGCGCCGGGGGATCGATCGTGTTCGTTTCCTCCGCGGCCGCCCGGATCGGCATTGCGAATCATGAGGCGATTGCCGCTGCGAAAGCTGGCCTGATCGGGCTGACGTTGTCGGCTGCGGCGACGTATGCCGGACGCGGCATCAGGGTAAACTGTGTGGCTCCCGGGCTGACGGAGACGCCCCTGACGGCGGGTTTGACCGCGAATGAATCTGGGCGTCGAGCGTCTGAGGCCATGCATCCCATGGGGCGACTGGGGCAACCTGAGGAGGTCGCGCGGGCCATTGCCTGGCTTTTGGACCGGAGTCAATCCTGGGTCACCGGTCAAACCATCGGCGTCGATGGAGGGTTGGGCGTGGCGTTGTCGCGGAGGCAGGCCGGATGAGCGACGCGACGCTCGTCTTTCCCTTTCAGTTGTTCGACGGCCATCCGGCGGTGGAGCGGGGGCGGAAAATTTTCCTGGTGGAGGAAAGCCTGGTTTTTGGGGATCCGCATGTGGGGCTGGCCTGCCATAAGCAACGGATTGTGCTGCTGCGAGCGGCGATGCGGGCGTTCAGCGAAATGCTGAAGTCGCGCGGTTACGATGTTGACTACCTCGGCTGGCGGGCGGGGCGGACGATTGGCGACGTCTTGGCTGAGCTGGTCCGGCGGGGGATTGATGAAGTTCATCTCTGCGAGGTCGTTGATTTCCTGTTGGGCAAGCGTCTCCGGCGAGCGCAGCAACGATTGGGATTCCGACTCGTGTGGTATGACACGCCCATGTTCCTGACGCCTCGCGAAGCCTTGGAAGAACACTTTCAGCGGGGCAAGAAGCCGTTCATGGCGCGCTTCTATCAGGCGCAGCGAAGCCGGTTGGGCATCCTGTTGGACAGTTCCGGGCAACCGGCCGGGGGACGCTGGAGTTTTGACGATGAGAATCGCAAGCCGATGCCCAAGCGCGGACTGGAGGTTCCCGCGCCGCTGAAGGCCGATGTGTCTGCTGACATACAGCGGGTCATGAAGTCCGTGGGGAAGGATTTCCCGGACTATCATGGGGCGAGTGAGCCCTTTGCTTATCCCGTGACACACGCCGCCGCCGCGCGTTGGTTGGAAGAGTTCCTGGAGAGCCGGTTGGAACGGTTCGGCCCATATGAGGACGCCATCAGCGGGAAGGAGGCGACGCTCTTCCACAGTGTCTTGACGCCGATGCTGAACATCGGGCTGCTGACGCCCCGGCAGGTCGTGGATCGAACCCTGGAATTCGCCGCAGGGCGGAACATCCCACTGAATTCCCTTGAGGGTTTCGTGCGGCAGATCATCGGCTGGCGGGAGTTCATGCGCGGCGCCTACGATTACCTCGGGGTCCCCATGCGCAATGGCAATTTCTGGGAATTCGAGGACCGGCCGATTCCCGCTGCGTTTTATCGCGGTGAGACTGGCGTGGAACCGGTGGATGTCTGCATTCGGCGCGCGTTGCAGACGGGCTACTGCCATCACATCGAAAGGCTGATGATCCTGGGCAACTTCATGCTCTTGTGCGGCTTCCATCCAAGGCGCGTCTGCGACTGGTTCATGGAGCTTTTCGTCGACGCCTATGACTGGGTGATGGTTCCCAATGTGCATGGCATGAGCCAGTTCGGCGACGGAGGGATGTTCACGACCAAGCCGTATATCTCCGGCTCGAACTACGTGCTGAAGATGAGCGATTATCGTCGCGGTCCGTGGTGCGAGACTTGGGATGGCCTGTTCTGGTCCTTCATTGAACGACATCAGGCGTTCTTCCGCAGTCAGCATCGATTGGGGGTGATGGCCCGGCAGTTGGATCGGATGAAGCCGGAGAAGCTGCGCGCGCATCGAAGCAACGCCGAGTCGTTCCTTGAAAGTCTCGGCGCCTCCGCTTGAACGGGCGTCGTCGCCTTCAGACGGCTCGCGGAGGCGTGATCAGTGCGCCTGGAGCCAGTCGCGGCCCTCGCCCATTTCGACAACGATGGGCACGTCTAGCTTGATGGCGTTCTTCATCTTCTCCTCGATCAGGGGTTTCACCTGGTCTGCTTCGGGCTTGAAGAGGTCGAAGACGAGTTCGTCATGCACCTGAAGCAGCATGCGCGTCCGGTAGCCCCCGGCGTTCAATTCGGCGTGGATCGCGGACATGGCGAGCTTGATCATGTCGGCCGCCGCGCCCTGGATCGGGGCGTTGATGGCGTTGCGTTCGGCCTGCGCCCGGACCGTGCCGTTGCGTGAATTGATATCGCGCAGGTAGCACCGGCGGCCGGTCACGGTTTCGACGTAGCCGTTCTGCTGAGCGAATTCCACGGTCTCGGTCATGTAGGTCTTCATGCCGGGGAACTGCTCGAAGTAGTTGTCCATGATCTCGGCGGCCTCGCGGCGGGGGATGCCGAGTCGTTGGCTCAGGCCGAAGGCGGACATGCCATAGGCGAGCCCGAAATTGACCATCTTGGCGTTGCGTCGCATATCCGGTTCCACGGCGTCCAGTTCGACGCCGTAGACCTTGGCCGCTGTGGCCGCGTGAATGTCCTGCCCGTTGGCAAAGTCATCGAGCATGCTGATTGGGCCCC
>JAYPEY010000143.1:5293-11981 GCA_038126035.1 Verrucomicrobiales bacterium | reverse complement strand
CGTCGAGGCCTACGACGACGAGACCGGCAGGCTCCTCTGGAAACAGGCCCTGCTCGGCACCTCCATGCTGATCGCCGAGGGCCGGGTCTACATTGTCAACCGCGACGCGCCGGATCCGCTCGAACTCAACCACCGCCGACAGCCTGCCGGCGCGGCCCTGAAACACCCGCTCAATCGCGTCATCGCACTCGACCTCAAGACCGGTCGGAGGCTCTGGACCCGAGAAGCGGCCGACATGGGCCTCAAGGATCAGACGCTCAACCTGGAGGCCGCCGGCTGGAACGCGGTGTCGGTCGCCACCGGCGACCGACGCAAGGCCCACCCCCTCGCCGCCGCCACCGGCGCGCCTCTGGAGGGAGCCGCCCTGAAGGAGGCCAACGGACAGTTCTTCCGTTTCCGCAATCACATCTGCACCCCCTACTACCGCGTGAACGGGCTGAACTTCGCCAACCGCGGCGGCACAATCTACAAGGACAACGAACGCTTCAACTTCGGCGGCGCCCGTTCCGCCTGCCTCACGGGAACCGTCCCTGCCTACGGCGCCGGCTACATCGCGCAGAACTGGTGCAACTGCTCCCCCGGCCAGATCCCCGGCCTCATCGCCGTCGCCTCCATCGGCCGTATGCCCACCCCGGCGGAAATGGAGCAGCCTGCCCGCCCCACACCTTTCAACAGCTACAGCGCGGGCGACGACGCGGTCGGCCGCGAGTCCGAATGGTCCACCTTTCGCGGCAACGCCTCGCGCAGCAGCGCCGTCGCCACCGATATCTCCGCCAAGGCCAGCCAGAGCTGGAGCGTCAAGGTCGCCGCGCCGCTCAAGCCGGGAACCGTGGCCAGGGACTGGAACGCCTACCTCAACAGCCGCCTGACCGCGCCGGTCCTTTCGGAGAAGGTGGCGATCGTCGCCGACATCGACCACAACGAGGTCATCGCCGTCTCCCTCGACAGCGGAGAGATCGCCTGGCGTTTCACGACAGCCGGTCGCATGGACACCCCGCCCACCGCCTACAAGGGCCTCTGCCTCGTGGGCGACCACAGCGGCCACGTCTTCGCCCTCAAGGTGAAGACCGGGGAACTGGTCTACCGTCTCCGCATCGCCCCCGAGGAAAAGCGCATGATGTCCTACGGCAAGCTGGAATCCGTCTGGCCCGTGATCGGCGGCGTCCTCGTCGCCGACGGCCGGGCCTACGCCACCGCCGGCCGCACGCAGGGATCCGACGGCGGCATCGTCGTCCGCGCCTTCGAGCCCGAGACCGGCGAACCTCTCTGGGCCCGCGCCATCCCCCAGACCGGCAACGGCGTGAACCCCGGCAAGGCCAAGCGCAACGACGCCCTCATCCTCGAAGGCAGACTGCTCCGCCTCATGGACCACACGCTCGATCCCGCCACCGGAAAATTCGTGAAGTCCCCCAAGGCCATCCGCCTGGAGAAGGCCCTCGCGGCCAAGGCCAGGGAACTCGGCCGCATCCCGACCCGCCAGGAGAGCGACCGCATCAAGAGGGAGGTCGCCAATGAGGACCACGCGCTCACACTTGGCAACGAAGGCCTTTACAGCTGGAACTGGACGCGCCTCGGCTACCGGAAGTTTCAGGCGATCGGCTTCGCCGGCGTCACCGGCGAGACCGTCGCCTGGAAAGACGGCGAAATTGTCAGCGGAAGGCAGAATGCCCTCGTCGCCAAGATCGATGGCCGGGACAAGGTCGTACGACTCCCTGACGGCAGCCAGGGCACCTCGCTTGTCGTGTGCAACAATCTCCTCGTGCAGGGCGGCGGTCTCGTCGATCAAGGCGACAAGAAGGGCTTCATCCGCGCCATTGATCTCCGGACCGGAAAGATCGCCTGGGAAAAGACCTACTCCTCCCAACTCGCCTTCAACGGCCTCGCCGTGGACCAGGGCCAGATAATCGCCGCCTTCAACGACGGCTCTCTGGTGAAACTGAATTGAATCCGCTCACCTGACTCAGGCTCCGTCCGCGCATGGCTCTCTCAGCGCGCTTGACCCGCATTCCGCGCTTTGATTCCTTTCCCGGATGCCAAACCCGTCTCTTTGCTCAACCGCGGCCGTCATCCGTCGATTTCTCACCGCCGCCGCACTGATCCCCCTCGCCCTGCAGGCCGCGCCCCTTCCCGGATCCGCACCGCTTACCATGGAAGGCGATCTGTCCGCACAGATGGTCGCCGGCATTAGCCGCTTCCTCGATCAGGAGATCCGGAATTCCCGCGCCGCCAATGCCGATCTGTGGGACTACGATCACAGTTCCCGCGCCGCCTACGAAGCCGCCCATGAACGCAATCGCGCGCGACTGCGCAAGGCCTTGGGCGTCGTGGATGAACGCCTGCCTGTCACCGCGCTGGAATACGTCGGCTCGACTTCCGCCTCCGCCAGGATTGCGGAGACATCGGACTACTCCGTCTACGTGGTCCGTTGGCAGGTTCTGAAGGGCGTCCACGGCGAAGGTCTGCTGCTCCAACCCAAGGGGGACGCCAAGGCGCACGTCGTCGCAATCCCCGACGCCGACCAGACTCCGGAGATGCTCGCCGGCCTGCTGCCCGGAATCGAACCGGAGAACCAGTTCGCCCGCCGCCTCGCCGAGCAGGGCTGCCTCGTTGTCATCCCCACGCTGATCGACCGGGACGACACCTGGTCCGGCAGCGAACTGCCCAACATCTTCACCAATCAGCCCCACCGCGAATGGATCTACCGACAAGCCTTTGAAATGGGCAGGCACGTCATCGGTTATGAAGCGCAAAAGATCCTCGGCGCGGTCGACTGGTTCGCCAACATCGCCGGAGAAGAGGCGCGGATTGGCGTGGCGGGCTACGGCGAAGGCGGATTGCTGGCGCTCTGCTCGGCAGCCTTGGACACGCGGATCGACGCCACCCTCGTCAGCGGCTGTTTCGGCCCGCGGGAGCGCGTCTGGTCTGAGCCCATCTACCGCAACGTGATGGGATTGATCCGCGAGTTCACCGACGCCCAACTCGCCGCCGCCATTGCGCCACGGGCGCTGGTCGTCGAACACAGCGAAGCGCCGCAGGTCGATGGTCCTCCCCCGCCCCGCAAGGGGCGTCGCTCCGGAGCCGCGCCCGGAAAGATCGCCACGCCGGCCGTGCACGACGTTGAGAAGGAGTTCCAACGCGCCGCCGCATTGGCCGGCCCGGTCTTCAGCCAGAGCCTGTCCCTGATCTACGGCGCCGAAGGCAACACCATCGGCCCCGGTTCGCAACCCGCGCTCAAGCCCTTCCTCGCCGGACTCGGCGTCAGCGGCGACCTGAAACCCGCCGGCCAACCGGTGAGCGACACACGGGAGGATCTCGACCTCGGCGTCCGCCAGAAACGCCAGATCCAGGAACTCGTCGATTACACCCAAACCCTGCTCCGCTTCTGCGAATACAGCCGGATGGAGACCTTCTGGAACAAGATCAAACCCGCCACACCGGAGCAATGGGCCAAAGACATCAAGGCCTTCCAGAAGGACATGTGGGACAACGTCATCGGCCGACTCCCCGCCGCCAACGTCCCCGCCAATCCCCGCACGCGCGTCATCAAGGAGACCGACAAATGGACCTGCCACGAGGTCGTGCTGGACGTGTATTCCGGCGTCTACGCCTGGGGCTACCTGCTGCTGCCCAAGGATCTCCAACCCGGAGAAAAGCGACCTGTCGTGGTCTGTCAGCATGGTCTCGAAGGACTGCCCGAGCATGTGATCGACGAAGACGAGAAGAGCCGCCCATGGCGCGCCTACAAAGCCTTCGCCGCAAAGCTCGCGGAACGCGGCTTCATCACCTTCGCCCCGCACAACCCCTACCGCGGCAAGGACGACTTCCGTGTCCTCCAGCGCAAATTGAACCCCTTGGGCAAGACGCTGTTCTCTGTCATTCTCGCCCAGCACGACCGCATTCTCGACTGGCTGTCGGACCAACCCTTCGTCGATCCCAAGCGCATCGGATTCTACGGCCTTTCCTACGGCGGCAAGTCCGCCATGCGCCTGCCCTCCCTGCTCGACCGCTACGCCCTTTCCATCTGCTCGGCGGACTTCAATGAATGGGTGAAGAAGAACACCACCGTCGATCGCCGGCACAGCTACGTCTTCACCGGGGAGTATGAAATCTTCGAGTTCGACCTCGGCCACACCTACAACTACGCCGAGATGGGCGTCATGCTCGCGCCCCGCCCCTTCATGGTCGAACGCGGACACAACGACGGCGTCGCCCCCGATGAATGGGTCGCCTACGAATACGCCAAGATCCGCCGCACCTATGGCTACCTGGGAATTCCTGAAAGGACGGAGATCGAATACTTCAACGGGCCGCACACCATCAACGGCCAAGGAACCTACCGTTTCCTCCACAAGCATCTGGACTGGCCGGAAAAGTAGAACGGGATTCCCAAGGAGGGGCGACATTCCTGTCGCCCTGCCCGCGAAGCGGGCACAAAGGCTCCGCCATTTCCAGAGGCTCGAAACATTCAACACGCGCCGGTCACGGCCAACGCGCTGCTTGGCCGCGCCGCGGCCACGACGACAGGAATGTCGCCGCTCCCGGATGAATGCCCTACCGTTTGAACGGAACCGCCTTCGGCTCCATGGAGCCCTTCCAAGGCGTCACGCCCTTGGCCTTCACCTTCAGTTTGAAGATCTTGTCCTTGCAGGTGGTGTAGAGGTTGTTCCCGCCGGGGCCGCCGAGGAAGACACTGGTCATCGGTGAATCGTTCGGCTTGGGGATCAACCCGCATTCGCGCCCCGTCGGATCGAAGACCTGCACGCCCAAGGCCGTGGCGACGTAGTAGCGGCCGTTCTCGTCCATGGTCATGCCGTCGCCACGGGAGAAGGTGTCGATGGTCGGCACGGGAACGCGCTCGGCCTCCGGTTGAATCTTCGTCCGCATGGTCATGTAGTTCGACGCCGCGTCGAGCTTGCCGTCCGCGCCGACCCGGAAGGTCCAGACGTGCAGGCCGCGGTAATCTGACACCGCCAGAGTATCCTGCCCCGGAGAGAGAGTCAGACCGTTCGGCGCGTTCAACACGCCCACGCTCGCGGCGGAAACCTGCTTCGTCTTCAGGTCGATCAGGGTGACCTGTTTCTTCGGCGTCTCGGTCAGGAACAGCAGCCCGTCGTGCGAGACGATCAGGTCGTTGGGCTTCACCCCCTCGGCCAGGACCTCCATCTTCCCATCCGGCAGTGAGAACGCGATGACCCGCTGCTTCTTCCCCTGGCAGCAGTAGAGACGCCCATCCGGTCCAAACTTCGCGCCGCTGATCGACTGCGCGCCCGCCGATTCCGGAAACAACGGCGTGATCCTGCCGTCCGGCGCGACCTTAAAGATGCCCTCCCTGCTCCGCATGTCGGAGTAATAGAAGTTCCCTTTGTCGTCGCCGCAGGGCGCGTCGGCAAAGCCGAGACCATCGACCACCTGCTCCCACTTCTCGCCGTCGATCAGGAGTTTGTGCAGCGCGAGATCACCGCCGAGGTCCTGGGCCGCCAACGGCCCCGCCGCCACAAGCAACGCGACCAATGTAAGTTGTTTCTTCATTTCGATGCTTTCTTCCAATCCCGCCAAAGCCAGCGTAACGCCTCCGGCAACAAGGGCCCGGCCTCGTTGCTGTTGTGTCCGCCCTCAGTGTAGACGAACTTGTGATCGTAGCCCTGGTATTTCAGGGCCGCCGCCATGCGTTCGTTGGCGATGGGCCAGTTGCCGTGAATGTTGTCCAGATCAGTGCGCCCATCCTGCAACCACACGCGGATCGGCTTGCGCTCGGTCTTGCGGATGAAATTCGGATAGGCGTGCCCGCCACGGATATTGGTGAAACTTCCAATCGTGCTGAGGACCTTGCGAAAAGCGTCCGGCCGCTCCCACGCAACCGTGAAGGAGCAGATGCCACCCGAACTGGCCCCGCAGATCGCGCGGAGATTCGGATCATCCGTCAGGCTGTATTTCTTCCCAACCTCCGGGAGAATCTCCTCCAACAGGAAACGCGCATATTGATCGCTGAGGGTGTCGTATTCGAAACTGCGATTGCTGACGCGCCAGGGGTTCTTCGGCTTGTAGCTGCCGTTGTGCCCCGGGTTGATGAACACGCCAATCGTCACCGGCATTTCGCCCCTGTGGATCAGGTTGTCAAAGACCGTCGGGACACGCCAGTTGCCGGTCGTCCGCGCATAGTCGTGCCCGTCCTGAAAGACCATGACGGCGGCCGGCTTGTCGCCCTTGTATTGCGCGGGAACATAGATCCACCAATCCCGCTCCGTGCCCGCGAAGATCCTGCTCTTCCACGGCGACATCTTGGTCAACGCGCCCTGGGGGACACCGGGCTGTGGTTGGTGGTCCGCGGTGAGTTGGACCGGTTGGGCGGAGAGCGACGGGGGAAAAAATCCCAAGCTCCAAGCTCCAAATCCCAAACAAGCTCCAAGCCTCAAGCTCCAAAGAAGGACATTGCCGCGCGTCGTGGGTGAGAATTGGGATTTGGTCATTGGAGCTTTTTTGAAGTTTGGAGCTTGGGATTTGGAGCTTCTCATTTCCGGTAGTCCCGCCACACCCAGCGCAGCGTGTCCGGAAAGATCGAGCCGGAATGCTTCCCGTTGTGGCCGCCCTCGCCGAGGACGAACTTGTAGTCGTAGCCCTTGTATTTGAGCGCAGCGGCCATCTGGCGGTTCGCGAGGGGCCAGTTGCCGTGCATGTTGTCGAGATCGGT
>JAYPEY010000143.1:1495-5283 GCA_038126035.1 Verrucomicrobiales bacterium | reverse complement strand
TGCCGTCCTGCAGGAAGACGCGGATGGGTTTCTTGTCGGTCTTGCGAATCATGGCCGGATAGTTGTGGCCGCCGCGGATGTTCGTGAAGCTGCCGATGTGGCTGACCACCTTGCCGAACTTGTCCGGCCGTTCCCAGGCCGCCGTAAAGGCGCAGATGCCGCCGGAGCTGTTGCCGCAGACCGCGCGTCCGGTCGGATCGTCCGTCAGTTTCACGGGGTAACGCTTCTGAACCTCGGGCAGGATCTCCTCCAACAGGAACTTCACATACTGACCGCTGAGCGTGTCGTATTCGAAACTGCGGTTCTTGCGGGGCTGGCCGCCCTTGCGCGCCGGCGGCACGACGCCGGGATTGATGAAGATCCCGGCCATCGCGGGCAGTTCCTTCGAATGGATCAGGTTGTCGAAGACCACCGGAACCCGGAACGAACGCTTCTCGTGCACCATGCCGCCGCCGTCCTGAAACACCATGAACGGCAGCGGCGTCTTTCCATCATAGCCGGCCGGCGTGTAGACCCAGACGTCGCGGACCGTTCCTTCGAAGATCCTGCTGGTCCATTGGAACTGCTCGACTTTGCCGCGCGGAACGCCGTCCTTCCGCATGGAATCGGGGCCCAGTTGGTAATCGTCCGCGCCGAACGCCGGAATGCTCGCGCAACAAATCAATGCGCCAAGAACAAGAAGCTTTTGCATGGGGCGGGATTGTGCGGGTTTGCAGGAAACTGTCAAAGCTTCGTCGCAACCTCAGCCCCGCCGCCCAAGAATCCATCAAGGGAATGAAGACACGGGAATGACCAAGATCGATTCCCGTTTCTTCATTCCCTTGTCCCGGCTCTTCAGGCCCGCCATCCCTCGATCAGCGCGTCCGTCAGCGTCCGGATCTGCTCGTGCGAATGTTCGCTCGAGATCGCAAAACGGAACCAGCCCCCGATCGGCCCGCCGGGATAGGAAATCAACGACGGATAGACGCCGTGCGCGAGCAGGCGTCGCGCCAGTTTCCCGGCTCTCCCTCCCGGCCCGGGAACCAGGGAGACAATCGCGCTCCCGTTGTCCGCGATCGGCAGGCCGGCCGCCATCAGCGTCGAGCGGGCGATGTGCGCGTTCATGGTCAACCTCAAACGATGGTCCTTGCCGCGTTTCACCAACGCCAATGCCTTCAGAGCCGCTTCAACCAAGGGCAACGCCATCGGCGTCGATCCCTGAAACGCCCGACTGCGGGCCACGATCTTCTCCCGAAGTTCCCGGCTGCACAGAACCGCGCCGCCCGACACGCCGAACGCCTTGCTCAAGGTCGCCGTCTGCACGATCCGCCTTCGCGAGACGCCCTCGACGGACAGGGTTCCGCGTCCGTTCGTCCCGACAACGCCGGCTCCATGCGCGTCGTCCACCACCATCATTCCGCCTTTCGGAAGAATGGCTTCGTAAGTCTTCAATGGAGCCACGGAGCCGTCCTGACCGAACACGCCGTCGGTGAGGATCAGCGGCAACGAGAACCTGGGCAGCGCCGTGAGCTTCCGTCGCAGTTCCGCGACATCCCGATGCCCGAACCCCTCGACCGGACAATCGAGAAAGCGGGAGGCATCGATCAAAGAAGGGTGCGCCTGCTCGTCAATGAAGGCGTGCGTCGCTTCGCCCGCCAGCCCCTGACAAACAAACAGATTCGCCATGTATCCGGCGGGAACGGACAACGCGGCCGGCGCGCCAAAAAAGCCGACCAGTCGCTTCTCCAGTTGTTCATAGAGAGGATGATTGCCGGTGGTGACCCGCGAAGCCGCGGCGCTGACGCCACAGCCTTCCAACGAGTCTTTCAACGCGGCCAACACCTCCGGATGCCAGGCCATGCGAAAATAGTCGCACCCCCCGAAGTAAAGCAGCCGCCCCCCCCCGCTCATCACGAAATTCTGATCGACGACCTGCAGTGTCTCGGAGAGATTCTTCATGCCTTGGCCAACTCCCTCAGATCGGAGATCGTCAACTCAGGCGCCACCTCCCCGGGCTCCCCTTCCTGTATCCCGGACGATATCCAGACCGACGCGATCCCCGCCCGCTTCGCGCCCCCCACATCGCGCCTCAGATTGTCCCCGACCATCACGACCCGCTCGCGGGGCGCGTCAATCGACAGCAGCGCAATCTCAAACAGTCTCGGGCATGGCTTCACCATACGGTGATCGGACGAATAAACGACGGAATGAAATGTTTTCTCAAGCCCGGCCTCCCGAAGGAGCTCGCGATACATCGTCGAATCCGCCCAGATATTCGACAACAAGACCAGCGTATGGGTGCGCGCCAACGAAAGGACGGCCTCTGCATGTTCTTCCGGGATATGACCGCGCTCGTGTTGAAAGAACACGCGGTCCAACAACCGCCACTCCGCCTCCGGAAGCTCCTTTCCCTCCGCTGCGTCGCGCAACGCTTCCATCGACACCGGAAAGTCCCCCTCCTTCTCCGGGTTGGCATAATCGCGCCAAAGCCGTTCAACGGCGCCGCGAATGATCCTGTCGACTTCGGCCTCGTCCAGCAGGCTTCCGCCCAATGCCCGATAGGTCGCATGAAAATCCTCTTCCGCCCCATAGCGATCCAGACCGAACATGAAGGTGTCGCCCATGTCGAGCAGGATGACGTCAAACTGGTCCAGGAAGGGCATGGCTACCGCCGCAGCTCAATGTGATCGCCGGGTTCGACCAGAAAGTCGTCGCCCTGCAACAGACGCCATGCGGGAACCTCAAACACCAGTTCGCGGCGATGTATGAAAATCTTCCGCGGACTGCGGCGGGAGTTGTGCCCCGCCTCAACAATCGCATTCGCCAGCGAAAGCCCCTCGCGCCAAGGAATGGACTTGTTGACCACGCTTCCGGCAAAGGTGACGACCGACTCTTCCGCCTCCGCGGAGCCCCGCTTCTCCGCGGCCTGCAGCGCCGCATGCTGGCGCCCGGCCGCATAGGCCGCGCGCTGCCTGCGCTCGGAGGCCTTCTTTGTGGTGCAGCCCGAAAGAAACGCCGCAAGAACCGCAACCATCGCCATGAATCGAACAATCATACCCATCTCATGAAACACGGTTCGCCTCCGGGAGTTGCGCCTTTCCACGCCTTCTGGCTGCCGGGGTTCAACAACTCGTCGGAACGCCGGTCAGCACCTTGACGCAGTGCGGGATGGCGCCCTTGACAAAGCCCAGGCATTCCACCGCGCCGCTGGGTTTGCCCGGCAGGCTGATCACCAGCGTCTGCCCGACCGCCGCCGCCATGCTGCGCGACAGGATCGCGTTGGGCGTGATCTTCATCGACTCGATCCGCATCACCTCGCCGAAGCCCGGAAGCTCCCGGTCCGAAATCTCGCGCACGGCCTCGGGCGTCACGTCGCGAGGCGCCACGCCGGTGCCACCGGTCGTCAACACCAGCCCGCAGCCCTTGTTCGCCTGCAGGCGGATGGCACGCTGGATCGCGCTCTTGTCGTCGCCGACGATCTCCTCGTCCACAACCTCCCAGCCGTAGCCTTCCACGGCCTCCTTCAACGCCGGACCGCCAAGGTCTTCGTATTCGCCTTTCGACGCCCGGTCCGAAATGGTGATGATGCCTGTCTTGATGCTCATAAATTCGTTTTGCGCGCTGCGTGGTTCGTGTTGTCGTAGCCGGGAGGCAATGGCGGATTGCAGGCTTTGCCATTTGCCATCGGTCATTGGCCATTCTCATGGCAGATGGTCAATGGCAGATGGTCAATGGCAAATGGCAAAACCGACTTCCGACTTCCGACTTCCGACTTCCGACTTCCGACTTCCGACTTCCGACTTCCGACT
>JAYPEY010000143.1:0-1395 GCA_038126035.1 Verrucomicrobiales bacterium | reverse complement strand
TCTGACCACTGACCACTGACCACTGACTACTGACTACCGACCACTGACTTCGTCTTCGACACCAGCTTCACGTTGGTGATCCGCATCTTCTTGTCCACGGCCTTGCACATGTCGTAGATCGTCAGGGCGGCGACGTTGACCGCGGTCAGGGCCTCCATCTCGATGCCGGTCTGGGCGGCGATCTTGGCGGACGCGGTGATGACAATGCGGTCATTGCTCGCCGGAATTTCAAAATTCACCTCCGCGTGGGACAATGGCAACGGGTGGCATAGCAGGATCAGGTCGCCGGTTTTTTTGGCGGCCATGATCCCGGCGAGGCGGGCTGTGGCCAGCACGTTGCCCTTGGCGACCTTGTTCGAAGTCACCAGCTTCAAGGTCTCCGCCTGCAGGCGGATCTCGCCGCGCGCCACGGCTTCGCGAAGTTGGACCGGCTTGGCGGAGACATCGACCATGCTGGCCTCGCCCTTGGCGTCGACATGACTGAGTTTCTTGGCCGCCATTTTCCTGGGTGAGTTCCGTCAGCCCTGTTCCACTGAAGTCTTCCATCCGGCGATGACGGCATCCGTCTGCTCGCCGACATTGGCCGGGGCCTCGGGCACGTGGCGGGGTATGTAGTCGCCGGAGGTGCGCAACAAATCGTTCGTCACCAGGATCTGCCCGTCGCAATGCGGACCGGCTCCGATTCCGATGGTGGAGATGGAAACGCTTTTCGTTATTTCGGCGGCCACGGCCGGCTTGACCAGTTCGAGCACGACGGCGAATGCGCCGCAATCCTCCAGCAACCTGGCCTCATCGAGCAACCGCCTGCGCTCATCCTCCGACTTGCCTTTCACGCGGTAGCCGCCCTCCTCCTTCACGCTTTGCGGCAACATGCCCAGATGCCCGATGAACGGAATCCCCTCCGCCACGATCGCCCGGACCTGTCCCTCAATGGCGGCTCCCCCCTCGGCCTTGACCGCCTCGGCTCCGGCGGCGATCAACCGCTTGGCGTTGTAAACCGCGTGCATCGGGGTCAGGCAACTCGCGAACGGCAGGTCCGCCGCCAAGAGCGCCCCGGGCTTCACGCGCGCACAGGCGCGAAGATGGTGTTCCATGTCCTCCATCGTCACCCGCGTCGTGTCCTCATAGCCAAGCACAACCATCCCCAGCGAATCGCCGACCAGAATCAGCGGGATCCCGAGCTTGTCCAACCTGCGGGTCATCGGAAAATCATAGGCCGTCAACGCGGCAAACCGCTCCCCTCGCGTCTTCATCGCGGCAAAGTCGGCGGGCGTTGTCTTCTCGGATTGCACGGCGGCAAGCTTCTCCCGCGCGTTTTGGACGCCGCAAGGCAAAACTTGCAGGGAATCCGTGGGCCAATCCGTTCGCCGGACAGCGTCGACGAGCGTCGCCAGA
>JAYPEY010000142.1:0-12060 GCA_038126035.1 Verrucomicrobiales bacterium | reverse complement strand
CAGCTTCAGCTCCTTGAGCCACTCGAGGCTGCCCGCCTGCCAGGCGTCCCACATGGGGCCCTTATATCCGTTCAGGCCGTGGCCGCCGGAGGGAAGTTCGAGCAGGCGGGTCGGGACCTTGTGCGCCTTGAGCGCCTCGTGGAGTTGTCGGCTGTTCGCGATGGTCACCACCTTGTCGTCCACCGCGTGGGCCAGATAGACCGGCGGGGTTTTCTTCGTCACCTGTTCCTCGTTGGAGAAGAGCTTGAGCAGTTCCGGTTTCGGATCGGGGCCGAGAAGATTCTTGCGGCTACCGCCGTGGGTCTGGAGTCCCATGCT
This sequence comes from Verrucomicrobiales bacterium, assembly GCA_038126035.1. Lineage (GTDB taxonomy): Bacteria > Verrucomicrobiota > Verrucomicrobiia > Limisphaerales > JAYPEY01 > JAYPEY01. The sequence goes on along the minus strand of JAYPEY010000142.1, from coordinate 11,742 downwards.
GACGACCGGGTAGACGAGCACGCCAAAGTCGGGACGCGAGCACTGACGTTCGACGGGGTCCTTGGACTTGGGCTTGCCGGCGTCGAAGTGCGTCACGGCGGTGGAGGCGAGGTGGCCGCCCGCGGAGAAGCCGACAATGCCGATGCGGTCCGTCTTGATGCCCCATTCCTTCGCGTGGGCGCGGACGGTGCGCAGCGCGCGCTGGGCGTCGAGCAGCGGGACGAAGGGCCGCTGCTTGGGCATGCGGTATTCCAAAACGATTCCGGCAATGCCGTGTCCGTTCAGCCACTTGGCGATGCCGTGTCCTTCGCCGCCGGTCACCAATCCGCGGTAGCCGCCGCCGGGGCAGATGACGAGGGCGGTTCCATTGGCCTTGTCCGGCGCGGGGAGATGCACGGTGATCGGAACGTCGACTTTCTCGGTGGTCCCGTCGCCGTTCGGCGCCCCTTGGGGCCAGAGCAGAAGGCGCTCAGGTTTGGGTTGCGCCTGCGCGAGGGCTGCGGTTGCGAGCAGTGCGACGGCGGCGAGGCGATGGAGGGGAAGGGGCTTCAGTTTCATGATTCGGAGAATGACGGCTCCTGTTTTGACGTTTCGAGCGGGATTTTACCAACACGTTCTTGGCCTTTTCCCTCGAACGCCCCATGGTCGGACCATGCCCCGTTTCCTGTGGATACTCCTGGTCGTCGCGGCGGCGCTCGCGGCTCCGCGAGCCATTCCCGCCGCCGAACGCCCGAACATCCTCTGGCTCACCTGTGAGGACCTGAGTCCGAATCTCGGCTGCTACGGCGATTCCCAGTCGCGCACCCCGAACCTCGACCGGTTGGCGGGGCGTGGCGTGCGCTACCTCAACGCCTTTGCGCCGACCGGCGTCTGCGCCACCGCCCGCTCCTCGCTGATCACCGGCATGTACGCCTCCTCGCTCGGATCGCAGCACATGCGCTGCACGGCGACACTTCCGGAATCCATCCGCCCCTTTCCGACCTATCTGCGCCGGGCCGGCTATTTCTGCACGAACCAGTCCAAGCAGGACTACAACTTCCGCACACCCGCCGACGCCTGGGACGTTGGCAAGGGGGCCAGGGCACACTGGAAGTTCCGCAAGGCGGGCCAGCCCTTTTTCGGGGTGTTCAACTTCACGGACACGCACGAAAGCCGCATCCGGGGGAAGACCAGCCGACCGCTGAAACTGACGCCGGAGGAGATTCACGATCCCGCGATGATCCAGGCCCCGCCCTATCTTCCGGACACGCCGCTCATCCGCAAGGACTGGGCGCGCTACCTCGACCTGATCGCCAACATGGACAGGACCGAGATCCCGTTGCGCCTCCGGGAACTGGAGGAGGCGGGCATGGCCGAGGACACCATCATCTTTTTCTTTTCCGACCACGGGGCCGGCCTGCCGCGCGCCAAGCAGTTCGTCTACGACAGCGGCATGCAGGTCCCCCTGCTGGTCTATTTCCCGCCGAAGTGGCGGCATCTGGCGCCTTCCGCGCCGGGTTCGACCCAGGAACGCATGGTCAGTTTCGTGGATTTCGCGCCGAGTGTGCTCAGCCTTGCCGGAGTCCCGATCCCGGAACACATGCAGGGCCGCGCCTTTCTCGGGCCGAAAGCCGTTGAACCCCGCCGATACATCCACGGCATCCGGGATCGCATGGACGAACGCTACGACATGACCCGCACCGTGCGGGACGCGCGCTTCAAGTATCACCGCAACTACCTGCCGTTCATTCCGCACTACCCCTGGCTGGACTACATGGACATGCTGGACACTTCCAAGGAACTGCGCCGCCTCCACGCGGCCGGACGACTCTCCGGCGGGCACGCCTTCTTCATGGCGGACACCAAACCCGTCGAGGAACTGTACGACCTCAGGAACGATCCGCACGAACTGGTCAACCTCGCTGACGACCCGGCGCAGCGCGAAACCCTCGAACGCCTGCGGCAAGCCCACCTCGACTGGGTCCGCCGGACCGTGGACACCGGCCTGATTCCCGAAATCGAACTGCGCCGCCGGGCGCGCGGATCGTCCGAATATGAATACGCGCGCGGCGGCCGCTACCCGTTGGAGCGCATCCTGGCCACGGCCCTGCTGGTCGGACAGGGCCCGGACGCGCTGCCCGAACTGCTTCGCCGCGCCAGGGACCCCGACGCCGCCGTCCGCTACTGGGCCGCCGTCGGATTGGCAGACCTGGGCTCCGACGCCTCCTCCGCAGCCAACGATGTCCGCCGGTTGCTGGAGGACAAATCCGCGGACGTGCGCATCGCCGCCGCACAGGCCCTGGGGCGGATGGGTCTCCCCGAACCCGCGCTGCCCGTCCTGCTCAAGGAACTCCAGGACCGGGACGAATGGGTGCGCCTTGCCGCCGCAAACGTCGTCGATCAACTGGGCCCGGACGCCCGGCCCGCCGTTCCCGTAATGCGGAGATTTCTGGCCGGCGACGAACGCGAGAACCTCTTTGTCCGCTGGATATTCGGCCACACGCTCAGAACCCTCGGAATCGACCCCGCCAAGCCATGAAGAGACTGCTTTCGCTTCTCACCCTGCTCGTCCTGACGGCGGGCTTCTCCGCGCACGCCGCCGCACTCCTCCCCATCGGCGTCGCCAGGACCGACATCACTCCCGAGGGCCCGATCCGCCTCTGCGGCTATGCCTCGCGCACGACCGAATCGGAGGGCGTGGACCAGCGCCTGCGCGATCGCCATCGGCGACGACCGTGACCTCGATGGCCCGGCGGTGATGCTCGTGGCGGAATTGATCGGCGTCCCGGAACTGCTGGTCGGACCGCTGGCCAGACGGCTGGAAAAGGCGGGCGTCCGGCGCGAGCGATTGGCGGTCTGCGCGACGCACACACATTGCGGTCCGTGCCTCGCGGGTTTTCTCAACGAAACCCACTTCTCCGCCTACCTGCCCGACGACCAGATGGACCGGATCAAGGCCTACACCGCGACGTTGCTGGACCGGCTCGAAGCCGTGGTCTTGGAGGCGCTCAGAAACCGCCAACCCGGCGGCCTCTCCTAGAACCAGGGCAGGGTGACCTTCGCCATCAACCGGCGGCGGCTGAAGGACGGCAAATGGGCCGGGTTCGGACGCGTCCCGGACGGACCGGTCGATCATGCGTTTCCAACGTTGCAGGTCCGCAATCCCGACGGCTCGCTGCGCGCGGTCGTGGGCAATTACGCCTGCCACTGCACGACCTACGGCGGCCGCTTCAACCGCATCCACGGCGACTGGGCGGGCAGCGCCGTCCGGCAGATTGAGGCGCGGCATCCAGGCAGCACGGCGTTCATCTCGATCGGTTGCGGCGGCGACGCCAACCCCGATCCCAGCGGCCAGGTGAAAGGAAACGGCGTCGTGAATCGCCACGGCAAGGCCGTCGCCGACGAAGTTGACCGACTGCTGTCGGCGGACCGCGTTTCGTTGACCGAACCGCCGGTCTGCCGCCTGCGCCGGATCGACCTGCCCTTGGATCACGTGCCGACGCGCAAGGAGCTTCAGGGGCGCCTGAAGGGGAGGAAGCGCCCGGCCTTCTTCGCGCGCATCCTGCTGGATCGCCTGGACACGGGGGAGAAACTGGCCGCCTCCTTCCCCTATCCCGTGCAGACCTGGACCTTCGGCGACGACCTTGCAATGGTGTTCCTCGCGGGCGAGGTGTTGGTCGATTACTCCCATCGGCTCAAACGCGAACTCGCCGGCGACCGCCTCTGGATCACCGCCTATGCCAATGACGCGCCCGGCTACATCGCCTCCCGCCGCGTCATCCAGGAGGGCGGCTACGAGGTGGACGACTCCATGAACAACTACCAGAAGCCCGCCCGCCTCGCGCTCGACGCCGAGGACCGGATCGTCGAGGCCGTGAAGGAATTGCTGCCGGCGCCCTTTCACCGATGACCTGAGGCGCGGGGCTCATGCTGCGCAAACCGGAATCGGATTATGAGCGGCGTCGCTCCCCGACCCTGCTCAAAGTGAAGCCCTTCGACGATGCGGCGGCGGCGGTCATCGCGCATCGACCGGCAACCGGGACGGGATCAGTCCCGACGCCCCCAGCCTCTTTTTTTTCCTCAAGTCCATTCCCTGGGCTCCGATAGATAGACAGGGCCAAAGACGGCCTCGGACACTCAGACGGAACGGATTATGAAAACGCTACATGGAAGTAGGTCGAACTCTCTCGGAGGCGCAGTGGGCGTCGCGCTCAGCGCATTGGTCGTCTTTTCGGCGGCTCCAGCCTCAGCCGAATCTTCAACGCAACCCGGACAAACCGACGAATCCGGCCGGCATTCCGCCCTTTCAGAGCGCGGGGCCAGGAGCGTCAATCCCGGCCATTCCCGTCGACTGCGCGTGAAGTGGACGCCGAATCCGCCGTCCCGCAAGTCCGTGGCCGCCACCGAGTCCGAACCGTCGGAGTCCCTTGATCTCAACGAGATCGCCCTGACCACGGATTCTCCGGCGATGCGCGCCTATGTGGACAGCCACTTCGCCTCGGCGAAAGAAGGCTCCGTCGAATCGCAGATCCTGATGGGCGAACTTCATCTCAACGGGCAGCTCGTGAAGCGCAATCGCCACAAGTCGCTCGCCTGGTATCGCCGGGCGGTCGAGGCGCGCTCGGTCGTCGCCATGGCGAAGATCGGCGCCGCCCACGAATACACTTTCGGCGCCCCGGCCGATCCGGTCCGGGCCTACGCCTGGTATTCCGTGGCGGCCAATCACGGTTTGGAACGGGCGCGACATCTCGCCGACCGGCTGATCGACAGCGGCCGACTGCTGCTGCACGAGGGCGAGGACGCCGCGGCCGAAATCGAGAAATCACTGCCCTGGCAGGCAGCGGAACTGAAGGGCAGGGCCGGCGCCAAGGAAGGCAAGCCCAAGGTCGCCAAGGTCGACGGACTCGCGGCGATCGGCCGGAAAGCCGCCGATATTTCCGAACGCTGATTCGTTCGCGCTCAAGACGCGCCCCGGCTGCAGAACGCGGCCGGGGCTGTTTGTTTTCTACTCCGCCCCCTTCAGGGCATAATCGGGATTATCCCGATTGTCGGCGAATTCGCAGGCCTTGGCGTGGACGCCGTAGTCGGGGCCGTGCTTGATGCGACGGTAGACCCAGGAGCAGGGGAACACCTCGTGGTCGCGGTCGAGCACGAAGGGCATGGGGCGCCGGTCGCCGTGTCGTGACCGGGCGCGCCAGACGCCCGGCCGGACGCGGCGCAGGACTTCACCGACATAGGCTCCCCAGAGGCGGCACAACTCCGCCAGTTCCTCCTCTGGATAGGGCGTGATCAGCTGGTTGTGGTGCAGGTCCTGCAGGATCTCGTCCTCCAGGTCCCTCACCGAGGCGCGGTCGTGGGTGAGCTTCAGCCTGTATTCCCGTTCGGCGGCGATGCGCGCGTCGTTGGCCAACCGCTTCATCTCGGCGTCCGCGCCGCCGCCGGCGCCGGCGCCGCCGCCTCCCGCGAACTTCACGATCGCGTAGACGAGCGCGGCCAGAACCAGAATGCCGAGGACGTATCCCATTTCGCCGGGCAGTCTAGGCATCCTCTCCCAAAACCCCAAACATTGAATCGACGCCAGCCGGTGATTCGTCTAGAAACACGGCCATTTTCCAGATGAAACCCAGATATCTCCTTCCGCTCATTTCGGCCGTCGCCCTGACGACGGTTTCCTTCACCGCGAATGCCGCGTCGGCCAGGCCGCTGCGCGCGCTGATGGTGGCCGGCGGCTGCTGTCACGACTACGCCGGCCAGCACAAGGTCGTCTCCGAAGGCATCCAAGCCCGGGCCAATGTGCGGGTCGATGTCGTCTGGACCGACGACCGGTCGGTCAATCCGCCGCTGCCGCTCTACGACAATCCCGACTGGGCGAAGGGCTACGACGTGATCATCCACGACGAGTGCGCCGCGGGAGCCCGCGACCTGGCGGTCCTCAAGCGCGTGCTCGCCGCGCATCGGAAGATCCCGGCCGTGCATCTCCATTGCGCGATGCACAGCTTCCGGACCGGCACGGACGATTGGTTCAAACATCTTGGCATCCAGTCGACCAGCCACGGCCCGCAGGTCCCGATCGACATCAAGTTCGTGGACAAGGGGCATCCGATCACCGCGCCCCTGAAGGATTGGACCACCGGCCGCGAGGAGCTTTACAACAACGTGAAGGTCTTCGACGCGCACCCCCTCGCCACGGGCACGCAGCTCATCAAGCGCAACGGCGAGGAGAAGTACGTGTCCTACGTCGTCGCCTGGACGAATGAGAAGCAGGGCGCCCGCAGCTTCAGCACGACCCTCGGGCACAACACCTCGACCGTCGCCGACGACCGCTATCTCGACATGATCACGCGCGGTCTCCTCTGGGCCTGCGACAGCCTGAACGACGCGTCGTTAAAACCTTATACCGGCGGGAACGAGGTCAAATTCGTGAAGGCCAGGCCACAGCCGAAACCACAACCCAAACCCCAAAGCGCGCTCGCCCCCGCGCCGAAGGATGCGACCCTGGTCAGGATGTCGGCGAGCAGCGTGCAGGGCGGCCGCTTTCCCTGGATGGCGGTGGACGGCGCCAAGGGCACGCGGTGGTGCGCCTCCGACGGCAGCAAGCCCCAGTGGCTGCAACTCGAGTTTCCCGAGCCGCGGGAGATCACCGAGGTCGCCATCGTCTGGGAAAGCTCCAACAACATCTATGGCTACCGGCTGGAGGGCTCGTTGGACGGGAAGTCCTGGGACCTGATCAAGGACGCGTCAAACAACGACAAACGCGGAAACACGACCGACGCCTTCCCTGCGAAGAAACTGCGTTTCCTCCGCGTCACCGGGCTCAGGACCAGCGGCGGCTGGATCAGCCTGTGGGAACTCGCGGTGAAAGGGAAGGGGATCAAGTCCATCCACCCAAAGCTCGAAGGCGAGGACAAGAAGACCGTCGAGCGGCTGAACAAGGAGGCCAACGATCCCTACGCCAAGAGCGGCAATGTCGCGCCGAAGATCGTGAAGCTCAGCGCCGAAGAAGAGGCCGCGATCCTGAAGGACACCAAGGTCCCCGAGGGCTTTGAGACCTCGCTTTTCGCGCCCTGGCAGACGGCCAATTATCCCGTCTACGTTGCCGCCGCGCCCGGCGGCGATCTCTATGTTTCCAGTGACGGCAACGGCTCGTTGGGTCGCGACCCGGGTCGCGGTCGCGTGTTGCGCCTGCGCGACAAGGACGGCGATGGCCGGGCCGACGAGGTGACAGAGTTCGTCAAGGATGTCGATTCCCCGCGCGGCCTGATCTGGGATCATGACCGGCTCTACCTGCTCCATCCGCCGCACATCAGCGTCTATCACGACCGCGATGGGGACGGCGTCGCGGAGGATTCGAAGGTTCTGATCAAGGGTATCGCGTTCGGTTTCGAAGGGCGGCCCGCGGATCACACGACCAATGGCCTCGAGCTCGGCATCGACGGCTGGATCTACATCGCGGGCGGCGACTTCGGTTTCATGGACGCGGTCGGAACGGACGGCCGCCATCTCCAACACCGCGGCGGCGGCGTGATCCGCTTTCGCCCGGACGGCAGCGGGTTGGAACTTTTCGCGACCGGGACGCGCAACATCCTCGGCACGCCCACCAGCCCCCTGCTCGATCTGTTCGCCCGCGACAACACGAACGACGGCGGTGGCTGGGACGTTCGTTTCCACCACTTCACCGGTCTGGAGGATCACGGCTATCCGCGGATGTACAAGAACTTCGGCGAGGAGCACATCGCGCCGCTGGCCGATTACGGCGGCGGCTCCGGCTGCGGTTCGGTCTACATCCACGAACCGGGCTTTCCCGCGGAATGGGCCAACGCGCCGTTCACCTGCGACTGGGGCCGGACGGCCAGCTTCCGCCATTCGGTGAAACGCAGGGGAGCGACCTTCGAGGAGGTTGCCGAACCGCAGCCCTTCATCCGGATGACCCGGCCGACCGACGCCGATGTCGACGCCATGAGCCGCGTCTATCAGGCCAGCTGGAAGGGCCCGGCGACCTTCAAATGGGAGGGGCCGGAAGTCGGCTACATCGTGCGCGTGAAACCGACCGGATTCACTCCGGAGCCACTGCCGGATTTCAACAAGCTCAGCGATGCGGAGCTGGCCGGACAACTGGAGTCCCCCAGCCACATCCGCGCGCTGAACGCGCAACGCGCCTTGCTGCGCCGTCCGGCAACCGAGCGCTCAACAGCCGCCCTGGTCAGACTGGCGGCTGACGAGCGCAAGGAACTCCGTTCCCGCGTGGCCGCGCTCTACGCGATCGCCCAACGCGGCGTGAAGGCCGATCAAAGCGACAACGTGATCAAGGCCATCGAACCGCTCGCCAAATCCGAGGCGCTGCAGCCTTTCGTCCTCCGCGCCTTGGGCGACATGGGCATCGATCGCATCACCGCTGGCCGGCCCGGAACGGCTCCGGTCGGATCCTTCATTCGGGGCCTGCAAAGTTCCGATGCGCGCACGCGCGTCGAGGCCATGGTCGCCGCCGCCCGCCAGGGGGCGAAAGGAGCCGCGGACGCCATTGCGGCCCATCTCGGCGACGCCGATCCGGTCATCTCCCACACGGCGTTCCGCACCCTGGCGAAACTGGGCGCCAGCGCCGCCTGCTTCGATGTTCTCGACACCTCCGCCTCCACCGAGGCGCAACGCAGGGGCGCCTCGTTCGCGCTCATGCGCCTGCATCGCACTGACGTCGTCGATGGCCTGATCAGCCGCTTGACCCGCAACGAGCAACCCGCCTCCCGCGCCGCGATCCTGGCCGCGCTCTGCCGCCTCTATCATCGCGAGGCGGAATGGAAGGGCGACAGCTGGGGCACCCGCCCCGACACCCGCGGCCCCTACTACCAGTTGGTCACCTGGCCGGAATCGGAGAAGATCCTGGCGGCGCTGAAGCGGGAGCTGGATTCCGCCAAACCCGCGGACGCCGCAGCCCTGGTGAAGGAGATGAACCGCAACCGCATCCAGTCCGACGAGGCGCTGGAGCGAATCATCGATCTGGCGATCGCGGACGCTTCGCACACGGCCGCCGCCGTGGCGCAGTTGGCCGGCGTCGCGGACATTCCCGCGAAGGCGCAGTCCCTGTTGTTCAAGGCGGCGAGGAATCCGGAATCGAGCCCGACCGTCCTGGCGCAGGCGGTCGAAGGGCTGGCAAAGGTCGATCACAAGGAGTCGCTCACGGCGACGCTCGCCGCGCTGGCGACGTTGGACAGGGCGAAGGGCTCCAACAAGGAACAGGGCGCCGCGCAACGGGCCTTCCTGACGAACCCGCGGCTGGAGAATCAACGCGAGACATTGGGCAGACTCGCCGCCGCAGAGGAGGAGACCGGCGAGTCCCGCTGGGCCAACGCCGCGCTGCTGGAACTGGCCTCGCGCAAGAACGTCAGTCTCGAGGCGAAAGCCTACGCGCAATCCGCCATCGATGTCGCCTGGCAGAATCCCGCCCGCAAGGTCACGCTGATCAAGCTGGCCTCGTCGATGAAGAATCACTTTCTCGACGACCGCATCCGCGCGGCGATGACGGATTTCGATCCCGAGGTCGCCAAGGCCGCGCAGGGCGCCTCGAAGCGATTGCGGATCCAGCCGCCGGGCGCGGACAAGACGCCGAAGATTGCGGAATTGACCGAGGAGAAGGCGGTCGAGGCCGCGGTCAAGGCCAAGGGCGATCCGGCTCTGGGCGAGGCGATCTTCACCCGCGCCGCCTGCGTCGCCTGCCACACGACCAGCCAGGACCAGCCGCAGAAGGGGCCCTTCCTCGGAAACATCGCCAAGATCTACCGCCGCCCCGACCTCGCCCTCGCGATCCTGAATCCCAACAAGACCATCGCCCAGGGCTTCGCCACGCAGAACGTCACCTTGAAGGACGGCGAATCGCTGACCGGTTTCATCACCAACGAGGCGGGCGACAAGATCACCCTCCGCGACATCGCCGCCCAGGAGCACGTGATCGAGAAGTCGAAAATCGCCGGGCGCGAGACGCTGACGACCTCCATGATGCCCGCCGGACTCATGGCGCCTTTCAGCGTGCATGAACTCGCCAGCCTGCTCGACTACCTGCAGGGCCTCGCCGCGGCGGAGAAGAATTGAGCCCGGCGCGCCGACCGGAGTCGACCGCGACCCGGGACTTCGCCCGCTGTCGGGTTAAATCGGTCATTGAATGCCGCGGTCGGTCCCCATCGTCAATTGCTTGACGCGTCCATGGGCCGTCCCTATCACCCAATGACACCAGTTCACCGATTCTGAAAGTCATGTGCGCCGAATCTTCCTCCCCGACAACCCCGTCCCGCCGCCGATTCCTCAAGACCTCCTCCGCCGCCGTCGCGGCTGGAACGCTGGTTTCCACCCTCCCGTTTCCCAACGCCTCTTTCGGCGCGCCGATCAGCAGCAAGCTGAAGGTCGGCCTGGTCGGTTGCGGCGGTCGCGGCACGGGCGCCGCCGCCCAGGCCATGGAGGCCGACAGCAATGTGGAGCTCTGGGCGCTCGGCGACGTCTTTGAGGACCAGATCGACAAGAGCCTGCAGACGCTCGAGAAACAGATGGGCGCCGACGGCAATGGCGACAAACTCAACGTCAAGGGCCGCAGGTTCGTGGGTTGGGACGCGATCGACAAGGTGATCGACAGCGGCTGCGATGTGGTCCTGCTCGCCACCACCCCCCATTTCCGGCCGCAGCAGCTGCGCAAGGTGATCGAGGCCGGCCGGCATTGCTTCGCCGAGAAACCGGTGGCTGTCGACGCGCCCGGCGTGCGCTCCGTTCTCGAGACCACGGAGCTCGCAAAGAAGAAGGGCGTGTCCCTTGTCTCAGGCCTCTGCTGGCGCTACGAGACCGGCATGCAGGAGGTCATGCGGCGGATTCACGACGGCGCGATCGGCGACATCGTTTCCCTCGAATCCACGCGCTACGGTCGCGGCGTCGCCAAGCTGGCCCCAAGACAGAAGGGCTGGACCGACATGGAATACCAGATGCGCAACTGGTACTACTACACCTGGCTCTCCGGAGACTTCATCGTCGAGATGTTCGTGCACGAGCTGGACAAGATGGCCTGGCTGATGAACGGGGAGTATCCGGCGAGCTGCATCGCCTCGGGCGGCCGCATCGCCCGGACCGGGCCGGACTACGGGCACGTCTTCGACCACTTCAACGCGACCTTCGACTACGCAAGCGGTGTGAAATATTACGCGCAGACCCGGCACGAGCCGAACACCGACGGCCTCTGGCGCGATCATGCGCACGGCTCCAACGGCTGGTGCGACATGATGAAGTTCACCCTCTACGACAAGACGGGAAAGCCGATCGAGCGCCTCGCCAAGAAGCGCACCAACATGCATCAGCTCGAACACAACGAGATGTATGCCGCGTTGCGCCGGGGCGAGATCATCAACAACGGCGAATACATGGCCAAGTCCACCATGATGGCGATCATGGCCCGCATGTCCGCCTACACCGGCCGATCGCTGACCTGGGAGCAGGCGATCAACTCCAAGGAGGACCTCAGCCCGCCCAGCTACGACTGGAACCAGCCGCTGCCCGAACCGCCCGTGGCCAAGCCCGGCGTCACCAAGTTCATCTGAGCGGATTCACCCCGATTTTCGGCTTTAACAAATCAACCGCCGCGGGCAGCCTCACCGCGTCAATCGTCAAAAGCAACCTCGACGCCGAGGCGCGTCGAAACCGATCAAGCCATGAGCCAGGACAAACAGAAACCCGATCCCCAATCGACCCGACGCAACTTCATCAAGACCTCCGGCGCGGCCGTGGGCGGCGCGACGC
>JAYPEY010000141.1:0-12335 GCA_038126035.1 Verrucomicrobiales bacterium | reverse complement strand
ATCAGGTTCAGTCCTCGACCAGGAGCCCGGGTTCCAGCAGCGTCAACGCCACCCCCTCGAACCGCTCCTTCATCCGCCCGCGAAAGGACTCGAACGCCTCAAAATCCTTGAATGCCACCAGAAAAACCGCCTCCACCCGATCCGCAGTCTCGTCCAAACGGCGAAGCGAATACCGCCTGGAGAACTCCCCCAACGCCGCCGTGACCGCCTTCATCTCAAACTGCCCGGCCTCCGGAAAGCCCAGGCTGAGGATCTTGTGATCCATGTCGTCGCCGGACCGCCCGTTCCTCTGCAGGCGGATCACCGCCAGACACACCGCGCATCCGACCACCGTGAACAACGGCCGGTTCGCCCCCAGCCCGATGCCGATCGCAATCACCAGAAACAGATAGACCAACTCATCCGGATCCTTGATCGCCGCACGGAATCGCACAATCGACAACGCCCCCACCAACCCCAGCGACAACGCCAGCGACGCGCTGACCGTCACGATGATCAGGGTCGTGACCACAGCCAGCAGCACGAACGACTTCGCAAATTCACGCCGGTTCGACAACGAGCGCCCGTAGGCGACATAGAAGCGCGCAACCAACATGCTGAGCCCCAACGCCAGCAGCAGATTGAACAGAAACTGCGGCAGCGAGGCCACGGAATTGGCGCCTTGGTTGAGCCATTCCGAGGTGATATTGTTGAACGAGTCCAAGGTGTTGAATGGGGTGTCTTGCCCGGCGATATCCCCGGTCCCAAAATGCGCCGCCGACTAAGGCCCGAATGAAAACGATGTCAATATTGGCGCCGCAACAGCGGGACCATCGCTGGTGGGGCTAACCTGTCTCTCGCACCAAAGGTGAAAAGCGAAGGCGGACGGGTATCGTCCCCGCCCTGCTGGCAACCATCCTCTTCACCACCTTCACCACCGCCACCGCCGCGCAAGACCGCATGATCCTCTTGATCAGCGTCGATGGCTTCGGCTCGCAATACCTGCACGACACACGCGCCCAAATGCCGCACATCCGGAAACTGGCCCAAAACGGCGCAACCGCCGACCGGATGGAATGCTCCTTCCCCACCCTGACCCGCCCCAATCACACAACCCTCATCACCGGCCTCCCCCCCGGCGAGCACGGCGTGATCGGCAACGATTACCTCGATCGCAATACCGGCCGGGTCATCGAATGCCGCCCCCGACTCGACTACCGCGCAATCGTCACCGCGCCGACACTGCCGGACGCGGCCAAGGCGGCGGGACTCACCACGGCCGGCGTGGCCTGGCCCGCCTCCGCCGCATCGCCCTCCCTCGATTGGACCGTCCCCGACCTCGACTTCCAGGGCGATTTCGAACGCGGCAGCACTCCCGGCCTGCTGGAGGCGCTGAACGCGGAGGGCGTCTCCCACAAACAACGCCACACCTGGAAACGGGCCGGACTCGACGGACTCCGACCCCGCGACCGGATGCGCGCAAGGATCGCGGAACACCTCATCAGAAAGCGCCGCCCCAATCTACTGCTCCTCAAGCTCATCACCCTCGATTCCGTACAGCACGTCTCCGGCCCCCGGTCCAGCGAGGCCTTCGACGCCTGCGCCTTCATTGACGAACAGATCGGGCTCCTGATCGACGCCGTCACCAAGGCGGGCATGGCGGACAAAACCACCTGGCTGATTGTTTCAGATCATGGATTCGTCACCTACGACCGGTGGATCTGTCCCAATGTAATCTTGAAACAGGAGGGAATCCTGACGACCGCCGGGACAAAACCCGGCCCCGGCAAAGCCCTCTGCCTGGCCCAGGGCGGCGCTGCCTTCGTCTACACTTCGCCCGCCGAAGACGGGAAATCCATCGCACCGACGCTCGCCGCCAGACTGCGCGACTTGGAGGGCGTCGCCGCCGCCTTCGAACCGCATGATTTCCCCGCCTACGGACACCAACCACCCTCGCAAAACCCGCGTGAACCCGACATCATCCTCGTCGCCAAGGCCGGCTATTGCTTCAACCCGCTCCACTCCGGCGATTCGGCGGTCCGTCCCGTCGGAATCACCCGCGGCGCCCACGGCCACCTGCCCTTCAATCCCGGCATGCAGGCGGTGTTCATCGCCTCCGGGGCCGGCGTCAGGAAAGGCACCCGAATCAGTTCCATCCGCAATCTCGATATCGCCCCCACCGCAGCCTCGCTCCTGGGCGTCGAACTCCCCTCCGCCAAAGGCCGCATCCTCCGCAAGATCCTGAAATAGCCCGCCCCCGAATCCGCCTGGCAGCCGCGCGAAAGGGCCCCAACGAGTCCGTAGCCGCGACCTTCAGGTTGCGCCCCGAGTCCTAAGGACGAGAAGTGACGCCTCATACCGCCCACTACCGCCGCCACTTCAGCGCCTTCACCTGGCCGTTCCACTTGTGATCCTTGTCGTTGGTGGAAATGCGGAGTTCGACGCCGTCGGGTCGAAGTCGGGCCCGGGTCCAGCCGGTGGTGGAGACGGCCTTGTTGCCGACGTAGGAGGTCGCCGGGGTGTTGACGATATGAATGCCCTGATGCCGGGCGAGGCTCCAGTGATGGATGTGGCCGTGGGTGTACGCCTTCACCTGACGACGCGGTTGCAATTGATCCCACAGCGTGTGCGAATCGATCAGGCCGCCTGGAAAGTGATTCGGGTCGCCGCCGAGCCGCGGATTGTGGTGGGCGACAATGATGGCGGGCTTGTCCGCGCGGGCGTCGAGCGCGGCGGTGAGCCAGCGGAGCTGCTCCGATCCAACCTCGCCCTGCGTGACCATGGTCTCCTTGAGCGTATCGAGGAGAAAGAAGTTGGCGCGGCGGGTCTCGACCACGGCGATGTGACGGGACGCGACGGGCGGCTTCTCCGGCTTCTCCCCCTTGAGGACATCGTAAAAGACCTCGCGGTGGTCGTGGTTGCCGAGGGTGAGGTGCAGGTCGACGCCAGCCTCGCGAAGGGGTGCAATGAGCCTGGCGAAATGGCGGTAATCGCCGGGCTGCCCGTCCTTCAACGCCAGATCCCCGTTGATGAGGACCGCCGCGGGCTTGCGATCAAGACCTAGAATCTCGTCGACGACCTCGCGAAAATGGCTGGGAACGGGGGAATCCGGCGGATGCTTCTCGCCGATGTGAGTGTCGTTGAGCAGGTAGACGAGGTCCGGATCGATTTCCGCAGCATGGGCGGGCCGGAGGGAGAAGCCGCCGACGCCCGCCCCAAGGGAGCCAAGGAATTCGCGGCGGGATTGGCTGGCAAGGTGAATCGGCATGGGATGGGTAGCGCGTGGCGATATGAGGGTATCGCCGCATCCGGGTGTTGCGCAACTTCGGAAGTCAGATTGCTCTGCTCGCAGAGTCGAGCCCGAATATGGCGCCTTGGTCGCCTCTATCCATAAGCGAGACTGATTCTCTGACAGCGGCTTGCATTCACATTACTTATCCATCTCACCAAGCCCGGCGGCGGCCGTTCCTTCGGCTCCCCAGCCGGTTCGATCCCACGTAAATTCTTTGAATAGAGCAATTTACTGTGCGTCAGAGCTTGATTGAAGTCGCGGAAAGCGGTATACGGCCGCCTTTTTTTGCGGGAAATGCGGCCCGAAGAACGTTGTGAACGACCATAATCAAACCACGAAACCGAAGAAGAACCGGGTCCCGATCGGGCTGATCGCCTCAACGGCGGTCATCGCCGGAGGATGGGCCGGGCTGTCGCCCGATGCGGTCGATCCGCGGGATCTGGCGGACAGCCATGTCGTCGCGCGGGGCATGCTTCGGATTTCGGTGGAGGGCGAGGCGACCCTGGCGCCGATTCGCGAGTATGTGACCGACAACGAGTATCGCTACACGACCAAGGTGATTTCCGCGCAACCCGAGGGCGTCATGGTCAAGGAGGGCGACATCGTTGTGGAGCTGGATTCCACCTATGTCGCGGACAAGTTGGAGAAGCAGGAACTGGACGTGGAGCGGAGCGGCAACCTGCTGACCCTGGCCCGGGAGACCCTGACGATTGAGGAGAGTCTGGCCGACGGCCGCATCGCCGCCGCGCAGTTGGACATGGAATTCGCCGAGACGAACCTGCTTCAATACGTCGATGGGACCTGGCCCCAGCAGAAGCGCAACCTCGAGCTGGCCATCCAGCAGGTGGAGGAGGAACTGCTGCTGGCGAAGGAACAACTGGGATGGTCCGAAAAACTGGAGGAAAAGGGCTTTGAAACCAAGAAGGCGCTGGCCGAACAGAACCTCAAGGTGACCCAGTTGACCGCTTCCCTCGAAAAGGCCCGCGATAATCTGCGCATCGCCGTGACCTACGATTTCCCGCGAATGAAGCGACGCTACGAATCCAGGATGCGCGAGGCAAAACTGGAATTCGAGCGCGAGCAGGCCAAGACCGCGGCCCGTCTCGCCAAATACCGCGGCAACGTGAAAACCCGCGAGTATGTCCACGACAACGAGGTGGATCGGCTGAACTGGTACAAAGGTCAGGTCGAGGCCGCAAAAATCCGCGCCAAACGGGACGGAATGGTGGTCTACCCGCAGACCCGCTACTCCAGCAGCCGGGGCCCCATCGAGGAAGGGACAACCGTCTACTACGGCCAGTCGGTCCTTTCCATCCCCGACACCTCGCAGATGAAGCTCACCTTCATGGTGCATGAATCGGACATCCACCGACTGAAGATGGGCCAGACCGCCAGGGTCGAACTGGACAGCTACAAGGGCGAATTCCTGACGGCCCGACTCAGCAAGATCGCCCACACCCCTGACGGCATGACCCAGTACTACCGCCCCGGCATGAAGGTTTACAAGACCGAGGCGGTCGTCGAAGGCGAACTCCCCGAGGACGTGAGACCCGGCATGTCCGGATCGGTCACCATCGAGATCGCCAACCTGGAAAATGTGGTCACCGTGCCGCTGAAGGCGGTCACCTCCATCGACGGCGAACGCGTGTGCGTCGTCCGGGAAGGCGACGAGGAGGAACTCCGCCAGGTCACAACCGGCGTCTACAACGACCATCGCATCCAGGTCCTGTCCGGACTTTCCGAAGGCGAGACCGTTTCACTCTCCCCACCCGTGGGCGAAGGCTCCCGCGATCAGGAAATCATCGAAACCGACCAACCGACCGCCCACTTCGATGAGCAGGAATACACGCGCAGCCTCGAGGAAGCCATGGAGGAGGAGGAAGCCCTCATGCGCTCCGGCGGCTGAGGCTGCAGGTCTTCTGGTTTCCCGCAGCGCTTCTTCCATCCCCCCCTCATCTTCAACTGGAGCGCCGAGCATTGCTCGGCCAAGGCGCGGACCGCACGTCCATGCCGAGCGATGCTCGGTGCTCCGATCACGCGCTCGCGCCATGCCTTTCAAGCTGCGGACGCGGATATCCACGATTCTTCACCTGACGGCCTGACCGAATCTCGGGCGCCTTTGGGCAAATATCGTCAAGCCCGCGTCCCCCGTCTTCGCTATGTGTGCGGGATCATGCCGGACCTGAAGCAACTGTACCAGGCCGTCGTCGATGGCGACGCGGAGGTTTCCAAGTCGATCACCGAGGAGGCGCTGGCGACGGGCGTCGATGCGCTCTCGCTGGTGACGGATCACATGGTCCCGGCGATGGACGAGGTGGGCAGACGTTTCGAAGAGGGCGAGTATTTCGTTCCGGAACTGCTGATTTCAGCGCGCGCGATGAAGGCGTCGATGGAATTGATCCGCCCCATCCTCGCGGAAACCGGCGTCCCGCCCACCGGACGCGTGGTCATCGGCACGGTGAAGGGCGACCTGCACGATATCGGCAAGAACCTGGTCGCCGCCATGCTGGAAGGCGGCGGTTTCGAGGTGACCGACCTGGGCGCCGATGTGGATCCGGAGAAATTCGTCGAGGCGGCGCGCGAACGCGACGCGGACATCGTGGCCATGTCGGCGCTGTTGACAACGACCATGCCCTCCATGAAATCGACGATCGAGGCGCTGATCGCGGCGGAGATGCGGGACAAGGTGAAGGTGATGGTCGGCGGCGCGCCGGTGTCCGCGGGCTTCGGCGAGCAGATCGGGGCCGACGGCTACGCGGAGAACGCCAGCCTCGCCGTCGCCATGGCCCGCGCCTTCCTGAAGGGCGCGCAGCCACCGGAACCCACGCCCCCGACAGCCAACTTCAGCGCCTCGGCCTCATGCGGTTGAAATTGATCAGCTGCCGGGTGTTCCACCGGGAGATGCGGGCCGCCATCGGGCGCGCCTCGAACGAGATCGACGTCAGCTTCCTGCCGCAGGGGCTTCACGACATCGGCTGCGCCGGCATGTTCGAACGCGTGAATGCCGCGCTGCAGAAAGTCGATGAGTCGCGGTATGACGCGATCGTCTTTGGTTACGGCCTGTGCGGCAACGGGCTGGCCGGTTTGACCGCGCGCAGCATTCCGATCGTCCTGCCGCGCGCCCACGACTGCATCACCCTGTTCATGGGCAACAAGGAACGCTACCGCCGGATCTTCGACGCCAATCCCGGCGTCTACTACAAGACCAGCGGCTGGATCGAGAACCGGAAGGACATTTCCCAATTGTCCACCCCCCGCCGCAACGGCCTGGACATGACGCGCGAGGATTACATCGAAAAATACGGCGAAAGCAACGGCGCCTACCTCTTCGAAATCCTCGGCAATTCCGCGCCCAACTACAGTCAATACACCTACATCGAGATGGGCGTGGAACCGGATGACCGCTTCGAACGCCAGACCCGCGACGACGCCGCGGAACGCGGCTGGCGCTTCGAGAAGATGAACGGCGACATGTCCCTCATCGAACGGCTGTTGAACGGCCAATGGGAGGAGGAGGAGTTCCTGATCGTGCCGCCCGGCTGGCGAGTCATGCCCAGCCACGACGAGGGCGCCGTGTGCGCGGAAAAGGCTTGAGACCATGAACGCCCTCGTCCGCATCGCGCTGCGTCCACTCGTACGGGAGGTGGAAGTCGGGAAAGGCGCCCCGCTGCAGGATGCGCTGTTCCCCCATGGCGTGGAATTCCCCTGCGGCGGACAGGGCCGCTGCCGCGGCTGCCTCGTGCGCGTGCTCGAAGGCGACCTCAAGGAAACCGGCGCCCCATCGGACAGATTGAATGACGAGGAGCGCGCAGCCGGCTGGCGACAGGCCTGTCGCTGCCGGGCTCAGGCCGATGTCACCCTGGAACTTGCGCAATGGGAGGCGCCGATCCTGGGCGACAATTCCAGATTCCCGTTCGAACCCCGCTCGGGCTTCGGCATCGCCATCGACCTCGGAACGACCACCCTGGTCGGACAACTGGTCGATCTCTCGAACGGACACGTCCTCGCCGTTCGCTCCGCGCTGAACAACCAGGCCCGTCACGGCGCCGACATCATGACCCGGATCGAGTTCGCCCAATCTCCAGGGGGGCGGGAGAAGCTTGTCAAACTGATCCGCGCGCAACTGGGAAGGTTGGTCGGCGACCTGGCCGCCGCAGCCCGGGCAGACCCCGCGAACCTGACCCGCGTGATCCTCGTCGGCAATACCGTGATGCATCACCTGTTCGGCGACCTGGACCTGTCGCCGCTGGCCGCGATTCCCTTCGAATCGCCGCGCCTGGACCGCATCGATCTCCGACCTGCGGACCTGGGCTGGGATCTGCCAGACAGCTGCCTCATCCGGTTTCTGCCCTGCATCGGCGGATTCGTCGGCAGCGATGTCCTGGCCGGGATCGTCGCAACCGGCCTGCACGAAAGCGGGGAAACGGCGGCCCTGGTGGATCTCGGCACCAACGGCGAGATCGCCGTCGGCGACCGCGACCGCATTCTCTGCGCCAGCACGGCCGCGGGCCCGGCCTTCGAAGGGGCCAGGATCTCCATGGGCATGCGCGCCGCCACGGGCGCCATCTCCCGGGTGGCGATTGGAAACGGCTCCATGCGTTGCCACGTGATCGCCGGCGAAGAACCTCGCGGCATCTGCGGCAGCGGGCTGGTGGACGCCGTCGCCGCCGGCCTGGATCTGGACCTCATCCTGCCCTCCGGACGATTGCCGGGAGGCAGGAACCTCGCCCTCGTCGAACCCGTGCGACTCACCCAGACCGACATTCGCGAACTCCAGCTCGCCAAAGGCGCCATCGCCGCCGGCCTGCGCCTCCTGAACAACCAACACGGAACCCCGAAAAAACCACCCGCCCGCATCGACCTGGCCGGCGCATTTGGCAATTACCTGAATCTCGCCAGCGCCCGGCGCATCGGGCTGATTGACCAGCCCCCGGAGCGGGTGCGCCCCGTCGGCAACGCAGCCCTGCTGGGCGCCAAGATGGCCCTCTTCGACGACGATCCGGAAGCCTGGGATGAAATCCGCCGCAATGCCGAGCATGTCGGTCTCGGCAGCGACCCCGAATTCATGGATGCCTATGTCGCCGAAATGACCTTTCCAAAGACACCGTCGCCCCAATCCTCACCCTGTCCGAATCCCGATACTTCCGACACTCCACCCCTTCAGCCTTCCGCAGTTTCATGAACGCCACCGAACGATTCAACGCCCGCCTCAATGGCGAACCCGTCGACCGCCTGCCCGCCCTGCCCATCTTCATGGTCTATGCCTGCGACCTGGTCGGAAAGACCTACGATCAATACTGCCGCGACCATCGCGTCATGGTCGATGGCAACATGGCTCTGGTCGACCGCTACGGCATCGATGTCGTCTCCTGCTGCTCCTTCCCCTTCGCCGAGACACACGACTGCGGCGCCGAACTGGAGTATTACGACCATCAACCGCCCGCCTGTCGCCACCACCTCCTCCAGAGCCCCGCCGACCTCGCAAAACTGACGCAGCCCGATCCGGCCGGGGGCGGCCTGATGACCGAGCGGCTCAAGGCGATCCGGCTCTATCGCGAGAAGGTCGGCGACGACATTCCCATCCAGGGCTGGGTGGAGGGCCCCATGGCCCAGGCCGCCGACCTGCGCGGCATCAATGAGGTCATGATGGAGACCATCACCGAACCGGAGTTCGTGCGCGAACTGATGGACTGGATCGTCGAGATGGAAATCACCTTCGCCCGCGCGCAGATCGAGGCGGGAGCCACCCTGATCGGGGTCGGCGACGCGGCCGCCTCGTTGGTCAGTCCGAAGTATTACGCCGATGAAGTCGCGCCGCGGGAGAAGCGGATCATCGACGCCATTCACGAAGCCGGCGCGAAGGTCCGCCTGCACATCTGCGGGAGCATCAAGAAGAAATACGAGGCCATCGCCGGATTGGGAGCGGACATGTTGGACGTGGATTATCCGCAGACCATGGCGGAGGTCCGCGAAGGCGTCGGCCCCGCGCAGGTCATCTCCGGCAATGTCGATCCCGTCCGCGGCATCCAGAACGCCACGCCCGACGAGGTGCGCGCGGCCTTCAGCGAAGCGCATCGACAATCGGGCGACAGGTTCATACTCTCGGCCGGCTGCGAGATCCCGCCGGGAACGCCCGAGGAAAACGTCAAGGCCATGTTCGACTACGCCTGTTCCACACAATGAAAACGCTGTTTCACGAACTGCTGAGGAACGCCCCGGCGCTGACCGACGGGGCCTGGGGAACCCAGTTGCAGGAGTTTGGGCTGGCCGTCGGCGAATGCCCCGAGATCTGGAACCTCAAACACCCGGCCCGCGTGGAGGTTGTCGCCCGCGAATACGTCGATGCGGGCAGCCGCGTGATCCTGACCAATTCCTTCGGCGGGAACCGGTTCATCCTGGGTCGCCACGGACATGAAGGCGATGTGCGGGAGATCAACCGTTGCGCCGTGGAGATCTCCCGCCGCGCCGCCGGCGCCCGCGCCTTCGTCTTCGCCTCCATCGGCCCCAGCGGAAAACTGCTCATGTCCGGCGACGTCACCGAGGACGAACTGAAGGCCGCCTTTGAGGAACAGGCCCACGCGCTCGCCGAAGGAGGGGCGCACGCATTGGTGGTGGAAACCATGTCCGACCCCGTCGAGGCCG
The DNA here is from genome assembly GCA_038126035.1 of Verrucomicrobiales bacterium. Classification (GTDB taxonomy): domain Bacteria; phylum Verrucomicrobiota; class Verrucomicrobiia; order Limisphaerales; family JAYPEY01; genus JAYPEY01. Next base: position 2,422 of record JAYPEY010000141.1, on the reverse strand, counting down.
CCATCGCCGTGCGAGCCGCCGCCGACACCGGCCTGCCGACCGTCGGCTGCATGGTCTTCGATTCAGGCAAAGGCAGGGACCGCACGATGATGGGAACGACCGTCGCACAGGCGGTGGACGCGATGACCGAAGCCGGGGCCGATGCGGTTGGAGCCAATTGCGGACAGGGCATCGCGGGATTCGTCGAACTGTGCCGTCAGTTCCGCGCGGCGACGGACCTGCCCATCTGGATCAAGGCCAACGCCGGCCTGCCGGAAATGACGGATGGCAAAGCGACCTACAACACCTCGCCGGAGGCGTTCGTCTCTCATGTCCCCGCGCTGATCGAGGCCGGCGCCGGCTTCCTCGGCGGTTGTTGCGGGACCAGCCCGGACTTCATCCGGGCGCTGAAAGACTCCCTGCCAAACAAAGACTGAAGCAGCCCGGATTCAATTGTCTTCCGCTTCGAAGTCGCCTTCCGTGCCCAGGTTGTCCTCCATCGTCTTCGCGATGCGGCGCGTGAGGTAATAGATGCGCTTGAGATTCTCCACAATCTCGGCCTCGATCCGGAACACATCGATCTTGTCCCCCGGCGCCGTCGACAGGCGGTTGGCGAGATGGTTGTTGGCCTGGGTCGCCAACAGCTTGATCTCCTTCTTCGCCTGGATCACCGCATGAACCCTCCCCGGGTCGTTGTCGGCGATTGCCTCCGTCACCTCGCTGAAGGCCCAACAGACCTTGGTCCTCAACGGCTCCAGGATCTCCCGGGTCGAGGCGCTGATCGAAAGATCCTTCTGCAACAGGGCCTCCCCCTCCCCGACCATGTCGGTTTCGATCACATCGCCGATGTTCTCAAGGTAGTTGGCGATCACGATCCCGTCGGAAAGAGCCTCCGTGTGGGGGCTGACGAGCGGTTCCTGGGAAAGAAGTCCGAGAAAACGGACAATGGCCGCGTGCAGCGCATCCACCGCTTCGTCGCCCTCGTTCACCTGCGCCAGTTTCGCGGGCGAAGCCTCGTAGATCGCCGGCATGATTTCATCCAGCATCTCACGGACAAACCCCGCCATCCTGGCCTGCTCCAAGCGGACACGGTCCAACGCCATGGCCGGAGTCTCCAGATAGTAGTCATCAAGATAGAGCGTTTCGACCTTCGCCTTGCTCACGGTCGGTCGATCCGGCGCGAGACGCCCGGCCAACGCCGCGAGCGGACCGGTGAACCAGATGAAGACAAACGCGTTGGCCACATTGAAAAACGTATGGGCGTTGGCAATCTGACGCGGCGTCTCCGCGGCGAGACGCTCCGAACCGTCGAGTTCCGGAAACCCGGGCGAAAACAACCGCGCCGCTTCGGCCAACTGCGGAATCAAGCAGACGAAGATGCAGACGCCCAGGACGTTGAAGGCCACGTGCGCGATCGCGACGCGCGCAGCTTCCCTCGGCTTGCCGATGGCCGACAGCATCGCGGTGACACAGGTGCCCACATTGGCGCCCATCACCAATGCAATCCCCGCCTCAAGGGTGATCAGACCGCCGCCCGCCAACACGATGATCAATCCCGTGGTCGCGGAGGAACTCTGGACCAGGGCCGTGAACAACGCGCTCGCCGCGATCGCCAGCCCCGGATTCTGCATGCTCTGCATCCAATGAATGAACCCCTCATGCGTCCGCAATGGCGACGTCGCCTGGCTCATCAGCCCCATGCCGAAAAAGATCAGCCCCAAACCCATGATCATCACGCCGCACTGGCGCAGCTTCTCGCGTCGGGCGCCCAACTCCAGAAAGAACCCGACCCCGATGAACAGGAGCGCGTATTTCGTGATCTTGAACGCGATGATCTGCGCCGTGATCGTCGTGCCGATGTTGGCGCCGATGATCACGCCGATGGACTGCGAGAGCCCCATCAGTCCGGCCGAGACAAAACCGACGACCAACACCGTGGTCACGGACGAGGACTGGATGACCGCGGTGATCAACGCTCCGGCAAACGCGCCCGTGAAACGGTTGGCCGTGAGACGCGCGAGCAGGGTCTTCATGCCCTCGCCCGCGACGGTCTTCAACGCCTCGGTCATCTGTCGCATCCCGAAAAGGAACAACGCCAGACCGCCAGCCAGACCGACGATCAGATCGCCAATCGAAAGCTCTGTTGCAGCGACTGCGAACATACGGGAAGTCTGGCAGCGCTTTCGCTGTCCGAAAAGCCGGATATCAGCGCAGCCCCCGCGCATGATTGAAACTGGGATGAGTTCAGCCCGGAACAGAAACTCCTTGGCCGGATAAAAGATCGCGTCGGAGGTCGAAGTTCCAAATCTCAAAAGCGGTCGCCGGGCTTGATCGCTGACGTTCCAGAAATGCTCGTGGTCGCCCTTTGCTGAAGTTTGGGGCTTGGGTTTTGGAACTTTTTTGAGATTTGGAGCTTGGAGCTTGGGTTTTCGTTCCCGCAACC
>JAYPEY010000140.1:0-12369 GCA_038126035.1 Verrucomicrobiales bacterium | reverse complement strand
CCCGCATCTACCGACCGCCGTCCTCCCTTGCCAAGGCGCTGGGATTTCTCGATTCGCTGATCGCCTCGCCACAACTGACCACCCTGGCTGAAAGCCACGGATACTTTGAGAAGCTTCGACTCCTGTCGTCGGCCGGCAAGGTCAAGGGGCCGCGCGTCCATGACTGCCGCATCGCGGCGCTCTGCCTTCATCACGGCGTCAATGAACTCTGGTCGGCCGACCGGGACTTCTCCGCCTTCCCCAAGCTCACGACGGGGAATCCCCTGACGAGAGAATGATTGCGTCTGCGGCCGATTGGCACAGTAGATCCCTCCGCGAGGACGGCGAACTCCTCATCGTCGCCGACACCGCCGGCAAGCAACATCAGATCAGGAAGTCGGACATCCTCACCCGCCAGAAATCCGCCCTCTCCCTCATGCCCGGCAACTTCAGCGATGTCCTGAAGCCCGAGCGCCTGAATCACCTGGTGGCCTGGTTGATGCCCCCTCGTGGCGAACGTCAGTTTAGCGCCACAAAAGACTTCACCGGTCTCACCTGAGAACAAACCAAATCCAGCGCCCCTCACTCCGCCTTCAACGCCCCCAACACACGCCCGGGAAAAGTCTTCAACATACTGCCCATGCCCTTGTTGTGGGCGGTGATGACGGCGATGAGCTTCAGTTCCGGCAACACGAGCAGGAACTGCCCGCCCGCGCCGCGGCCGCTGATGCAGTCGAATTTCCTGTCGCCAACCTCCATGTCGTGTCGCCACCAGAACCAGCCGTAGCTGTCGCCGCGTTGGTTCGTGTGAAGGCGGCTGGTCGCCTTGTCCAGAAACGCCTCGGGGATCAAATGCTCGCCGTTCCATTTGCCGCCGTTCATCACAAGCAGGCCCCACTTGAGCATGTCGCGCGAACGCATGCTGCTGCCGGCCGCCGCCTTGGGGAGACCGCTGACGTCGTCCTGCCAGGCGAAGTTCGTGATGCCCAGCTTCACCAGCAGTTCGTGGCGGATGAAATCCCGCGCGGAACCGGGCACGGCCGACTCGAGGACCTGCATCGCGATCGAAGGATCGGACGACTGATACTTGAACTCACGCGGCGCGGGCGGGATGGGCGCGCTGTTCTCCAGATACGCCTGGATCTGCCCCTGCCCCTTGAGCCGCGCCGGATTCTTCATCAGTTCCCTCGCGCGCCTGGCGTCGATGCGGATGCCGGAACGCATGTTCATCGCCTCCGCCAGGGTGATCTTGTCCGCCCCGGCAACGAACTTCGCTGAATCCAGCTTCTTGAGGAAGTCGACGACCGGCCGATCCAGATCCTCCATGCCCAGATGCCCGAGCTGGATCGCCCGCCCGATCGCCATGGCAGTGTAGGACTTGGTGATCGACATCTGGAAATGCGGGTAATTCGCGCGTCCTCGTCGGAAGTAGGATTCGAAGAGCAGCCGCCCGTCCTTCATCAGGAGGAAGCTGTCGATCTCGCCGTGCTGTCCGGCAGCCAGTTCGCGGGCGAACCGCAGGATCGCCCGGCGGTCGCCGTGCTGCCGGGTGAGGGGCGCGACGGAAATGCCGTCGTCGCGGTTGTTGGGCCTCGGATTGATGAAGGGCTCTTCCAGATCGGGGAGCTTCGCCTCCAGCGCCCAAGAAACATCCTTGGCATTCAGGTCCGTGACTTCCGGGGCAAGGCCGTCGGCCGGCGCGGGACGGGCGGGCTTCTTCTGCGAAGGCTCAACCGGAGTGGGCGAAACAGGCCTTGGCGCGACTGCGGACACGACCGTCGTTTCCGGCGCCGCGACCATGACAGGGCGCTTCCAATCCACGGCGACATAGCCTTCCGGCTTGCCCGGCTTGAGGACCTCGACCAGGTCCGCATCCGGATCGAACAACGGCCAGTCGTCCGTGCGAAAGGGCGAAGCGGGCAGCCCCGCGCGATTGTAGAGCAGGTTGCGTTGCGAGGGATTCATCGCCCAGGCGTAACGCACGGCCTTGGGACGTCGGACCTTCGGCGAGGAGGCCACGACCGTATCGCCCTCAATCTCCGCCCTGGCCCAATGCCATTCACGATCCTCGCCGGCAATGGCGAAGGAATCCAATTCGCCCTCACGACCCGCCATCAATCCGCCGCCAACCAAGCCGAACTGTAGAACAGCCTTGTCGTCCTTCACCGCGAACGACTCGAAGCGCGGCCCGGAACCAACGACCTTCCGCCCATAGGTGTTCGCCAAGGCCAGCAACGCGTGCCGGATGCCGACGGGCTGCTTGTTCTTCGGATGCAGCTCCACCGCGTCGCCGGTGTCGATCACGACCGCCATGGCCGTGTTCGGAACGTCGCGTTCGACCAACCGCATCGATTCGCGATTCACGACCCATGGCGCCTCCACGCCTTCGACCGGTTGGGTCTGCGCGGGGCTCCAACCGGGAAGCTGGGTGAACTGGAACGGAAAGTCCTTCGCCACATTGCCTTCGGACTCCCTGTTCCAGGATTCCCGGTAATGCCGGATCAGACGCGCGAGTTGCTCGCGATAGTGAAAGGCCTGCGGCGCGTTCTTGGAATTGCGTTCCCCCTGATACCAGATCATCCCGCGAATGCCGTAGGGACGGATCGGGTGAATCATCGCGTTGTAGATGTGCGCCGGATACTGGTGCCCGAGGTCGGCCGGTTTGGTGACGATTGGCGGGGCCAACTGCCTGAACGCGTTCTTCATCGTCTCGCCGGCGTCGATGCGCGCGTTGTATTCGGCGAGTTCTCTGGCGAAGGCGTCCAAGGCCGCCTTTCCGGCATTGGCGTCGCGAGCAACGATGCGTTGCGCATTGTCGTCGTAGCGTTGCTTGTGCGCGCCGGCGCGCGGATCGTCCGCCTGAACACCCCAAGGCATCCAGCCCTCGATGGGAGTGCCCGCGTAGGCGCGCTGAATGATGCCGACCGGAACGCCGAGCTTCTGGTGCAGCGTCTTGCCAAAGTAATAGGCCACCGCCGAGGTCTCCGCCGCCGCCTTGGGATCGCAGGGCTTCCAACGCGCCAACCGATCGCGATTCTCCTCCAGCGGCTCATGCCAATGCTCGCGTTCGGATCGATAGATGCGCAGGCCAGGCAGATCCACCCCGGCCTCGCCCTCCGCGCCGAAGGAATTGCCAGTCGACCAGCCCATGTTGGATTGCCCGGCGCACAACCAGACCTCGCCGATCGCGACGTTCGAGATCCGAATCTCGTTTCCGCCGCGAACGGTCAGCGATTGCCCCGTCCGATGGGCCGGGGTCGGAAGAAACAGTTTCCAACCGCCGTCCAGCTTTGCGGTTGCGCTCGCAGAAGCGCCCCAACTCGCGGAAACCGTCACTTTCTCCCCCGGCTCCGCCCAGCCCCAGATCGCGTTCTTCGTCTGCTGTTGCAGAACCATGTGATCGCTGAAGAAGCGCGGCAGGCGGACATCGGCGGTCGCGGTCGCCGCCAGGGCGACCAGCAGCGGGAAGGCTGTGACGGGGCCGTTGAATCGGAGTGTTCTGTTCATAAGCGCGCGAGACACCAGGGGACCTGACAACCGACGCACCATATCACGACATCATCGGCAGTGAAGAGCGAAAACGCGCCATGCGATCAAAAGAGGCTGGCGCCGGCAGTCCACGTAGCCGCCTTCACACGAAGGTGGAACGCTCCCAGTCTTCCAGCCGCCCCCACGCATTTGCAAGCGCGGCCACGAAATCCCCGAAATCGTTTGCCCCCTCCCTTCGATCACGCCTGCAGCAGTTCCGGATGGACGAGGGAATCCACGCCGGTTAGCTTTCCTGCTCACTCAAGAAGAAAGGCCGCTCCCCATGTCACCCTATCTCGCTGAATTTCTCGGAACCATGGTCCTGATCCTGTTGGGTGACGGCGTGGTCGCCAACGTCTGCCTCGCCAAGACCAAGGGCAACGACTCCGGCTGGATCGTCATCACCGCCGGCTGGGGAATGGCGGTCGCCATGGCCGTCTACTGCGTCGGCTGGATCAGCGGCGCGCACCTGAACCCGGCCGTCACGCTGGGCATGGCATCCATTGGCAGCCTCGACATGGCCCATGTGCCCGGCTACCTGGCAGCGCAGCTCGGCGGAGCCGTCGCCGGCGCGACGCTGGTGTGGTTGACCTACCTGCCTCACTGGAAGGAGACAGAGGACAAGGCGACGAAGCTCGGCGTCTTCTGCACGGCCCCGGCAATCCGCCACACCGGATCCAACCTGGTCACCGAATTCATCGGAACCTTCATGCTCGTCCTTGGCGTGCTCGCAATCCTGCGCCCGGACAACCTGAACCCCGACGCCGGCTGGGACGTCGGCCTCGGCCCGCTGCTGGTCGGCCTGCTGGTCTTCGCGATCGGACTGTCGCTGGGCGGGCCGACCGGATACGCCATCAATCCTGCGCGCGATCTCGGACCGCGCATCGCCCATTTCTTCCTGCCCATTGAAGGCAAGGGCGATTCCGATTGGAGCTACGCCTGGATCCCGGTCGTCGGCCCCTGCCTGGGAGGCGTGGCGGCGGCGCTGTTCTATCGCGCGGCCTGGCCTCCGGTGTGAATGGAGCCCTTCCGATTTCAATCTTGCATCCCGCCCCCCTGCCCTTCAGCGTTCACGCTTCCAAACAGACCATTGCCCAACATGAAAAAGACCTTCGCCTTCCTCTCCCTCGCCGCCCTTTGCGCGCAATTCACCGTTTCCACCTTCGCCGCCGGCGCCAAGCCCGTCCGCATGGGCAGCGGCGACATGACGTTTGACACCGTTCCCGGCTGGGGACTCGGAGCCAAGGGAGAATCCCAACTCGGCAGCACCCACGGCGGCGTGGTCGTCAGCAAGTCCGGCGATGTCTACGTCAGCGCAAACAAGGGCGTGGTCGTGTTCAACGCCGACGGCAAGAAGCTCCGCGAATATGTCGGCGCGGAATACATGAGCATGCACGACATTGAGATCCGCGAGGAGGACGGCGTGGAATACATCTACGGCGCCCGCAACCAGAACCGCGAGGCCGTCAAGTTCCGCGCCAACGACGGCAAGATCATGCTGAACCTCCCCTTTCCCAAGGAGTCGGGATTGAACCCGATCAAATACAATCCCACCGCGGTCACCGTCGCGCCCAACGGCGACATCTATGTGGCCGACGGCTACGCCAGCAACGTCATTTTCGTCTTCGACAAAAACGGAAAGTACAAGAGCCACTTCGGCAGGAAGGGCAACGGCCTGAAGGAGTTCAACACCTGCCACGGCATGACCCTGGACACCCGTTACGATCCTCCGCGCCTGCTGATCTGCGACCGCAATCACAAGCCCAAGGGCCGCCTGCTCCACTACAGTCTCGCGGGCGAGTTCATTGAGGTGGTCGTCACCGGCCTCGGCATGCCGACCTCCGTCGCCATCCAGGGCGATCATGTCTCCGTCCCCGACCTGCACGGCCGCGTCGTCGTCCTCGACAAGAGCAACACCATCATGGCCGTCCTCGGCCACAACCCCGACGCCAAGAAGGGCCGCAGCTACGGCGTGAAGCAGAAGGACTGGGTCGAAGGCGTCTTCAGCGGCACCCACGGCTCCTACTGGGCCAAGGACGGCAGCCTCTATGTCCAGGACTGGAACGTCGATGGCCGCATCATGAAGCTGCAGCGGGTGAAGTAGATCGCCCTCCCCCCTCATTATCCGATGAGGTTTGGCTCCAACCACCAAGACTCGCGGAACCGAAGGCGATCGAAATGGGGAAGAATTTCAAACTGAAGCCGGACGATATCGAGATCATGGTTCCGAATCTTGGCGGCGCCATTGCGACAGACAAGATCACCCTCGATGGGAACCGCGTCGATTTCATGCGCCGCACGGAACCCGACCGTGAGGAAGACAGCGGTTGGGAATTCTATGGCGGAGGAGAGACTCAGGAATACATCGACAATCCGGACAATTCCGGAGTCTACGCGGTCAACACGATCTGCAACTACGACCCGGATATCATCCCGTTCCTGACCTACCCGCCCGGAACAGAAATCGAACGGAATGAGGACGGGAGACTGGAACTGATCGATCCTTCGATCCAACGCCCATCCACGGTATTCATGCAACCGGTCACGGCCGGCCGGGTCCACGCGACGCGAACATGGTCATTCGAGATCTTGTCCCGAATGCTACGGCGGGTCGATGACGGCAGCCTCGTGATCTGGCGGCCAGGCTTCACGATCTGGCTGAACGCATACGGCGCGGATCTTCCAATTCAAGCGCGTCTTGAAAACGTCCTGCAAACAAAGTCGCCCGAAGCCACCGATCTTCAACAGGCTGAGACCCCGGACGGATGGACCAAGCTACGCTATTCCCTGACCGAGGAATCGCCTGACGCACCGCCGCAACGGTCAGTGTCTCTCTTCGGGTTTTCCGCCGGGAATGAAATCCACATGTCGATCTACTACGACGACGAGGAATTCATGGAGGACATTGATGTCATCTGGGGCACACTTGGGGCTACGCCGTCCTGACAGCGCGTCTGAGCCACGCTTATCAAACCAGCCCCCGCTCTTTCGCCGATTCGAAGAACTTGAGACCTTGTTCGGAGTGAAATCCGAGGTCTCCACCCCCGCCTGAATCCGCTTCAATACTCCGGAATCAAATGGCTCGTGTCCGCGAAACATCCCGCGTTCCAACGCGGCGTCCAAATCCCGAACATCCACCAACCGCGCATCGGCGTAGTAGATCACCGATGGCTGCCTGATGAACGGATGATCTCCCGGCAGCAGGATCGTGGTCGTATCGGAATGCGGCCGTTGGGTGGTCACATTCACCATGACAGCCTGGAAGGAACCAGGATCGGGCTGCGTGATCAACACCCAGAGATGTTCCGTTTCTACTCCCGGTTTCGGAAGCATGAAACTGTCCCCCAACGAGGCCATCAATCCGAAGGAAGCAGCGCGTCCGCCTCCGCAAGTTCAGCCAGTTCGTCTTCAATGGCCGAAATCTCCAGATCGGTCTTGCCGCCAGCTTTCAAGATATCGGAGTAGTGAATTGGAATGGCGCTTCCGTGAGGGTCCTTCCATTCGGGAAGCGTGTGGGTGAATTCAACCAAATCCCAACGGGAACGCTGCCCATGCTCCTCAAAAACCTTGGCGAGAAGCTTGGTCTCGGCCCGGGAAAGCTCGTCATCGCCGGGCGACTGCTTGAGTTCCACCTCGTAATGGCTGGGTTCCGCAATGCTTTCGGACCAGACGGACGTCTCTCCGGGAAGCCCTCCATCCGTCGCCAGATCCAGCACCCGGCTCAAGACCGGCCCCCGATCCATGGACACATACCGATCTGTGGTAACGGGCCTCCCCCAGGTGAGGATGGCCTCCCGGTCGGCAAGATACAGCAACTTGATGAGCTTCATGTAGCTCATCCGACCGCCGCGCAAACCCAGCAATTGCGCAGCGGCCTGCGTGGCTTTCCGCTCGTTGAACCTCAATCCTTCACTCATTGGAGCGCAACTTACCAACGCCTCGCTGTTTCGCAACTGAAACAGTTGAAGCCGGCATGTCCTTGTCGTTCACGAATTCCCCGGCGCCATGACTGCTGAAAGCGTTTTCACCTGCCCGCATCCTTCGCCTTTTTCTTCCCTTTGCCTTTCACCTTCTTGGGCGCCTTGCGGGGCGTGTTCCTGGTGGGCATCGGGGCCTTGATCTGCTCGCGCCAGGCAAGCATGCGGCGGTGCATCTCGCCGGCGAGTTTGGCGTTGGATTCGGCCAGATTGTTTGACTCACCGATGTCGTCTTTCAGGTTGTAGAGTTCGAGATGGCCGTCCTCGTGGTATTCCATCAGCTTCCAGTCGCCGCGCTGCATGATGGTCACGGGAGTGGTGCGGAAACCGCCCGCCCCGAAGCCCAGATAACCGGGGAAGTGTTGAAAGATCGCGTCGCGGCGGAGCGCCGCCGAGGGGTCGCGAAATAGTCCGGCGACGCTCGTCCCGTCGAGGAATTGCCGTGGTTTCGGCGCGTCGGCGATCTCCAACAGGGTGGGAAACATGTCCACGTGGATGGCAGGGGTGTCGCAGGAGGCTCCCGCCTCGGTCACGCCGGGCCAGCGGACGATGAAGGGCGTTCGCACGCCGCCCTCGTAGAGCGAGCCTTTGCCGCTGCGCAACGGCGCGTTGTCCGTGACGCCGCCGGAATTCTTCCTCGACTTGCCAGCCTGCTTCTTCCCCGCTGCGGCGTCGCCATCGACGCGGATGATCCCGTCCGGACGCCCGTAGCCGCCGACGCCGCCGTTGTCGCTGGTGAAGATGAGAACCGTGTTGTCGGCGAGCTTCAGGTCGTCGAGCGTCTTCATCACGCGGCCGACGCTTTCGTCCACGGAGGCGATCATGGCGGCGTAGGTGGGATCGCTGTGACCGCCGACGGACGCCTTGCGCCTGAACTTCTCGATCAGCTCGGCCTTGGCCTGGTAGGGCGAGTGCACACCGAAGTGCGGCAGGTAGAGGAAGAAGGGGCGGTCCTTGTGGCGGGCCATGAAATCGACGGCGTGGTCCGTCAGGAAATCGGCGAGGTAGGTCCCTTCCGGGTAATCGACCTTCGGGATGGTGGTGAACTTGTAGTGCCGTCCGGCGCTGACGATCGCCTCGTCGAAGCCGCGTTTTCCGGGGAGGTGATCCCCCTTTTGGCCGAGATGCCACTTGCCGAACATGCCGGTGACGTAACCGGCCGCCTTGAGCTGTTTCGCGATGATGTCGCGATCAAGCGGAAGTTCGGTGACGTTGTCGACGGGGCGCAGCGGCCGCGACTGCCAGTTGAAGCGGTTGATCCCGCCCACGGTGTAGACTCCGGTGCGCGGACCAAGCTGGCCGCTCATAAGCGCCGCCCGGGTCGGGGCGCAGTTCTGGCATTGGTGAAAGTTCGTCAGCTTGAGCCCCTGCGCGGCGAGACGGTCAATGTTCGGCGTCTCGTAATAGCCGCTGCCGAAGCAGCCGAGATCCGTGTAGCCGAGATCGTCGGCCATGATGAACACAATATTGGGCCGGGAAGCGGCTTCAACGAGCGGCGCCGCCAACAGGGCGGCCGCGGCGAGGGCATGGAGGCGGTGAATTCTCATGTTGGTTTCCTTTCAGGACGGACCTGTCTCTGAACAGACTTCACTGTTCGTCCAATCATTGCCCCGCCCCGGCGCGCGAGCAACAACAGGATTGCATACGGCAGCGCTCCGCCATGCCCGGATGGCCTATTTCCGGCGGTCCAGAAGAATGTGGGTTGTTCCATGTTTGAGATCGGCCAGCCAGCGTTCGGCGGCCCGGGTCCAGGCGGAGAACGGGTAGCCGCGGACGTCGAGCCCCTTGCCATGGCCGCCGGCGTTGTAGACGTGCAGTTCGGCGGCGATGCGCTGGAGTTGGAGGTGGCGGAAGTAATGCAGGGACCCGGCGGCGTGCGGGTCGTCCTTCGCGACGGCGATGAAGGCGGGCGCATAGTCGGCGCGGCCGCGCAGCGTGCGCAAGACCGGATCCAGCTCCGCGCCTTCCCGTTCGAGGTTGAGGTAGGCGGGATAGATCAGCAGCGCGAAGTCCGGCTTCAGGCGACGATTGGGCGCCTGGTGGACCGTCAACGCCGCCAGATTTCCACCGGCGGAGAATCCGATCACACCGAGCTTGTCGGATTCGACGCCGAATTCCCCGGCTCTCTTGCGGATCAACCGGATCGCCTGCTGGGCGTCCTGCAGGGCGACAGCATGTTTGGCCATGCCTTCGCGGCGCGGAACGCGGTACTTGCATATGAAAGCGGTGATGCCTTGATCGTTGAGCCATTGAGCGATTTCCGTTCCCTCGTGCTGCGCGGCCAGTTTGTTGTAGGCGCCGCCGGGGAAGATCAAGACCGCCCGCCCATCCGGCTGCTCCGGCCGCCAGACGTGCAGGGTGGGACGGGAGACGTCGCCAATGCGAACACGCCCGTCGGAGGAGTCCGGCACGGCTTCCTTCAGTTCGCGGGCGGGGTCGTCCTCACGGGTTCCGTCGCCCGGCCACAAACTCAGGATCGCAACGGACCTTTCGCGCAGTCCCGCCAGCGCGCGATCGCCCGCAGACCATTCCGAGGGAGGAAGAGCTCTGTTGATGGGCTTGTCGCCGACGACGGTTTCGGCGATCTCGGGACGATTCAGAAAGGCGGATTCCAGCCGGTCGAGGAACTCGTTGGAAACCTTCGCCATCTCCACGGTGAAGATGCCCTGGTCGCGAAGAAACCTGGCTGTTGGGCGGACGAACTCCATCAGCGGATACTTGTCGAAGCCGCCAGCGTGACCGCCCTCCGGATAGATGTGCAGTTCGGCGGACGCCTTGGCCCGGCGCAGGGCCAGCATCGTGTTGACGGCTCCGTGGGTGAACTTGTCGGGGCGCGTCACGGTCATCAGCAGAGGCGGCGTGCGTTTGGGCGAGACCTGATCGAGATGAAGCTGAGGATCGGGGTTCATGCCCACGATCGGCTGCGTCAGGTAGGCCGGGTAAAGCAGCACGACCGCGTCGGGGCGGGCGCTGAACCGGTCGGTGTCGTCGAGCGGGGCGACGATCTCCTCGGCATGATTGTTCGCGAGATTGAAGGCGAGATGCCCCCCGGCGGAGGCCCCGAAGAAAACGATCCGATTGTCGGAGCGCCCCCGCAGAACCCGGACCGCGCGCTGGGCGTCGGTGAGCTGCATGCGGCGGCCGGGATCGTTGGCGGCGCGCGGCACGCGGTATTTCAGCAGGGCAAAATCCGCGCCGATGGCGTCGGCCCACGTCTGCAGGTCGCGACCGATGTTGACGCCCAACGCGCCGTATCCCCCGCCCGGCGCGAAGACCATCGTCACGCCCGTCCGCTTGCCGCCTTTGCCGCTCGGCGCGACGATGACCAGGCTGGGCTTTGAAACATTGCGGATGCTGGGGTTGCCAGGCTTCGGCTCGACCACGGATTCGGCTCCCTTGAGTTTCCGCAAGACATTGGGCGGCGTCCCGTCGCCCGGCCAAATCGGAATGACCTTGACGCCGTCTCCAGCCTTGCGCCCAATCAGGCGGATGAACTCCGTCTCCCCGTCACTCAGCGTCTGCGAGAATGCGAGGGCCGGGATGGCGAACACGGCAATCAGAATGCGAATCACGCGGCCATTCTGAATCGCGAACGCCCAGCTGCAAAGCGAAGGTTTGGATCAATGAAAAGGCGTCCGTTTGACGGAATCAACGGGGGCTCAAGCCCGGCGCATCCAGACGCCCGATCGCCAAGGCGGAGAGAATGAGTTTGGTTTTCATCGGGGAAACAGCCTCTTGTAGGCCTCGATCGTGTTCTTCGCCGCCGTGAGGGAATCAGGGACAGGGAAGCATTCGGCGGACACGAAATAGGGATACTCGACATCGATGAGAGCCTGCGCGATCGCCTGCAGATCGAGGTGCCCCATGCCGGCGGCCTTGCGGTTGGAATCCACGAAATGGACGTGCCCGATATGGCCCTTGCCGGAACGCATGGCCTCGGCGGGATCGTCCTCCTCAATGCCCATGTGGAAGACATCGGCCAGCAGTTTGACATCCGTGGTGTCGAGCGACTCCATCAACTCGACGCCTTGGGCAACCGTGTTGCACATGTTCGTCTCGTAGCGGTTGAGCGGCTCGTAGATCAGGAAGGTCCCCTGCTCACCGGCAATGGGGCCGAGTTCATTCAGCGCGGAACGGAGCCAGTCGATGGCCTGTTCCCTGCTGATCTCGCCGCCCCAGCGTCCCTGCATGGAACCGATGATGGCCGGCGCTCCAAACTGCGCGCCGTAGTTGATCATGCTCCTGATGAACTCCTTGGCGGCGTTGCGCTTGGATTCGTCGGGATCACAGAGGTTCAGCTTGTGCTTCACCATGCCGGCTCCCGTGCCGACGGCGGCGAGGCCAATGTTGCTCTTCTCAAGCAGGGCCTTGAGCGTGTCGACGGGCACGGCCTCATGGGAAGGGGCGAAAAGTTCAATGGCGTCGTAGCCAAGTTCGGCGGCGGTTTCGCAACCCTTTTCGACTCCGTCCCAAAGGACGAAAGGACCTCCCTTGGCTTCTTCAACAAGACTGACTGTAATGGCTGTTTTGATCATAACGGTATTGAGTTCAAATGGATCATCGATCGACGCGCAAGCCGCCGCAATTCTTGTCCCTCAAAAAATGTTTCAAACGTTCTCTTTGAGGTTGCAGCATTGGTGTCATGGATCGGCGCTCATTCAAGATAAATGCTCTCTCAAGCGTGCAGGAGTCTACTCAGGCGCTGCAACAAGGGAATGGCTCCCCTTGACCTTTGAATGCCAATTATTGACTTCAGCGCTGCTCCATTTTCCAGACAGGACCGCCCCACCCGACTTCGGCATCTTGAGAAACTTGAGAAAAGAGACAGTCGCCTCAGGCTTGCGAATCACTCCTTCTGATTGGACCCCACGGTTTGGCCCATTCC
>JAYPEY010000139.1:0-12608 GCA_038126035.1 Verrucomicrobiales bacterium | reverse complement strand
CCATGTCGATGCAGACCACGGTGTCCTTGGCGACCTTCATGGTGTTGGGCACGGCCTTCAGGATCTGCCGCTCCACGTCCTCGCCAAAATTCTGTTCACGCACCCAGGTCATCATCTCCGCCTCGTCGGCGAAACGGCGTTTGCGGACGGCGTTGAGCCTCTCCAGCGTCTCAATCGAAATGGCGGCCCGGCCCCTCTTGAACCGGCCGACAACCCAGCTGCCCAGATTCTGCTTTTGCTTCTTGTCCAGGTTCTTGTCCACCCATTCGTTTGCCCAGGCCTCGAGTCGGCTGCCGCGCAGCCGCGGATTCAGGTTCATTCGATCCTCCTCCATCCTGGCGGCCAGTTCCTTGCCGAGGGAATTCACGCTGCGGTAGCCCAGCTTGCGGAGGACGAGATCGTCGATGGCGCGCGTCTCGGTCGGCGTGTCGGTGTGCCAGACCACCGAGATGTAGGCCCGGCCGTCGGCGGCCACGACGCTGCCATGGCCGCCGTCGTCATTGCTGGGGATGGATTCGCTGTCCCAGAGGACGGCGGGGCCCGCGGTCGGCCATTTGTCGGCCAGGGGCGGACTGTCGGGCAGGACGCCGTTGCGCTGCGGCCCGCGCCACTGGTTCCAATCCCCGGCGGCCTGGGCGTTCAGGGCGATCAGCAGGGCGGGCAGGGTGAAGAGTCGGCGGCGGTTCATGTCGGTGGTGGATGGATTGCAGGAGATGAATCAGGGACGCGCGCGCCGCTGACCGCATTCAGGTCGAATGGAAGTCCCGGTCCTGCCGGGAAGGCGCGCGGATCAGATGGCCGGCGCCGCGGCGTGCGACTTGGCGACGCCCGGCTTGCGGGCGTAGAGCGGGGCCGAGGCGGCCTCCAGGCCGTCCACCGAGAGGTCCAGCACGTGCTCGCCGTAGTTGTTGAACTTGAGGTCCCGGAACCGGCCGATGAACTTGACGAAGTGGGCCGGGCCGTCGTCTTCGAACTTCACCTTGAACTTGTGGTCGATCGGCTTGCCGAACTCGCGGCCGTCGGGATCGACCATCCGGATGTTCAGCGAGTGCTCGCCCTCCTCCGCGCGGGAGAAGCGCAGCTGGACGGTCACATAGATGCCCTCGTGAACCAGGGGGATGGATTTCACGGGAATGTGGGAAAACGTGCCGAGAATGTTGAGCTTGCCCTCGGCCTCGAAGGCGTAGTCGCTGATGGTGAAGACGTCGACTTTCATTGTTCTTTCAGGAAAACCGGATTCTCGACGAGCCCGGCGGCGGCGTCCAGCCTTTTCCCGGCGCAAACAGGGTGGGAGCGGAGACAAAGACGAATGTTCAACGCTCAACATCAAACTCCAAACGAAGAAATCCGCGCGAAGCGCGCAAACTTCACTTAGAACTTCGAAGTTGAGAGTTGAGCGTTTGACGTTCGCCTTCTGCCTTTCTTCTTGCCTGCCATTCCGAATCGACAAAACCGCCCCTGATGAACACGATCCCTCCCGTGAAAACGCCCCCCTTTCTCCTCCGCTCCGCCCTCGTCCTCTCCCTGCTGGTGTTCGCTGCTTCCGCCCACGCCGCGCCCAAACACAACACCCTTTCCGCCAAGGAAAAGAAGCAGGGTTGGAAGCTGCTCTTCGACGGCAGGAAGATCGAAGGCTGGCGCAGCTATCGTTCGAACACCTTCCCCAAGGACGGCTGGGTCGTGGAGAACGGGACCCTGCACAAGCAGGCCGGCAAGCGCCCCGGCGACATCATGACCGTGGCTGCCTACGAGAACTACGAGTTCGCCTGGGAATGGAAGCTGCCGCCCAAGGGCAACAACGGCGTGAAGTATTTCATCATCCAGGAGCGCAAGGCCACCGTCGGGCATGAGTACCAGATGATCGACGATACCGCCGTGAAGGACGATTACTCCGGCAACGCGTCCTTCTACCTCGTCGTCAAGCCGCGCAAGGACAAGCCCAACAAGCCCATGGGCGAATGGAATTCCTCCCGCATCGTCGTGAAGGGCGACCACGTCGAGCACTGGCTCAACGGGATGAAGGTCCTCGAATATGAATGCGGCAGCCCCGAGATCATGAACCAGGTCCCCAAGACCAAGTTCAAAAAATGGCCCGGCTTCGGAAAGAAGGTCAAAGGCCACATCCTCCTCACCGACCACAAAGACCCCTGCTGGTTCAGGAACATCAAGATCAGGGTGTTGGATTGATTCCCCTTTCCAACTGAATCAATTCCCCTGTAAATCGTCCCTCCTTTCACCCATGTCGAAGAATCCGATGAAGAAACCTGCCCTCTCCCTCCTTCTCGTCTTGGCCTGCGCCTATTCGGCGGCGGCCAAAAAGCCGAACGTCGTGCTGGTCATCACTGATGACCAGGGCTATGGCGATCTTGCCTGTCATGGCAATCCGATCATCCAGACGCCGAACCTGGATGCGCTGCATTCGGAGAGCGTGCGCCTGACCGACTACCATGTCGCGCCGACCTGCGCGCCGACGCGTTCCGCCCTGATCACCGGGCATTGGACCAACCGCACGGGGGTCTGGCACACGATCATGGGCCGCTCCATGCTCCGGGCCAACGAGGTCACGCTCGGCAAGATCCTCGGCGACGGCGGCTACCACACCGCGATGTTCGGCAAGTGGCACCTGGGCGACAATTACCCCTACCGTCCCGAGGACCGCGGCTTTCAGGAGGTCCTGCGCCACGGCGGCGGCGGCGTCGGCCAGACCCCGGACTACTGGGACAACGCCTACTTCGACGGCTCCTACTGGCACAACGGCAAGCCCGTTCCCGCCAAGGGATTCTGCACCGATGTTTTCTTCGACTACGCCACCCGCTTCATCGACAAGGTGAAGAACGACGACAAGCCCTTCTTCATCTACCTCTGCACCAACGCCCCCCACGGCCCGATGCATGCGCCGGAATACTACGCCCGCAAATACCGCGACCAGAATCCCAAGCTCGCGCACTTCTACGGCATGATCACCAACATCGACGACAACGTCGGCCGCCTGCGCGCGCATCTCCGCACCAACGGCCTGGAGGACGACACGATCTTCATCTTCACCACGGACAACGGCACCTCGTCAGGGGCCGGGGTTTTCAACGACGGCATGCGCGGGCAGAAGGGCAGCGAGTACGACGGCGGCCATCGCGTCCCCTTCTTCATTCATTACCCCAAGGGCAACCTCACCGGCGGCCGCGACGTGGACATGATCACCTCTTACGTCGATGTCGTTCCCACGTTGATCGACTACTGCGGCGTCCCGGCGCCGAAGGGCGTGAAGTTCGACGGCGTGAACATCCGCCCGCTTTGGGAGGGCAAGGCGAAGAACTGGCCGGACCGGATCCTGGTCACCGATTCGCAGCGGGTGCGCGATCCGATCAAGTGGCGCAAGAGCGCGGTGATGACCGACCAGTGGCGCCTGATCAACGGCAAGGAGCTGTATGACATCCAGGCCGACCACGGACAGAAGAACAACGTGGCGAAGCAGAACCCCAAGGTGGTCGCCCGCCTGACGAAGTTCTACGACGCCTGGTGGGAGGAACTGGTTCCCAGCTTCGGCCAACCCACCGCCATCTACCTCGGTCACCCGAAGGCGAATCCCGTGCGCATGACCAGCCACGACTGGATCGCCGACGGCGCCACGCCCTGGAACCAACGCCACATCCGCAACGCCGAGAAGAAGCCCTCCAACACCGGCTTCTGGGCCGTGGACGTGAAATCCGCGGGCGAATACGAGGTCGAACTGCGCCGCTGGCCCAAGGAGGCCGACGCGCCGATCACCGGCTCCCTGCCAGCCGGCGAGGACGTCCCGGGCGACACCGCCTACCGCGCGGTCGAGGGCAAGGCCTTTGCGGCCGCCAAGGCGCACCTGAAGCTCGGCGGCAAGGAATTGACCAAGCCGGTCAAGGGCAACGCCACCGGCGTGACGTTCCGTCTGAACCTCAAGCCCGGTCGCGATGAACTCTGGGCCAAGTTCACCACCGCCGAAGGCGAAACCATGGGCGCCTTCTACGCCTACGTGACCAAGGTGGAGTAGTAGAACGGAGCGCGGACATCCCTGTCCGCGCGTCGGATCGGAATTGCGTCAAGGGCGGCGACGCTCGCCGTTGGTGCGACGGGTAGGCGGCCGACGCTCTTTCCCCAATCAACTGTTCGCACATTGCGCGCCTGGCCGGAATTCCCGGAGCGCCGAGCATTGCTCGGCATGCGCTCGGATCGGCAGCCAATGCCGAGCAATGCTCGGCGCTCCGGTCGCGTGATTCCGTTCCTCTCAGCCCCGGTGCGGAACCGGGACTTCAGAAACGGGAATTGGCGATCCCGCGAACGAGATGAAACGGGAATCTTGGTCGGACGTTGAGCTTGCGCGCCTCCGCCTTGAACGCCGCTGCGTCGGAGATTGAATCCCTCTTGAACAACATCGCACAGAGCAGCACGGCCTTGGGTTGAGGCTGAATGGTCAACTGGCGGATGTCATCGAGCGTGGCGGACTCCGGATCCCGCAGCCACGCGGCGACCTGTCGGTATTCCACCGTGTGCGCCGCCAGCAACTCGACTGCCTTGTCCTCCCAGGGCTGCGCCGCAGGGCCGTCGCCCGCCGCCCGCCACGCGAGCGAGGCTGCCAGATAATTGAACGGGTCCATCGAACCCAATGTATCCGGGGTGGCGACCTTGGACGCCTCCTCAAGCCGGTCGGATTCGAGCAGGGCCACGAACCGTTCATACGGGTGATGCCCATCCCTGGCCTGATTGGCGACGATCAGCAGATTGTCGAAGTCGGCCGCCGCGTATTGCAGGCGAAACTGGAGCGACCGATGCGCTTCGTGCATGACGATGGCCCGGTCCGCCGCCACGGGCGTCAGTCTGCCGACCGCTTCACTGTAGCGATCCGCGGTTGCTTTGACGGCGCTCCCTTTTCCCTGGGCCTGATGAACAATCGCCAGAAAGGCCGCGACTTCGAAGGCGGTGGGCACATTCTCCAGATACGCGTTCAGGATCTCTTCGAGTCCGGAGAAGTCCCGCAATGCCAGACGCGCCTCCGCCAGTGAAAGCAGACAATCCTCCCGCCCCGGGAATCCGGCGCAGGCTGCAACAAGACTTGCTTCGGCCGACCGCCAATCGCCTTTCGCTGCGAGCCCGTATCCCTTGGCAAAATGGGCGTAGGCGTGGTTCGCATCGATCGCCAGAGCCTGGTCATAGAAACGTCCGCCATCCTCGACGCGCATCGCCAATCGTCCGCGTAGATAGAACAGGTCGGCGCTCCGGGACTCCCGGGCAAGACGGCCGTCATACTCGCGGATCAGGGCCGCATGCTCTCCCCGGTTCTCGTGGTATCCCTGGTACGTCCGATGCCATTCCACGCGCACCGGCCTTTGCCTCACGCCTTCCTCGAGCATCTCGTAGGCCTCCGTTTCACGATCCGCCGCCTTGGCGGCGGCCAGGTACAGATCGAGCAGGTCGGGATCGGCGTCCCTTCGCAGACTCCAGCCAGCCAGATCCGCGGCCTCATCCGCTCGATCGTCCGAGAAAAGATTGAAGACGATCCCCGCCAGATTCTCGGGATCCACCAGCGACAACCTCGTCCGATATTCCTTGGTGGCTGCGGTTTCGATCTTCAATCGCGCGGGAAAAGGCTCGAAGACAAAGTGGATCCCGGCCTGCTTGACGAAGGGTTCTCCGTAGATGACGTGGTAGGAATAATCAGAGTCCAGTGCGGTCGCCGAGGATCGCTCCGCCGTGTAAGCCGTCCGCTCGCGCAGGAGCACGGCCGGTCCGCCGACATTCAAGACGCAGGCGACATCGTCGGACCAACGTTCACCTGTCCCGCCGGCAATCTCGAACGGAATCTCCTCTTCGATTGCCCCGGTCACATGAGCCGTCCAGCTTCCCTCCGGGATTTGTATCTTCCTTCTCCCCGGTCCGGTCAATTCGACCGGTTCCCTTCGATTGATTCTGATCGTCGCCGGCCCGGCCAATCCGCTGACGATGTAGAGATCCCGATGTCGCGACTTGTAGCGGTCGGCGATCAGCAGGCCGGCAAAAACCAGAACGGCAATGAGGGCGCCGATGGCCACAGACTTGCCGGGGCTCCCCGTCTTTGGGCCCGGCGGCAATGAAGTCCCTTCGACGCCCAGAGCCCTTTCCGACGCCACATACATCTCCCGCACTTCCTTGACGCCTGCGAGGCCGGGAGCCTTCGCGAGGACCGCCTTCAGAAGGTTCAACGAGTCGTCGTGACGCCCCCGGGCCTGATAGGCTCCAGCAAGCGCAATCTGAACCCCGGGCTCAAGCGGCGCGTCAGGTTCTTCCAGAAAACGGATCATTTCCCGGGCGCCATCCAGATCGCCCGATTCAATCAGTTCAAAAGCAATTTCCACACGCGCCGCCGGATGCTTCGGATCGATCTCGTGCGCCCTGCGATAATACTCGCGCGCCTCCCGGGGAAGCCCTTGGAAATGCATGAATGCGCCCACGTAAACCAGCGCGTCGACGCTGTGCGGAAAGCGCGTTTTGATATGATTCAGGAGCTGCTCCACCTTCTCGCGCTGCCCGAAGGAGACGAGCGTTCCATGCAGTTCGATGGCTTTGGCTTCGTCGCCCGGGGCCGCCTTGAATTCCGCCATGGCCTTGCGGATTCCCTCCTCGCGCAGCTGTTCATACTCGTCCAGGGGAAGTGCGCCGTGATGCGTGCAGCGGGGACACTGATCGATGATGCGCTTGCGCCCGAGCGGTATGACCGGAATGAACACGAACACCCCCCACAAACGCGTGTCGTAGGAGCTCAGCTCGACCATCTCCCCACAGTGCGGGCATGGTGCCGTCCTTTGGCTCTGGTTCTTTTTCCCGTAGTAGTGGGTTCCGATCCCGTTGATCGTGCTGGGCATGGTTTGATCTGGCTCCTTTCCATCGCGCCCGTCGGCGAAATGGCGTCCGGGCACGGCCAAGACAAAACGAATCGGACGCCGCGCGCAAGACTCTATCCCGCGGCGATCGCCCCGACCAAAATCCGGGCCGTTTCACCTTCATAAAGACGATTCACATTTTTTGCGGAGCCGCTAGATTCGGGGCTCAGCATGATGACTCGAATTGCATCCGTCCTGCCTGCTGCGATCGCGGCTGGCGTCTTGTTGTCGGCTTTGCCGGCCTGCGCCCAAACGATCCAGTTCAACCGCGACATCCGGCCCCTGTTGTCCGACGCCTGCTTCCAGTGCCATGGCCCGGACAAGGCCGCGCGCAAGGCCAAGCTGCGCCTCGACATCGAGGCCGACGCCAAGGCCGATCGCGACGGCGTCGCCAGCATCGTGCCGGGCGACCCCATGGCCAGCGAATCCTTCCTGCGCATGATCACCACGGATCACGACGATCTCATGCCGCCGCCGGAATCCGGCAAGTCGCTCAGCAAGGACGAGATCGCGTTGATCAAGAAATGGATCGAACAGGGCGCGCCCTGGCAGGGGCACTGGGCCTACGTCCGTCCCGAACGCCCGACGGCGCCCGGGGTCGAGGACGCCGACTGGCCGCAGTCGCCGATCGACTACTTCGTTCTCGAACGCCTGGAGCAGGAGGGGTTGAGTCCGTCTTCCGAAGCGGACAAGCGCGCCTTGATCCGACGCGTCACCTTCGATCTCACCGGCCTGCCGCCGACGCCGGACGAGGTCAGGGCCTTTGTCGATGACAAGGGCCCGAATGCCTTCGAGAAGGTGGTCGATCGTTTGCTGCGCAGCCCGCGTTACGGCGAGCGCATGGCGATGCATTGGCTGGACCTGGTGCGCTACGCCGACACGGTCGGTTATCACGGCGACCAGGATTACAGCGTCTGGCCCTATCGCGATTACGTGATCCGCGCCTTCAACGACAACATGCCCTTCGATCGTTTCACCCGCGAGCAGCTTGCCGGCGACCTGCTCAAGAACCCGACGCGCGAACAACTGGTCGCCTCGGGCTACAACCGGTTGCTCATGATCACCGCGGAGGGCGGAGCCCAGGACAAGGAATACCTGGCCAAGTACGCCGCCGACCGCGTCCGCACGACCGGCACGACCTGGCTCGGCTCGACCACCGGCTGCGCCGAATGCCACGACCACAAGTTCGATCCCTACACCATGGAGGATTTCTATTCGCTGGAATCCTTCTTCGCCGACCTCGATGAAAAGGGATTCTACGGCGGCGCCAATCGCGATGGTCGTTGGGGGCCCAGCATGCAGCTTCCCACTCCGGAAGAGACCGCGCGCATGAAACAATTCGACGGCGAGATCGCCCGGTTGGAAAAGGTCCTCAACACCCAGACTCCGGAACTGGACCGGGCGCAGCGCGAATGGGAGCAGCGTTTCCGCGATCTGCGCGCCAACCTCCAGCTCGCCTGGCAACCGCTCAAGCCGCTTGAAGCCAAGGCGGAGAAGGGCGCGGAGCTTCGTCGCAATCCCAACTATTCCGTCCGCGCCATCGGCGACAAGATCGCGCACGACAACTTCACCGTCACACTGGCGACCGACCGTCAAGTCGTCACGGGCCTGATGCTCGAAACGCTCGCCACCGGCAAGGGCGACAAGAAGAAGGTCGGCATGAACGGCGGCAACTTCATCCTGACCGGATTCGAGGTCGAGGCGTTGACGCCGGGTTCGGACAAACCCGCCAAGGTGAAGCTCAGCTCGGCTGTCGCTGACTATTCGCAGAAGGGCTTTGAAATCGCCAAGGCCATCGACGGCAAGAAGGACACGGGTTGGGCTGTGGACGGACACACCAAGAAGGAGACGCGCAAGGCGGTCTTTACCTTCGCCCAACCGTTGAAGGCCGGCCCCGGAATGAAGCTGATCGTTCGCCTCAAGCACGAGTCCAAGCAGAAGAACCACGTGATTGGGCGCTTCCGAATCAATGTCAGTTCGGCGGAGCGACCGACTTTCGACAGGTTTGCCATGCCGCAAAAGCGTTGGCAGATCATTCGCGCGAAGGACGGCGAGCGGAAGCCCGAGGACAAGGTGGAACTGGCCAAACACTTCCGCAGCATCACGCCGCTGCTCAATCCGGCCCGCGCTGAATTGGCCAAGCAGCAGAAGGATCGCGCCGCCTTCGACAAGACGATCGTGACGACCCTGGTTTCGCGCAAGCGTGACAAGCCCCGCGAGATCCGCGTCCTGCCGCGCGGCAACTGGCTCGACCAGTCCGGCCCCGAGGTCACGCCCGCGACGCCGCGCTTCCTGAATGGCCCGCGCAGTTCGAAGGACGCGCGGTTGACCCGCCTCGACCTCGCCAACTGGCTGGTTTCGCGCGACAACCCGCTCACCGCGCGGGTGTTCATGAACCGCCTGTGGAAGATGTATTTCGGCACGGGGATTTCGAAGATTCTCGACGACCTCGGCTCCCAGGGCGAGGCGCCCACGCACCAGGCGCTGCTCGACTGGATGGCCGTCGATTTCATGGACAGCGGCTGGGACATCAAGCGCGCGATCAAGCAGATCGTCATGTCGGCGACCTATCGACAGTCATCCAAGGGCTCGCCGATGCTGGATGAGCGCGATCCCTACAACCGGCTGCTCGCCCGGCAGTCGCGCATCCGCCTCGACGCCGAGATGGTTCGCGACAATGCGCTCGCCGTCAGCGGACTGTTGGTGGAAAAGCTCGGCGGTAAGAGTGTGAAGCCCTACCAACCGGCGGACTACTACGCGCAGTTGAACTTCCCCAAGCGCACCTACAAGCATGACTCCGGCAGCAACCAGTATCGCCGCGGACTCTACACCCACTGGCAGCGCACCTTCCTGCACCCCATGCTCAAGGCATTCGACGCCCCCAGCCGCGAGGAATGCACCGCCGAGCGGCCCACCTCCAACACGCCGCTGCAGGCCTTGACGCTGCTCAACGACCCCAGCTACGTCGAAGCCGCGCGGGTCTTCGCGGAACGCGTCATCGCCCACGGCGGCGACAGCATCGACGCCAGGCTCAACTTCGCCTACCAGACCGCGCTCGCCCGCGAACCCAAGGACGCCGAGAAGAAGCTCCTCACCGCCCTCTACGAGAATCACAAAAAGAAATACACGGCCGACGAGGAAGCCGCCAAGGCGCTGCTCAGCGCCGGTGAGTACAATCGCCCGGCCGGCGTCCCTATCGCCGAGGCGGCCGCCTGGACCTCCGTGGCCAGGGCGATTTTGAATCTGCACGAAACGATTTCGAGATATTGATGGAAAGCTCCAAGCTCCAAATCCCAAGCTCCAAAAAAGCTCCAAGTTCCAAGCTCCAAGAGGAGTCGGACGTTCTTGGGGATTGGGATGATGGGATGGTCGCCGATGAGATGATTCTGCACGATGGTGATGGGGAGCATCCGTTTGATTTTGAGGAGCGCACGTCCGTGTTCGGTGAGGCGATCATTCGCTTGTGCAAGAAACTGCCGAGAAACCCCATCAACGATCGATTGATGGGACAATTGACCGGGTGCGGAACGAGCGTCGGCGCGAACTACTGTGAAGCCAACGAATCTGTTTCGAAGAAAGACTTTCGCTACAGCATCAGTCGATGCAAGAAGGAAGCGAAGGAAACAAAATTCTTTCTTCGGATGATTGCGACATCAGAGCCAAACGTCGCGAGCGAAGCCCGAAAGCTCTATCGCGAAGCCACCGAACTCATGCACATCCTCAGCGCCATGCACAAGAAATGAGAATTTTCCATCTGCCAACGAACACAACCAAGACCATGCAGAATCAATCTGCGTCCTGCAGTCTTTGGAATTTGGAACTTGGAGCTTTTTTGGAACTTGGAACTTGGGATTTGGAGCTTAAACCCACCCAGTATGTCATCTGAACCGACGACGCCCCATGACCACCCTCCCCTCCAACCACCTCCGCTCCCTCACCCGCCGCTCCTTTCTGGCGCGCTCCGGCGCCGGCGTGGGCTCCGCGGCCCTGGCTTCGCTCATGAATCCGGCGCTGTTCGCCAACGACGCCAAAGCTGCGCCTGACAAATGGTCCGGCGTGCTCGACAAGCTGCATTACCCCCGTCGTTGCAAACGCGTGATCCATCTCTGCATGGCGGGCGGCATGACGCATCTGGAGACCTTCGACTACAAGAAGGTCCTCGGCGAAATGCATGGCAAGCCGATGCCGGAATCGATGACCAAGGGACAGCCCATCGCGCAGCTCCAGGGGCGCAAGCTCACCTGCATGGGGCCGCAGCATGAGTTCAAGAACTACGGCCAGTCCGGACAGCACATGGCCTCGCTGTTCCCAAACATCGGCAAGGTCGCCGACGACGTCTGCATCGTGCGCTCGCTGCACACCGAGCAGATCAACCACGATCCGGCCCACACCTTCATGAACACCGGCGCGTTGGTCTCCGGCCGGCCGAGCATGGGTTCCTGGCTGCTCTACGGCCTCGGCGCCGAATCGGACGACCTGCCCGGCTTCGTCGTGTTGACCTCGCTTGGCAAGGGCGGGCAGGCGCAGCCCATCGCCGCGCGCCAGTGGCACAGCGGTTTTCTTCCCAGCAATTTCCAGGGCGTGCAGTTCCATTCCAAGGGCGATCCGGTGCACTACGTCGGTTCGCCGAAGGGCGTTGACCGCGCGGGGCAGAAGGATGTCGTGGACACGGTCAATTCACTCAACCGCGTGCTGCAGGGATCGATCGACGATCCCGAGATCGCCACGCGCATCGCGCAGTATGAAATGGCCTTCAAGATGCAGGCCAGCGTGCCGGATCTGATGGACACCTCCAAGGAGCCGCAGAACATCCTCGATCTCTATGGCGCCAAGCCCGGCGATGGCTCCTACGCCTCCAATTGCCTGCTTGCCCGTCGATTGGCCGAGCGCGGCACCCGCTTTATCCAGCTTTATCATCGTTCCTGGGATCACCATGGCGATGTGAAGGGCAAGATGAAGGTCAGCGCCAAGGAGGTCGACCAGGCGACCATGGCCCTGATCACGGATCTCAAGCAGCGCGGCATGCTGGACGAAACCCTGATCATCTTTGGCAGCGAATTCGGCCGCACTCCGATGGCGCAGGGCAGCGGTCGCGATCACCACATCAAGGGCTTCTCCATGATGTTGGCCGGCGGCGGCATCAAACCCGGCTCCAACTACGGCGCCACCGACGACTTCGGCTACAACGCCGTCCAGGACAAGGTTCACGTCAGCGACCTCCACGCGACCATGCTCTACCTCATGGGCGTGGAACACACCAAGCTGAACTACCGATTCCAGGGGTTGGACTTCCGCCTGACCGGCGTGGCCGGGAACGTGCTGAAGCCGTTGGTGGGGTAGGCAGGTGATTGTGCACATTTGAGCCCGGAGCCGGAACCATGGGTCAAGCCAGGCGCTTTCCGCGAAACCTCGGTCGGAGCGCCGAGCATTGCTCGGCTGGGGCGCAGGACGTCGGCCGATGCCGACCAATGCTCGGCGCTCCGCTTCAGAGGGGAAGACTGATTGCCCCGGCGACGAACGGGGAAGTTGGAATGAAGGGAGACAAAGTCGCGACGCCTCTGCGTGACTCCCCGGACCGCGGGTCTGTGACCCGCAGCAACCTCCGGTCTGCGAGCGCGTTCGGCCGAAGCCTTGCCTCGGCGTGTTCCCACGTTGCTGCGGGTCACAGACCCGCGGTCCGGGCGCGCTGCGTAGAACGGAATTCATTCCGTTCCTGGGCGTTGG
>JAYPEY010000138.1:2770-12683 GCA_038126035.1 Verrucomicrobiales bacterium | reverse complement strand
CCGAGGTCAAGGGGTTCGGCCGCCAGAAGGGACACACGGAGATCTACCGCGGCAGCGAATACACCGTGGACTTCCTGCCCAAGATCAAACTGGAGATCGTGGTGAACGACGACCAGTCGGCGCCGGCGGTCGAGGCGATTGGCAAGGCCGCCAAGACGGGCAAGATCGGTGATGGCAAGATCTTTGTCATGCCGGTCGAGGAGGCCCTGCGCATCCGCACCGACGAAAAGAACGACAAGGCGGTCTGATTCGGCCGCGCGCCTGTCGGCTTTTTGTCGGCCTGTCGAAATATGACCACGTCCGGGACACCGGGCGTGGTCTTTTCGTGCCGCGCCCGGGAGCCAAATGGTTCGGAGCGAAAGCCGGGAATTCCTATGTTTTCGGGGTGAAATGAATCCGGCGCATGATTCGGATGAAAGGAATCAGGCGGTTGGCGCCATGGCTGCTTAGAGGACGTCGAACCCGCGTTGGAAGAACCGGCGCGAAACGGAAACAGACAGAACATTCGATAACCAACACACGACACCATGAAACGATCCCTATGGAAATACCTGTTGATGGCCGCCTTGTTTGCGGCGCCGCTGGCGAGCTACAGCCAGGATTCGGCCACGGCCGACGAGGAAGCCGCGGTGGCGGCGGCTGAGGTGGCAGAGGCGGCTGAACTGGGGGAAGCGACGGACGGGGACGGAGAGGATGACGGAGGCGAATCATCCGACATCAATTCCGGCGACACGGCCTGGATGATTGTGGCCACGGCGTTGGTGCTGTTCATGACGCTGCCCGGACTGGCCTTGTTCTATGGCGGTCTGGTCCGGTCGAAGAACGTCCTTTCGGTCCTGGTGCAATGTTTCGCCATCTGCGGCATCATGTCGCTGCTCTGGGTGATCTACGGTTACGCGCTGGCTGCGGGCGGCGAGGGCTGCGCCTTCATGGGCTGGGACTCGTCGTGGCTGTTCCTCAACCACCTGACGGTCGAGGGTGCTTCCGGGAGCATTCCGGAATCGGTCTTCGTGACCTTCCAGATGACCTTTGCGATCATCACGCCGGCCCTGATCGTGGGCGCTTTCGCCGAGCGCATGAAGTTCAAGGCGATCCTGCTGTTCACCACGGTCTGGTTCACGCTCTCCTACTGCCCGATTTGGCACATGGCCTGGGGCGGCGGTTTGTTTGGCGATCTCCCCGGTCTGCCGGATGTGCTTGATTTCGCCGGCGGCACGGTGGTTCACGTCAATGCGGGCATCGCCGGGCTCGTGGCCTGCATCATGGTCGGCAAGCGTCGCGGCTTCCCCAAGACCCTGATCATGCCGCACAACGTCCCGATGGTGCTGATCGGCGCCTCGATGCTCTGGGTCGGCTGGTTCGGCTTCAATGCCGGCAGTGAACTGGCGGCGGACGGCGTCGCCGGCATGGCCATGCTGGTCACGCAGATCGCGACGGCCACGGCGGCGGTCACCTGGATGTTTGTGGAGTGGCGCAGCACGGGCACGCCGACCGCGGTCGGCATCGCCACCGGCGCGGTCGCCGGTCTGGTCGCCATCACCCCGGCCTCCGGCGTCGCCGGCCCGATGGGCGCGATCCTGATCGGCTTCGCCTCCGGGCTCATCTGCTACTTCTCGGCCACGACGATGAAGCGCAAGTTCGGCTATGACGACAGCCTGGACGTGTTCGGCGTGCACGGCGTTGGCGGCGTGGTCGGCGCGGTCCTGACCGGCGTGGTCGCCTACAAGTCCTTCGGCGGCAGCGGCGCGGCGGGGCTGGAGGATGAGGTCGGCATGGTGTCGCAGGTCATGGCGCAGATCGCCAGCGTGATCATCACCGTCGTCTGGAGCGGCGTGGTCTCCTTCGTCTCCCTCAAGGTCATCGACAGCGTCGTCGGACTGCGCGCGGACGATCAGATCGAGGAACAGGGGCTCGACTCCAATGAATTCGGTGAAACGGCCTACAACTGAGACGCAACCGGCATCGACAGCTGACAACATTCAAAGAGAAAGACAGACATGAAGAAACTCGAAGCAATCATCAAGCCGTTCAAGCTGGAGGAAGTGAAGGAGGCCCTGGGCGAGATCGGGATCGAGGGCATGACCGTGAGCGAGGTCAAGGGCTTCGGCCGCCAGAAGGGCCACACCGAGATCTATCGCGGCAGCGAATACACCGTGGACTTCCTGCCGAAGATCAAGATCGAGGTGGTCGTCGCGGACGATCAGTCCGGCTCCGCGGTCGAGGCCATCGCGAAGGCGGCCAAGACCGGCAAGATCGGCGACGGCAAGGTCTTCGTCATCCGCGTCGAGGAATCCATCCGCATCCGCACCGACGAGAAGGGTGACGAGGCCCTCTGAACGTCGGTCCGGAAGGACGGACCTGAATCACACAGCCGGCGGAGGTAAATGCCTCCGCCGGCTTTTTTTGCTCTGCTGCGACGTTGTTGGCGCAATGCTGTCCGGAGCCGAAAGCCGACGCGAGGCCACCCGCGCTGGGAACGTATTCGCTGGCGGGACGTTCCAGGTCATTCCCGGGCGACACTTCAAACACAGAGGGCACAGAGATCGCCGAGAACCACAGAGGCCGGAATGCCTTTCGGTATTCGGGCAGGGAATTTGAAAAGGGCCGAATCTGGGGTTCAGTTCTCGAGCACAGTTTCGTCAGACCTGGCTTCCAGTGGGCTCATTGGGTTCAACGAACCTGACGGTTGCCAGAAATTCCAACATACCGTTCGAGTAGTCTTCTGGGGCGTTTAGCGCTCCACTAGCGTCGAGGGAGAAACCTTCAGATTTTGAAAAGGCGGAAGCAACAAACCGTTCAATTCTGCTGCAATCATAAGCGGTCATGTTGTCTACGAAATCGTCATACTGTTCTTTCGTGATATTCTCGACTGCGTAGGGGATCCGGCTTGGCTCATAGAACACGGCATTATCTGGGATGGCGCGCGCAAGATAGTAGTCGCCGATCCTCACCAATTCCACTTTCTCAAAGAAGCGCGCGTAGGGCTGCCCCATCAGGGATCGAAAGTAAACCACTCTCTCCAACGTCTTGTCAGGGCATCGTCTTTCTGCAACCAGCACACCTGTGACTCCCGTTGCCTCCACCAAAACGATTGGAAATCGTTCTGCGGCCCCGATAGCGACACGGCTGGTTCCGGAGCGGAAACCAGGTTGTGGATTGGGCTCACTCATTTCCCGTCCATCATGCATTGATCTCCCCCAGGCGCCAGATTTCGTGCGACGTGGGAAACATGCCGTCGGAATGTTATCCGAATTTCGTCAGTCCTCTACTATCAAAAAAGGCCCCGCGTCCATTTCGGATGCGGGGCCTTCTGTAGAGGTTTTCGAGCGTGGAGCTTTCCTCAGACGATCTTTTTGAACCAGGCGGCGTCGCCGGGGACGGGGATGGGGTATTGTCCGTTTGCGTCCGGTTGGCTCTTTGGGGTGCCGAGCCATTTCTGGGAGGCGTCGTCGAACTTGAGGTCGTCGGGCATGGTGTTGATCTCGGAGGCGAGGGCGTCGGCCATCTCGATCTTCTTGCCGGTGTAGGTGCACATGCGGCCAAGGATGGCGGTCATGGTGCTCATGGCGCCGTATTCGGCCTCGTTGTACTCCTTGTTGTTGCGGATGGCGTCCCAGAAGGGGTAGTGCTCCATCTGGTGGCCGTCTTCGCGCTTCTTCAGTCGCAGGCGCCAGGCATTCGGGCCGGTGAGGTTGAACATGCGGCGGTTCTGCTCGAAGTCCGCCTTGCCCTTCGTGCCCACGACGTGCTCCTCGACCGCGGAATAGGTGCCGCGGATGTGACGGCACTGGCTGTAGTTGCGGGAGCCGTCGGCGTATTCGAACTCGACGAAGTGGTGGTCAAAGATCTCGCCGTCGTCGATGCCCTTGCGGACCTCGCGGCCGCCCATGCCCTGGGCGCGGACGGGGTAGCCGCCCTTGACCCAGTTGATGACGTCGAGGTTGTGGATGTGCTGCTCGACGATGTGGTCGCCGCAGAGCCAGACGAACTGATACCAGTTGCGCATCTGGTATTCCATCTCGGTGGGTTCGCGCTGCCACTGGTCGCGCAGGCCCTGGCGGGTGCCCTTGTGGCCGACCGGCGTGCCGTTCCAGTAGGAGCGCATGGAGACGACGTCGCCGATGGCTCCGTCATGGATGCGCTGGATGGCCTCCATGTAGGAGGGTTGGTGGCGGCGTTGCAGGCCGACCGCCACCTTGAGATTCTTCTTCTTCGCCTCCTTGGCGGCGGCGAGGACCTTGCGGATGCCGGGCGCGTCCACTGCTACCGGCTTCTCGAAGAACACGTGCTTGCCCTGCTTGATGGCCTCCTCGAAGTGAATGGGGCGGAATCCGGGAGGCGTGGCCAGAATGCAGACATCGGCCTCGGCGATCGCCTTCTTGTAGGCGTCCTTGCCGACGAACTGCCGCGAGGGCGGGACGTCCACCTGATTCGGATGCTGCTTGCGGATGGCGCTGAGCTTGTTGGCGAGTTTGTCCTCGAAGGCGTCGGCCATGGCGACCAGCTTGACGTCCTTGCCGGTGTTCATCGCCTGGATGGTCGCGCCGGAGCCGCGTCCGCCGCAGCCGACAAGGGCGAGTTTCAGGGTGGTGTCCTGCTGCGCGTGCGCGAAGCGTTCGATGGGCAATGCGGCCACCGCGCCGGCGGCAAGGCTGGAGGACCTGAGGAAACGGCGACGATTCACCGCGTTCTGTCTGGGATTCAGTGTTGGTTCGTTCATGAGGTGGGGGTCTGATCCCGCCTCTGCGGCGGGCGATTTTGAATGAATGACCGGAGTTTAGTCGGAGAACGGCGCATGAACAGGATTTTGTGGCGCGCTTCAGCTGAATTCCGATTTGCATCCGCGGGCTTCCGGAACTAGAAACGGCCCCATGTTCGGACAGGAAACAGTCAAACTCACGCGCGACGTCGAGGCGTCCATGGTGCCTTCGGGCGACAAGGTCACCCTGCTAAAGGACGAGGACGCGCTGATCACCCAGTCGCTCGGCGGAACCTTTACCGTGATCGTCAACGGCAACATGTTCAGCCTCGCCGGGCGCGAGGCCGACGCATTGGGCAAGGAACCCGAATTGACGCCGGCGGAAAAGGCGGGCAAGGCCGAGACGAAGGAGGAGTTCGAAAAACAGATCTGGGATCAGATGAAGACCGTCTTTGATCCGGAGATCCCGGTGAACATCGTGGACCTTGGCCTGATCTACAAGTGTGAGATCGAGGACCTTCCGGATGGCGGCGGCAAGAAGGTCGATGTCGCCATGACGCTCACCGCGCCTGGCTGCGGCATGGGCCCGACGCTCCAGCAGGATGTGCAGAACAAGGTGCTCTACGTCGAGGGCGTCGAGGAGGTGAATGTCGAACTCGTCTGGGATCCGCCGTGGGGCAGGGACATGATGACCGACGCGGCGAAGCTGCAGTTGGGGATGATGTAGGGGGGATGCGGGATGCGGGATGCGGCGGCGAATTCGGGTTTCTGCGTCCTGGGCCAAATCCCCCACCTTGAATTGGCGAACAAGCGAGAGTCTTGCAAGAACGCAACACGCAATACGCAGCACGTTCCACGAATCACTTCCTGTCCGGGATTTCGATCACATCGCCATCCTGCAGCCAGATGTCGCCTGATTTGGTGTCGTCGAGGTTGAAGTCGAGCGTGGTTGTTTTTCCGTCCTGGGTCTTCCGATGAATCTTGATGGAGCTGGTGTCGGAGGTTGAAAGAAGGCGTCTGGAGTCCTTTAGTGTCTGACGGAGCCAGAAGCCGCGGAGATAGGGCGCGAGCGACGCCTTGCTGACCGTCTCGCTGTCCTTGCCTGACTTGGCCAATCGTTCCTGAAACGCCGCCAGGATGCGTTGCATGGTGCGGGAACTCGGTTCCGAGACGGAGTGTCGGTAGACGCCCAGACTGTCGTGCAGTGAGGCAAGACCGGCTGTCTCCGGAGTTTCGTTGCCCCGGGAATCGGGCAGTCTGAACGGAAGCAGAGCGAATTCTTGCGTCGCCCCTCCCACTCGGATCTTCACCCGCCGATGGAGTTTCTCGTGCAGTCGCTGCCATACGAGCTTGTCTGCTCCCCGCCAGCGGTCACAGACCGGGTGCGGCCTTTCGGAGATCTCGACAATGTCGCCCCACTGGAGTCGGATTGGCGCGGAAGTGTCGGATCGCAGGTGGTCCAAGAAATTGACCGTGGTCGAGGATTCCTTTTCGCCTTCACGGCGACGGATGGTCACCTGGGTCAGATCGGGAAAGGCGAATGGATTGCGGTGGATGCTTGAGGTGTCCGCGTCGTCGGGCGTCAGCGCCCGGTGAATGAACTCGGTCAAGGTGTGGCGATTGGCCGGGTGGAGCGATTTGTCAAACACCCGGACTCTGATTCCCGTTGCCTCTCTTGCAGCTGAAATGTGCCGCCCCCGGGACAGGTCATCAACCGCGCCGTGGGAGCGAAGAAGTTCCGCCAGTTCGGATTCTGATCCGGGCTTGGTCGAGGAGGTTTCATGTGCGCCGTGCGCATGGCCGGGGGTGCTTGCGGCGGTCGAAAACGTCGATCGGGCAGGTCGCGGCTGCGTAGCTCCGGGATGGGGGATCGCGAAACGGTCCGGTTGGCCTGGTTTCAAAAGATCCAATGGTGAGTCTCCGCGGTTGTTGAAGCGGTTCGGGTCTGCCTTATGGCTCAGCAGAAGTTTCATGATTTCACCGCTTTTCAGGCTGGCGGCGTGATGAAGCGGGGTGTGGCCGGCCTTGTCCGCAAGGTTGGGGTCGGCCCCGGCCTTGAGCAGTCGAAGGACGTAATCCTTGTCGCGCGCGGTTGTCGCGCGGGCCAGCGGCGTCATTCCGTTGTCGTCTTGCACGTTGAGGTTCGCCCCGTGTTCGATCAGGGCGTCGAGGAATGCGATGCTGGGCGGAATATGACGGGAGTAGGGCGTCGCAGAGAAAACCGGTCGGGCGTTGGCGTTCTTTCCATCAGGAGCGGCCCCGTGCTTGAGCAGAAGACGGAAATTCTCGATGAGATCGCTTTCCAGTGCTCGAATGAGGAGGTTCTCAGAGCCGGCGTTGGGGGCTGCTCCGGCTTTTAGCAGCGCTTCCAGGGTTTCAGCGCTTTTGTGGCAGGCGTAGTCGATCATGGGGCGGTTCTCGAACCGGGACTTCGGATCGGCGCCGCTCTTGAGCAGCAGCTCGACGGCTTCGCTGTAGTCCCTATCGATCGCAGTTTGCAACGGGGAGCGCTTTTCGCTCGGTTCCAGGCTGGCTCCGGCGTTGATCAGCGCCATCAGTGAATCAAGCTGGTTTTTCTCCAGAGCCAGGACGACGGCGGATCCGTTGGCTCCCACGAGTTGGTGATCGGGGTCGGCGCCTTCTTTGAGGAGAAGGCGGGTCAGTTCTGCGTCGTGCAGGGCGTCGCAGAGCGGAGACCTGCCGGCCTGGTCCCGGACATTGACCTGGGCGCCTTTGGCGATCAACGCCTTCACGATCTCCGACTGGCTTTTGGCGGCGGCAATGTGGAGCGGCGTGAGAACACGGTGGGCGGGAAAGCTTCGCATCAGTCGGGACTGGGTGGTCAGATGGGAAACCCTGGCGCCCATCCGCGAACTGGAGGCCCTTGGAATGGAGGATGTCTTGGCATTTACGTCCGCGCCAGCCTCGATGAGGCGCCTGGCGACTTCGGGCATGCCGAAGTGGCAGGCAAAATGAAGGGGCGTCCAGCCATACCTGTCCTCGCGCCTGGCGTCGGCCCCTTGTCCAGGAGCAGTTTGCAGAGGTTTTCGTAGCGATGGGTGATGGCGATGTTGAGTGGGTGGTAGTTGACGTCCGGATTGATTTCCGCGCCGCGTTCGAGCAGCAGTTTGGTCATCGCCATGTGGCCCGCGGCGACCGCGCTCTGAAGCGGTTGGCCGAAGTCCTTGAATGAATTGTGAAGGTCGGCCCCGTTGTCGAGGAGGAAGGAGGCGACGGCAAGATGACCGTTTCGGGCGGCCTCGTGCAGAGGCGGAGAAACTGTGGCGCTCGAACTGCGGTTGATCTTGTCGGGGCTGTCCCTTGCCAGTTTCTGGACGCGCAAGAGTTCGTCGGCTTCCTCCTTGGAGGAGGGGCGGTATTTGCCGGAGATAGCGGGGATGCCCTCACGCTGCATGAATTCCTGCTCCTCCAGTCTCTTCTTCAGGACGACCCTGCCGATCTCCAGTCCCTGGCTCACGTTGGCGATGTGATCGTGAATCTGCTGAAATGCGCGGTCCTCCTTTTCCTTGGCCTCCTTCACTTTGGGGTGCTCGGCGGTCATGGTCTTCAGGTTTTCGGCGGCGGCCGCTCTCGCCGCGCTGTAATCCTTGGCCAGGGCCGCGAGCGTTTCGTCGTTCAGGAGGGAGGCGATTGATTGGTAGAGGCCCTGCTGTTTCAAGAGCTTCAGACGCTCGATCTGAACATCGAGATTTACGATCTTTGCCTGCAATTCCTCGGTGATCGTATTCTTTGGGGGCGCGTCTTTCGACTTCGGCGGAGCTGGTAACCCGCCGGTTTCTATCAGATGCAGCGTCGCCAGTTCAACGAGGTTGGTCTGATCCGAGAAGTCGCGGAGGATGCGCTGGTAGTAGACGGTCGCTTCCTTGGCGTTGCCCTGTTGTCGATGGCATTCGCCGAGGCGGAAAGTCGCGGTGGCGGCGAATTGGCGGTTGGCGTCGAATTGCTTGAGGACGATCTCGTAGGCCTTGATGGCGGCGGCAAGATCGCGGTTGGCCTCTTCTTCAAACAGCCCGTCGCGGAGGTGTTCGCCGAGGTCTTTCGATTCGGCCGCAAAGGCGGTTGAAACGAACGCCGGCAGCAGGGCTGCCGCGAGCAGGCGGGGGAAGAGGCGCATGAGTTTCGTTTTCATGGTCGCGACATTGGAGGATTGTCGGATGGGGATTGTCATGCTTTTGCAAATTGATGGCGCGGGTTGTGACCGACGGGATTTATCGGCCTCCCAGTCTGGCGCACTGCAGCCGATGTTCTGACAGAGGAATGGAGACAAGGGACTGGAGACAAGGGTGGGGTGCATCTCATTTCTCGGGCCCTATTCCCGTGTCTTTTTGTTTTGGGGTTCTTCTTTTGCGCCTTCTGCGCCTTTTCGCGGCTCAACAACCAGCCGGTAGCCGACGCCGTGGACGGTCTTGATCAATTGCGGGTTTGCGGGATCGGGTTCGAGTTTGGCGCGGAGGCTGGCGATGTGGTTGTCGACGGTGCGGGTGGTTGGGAAGGCGGCGTAGCCCCAGACGATGTCGAGGAATTGTTCGCGGGTTACCGGTTCGCCATCGGCGTTGGTCATGACGCGCAGCATGCTGAATTCCTTGGCCGTGAGCGGAATGGTTTCATCGCCGCGTTGCGCGGTCTGGCGGGCGAGGTTGATGACGCAACCGCCGAGATGAACTTCGCCGGCGGCTGTTCGATTGGGTTGCTTGCGGCGGAGCAGGGCGCGCATACGGGCCAGCAGTTCCTTTGTGCTGAAGGGTTTGACCAGGTAGTCGTCCGCGCCGGCGTCAAGGCCCTCGACGCGATCGTCGACCTGCCCCTTGGCTGTGAGCATGAGGACGGGCGTCTCGATCTGCAGGCGGCGCAGTTCGGCGCAGACGGCAAAGCCATCGAGCTTGGGCATCATGACGTCCAGCAGGACCAGGTCGGGCTTCTCATCGATGGCAGCCTGAAGTCCGGCTTCGCCATCGGCGGCGGCGATCGGGCGGTAGCCTTCCGCTTCAAGCCAGTCGATCAACGCCGTGCGCATGGGAAGCTCGTCTTCGACTATGAGGATGCGGGACATTTGAATGCGGAGTGCGGAATTGGGAATGCGGAATGTTGCGTGCTTGTCGCGCCGTAGCTGTGAAGCGAAGGCGGCTTGCGTGTTGCGTGTTGTGGCCGATGGCCGATGGCCGATGGCAAATTGCAAAACTGACTACTGACTAC
>JAYPEY010000138.1:0-2670 GCA_038126035.1 Verrucomicrobiales bacterium | reverse complement strand
GTTGTGGCCGATGGCCGATGGCCGATGGCAAATTGCAAAACTGACTACTGACTACCGACTACTGACCACTGACCACTGACCACTGAACACGGCAGTTCGACGGTGAAGCGGCTGCCTTGGTTGGGGGCGCTCAGGACGGAGACTCGGCCGTCGTGAGCTTCGACGATGTGTTTGACGAGGCTGAGGCCGATGCCGACGCCCCTGGTCTCGCGGCGGAGTTCGGATTCGCTGCGGTAGAAGCGCTCGAAGATGCGCGCGGTCTCCTCCGGTCGCACGCCGGGGCCTTGGTCCTGGACCCAGATGCGGATCGGACGTCCTGCGTCGGCCGGGGAATCGACGCCGTTTTCCAGGCCGACTTCGATCGTGGATTTCGGCGGCGAGAACTTGATGGCGTTGTCGATTAGATTGACGAGCGCGCGTTGGATGGCCGGGCCGTCGATGTCGGGGGTGATCGCGACGACGACGTCGCCCTGTTCGGGGAGGCTGGTCTTCAACGTCAGGTTTTCCTGTTGCGCTTGTGGCGTCATCAGTTTGACGGTGGAGGCGACCAGTTTCGTGAGATCGGTCGGTTCGAATTCATAGTTCTTGCGATCCTGTTCGATGCGGGAGAAATCGAGCACGTTCTCGACGAGCGAGCCCAGTCGCTGGCACTCCTGAAGGATAAAACCGAAATACTCCCGTTGTTTCTCAGGAGAATCGACGGTTCCCTTTTCCAGACTCTCGGTCATCAGCCGCATGGACGCGATTGGCGCGCGCAGTTCGTGGGAGACGCTGGAGACGAAGTCAGACTTCTGTGCGCTCAGTTGGAGTTGGCGTTTGAAACCGACGCTCAGCGCCTTGTAGCCGCCCAAGGCGATCATCGAAGCCAGCGCGATCACGCCTCCGAACCAGAACTGACGCTTTCGATGGGGTTCGTAGAAATGGTCGGCATCAATCGCAGTTACGGTTACGCTGAGTTTGGCGCCGGATGCGATGTTCGTCTGAATTGCCGAAGTGAGCGTCTCCACTCCGGCGGTCCGCGCCTTCGTTGAATTGAGGCGTTTGATCGAGGTGATGAATATGCGGTTGGCGATTGCGATCTCAAACTGGAAATGAGGGTTGGCAAGCTGCTCGCGGCTGATTTGCGAAAGGATCTGGTCGGAAAGGTCGGGGGATTCGAAGATCAAGAGATCGACGTGCTGGAGTCTTCGACGGACGAACAGGCACTCTGAGGCGGACGTGCAAATCCAACCGCAGTCGGCGTCGTCGGCAATGGCGTCGGTGAAAAACTGCCGCAAGTCCTGCTGATGCAGCCAGGAATCGTGAACCCTGTCCGTCCAACGTGGGAGCCCGG
This sequence comes from Verrucomicrobiales bacterium, assembly GCA_038126035.1. GTDB lineage: Bacteria > Verrucomicrobiota > Verrucomicrobiia > Limisphaerales > JAYPEY01 > JAYPEY01. The sequence goes on along the minus strand of JAYPEY010000138.1, from coordinate 1,337 downwards.
CCTCACTGTCGAGATCCAATTCTCAGGCCGCAGCCTGTTTCAGAAAGCGGGGAGTGAGGTCGGACGGGTGATTCACCGCGGCCCAGGCCAGATCCATGATTGCGAGGCCCTTTTCTCCGTCGCGCGTCTCTCCGTTCATCAAGATGCGCGCGATGTGAAAGCGAGCAAGCAATGCCAGGGGCGTTCCGGTCTCGCTCTTGAGGCGGCGGGATGTCCGTGCGCAGTCCGTCAGCTTCTCCACGGCGGCGGTTTCTCTCCCTGATCGGGCGAGCGCGAGCCCGTGATGGTATTTGACCAGTGGGAGCATCCTTTCCGGAACCGTGGCTTCGAGGCCCTGAAATCTATCGACGGCGACCTTCGCGTCCGAGGGCGGGGCGTGAAGGAGCGCAATTGCAGCCTCCCATTCGTCGCGTAGATCGTTCGGGATCACCTGGGCGGATGTTGTGTGGCGGCCGGATTCCGAGACGGGTGGGGGGTGGAGAAGGGTGTTGCTCTTGGAGACAACGCAGAAGGGATGGTCCTGTGGTTGTTGGTTCGGAAGAAACAATGTGAAAGGCTTGGTCCTACCCGGGGGGGACTGGGCGGGCCGCTCCGCCTGGGCGGCGATCGCGGGGATCGCACGATCGTCCTGCAGAAGGAAAGGATGTTCGATCTTGCCGATTGTCAGGGCGAGTCGCCCGCCGTTTGTCAGGACGCCTGACATCGGCGCGGCTGCGGTGATGAGGGCTTTGACGTCGGCGGTGATGCGTGAGGCAATCGATCGAGCCTCGCTTTGCGCTTCGGCCAGGATCTGCCGCCTGTCCTGACGGAGTGAATGAAACCCGACGCCGGCAAGCGTGAGCACCGCCAGCAGGATCAATATCCCGGAGATGCGCAAAGTTGTCGGAGGTTTCGGATCAACGATCATTTGCATTTCTGACCAAGGAGGCAGTCGAGCGCCTGCGTAGCGGTCGATTGTCATGGATTTGTAAGGTTCCGCCTTGGCGCCGTTTCCGGGCAACAAAAAAGCCTCCGGTCGAGCGGGAGGGCGAAGTGGTTTTGCGTCGTTTTCAGAGTAGATTGGAGACGTGGTGTGAGGATGGACCACGGTGTCGATGACTTCCGGGGACCGCACGCGCCCTCGCGTGCCCTCATTGGCGCCTCGCCGATGATCGGGGCGGAACGGGGCTTTCGAGTTGGTGTGGGGGCTGCGCGTCAGGGGGGCTGCCATGGAAGGCTGGACGCGAGGATACGGTCATCGGTTGCCTTGGAACATCTGAGCGCAACGGCGATCGGCGAGGGCGCGGATCGCTACACGCGAGGCGCGTGTGCTCCCCGCAAATCGACGTGGGTCGTTC
>JAYPEY010000137.1:4777-12708 GCA_038126035.1 Verrucomicrobiales bacterium | reverse complement strand
GGAGAGTGTTTAACCGCAACGTCAAGGCGGCGCCATACAAAAGATTCATCCCGACCGGGACCACTTTCCGGTTTTCGGGGCCCTCGAGGAAGGAATCCGTCGCCCATTCATTGAAGGCGCCCATGGCCGGGCCGCACCAGACCTGGTAGTCTGCGACGCGGGAGGGTTCGCCGGCATTGGCCCATTTGGAGCTTTGACCGAGGTAGCTGCGGAAAACGAGGGCCATCTTGTGCCTCGAGTCGCGTTCGGCGCGCTCGTTCTGGGCGGGGTCGCGTTTTTCGAAGAACGCGCGGGTTTGCGCCCAGGCCTCGTCCAGCGACATGCGGAAGAACTGCTTCTCCAGTTTGTCGCGTTCCGCGGCGGGGATGGCCTCCATGCTGTCGTGCGCGCGGTAGAGCTCGAACAGCTTTTTGGCGCGCATGGGGAACATGGTGCCGCGCTTGAGAACCTGCACATTCACGCCCATTTCAAACATGTCCGCCGCCGGGGCCATGGCGACATCGGCCTGTTGGGCGGCGGCGAGCATCTTGCGGACCTGGTCGCAGGAGCCGGACTCCACGCAGGCCTGATTGACCGAGCCGGTGACGACGTAAGCCGCGCCCATGGCGAAGGCGGCCGCGACCGAGGCCGGCGTGGAAAGCCCGCCGGCGGCTCCAACGCGCAACGGCTCCGGGTAATTGCGCTCGGCCTGAATGCGTTCGGCCAGGGCAAGCAGGGCCGGGAGCAGCGCCAAGGCCGGACGGTTGTCTGTATGGCCGCCGGAATCCGCCTCGGCGGTAAGATCGTTGGCCATGGGGATCTCCTCCGCCATATCGGCCTGTTCCTGGGTGATCTCGCCGAGCCTGACCAGTTCGTCGAGGAACTTCCCGGGAGGCGGCGAAAGAAAATGGGTGGCGACCTCGACGCGGGAAACCTTGGCCACGATGCGGTTGGGGGCGACGACGAAACCCTCGGGGTCGCGATGGATGCCGGTGACACGATAGCGAACCACCGGCAGCGTCAATGCCAGGTAGGCGGAGGCTTCGACCAGTTTGACGCCTTTTCTCAGGTAAAGATCGGCGACGGCGGCCTCGATATCCGGCTCATTCGGGCTGTGGATCAGGTTGAAACCGTAAGGCTTGTCTCCCAAGGCGGCCTGGATTCGGTCAATTTCCTTTTCGACGCGATCGGGAGGAAGTCCGGCGGCTCCGAAGAAACCGAGCATGCCGGCGTGGCCCATGGCCTCGACGATGTCGGCGGAGCAGATGCCATTGGCCATGGCGCCGGCGACGTAAGGGTATTTGAGGCCGTGGGCTGCACAAAAGGCGGCGTCTCCGAGGTTTTCCAAGGGCAGGGCCGCGGCGTGGCCCACGATGGGGAGGCCGTCTGACTCGCCGGCCTCGCCGAGTCGCGCAACGCCTCCCAAGCCGAGGGCCAGGCCGTCGTCGGTGCGGACGATGGTGACAGGCTTCTGAATGTGGGCGACCGCCTTGCGGATTTCCTCGAGATCCGTGACCGGGGGGGAGCCGTTCGAATGCCACCAACCGAGGCTGGCGTCAGGACTGGAAGCGCGGGAAACCATGACGTCAGTTGAGCGTGACGGGAGTGAGCCGTCGGTGATTCGACAAAGCGGCTCTTTCAAAATGAGCCATGGCTGAACGAATGGTCATTGTTTCGGGGGGCGGAAAACGGTAATGGCGCGCCGCGCAGCGCGCCTTGATCTCATTTGTCGCGAACGACGACCATAGGAAAATGCGGCCCGCATGTCACTCCCGAAGTCCGGGCTTTTCCTTGGCTTTGATCGGGCCATTTGCTAGCAAAAGCGGTTGGCGCAACTTGGCGGGGGTTGCATTCAGTCTCTCGTTGGTTGCGCCGATTGTCTTATAGGCAGGAAGCTGACCTCGGTTTTCCGGGTTTGGTGTCAATCCGGCTCAAAATCCCAATTGAAGCAGTGCGGGATCCCCTCGCGGATGGCGGTAGCCTGTCTGCCGGTTTTGCGAATGGTCAACTTGTTGGGCAGTTTTGTCCCGGGGCGACGGTTTGGCGACGCCTGCCTTGCGAGGACTGGAGATCCTGCCGATGAGCGCGGTTGGCAATGCGGTTCGACGAGTCAGGACCCAGGGGGTGTTCGGGGCGATCGGCGCCTACTGGCGCATGTATTTGTGGGCGCGCGCCAAGCGCGATCCGAACCAACGCTGCCTCGAGCGGAGGATTCTCGGCAGTCGGATGTATCTTGACCTGCGGAATCCCGGGATTTCGGAGGATCTGAACAAGTATGGCTTCCGGGAGGGGGAGCAGCTTCATCTCGTAAGAAAAACACTGAAACCGGGGATGTGCGTCCTCGATATCGGCGGCAACATCGGCTATTACACCTGCCTGATCGCGCGAATGGTGGGGAAGGAAGGCCGGGTCTACGCGGTCGAGCCCGACCCCGAGAACTGCGCGTTGCTGCGGAAGAATGTGGAACTCAACGGCTACGACCGCTTTGCCGAGGTTGAGGAGTTGGGCATTTCCGACACCTGTGGGGAACGCGAGTTTCATCTGGCCGGCGTTTCGAATCGGCATAGTTTTCACGATTTGTCGGTCGATCCGGGCGATGAGCATTCAGGCGACGGCCGCGGCAGCATCAAGGTGAAGGTGGTGGATCTGGCGACGTTTCTGGAGGGACGGCGTCGACCGGATTATCTGAGGATGGATGTTGAGGGGCATGAGGTGGAAGTCCTGCGTGGTTTGGCGGCCGAGGCGCGTGGATCCGATTGGCGGCCGGCTGTCATGTTCGAGGCGCACCCCTGGCATTACGATGAAGGCGACCGCGATATCCGTTCGCCCTTGAAGGCGTTGTTCGATCTTGGGTACGAGACACGGTGGCTGGTTTCCACTGCGGAACCCGCGAAGGCCTTCCGTGAAGCGGGGATTGAGCCGGTCGAAACCGTCCGTCCCGTTGAGACGGAGCACGGTTTTTATGAGAATGTGCCCGGCAAGCAAGCGCTTGACCTGATTGCCGGGGCGGCGCAGACAAAGGCCGTGTTTCTTGAGTGGCGGGACAAATCAGTGGGGGAGGCGGCATGAAGGGCATCATCCTGGCCGGCGGCGCGGGGTCGCGTCTGTTTCCCCTGACCTTGGTGGCGAGCAAGCAGTTGCAGCCCATTTACGACAAGCCGATGGTCTATTACCCGCTGACCACCCTGATCGAGAGCGGGATCCGCGAATTCTGCCTGATATCCACCCCGGATCACCTGCCCCTGTTTAAGAAGTTGTTCGGCGATGGATCCCGAATGGGTATTTCAATGGAATACCGGGAACAGCCGGAGCCGAAGGGCATTGCGCAGGCTTTCCTGATCGCGGAGGACTTCATTGGAGACGATTCCGTGACGCTGATCCTGGGTGACAATGTCTTCTATGGGACGGACGCCTTTCAGGAGGGCATTGAGGGTTTTGCCGGCGGCGCGGCGATCTTCGGTTACCGCGTGCATGATCCGGAGCGCTACGGTGTGGTGGAATTTGACGCCGAGGGCCGGGCCATTTCGATCGAGGAAAAACCGAAAGAACCCAAGAGCAATCACGCCGTCCCGGGATTGTATGTCTACGACAACAAAGTGATCGGCATCGCCAAGGCGCTGGAGCCTTCGGCGCGCGGTGAACTGGAGATCACCGACGTGAATGTGGAGTATCTTCGGCGCGGGCAATTGCGGGTGTTGCGGTTGGAGCGCGGGACTGCGTGGTTGGACGCCGGAACCAGTTCGAGCCTCCAGGAAGCGTCCGCCTACGTGGAGACCATTGAAAAGAGACAGGGCATCAAGATCGGCTGCCCGGAAGAGGCGGCTTTTCGACGCGGATTTCTGGGTCTCGATGAATTTGCCGACATTGTCGAATCACTGCCTGTCTGCGAATACCGGGACTATCTGCGCGGGGTGGTTGAGGAGGGACGTCGGGCGTTGGCGACGGCAGGGGAAGGGACGGCCGCGTGATCGTTGTTCTTGGGGGCGGCGGTTATATCGGGCAGGCGTTTGTTTCGGAACTTCGGACGCGGGGACTCGAGCATCGGGCGGTGTCCCGCTTGGACTGTGATTACACGCGCTACGCCGGGCTGGTTTCATTGTTGCGCGACGCAGGCGCGGACGCGCTGGTCAACGCGGCGGGATTCACGGGCAAGCCCAATGTCGACGCCTGCGAAACGGCCCGGGACGCGACGCTGCTGGGCAATGTCGTTCTGCCGGAGATGGTCGCCTGCGCCTGTGATTCGGTCGGCGTTCCCTGGTTCCACGTTTCCTCGGGATGCATCTACAACGGCGCCTGGGTGAACGAATCCGGAGGGCGTCGCATTGTGGAGGATTTGTCAGCTCCGGACGTTCGCGCGGCATTGGCCGCGCGGCCGGGAGACTTTCAAGGGTTTGTCGAGGAGGACGAGCCCAACTTCAGTTTCGGCAGCCCGCCCTGCAGTTTCTACAGCGGCTCCAAGGCCTTGGCTGAAAAGGTCCTGGCCGGGTTCGGTAATGTCTATGTCGGTCGGTTGCGGATTCCCTTCGATGAGTTCGACGGCTCCCGGAACTACCTGTCCAAGCTGCTGCGCTATCCGAAGATCTACGACAACGTGAACTCGCTCTCGCATCGTGGGGAATTTGTCCGCGCGGCCCTGGACCTGTTGCTGAACCGGGCTCCCTTCGGCGTCTATAACATGACCAATCCCGGATTCGTTTCGACGCGGGATGTTGTGGACCGGATCAGGGCGAAGCTGACGCCGGAGCGGGAGTTCGAGTTCTGGGAGAACGATGAGGTCTTTTATCGTGAGGCAGTCAAGGCGCCGCGTTCCAACTGCATCCTCGACCCGGCCAAACTGCAGGCTGCCGGCGTGACCATGCGGCCTGTCGACGAGGCTCTCGAGGACGCTTTGAGCCGCTGGCAATGGGAGGAGGCGCGGACGTGAATCTGCTCATCACCGGCGGCTGCGGGTTCATCGGGTCCAACCTGATCCGACGGGTCGTGGACAAGCCCGGGATCGATCGATTGGTCAATCTCGACTGTCTGACCTATGCCGGCAATCCCGCCAATCTGCGTGATGTCGATGACCGCCGGAACTACAGTTTCGCGCAGGTCGATCTGCGCGACAAAGCGGCTGTTCTTGAAGTGGTCGACCGCCACGAGATCACCCACGTGATGCATCTGGCGGCGGAGTCGCACGTGGATCGCTCCATTGTCGGTCCGGACGATTTCATCCAGACCAATGTCGTTGGAATGTTCCATCTGTTGGAGGCCTGCCGGTCGGCGTGGGGCGATTCGTTTGCCGGGCGTCGCTTCTTGCATGTTTCCACGGACGAGGTCTATGGGAGTCTCGGTCCGGAGGGGTATTTCACGGAATCGACGCCGCATGCGCCCAACTCGCCCTATTCCGCGAGCAAGTCTGCGGCTGACATGTTGGCGCGCGCCTACCATCGCACCTACGGGCTCCCGGCGGTGACAACCAATTGTTCGAACAACTACGGCCCGTTCCAATATCCGGAGAAGCTGATTCCGGTGGTCATTCAATCCGTGCTCGAACGCCGACGCATCCCGGTCTATGGCGACGGGATGAACGTCCGCGACTGGCTCTACGTCGAGGATCACGCCGAGGCGCTCTGGCTCGCGTTGAACGAAGGCGTCGCCGGCGAAACCTACAACGTGGGCGGCGGCAATGAGTGGCCGAACATCCGCATCGTCGAGTTGATCTGCGACCTGATCGATGAATTCAGACCCGACCTTGGCGGTTCCTCGAGGGACCTGGTCGCCTTCGTCGAGGATCGGCCGGGACACGACCGCCGCTACGCGGTGGATGCGGGCCGGATTGAACGCGAACTTGGCTGGACTCCGGCTTACGACTTCGAAAGCGGCATCCGCGAAACGGTGAAATGGCAGTTGCAGAACCAGGATTGGGTCGGGGAGGCGCTGAAGCGAAACACACAGGAGGCCGCCCGATGAAACGGACCGGCAGAAGATCTGTATTCGCGACCCCGTGGTTCGACCTGGTGGGCAAGACCTTCGAGGGGTCGGATGCGGAGTACTACGCGATCGAGGCGCAGGATTATGTGCATGTCCTGGCGGCCACGCCTGGCGGCGACCTGCTGACCGTCCGGCAGTTTCGCCCCGCATTGGAACGCAGCGTGTTGGATTTTCCCTGCGGCCATGTCGAACCGGGCCAGACTCCTGAAGAGGCGGCCCGCGCTGAACTCCTGGAGGAAACCGGCTACCAAACCGATGAACTCCAGTTTCTCGGCTGCCTGAATTCCGATGTGGGCCGGTTGACCAACAGGTTGTGGTGCTACGCCACGCGGACGGCGCGCCCCTTCGAGGGCGACGTCGAGCGCGAGCCCGGCGTCGAACTGGAGCTCCACCGGTTGGAAGATGTGCCGCAACTGATCGAATCCGGCGAATTGGGCGCCGCCTTCACCATGGCCGTCCTCGCGCTGGCGCAGCGGAAGGGGTGGGGGTTGTTGGGGGGCGGATGAAATTGAGAAACAGCACAAGAATGTCATGAGCGAATCCGAAGTGAACCAACAATACGACGTCTGTGTGGTCGGCGGGGCCGGGCACGTGGGACTGCCGCTGGTCCTGGTCTTTGCCAACCACGGCAAGCGCACCTTGATCTACGATCTCAACGTCGGCGTCATGGAACGAATCCAGGGCGGCGAGGTGCCCTTCATGGAGGACGGCGGCGGCGAGCATCTCCGGTCCGCCCTGGAATCGGGCAACCTCTTTTTCACCGACGACGCGGCGCAGGTGGGGCGCGCCTCGACGCTGATCATCACCATCGGCACGCCGGTCGACGAATTCCTGAATCCCGTTTACGAGGCGATGTCGAAATGCATCGACGCCTTCGTGCCGCATCTCAGCGACGAGCAGTTGGTCGTGCTGCGATCGACGGTCCCGCCGGGCGTGACGGACTGGCTGCATCGTTATCTGAGGGAAAAGGGCATATCCGCGAAACTGGCTTTCTGTCCCGAACGGGTCGTTCAGGGCAAGGCGATCGCGGAGATTCAGAGCCTGCCGCAGATTGTCAGCGGCGCGACGGCCGAGGCGGAGGATGCGGCGGCCGAGTTGTTCGCCGGCCTGGGCGCGAAGATCGTGCGTATGAAGCCGGTGGAGGCCGAGTTCGCGAAGCTTTTCTGCAATGCCTACCGCTACATCAATTTCGCCATCACCAACCAGTTCTACATGATGGTGGAATCGGCGGGCATGGACTACGACCGCGTGCTTCAGGGCATGAAAAAGGATTATGATCGGATGGCGGGGTTGCCGTCGGCCGGTCTGGCCGCCGGGCCCTGCCTGTTCAAGGACACGTTGCAGCTTTGTTCGTTTTACGAGAACCAGTTCTCGCTGGGGTTCGACGCCATGATGGTCAACGAGGGACTGCCGCTGTTCATGGTCCGCAACATCGAGAAGGAGCACAACCTGCTCGAATCCACCGTCGGCCTGTTGGGAATGGCCTTCAAGCCGAACAGCGACGACACGCGCTCCTCGCTGAGCTACAAGCTGAAGAAGATCCTCCATCCCCGGGCGAAGCGGGTGATTTGCACGGATCCGCATGTGACGACGGACGAATCGCTGTTGTCGTTGGAGGAGACGGTTGATCAGGCCGACGTCCTGATCCTCTGCGTGCCGCACGCCGCCTATCGGGATCTCGATCTGCAGGGGAAACCCTGCGTCGATATATGGAATTTTTTCCCGAAGGGGTGATCGGCGAACGGCAGGTCGTATGACGCGCGATCTTGAGCTGGGCGTCTGTCATTCTGGAGCGCCGAGCATTGCTCGGCCAAGGCGATGGACGGACGCCAATGCCGAGCAATGCTCGGCGTTCCGGGGAGACGTTCAGGAAGAGGGTGATTGCCTTGATATGAGCGAGTTTACGTTGGCGGCTACGGCGGGGGGGCGCTTCTCGTCCATACGGACTCGGGGGCGCAACCTGAAGGTCGCGGCTACGG
>JAYPEY010000137.1:0-4677 GCA_038126035.1 Verrucomicrobiales bacterium | reverse complement strand
GGGGGCGCAACCTGAAGGTCGCGGCTACGGGATGAGGGTGTTGTCATGAAATACAAGGTTGGCGTGGTTGGAATCGGGTTCGGGTTGGGCGTGCATGTTCCTGCCTTCCGGTTGGATTCCCGTTGCGAGGTCGCGGCGATCTGCGCTTCGACTGCGGAGCGGGCGGTTGAGGCGGCCTGCAAGGCGGGCATCCCGAACTCGGTCGGCGACTGGCGGGAACTGGTTGCTGATCCGGAGATCGACGTTGTTTCCATCGCGACCCCGGCCGGGGCGCAGTTTGAGATCGCTCGGGAAGCGGTCGCGGCGGGGAAGCATGTGTTTCTGGAGAAGCCCCTGGCTTCAACCGCGGACCAGGGACGTGAGTTGGTTGAGCTTGCAGAGGAGCGCGGCGTTCGAACCTCGGTGGATTTTGAGTTCGTCGAGACGCCTGGATGGCCGGAACTGAAGAGCGCGCTGGAAGCCGGTGAGTTCGGCGATCTTCGCATTGTGAACCTCGATTGGCAGGTCAACTCCTACGCGATCCAGAACGGTTTCTTCGACTCCTGGAAACTTCGCCCGGCTCAGGATGGCGGGGTCTTGAACCTCTTTGGGACGCATACTTTTCATTATATGGAATGGCTGTTTGGTCCGATCCGGCGGTTGCGGGCGCATCTGCCCGGATTGCCCGGTTTGCCGCACGAAGTGGAGGCGCTTGCCCTGCTGCAGATCGAGTTTGAGAACGGCGCGCAGGGCTCGGTTTCGTTGAGCAGCGCGAGTTTTCAAGGCAACGGGCATCGACTGGAAATCTATGGCAGCGCGGGGAGCGCCTGCCTGAGCAATCCCACCAAGGATTACATCCGCGGCTTTGAACTGGAGATCGGCGCTGTTGCGACCTGGGAGCGCCGTCGGATTGAACTTGCCGAGGATGACGATCAGCAGCGCGACGGGCGCATTGCCCCGGTCGGTTGCATGGTCCGCCGATTTGTCGATGCCATCGAGGAAGACAGGGAATGCTCGCCGAACGTTGCCGATGGTTGGCGCGTGCAACGTTGGATCGATGTCGCGCGCGCTTCGGCGAAGTCGGGGGAATGGCTGACGTTTGACTGACTTGCCAACCCGTTCTTCGCCCGCCAATATCCGCCGCTCTCCGCATGAAACTGGACATTGTCATACCCGCCTACAATGAGGGCGAAGGCATTGTTCCGGTTCTCAAGAGCTTCAAGGAGCACATCAAAACGCCGTTTCGGGCCCTGATCTGCTACGACCACGACTGCGACACGACCCTGCCGGCGTTGGAGTCGCCTGAGGTGTCGGGAGTCGAGATCGTCAAGGTGAAGAACAAGGGGAAGGGCGCGCACGGCGCGGTCACCACGGGGTTTGCCGCCAGTGACGCCGATGCGGTGATCGTCATGCCCGCGGACGACGATTACAACGCCGACATCCTGGACGCCATGGCCGAGCGATGTCAGGAGGGGGCGGATATCGTCTGCGCCAGTCGCTTCATCAAGGGCGGCTGCATGGAGGGATGCCGATGGTTGAAGGCGGTTCTGGTCCGGACGGCGGCGTTTACGCTGCGTCATTTCGGCCGGATGCCCACCCACGACGCCACCAATGGATTTCGGCTCTTTTCCCGACGGCTCTTGGACAGCGTGGAGATCGAGTCGACCGAGGGATTCTGCTACAGCATTGAACTCCTGGTGAAGTGTCACCGGCTTGGGTGGCGCGTGGATCAGGTCCCGGCCAGGTGGTATGAGCGAAAGGCGGGCACGAGCCGCTTTAAGATCTTCAAGTGGGCGCCCCTTTACCTGCGCTGGTATTTCTACGGATTTGCAACGACCTATCTTTTCAAGCGGGCCTCGACCGTGAAGCTCAAGGCCGCAGCCAGTCAGACCTGATCATGGGAAAAACCTTTCTAGTCACCGGAGGCTCCGGATTCCTCGGCAGCGCGCTCGTTCGTCGGCTTGTTCGCGACGGGCATCGCGTCCGGGTCATGGACAACAACTCTCGCGGCAACCTGCGGCGGTTGGCGGAGGTCATTGACGATTGCGAGTTCATCCAGGCGGACATCCGTGAGCCGCAGCCGGTCGCCGACGCGATCAAGGGCGTGGACTGTGTCTGTCATCTCGCCTATGTGAACGGCACGCGCTTCTTCTACGAGAAGCCGGATCTGGTCTTGGATGTCGGCGTCAAGGGCATGGTCAATGTCATCGACGGCTGTATGAAGCATGGCGTGGGCGACCTGGTGGTGGCTTCGAGCTCAGAGGTCTACCAGACGCCGCCGACCGTGCCGACGGATGAGTCGGCGCCACTTTCGATTCCGGACATCACGAATCCCCGTTATTCCTACGGCGGCGGCAAGATTTTGAGCGAGTTGATGACGATGAATTTCGGGCGCGCCCACTTTGAACGAGCCGTTATCTTCCGTCCCCACAACGTCTACGGTTCGGACATGGGCGGCGAGCACGTCCTGCCGGAATTTATTCTCCGCATGAAGAAGCTCAAAGACAGCGCCGCGGGGGCGGTTCCGTTCCCGATCCAGGGGACCGGGCAGGAAACACGCGCCTTCATCTACGTGGACGACTTCATCGACGGACTGAACGCTGTGATCGAAAAGGGCGAGCACCTTGGCATTTACCATATCGGCACGGACGAGGAGATCACGATCGCTGATGCAGCGCGGGAGGTTGGCCGTTACTTCGATCGCGAGGTTGAAATTCAGCCTGGCAAGCTCCAGGCGGGCGGCACGTTGAGGCGTTGCCCCGACATCACGTTGCTCAGATCACTCGGTTTCGCCCCGACGACTCCCTTCAAAGCCGGCGTTCCTATCATCGCAAAATGGTACGACGAGAACTCGGGACTGTTCGAAGACACGGAGTGATGGAGACATGGAGTGATGGAGAATCAGAGGCGAAACAAGAATCGGGGTTATCAGCAGTTGCGGGTGTGGCGCGATGCGATCGAACTTTACTCGCTGGTTTGTCGGAGCGTGAAAGACTGGCCCTTTGAACTGAAGAAAGTTGCGGGTCAGGCGATTGCCTCCGCCGATTCCATCCATCGCAATATCGCCGAAGGTTATTGCCGCCGTTCGATCAGGGAGTACCTCCATTTCTTGTACATTGCTTTGGGCTCCGCGGGGGAATCGGTCTCCGGATTTGAAGCCTTGCACGAAGCCGGGCAGATTTCAGGGGCAGGATTCGAGCAACTGGATGAAATTGCGTTCCGGCTCGAGAACCGCCTGCTTAAACTCATCGAACAATTGGAACGAAAAAGGGATGCCGGCGATTGGACCGATACGTTGATTGTCGAAGAGTCGCCTGCGGATTACTGCGTCGGAGACGAGGTCGATGAAGACTTTGGGCTGTTCCTGGAAAACCTTGCCACTGACTGAGTTCACTCCAGTTCTCCACCACTCCACCACTCCATTTCCCCGAATGACAGACACCCAACTGACCAGCGGCACCGGCACGAGCGTGACGGTGGAGAAATGCCAGACCTGCGACAACGACGAGCTGCACACGATCCTGTTCCTCGGCTATCTGCCGCCGGTGAACACGATGCCGATCATCGGGACGCAGCCGGCGGAACAACCGAGCTATCCGGCGGAACTGCTCTGGTGCAAGAAGTGCCAACTCGTGCAGCTCGGCTGCGTCGTCGATCCGCACGTGCTGTTCCCGAAGGAGTATCCCTACACCAGCAGCACGACCAAGATCCTGCGCGACAACTTTGCGGAACTCTACGACGAGTGCTCGTCGCTCATCGATCTCAAGCCCGAGGATCTGATCGTCGATATCGGCTCCAACGACGGCAATCTGCTGAGCAATTTCCAGGAGAAACACCAGGTGCAGGGGGTCACTCCCGAGGATATCGGCCAGATAGCGCGCGACCGCGGCATCCCGACCATTCAGGCCTACTTCGGACGCGACGTGGCGAAGCAGATCGTCGAGGAACGACAAAAGGCGAAGATTGTCACGGCCACGAATGTTTTCGCGCATATCGAGGATATTCACGAGATCGTGCGCTCGATCCTGGAGTTGCTCGACGAGGACGGCGTGTTCATTTCGGAATCGCACTACCTTGTGCCGTTCGTCGAGACGTTGCAGTACGACACGATCTACCACGAACACCTGCGCTATTATTCACTGCATAGTCTGCAGTCGTTGTTGGCGCAACATGGCCTCGAAGTGTTCCACGCCAAACGCATCCCGACGCACGGCGGCTCTATCCGCGTCTACGCCGCGCGCAAGGGGCAGCGTCAGCCTGACGACACCGTCGCGCCGATCCTGGAACACGAAAAGAACACGGTCTGGACGGATGAGCAGTTCGCCGAGTTCAAGCGCAAGGTCGTCCTTTCGAAACTGGAGCTGCACGCGATGCTGCTCGACATCAAGAAGCAGGGCGGTCGCATTCACGGCATCGGCGCGCCCTCCCGCGCCAGCACGTTGATCAACTATGTGGGCCTCGATGACGGCATTCTCGATTGCGTGCTGGAGATCAAGGGCTCCTACAAGATCGGGAAATATATCCCCGGCACGACCATCGAGGTGCTCGATGAAAAGAAGCTCTACGACGAGCAGCCGCAATACGCATTGCTCCTCTCCTGGCACATCGCCGACGAACTGGCGCCCAAGATCAAGGGCTTTGGTTTCAAGGGCGACTTCATCGTGCCGCTCCCCACTCCCCGCATCATCCGCAATGCGG
>JAYPEY010000136.1:0-12967 GCA_038126035.1 Verrucomicrobiales bacterium | reverse complement strand
CTTCCTCCCGATGATCTCCTCCTCGCTCCGGCCAACCCGCTCACAAAGCGCCTCGTTCACATGGATGAAATGCCCGTCCACATCCTTGAAGAAGACCGCCAAGGGCAACGACTCGCGCAATCCGCGATGCGCCGCCTCCGACTGCTCCAACTCGGCAGTCAAACGGTCCACCTGCTCCCGCAGGAGCGCGCCCTCGCCCCCGGAATCGCCCACGTCTTCAATGCGATCGTCGTCCGCCATAAGCCGACGGCAGGGTATCAGGCGCGCAAGGCAGTTCAAGCCCGACGCGCGCCCCGGGATTTGCTTTGAAAAATGCCCCGCCACCCCGTTGAATCGCTGCGTGTTACAGACATCAAGCCAGGGCGCCCAATCGTCACCTCCCCGCGACATGGCGCGTCGTTTTGGAAGTTTTCATTCCGCGGCGTCACAACATCGTAACCTGGAAGACACATCCGCGCCGCCGCCTCGCTTTAGGATCCGGGCCGTTCAAGACGGTGTTCGTGTCCATTTTCACACATGAAGAAGACCATTCTGATAGTCGATGACGAGCCGGATGCGGTGGATCTCATCGAGTTCAACCTGCGCGGGGCCGGGTTTCGCACGGCGACAGCCATGGCCGGGGACGAAGCCCTCAAAAAGGCCCGCGACATCCTGCCGGACCTGATCGTGCTGGATCTCATGCTGCCGGAGGTGGACGGCCTGGAAGTCTGCAAGATCCTCCGCCGCGACCCCGCCACCTCCAACGTCCCCATCGTCATGCTGACCGCCAAGGCCGCCGAGGTGGATCGCATCCTCGGCCTCGAACTCGGCGCCGACGACTACGTGACCAAGCCCTTCAGCCCCCGCGAACTCGTCCTGCGCATCAAACGGCTCCTCCGCGTCGCCGACGGCTCCGGCGGCGAAAAGCAGGAGGTCGTCCAGTTCAAGGATCTTTACATCGACGTACCCGGGCATATCGTCCGCGTGAAGGGCAAACAGATCGAACTCACGGCCACCGAGTTCAAGCTGCTCAGCCTCCTCGCGCAACGACGGGGACGCGTCCAGACCCGCGAACAACTGCTCCAAGATGTGTGGAACTACGACAACATCATCGACACCCGGACGGTGGACACCCACGTCCGCCGCCTGCGCGAGAAACTGGGAGCCGCCGCACACTACGTCGGCACCGTGCGCGGCGTGGGCTACCGCTTCGTCGAGGATTGACCCTCCGCGCGACGGACGGCGGACGGACCGCCCATCGTTGAGGCCGTCGTGCAGAACGTGACATGCCCTGGGATCCCCTGACCATCCTGCTCGCCGCGGCGCTGATCGCCTCCAACCTCTGGTGGCGTATGCGCTGCAGGCGGACCACCCTCGCCCTCGCCCAAAACAAACGCGAACTCCGGCAAAAGACCGAGGACAAGGCCCGCATCGTCGAACGCGAAAAAGCAAAACAGGAGGCCCTGTTCGACAGCATGGTGGAGGGCGTCCTCCTGCTGGACCGCAACAATCGCGTCGCCCTCATCAACCAGGCGATCGAGCAGCTTTTCGGACTCTCCAACGACATCCGTGGCATGACCGTGATCGAGGCCTTCCGCCTCAACGACCTCCAGGAGATCGTCAACCGCACGATCATCGAAGGCCGCGCGCTGGGGGCGGAACTGGAACTGCCGGGGCTGGATCACCGCGTCCTGCAGGTCAACGCCGCCGTCTACCTCAACCAGGAGGGCGAGCCCCAGGGCTCCATCATGGTCTTCCACGACCTCACCCGCATCAAACAGCTCGAGAACACGCGCAAGGAGTTCGTCGCCAATGTCAGCCACGAACTGCGCACCCCCCTGTCCATGATCAAGGGCTACGTGGAGACGCTCATCGACGGGGCCAAGGACGACCCCGAGGTGGCGCCAAGATTCCTTCAGACCATCCAGAAACACGCCGACCGCCTCACCTACCTGATCGAGGACCTCCTGACCATCTCCCGTCTGGAATCGGGCCAGATCGTCCTGAGCATCCACCCGCTCGACCTGGGCTCCCTGGCCCGCCGCGTCGCCGAGGAGCTCAAGGGGCGCGCCGAGAAACGCAATGTCACGTTCGCCATCGACATCCCCGAGTCGCTGCGCGTGCGCGCGGACGGCGACCGCCTGCACCAGGCGCTGTTCAACCTGTTCGACAACGCCATCAAATACGGCGGCGAGGACAGCACGGTGACGGTGTCCGCGAAGCCGGCCGGAGGCGACCTGACCGAACTCTCGGTCACGGACCAGGGGCCCGGGATCCCTCCCGAGGCCACCGAACGGATCTTCGAACGCTTCTACCGCGTCGATCGCGCCCGCTCCCGGGAACAGGGCGGCACCGGACTCGGGCTCTCCATCGTCAAGCACATCATCCAGTCGCACGGCGGCGAGGTCTGGGCCCGCAACGGCAACGGCAGCGACGGCGGCGCCTCGTTCTATCTGACCCTGCCCGCCGAATCCGAGCCCGGCCCCGCCCAGAAATCCCTTCCTTTTCAGGAAGCGGCTTCGTAGCCTCAGACGCGGTGAACAAATCCGTCGCGAAGCACAATTATCCCGGCCGGCTTATTGCCGTGGAAGGACTCGACGGCTCCGGCAAATCCACCCAGGTCTACCTCCTCAAACGCTGGATGGAACTGCAGGGATTGAAGGTCTTCTTCACCGAGTGGAATTCGTCGATCCTGGTCAAGAGGGCCACCAGCAAGGGCAAAAGCCGGGAACTGCTGACGCCCACCACCTTCAGCCTGATCCACGCCACCGACTTCGCCGACCGCTACGAACGCCAGCTCGTGCCGCTGCTCCGCGCCGGCTACATCGTGCTCTGCGACCGATACATCTTCACCGCCTTCGCCCGCGATGTCGTCCGCGGCTGCCCCCAGAACTGGGTGGAGGGCATCTACGACTTCGCCGTCCATCCGGACATGACCTTCTTCTTCCGGGCCGACCTCGAGGTGTCCCTCAAACGCATCCTCTCCGGCCGGCCGCAGCTGAAATACTTCGAGGCCGGCATGGACCTGCGGCTTTCGACCGACCCCTACGAAAGCTTCCGGATCTTTCAGGGCCGCATGCTCGAACAATACCTGGCAATGAGTTCGGATTACGGCTTCCGCGTCATCGACGCCAACCAGCAGATCGAACCGCAACAGGCGCTGGTGCGCCAACTCGTCGCCGACCAGATCGATCTCTCCGCCTTCACCGCGCCCGAAAGCTGACGCCATGCCCGCACGCAGACGCACACCGCGCAAACGACGCCTCGGTCAACGCCGGGTGATCGTGCCCGCCGCCTCGCCCAAGAGCTTCTACGGCCATGGCATCCCCGGAGTCACGCCCGAGAAACTCACCGGCAGGCTCATCGTGGTCGAAGGCGCCGACGGCTCCGGCCGCTCGACCCAGATCGCGCGCCTCGTCGAATGGCTGGAGGCCTCCGGTCACGCCACCGTCCAGGTCGGCCTGAAGCGTTCCACCCTGGTCAGCGAGGAGCTTGAAGTGGCCAAGAACGGAAACATCCTCAACCGCAAGACTCTCAGCCTCTTCTACGCCACCGACTTCGCCGACCAGTTGGAAAACGCCATCCTCCCCGCCCTGCGCGCCGGCCTGATGGTCCTGGCCGACCGCTACATCTACACGCTCATGGCCCGCGACCTCGTCCGCGGCCAGGACGAAGCCTGGCTCAAGAACATGTACGGCATCGCCCTCGCCCCGGACGCCGTCTTCTACCTGCAGGTGTCGCCCGAGGAACTCCTCCAACGCAACCTCGCCAAGAACAACACCCTCGACTTCTGGGAAAGCGGCATGGACCTCGGACTCACCTCGGACATGTTCGACAGCTTCCTCGAATACCAGCGCCGCATGGCCGGACAATTCCAGAAACTCCAGGAAACCTACGGCTTCACCATCGTCGATGGAGCCCGCCCCGCCGACGAGGTGCACGCCGAACTGCAGGCCAAGATCGAGTCCGTCCTCGCCGGTTCCTGAACCCGCCATGGCCGACGACACCAAACGCCAAAAACACTGGCTCGGCGTCGACCTCGGCGGCACCAAGATCCTCGCCGCCGTCTTCGACGACAACCTCCAAAGCCTTGGCCGCGCCAAGGCCGAGGTCCGCGCGTCCGAAGGGGCGGACGCCGTCATCGACCGCATCGTCGAATGCGCGCGCGAAGCCGCCGCCAAGGCCGATGTCGGCTGGAAGCAGATCCAGGGCGTCGGCGTCGGCGCCCCCAGCCCCATCGACGACAGGACGGGCCGGGTGATTTACGCGCCCAACCTCGACTGGACCGACCTGCCCCTGCAGGACATTCTCCGCAAGCGCCTCAACGCCCCCGTGTTCGTCGGCAACGACTGCAACCTCGCCACCCTTGGCGTCCACGAGGTCGAATTCGGGGCCAAGCCGCGCAACCTTCTCGCCATTTACCCCGGCACCGGGATCGGCGGCGGCCTGATCATCGACGGCCGGCTGGTCAACGGCTTCAACGGCGGCGCCGGTGAATTCGGCCACATGACCCTCCACTACGGCGGCCCCTCAGGCGTCGACAAGATTCCCGGCTCGCTCGAATCCGTGGCCGGACGCGCCGCCATCGCCGCGCGCATCCGCCGGGATGTCGCCAACGGCCAGAACACGCTGCTCACCAAACTCGCCGGCCCCGACCTGAAGGAGATCAAGAGCAATCACCTCCGCAAGGCCATCGCCCGCGGCGACACCTATGTCGAATGCGTCATTCGCGAGGCTTCCGGGTGGGTCGGGGCCGCCATCGCCTCGCTCATCAATGTCGTCAATCCGGAGATTGTCGTGGTCGGCGGCGGCATGATCGAGCAGATGGAAGACCTCATCCTGCCGATCCTCCGCGCCAAGGCGAAGGAATACACCCACGCCGGCGTGCGCAAGGGGATTGACATCGTCGCCTCGAAACTGGCGGACGACGCCGGGATCGTCGGCGCCGCCGTGTTCGCGCGCCGGGCCGTCGCCGGAAAATGAGCGCCTCCGCCCAACGCCGCGCCGTCATCGACATCGGCACCAACTCTGTCAAACTGCTCGTGGCGGACGTCGCCGGACAATCCGTGACCCCGCTCTGGGAGCGCGGCGAACAGACCCGGCTCGGCGAGGGATTCTACGATGCCCGCCTCCTTCAACCCGCCGCCATCGCGAGGACAGTCGGCGCCATCGCGGGCTTTCAAACCCGCGCCCGCGAACTGGAGGCCGCCTCCGTCCGGGTCATCGCCACCAGCGCCGCCCGCGACGCGCTTAATGGCGCCGAACTCACCGACGCCATCGCATCCGAAACCGGCCTGACCGTGGAGGTCCTTTCCGGCCGGGATGAGGCCGGCTGGGCATTCCGGGGCGCCACCGCGGGAATCGCCGACCCGCCGCAATCCGCCTGCATCATCGATGTCGGCGGCGGCAGCACGGAATGCACGATCGGCGCCGATGGGATTCTCCACTGGAGCGAAAGCTTCCACCTCGGCACGGTCCGCTGGCTGGAAAAACTGCGCCCCGGAAATCCGCCGCAACCATCCGAACTCCCGCAGTGCCGGGAGTCCATCGCCGACTTTCTCAACCGGCGCGTCGCCCCGGACCTCGCCCCCGCAATCGAGCGCCTGGGCGCTCCACGACCGCCGCTCATCGGCGTCGGCGGAACCTTCGCCATTCTCGCCCGCATGGAGCTGCAGACCGACGATTTCGATCGCGAACAGATCGAGTCGACGTCCCTCAGCCGGACTACCCTCACCGACTGGACCGACCGCCTGTGGTCCATGACCTTCGACGAGCGGGGCGCCCTGCCCGGATTGCCGCCGGAGCGCGCTGACGTCATGCTCATGGGCGCCGCAATTGTCGAACAGTTCATGCTCTGCCTGGGATTTGAAAGCCTCCGACCCAGCTCCCGCGGGCTGCGCTTCGCCGCGCTGATGCATTGATGGCAAAGTCCCGCAAAAAACCCCAGTTTTGGCCCGATTTCGGGCTTGCCTTTTCGATGACTCTCCCAAGAATAACCGACCTTTTTTTATGAGTTCAGAAGTTGATTTTACCGAAAAGCAGCTCGATCTGCTGGCCTGGCTGGAAAAGAACCGCAACAAGCTGCTGGGCGGGCTCGGCGCCGCCATCGTGATCGGCGTCGCCGTCGCCGCCGCGCAGAACAGCGCCCGCAAGGCGGAAATCGCCGCCGCCAACGATCTGGCCGCCCTCGGAGCGCAGCTCGACGACGAGGGCGAACGCATGGAACCCAAGGCCGCTGAATACCTCGCCGTGCGGGACGAGCATCCCGGCTCCGGCGCCGCGGAACGCGCCTTGATCCTTGCCGCGGGCGCTCTCTTCGCCGAGGGCGACTTCGATGGCGCCACGACGCGGTTCAACGAGTACCTCGCCTCCTATCCGGAAGGGATCCACATCCCCACCGCGCGGCTCGGCAAGGCCGCCTGCGCCGACGCCAAGGGCGAAGCCGAACAGGCCCTGGCCGAATACAAGACCGTCGCCGAGTCCTTCCCCAACGACCCCGTCGCCGAACAGGCCAAGCTCGCGCGCGCCCACCTGCTCGAATCCACCGGCAAACCCGACGAGGCCCTCCGCATCTACGACCAGATGATCGCCTCGGTCACCGGCGGCGCCTTCACCTCCGACGCCCATCAGAAGCGCGCCAAACTCCTCGAACTCCACCCGGAACTGGAGCCCAAGGAGACCAACGCCCCGCCCGCCTTCGCGCCCGCGCTGCAGCAACAGATCCAGAACCTGCAGCAGGCCATCCCCCAGGCCAAAACAACGCCGGCCCCAACCGCTCCCAAGACTGAGGAAGGCGCCAAGTCCGAGGCTCCCGCCCCGGACGCCGCCAAGCCTCCGGCCGAGTAGCCAAGGCCGCCCTGTTTCTTTTTCAACGGCGCACGGTGAAGGATCGATAGAATGAAGATCACGATTATTGGAACCGGCTACGTCGGATTGGTCACAGGAACCTGTTTCGCAGAAGTCGGCCATCAGGTCATTTGCGTCGACAACAACGAGGAAAAGGTCAGGCTGCTGCAGGCCGGCGGCATCCCCATCTACGAACCCGGCCTCGAGGAACTGGTCAAAAAGAACGTTGCCGAAGGCCGTCTCTCCTTCACCGACTCCACGCCCGAGGGCGTCCGCAATTCCGACGTCATCTTCATCGCCGTCCCCACCCCGCCCCAGCCGGACGGCTCCGTGGACCTCAGCTTCATCGAACGCGTCGCCCGCGACATCGCCGGCGCCATGGACGGATACAAGATCGTGGTCGACAAGAGCACCGTCCCCGTCAACACCGGCGACAAGGTCGCCGAGACCATCAAGCGCTACAACAAGGCCGGCGTGGACTTCGATGTCGTCAGCAATCCCGAATTCCTCCGCGAAGGATTCGCGGTCGAGGACCTCATGCAGCCCGACCGCGTGGTCGTCGGCGTCCGCACTCAACGGCCGGTCGCCGCGATGACGGAGATCTACGAACCCTTCAAGGCGCCGATCATCGTCACCGACATCAATTCCGCCGAGCTGATCAAGCACGCGGCCAACTCCTTCCTGGCCCTGAAGATCTCCTACATCAACGCCGTCTCCATCATCTGCGAGGCCTCCGGCGCCAATGTCCAGGAGGTCGCCAACGGCATCGGCATGGACGAACGCATCGGCCGACGCTTCCTCAACGCCTCGCTCGGCTTCGGCGGCAGCTGCTTCCCCAAGGACCTCAGCGCCTTCATCAAGATCTCCGAGGAACTCGGCTACGACTTCAAACTCCTCAAGGAGGTCCAGCACATCAACGCCGACCAGATGGAGCGCTTCGTCAAGAAGATCGCCGACACCCTCTGGGTGCTGAAGGACAAGAAGATCGGCGTGCTCGGCCTCGCCTTCAAGCAGAACACCGACGATGTCCGCATGTCCCCGGCCATCGACCTCTGCCAACGACTCCAGGCCGAAGGCGCCATTCTCCGCGTCCACGACCCCAAGGCCATGGAGAAAGCGAAGGAACTGCTCGACAACGTCACCTACGTCGATGACATGAACGATGTCGCCGAAGGCTGCGACGCCCTCGTCATCGCCACCGAATGGCCCCAGTTCACCGACCTCGACCTCGACCGCGCACGAAAAGGCCTCACCCACCCCATCCTGTTCGACGGCCGCAACCTCTTCAACCCCGCTGAAATGGAAAAGGCCGGCTTCATCTACAAAAGCATCGGCCGGTAGGTGGGATACGGGATACGGGATACGGGATTCGGGATTCGGGGCGCTGGATGCTGGGTTCCCTGTTCATAACTGAAAACCGGGCGCGTCTTTGCCATCTGCCATCTGCCATCTGCCGCCTCCCCCGGCAAACCGGGACGAACTTTTCCGCCCTCACTCAACCCAGAATGTCCTCCGAACACACAGCGCGACCCGCCACGGACCACGGACCACGGGCCACGGACAACCAGATCGACGTCGCCGCCGGCCTGATCTTCCGCAACGGACGCCTCCTCATCACCCAACGCCCCGCCGACGGCCATCTCGCCGGACTCTGGGAATTCCCCGGCGGAAAGCGCGAACCCGGCGAATCTTTCGAAACCTGCCTGATTCGCGAACTCCGCGAGGAACTGGACGTCGAGGTCGAGATCCAGGATCTGATCGAATCCATCGATCACGACTATCCAGAAAAGAGCGTCCACCTGCGATTCTTCCGCTGCCGACTGACCCAGGGCGAACCCAAGACCATCGGCTGCCCCGACCTGCGCTGGATCCAACACCAGGAACTGACGGACTTCGACTTCCCCGCCGCCGACGCCGTTCTCATCGAGAACCTGCAAGCACGCCCGGATTTGTGGGCTTCGCCATCCCTCGGAGAATGGGGTATGAGCGAATAGGGGTATGAGGGTATGATCGGCAAACTGCGTCACAATTCGCCGATGACTGGGCCCACGCCCGCGCGAACAGCGAGAATACAACCCCTGACACGCTCCAAGCTTCCCAGCGAGACACCCCCAGCCCCAAACCGGGCGATTGGAGCTCAGGGATTGCATCGGCCGCAAACGCCAATCCCCCCACCCCCCACCCCCCACACGCCCATACCCCCACACGGCCATACCCCTATTCGCCCATCCCCCTGCAACTCCAAAAAGCAGCCGTTGACACCCACTTGGCCAGTCAGTAAGTTCCCGGGAACCTAATTTCAGCCACCTGTAGAGATGCTATACAAAATCACCATGATTTTGACCCTCTTGGTCGTCGTCGCGACCGGCGTGGTCAATGAAATCAAGGTCAACGCCCACATCCAAGAGGAACTCCGACTGGACAAGGCGGCGGATGACAAAAAGGCCGACGAAGACAATATCCGCAATGCATCGCAGGGAAGATTGACCACCTACACCGACGCCCACACCCACCGGCAGCAGACCTTGGCCCAGGCGCAGCAGGAGGACCAACGCCAGGCCCAGTTGGTGACCCAGACTCAGAATGGCGTTCAAGCCGCCCAGCAGGCCGAGAACGCCGCCATGAACGAGCGTAACACCACGCGTCGCAGCAACCAGGACTTCAAGGACCTCAACATGGAGATCGCCGAGATCAAGCGGATCCGGAACAAGCTGCCGAATGTCGAGCGCGCGCTCAGCACGGCCAAATCCGAGCGCGACATCGTCACCAAGGACAACCAACGCATGCGCGATCAGATCGTCCGACTCGCCCCGGCTGAGAAGAAGCCCCTCCTCCCCCACGGCCTGCGCGGCAAGATCGTCTCGGTGGACCAGAAATACCAATACGTTGTTCTGGACATCGGCAAGCACCACGGCGTCGAGCCCAAGGGCGAGATGATGATCAGCCGCGACGGCGCGCTGCTGGGCAAGATCAAGATCACCCGCGCCGAGGCCGACTACTCCATCGCCAACATCCTCCAGGATTGGAAGGACGACGAGCCTGCGGAAGGCGACCTCGTCATCTACGGCGGCCTTTAATCTGAGCTGAATTTCAATCAATCTGTTGAAGCCATGATGGTTCGAATCTTCCTGATCCTCTCGATGCTCTGCGCCGGCGGATCCCTCTACCTCAGCCACGACAAGGTCCAGACCCGCAAGAACAAGGTCGAGGACGACCGGGCCAAGGCCGAGAGCGCCCGCGACAAGGCGATCCAGGACCGCAAGGCCAAGGAGGCCGAGGAAGCGGCCAAACTGGGCGAACACGACAGCGTCTCCAACCAGTGGTACAGCGTCACCCTGCAGATCACCAACAAGCAGGAACAGATCGCCCAGATGACCACGGTGATCGACAAGCACGCCGCGGAAGAGGCGAAATACAAGAAGGAGACGGAGAGCATCATCGCCGACAGCCCCGAGTGGTTCGCACTCAACACCACGGCGCTCAAGGTCCGCCAGCAACGCGACCGCCTGCCCAAGGCCGAGGTCGAACTCGCCACCACCCGGACCGAGTTGGAGGTGATCGGCCGCGACAACACCCGCCTCCGCAACACGCTCATCAAGCTCAAGCCCTCTGGTTCCCAGGGCCTGCCGGAAGGCCTTGCCGGCAAGATCGTGGCCTTCGACCCCAAATACCAATACGTCGTCCTCAATGTCGGAGGCAATCACGGCGTCCTCATGGACGGCCGCCTCCTGATCAAGCGCGACAGCGAGGTGCTGGGCCAGGCCCGCATCACCCGGGTCGAGGACGGCTACGCCGTGGCCAACATCCTTCAGGAATTCAAACAGGGCGAAGTCGCCGAGGGCGATGACGTCATCTATCAGGGAAAGGCTCTGAATTGAAAACGCACACCGCTCTCAAGACATTCCGGATCGTCTGCGCGACGGCCTTCGCCGCCGCCTGCTTCCTGTCCATGGGCTGCGCCTCGACCGATGTCGACAACCAGACCTCGGGCCGCCCGTGGAACAAGCCCAAGGGTTGGGAAAGCGGCCTGCCCGTCGGCCTCACCGAGGGCCGCTGAGCGACGAGCGAACCTTCTCATTTCAATGCGAACGGCGGCCTTTGGCCGCCGTTTTCATTTCCCGCCCTCCTTGCACAGAAGGTAGCGCGACGGCGTGACAATCCGGTCCATCCGCACATCGTGCGACTCCTCCGGAACCCGCTCCGTCATCTGCCAGTCGAACGCAATCCCCACCCGATCGCCGACAACGCCCTCAAGGATCCGGTCGTAGTACCCGACTCCCCTCCCCAATCGCCGGCCGGCGTCGTCAAACGCCACACCCGGCACAAGGATCTGGTCGATCGCCCCCATTCCGATCTCGACGCAGGATTCGACCGGCTCCATGACCCCGAACTTCCCCTCCCGAAGGTCCCGTTCCAAAGACCTCACCACGACGGGACGATAAGTCTGCGATCCGGCGTCGAATCGCGGCAACGTCACGGTCTTCCCCGCGCCCAGCGCCCGTTCGATCAGGGGTCGGATATCCGGCTCACCGGGCAACGGATGATAGAACATCACGGAATCCACCTCGCCCCAATGCGACACCGTGTGGAACAACCGACAGATCAACTCACCGGCCCTTGCGCGCTCCTCGTCACTGACGCGAAGCGCCTTGCCCCGCATCTCCGCCCGCAGGTCGCGCTTCTCCGTCCTGACGTCCCGGCCGATCATGACTCCGATTCCTTTCGCGCCTGCTCGCTCAGGGCCCGCCACCGATCCAGGCGATCCTTGATCTTCTTCTCCACGCCGATCTCCCCCGGTTCGTAGTAACGCTTCTCCGCGCCCAGGTAATCCTGCGGCACAAAGTTCCCGGGATGATCGTGCGAATACTTGTAGCCCTCGCCATGCCCCAACCGCTTCGCTCCCGCGTAATGCTTGTCGCGAAGGTGGGTCGGAACGGGCAGCGTCCTCCCCGCACGCACGTCCGTCAACGCCGCATCGATCGACGCCATCGCCGTGTTGCTCTTATTCGCCGTGGCGATGTAGATGGCGGCCTCGGCGATCGGAATCCGCGCCTCGGGCCAGCCGATGAACTCCGCCGCCTGGTGCGCCGAATTGGCGAGGACCAGGGCCATCGGATCCGCCAGGCCCACGTCCTCCGCCGCGCAGATCACGATGCGCCGCGTGATGAAGCGCGGGTCCTCCCCCGCCTCGATCATCTTTGCCAGCCAGTAGAGCGTCGCATCGGGATCGCTGCCGCGCATCGACTTGATGAACGCCGAGATCGTGTTGTAGTGCGCATCGCCGTCGCCATCATAAACGATCGCCTTGCGCTGGATGCTCTCCTCCGCCACCGCGAGATCGATCTCCACAAAACCGTCCTCGCCCGGCTCCGTCGTCAACGCGGCGATTTCCATGGAATTCAACGCCTTGCGCGCATCGCCGTCGGACAAGGCCGCCAGATGATTCAGGGCTTCATCCGCCGCCCGGACCTTCATGTAGCCCAGTCCGCGTTCCTCATCCGCCAGCGCGCGTTGCAACAATCCCAGCAACGCCTCCTCGCCCAGGGACTGCAGCTCAAAGATCTGCGAGCGCGACACCAGCGGCGAGTTCACAAAGAAAAAGGGATTGTGGGTCGTCGCCCCGATCAACCGCACCACGCCGCTCTCGACGTCCGGCAACAACACGTCCTGCTGCGACTTGTTGAACCGGTGAATCTCATCGACAAAGAGGATGGTCGGCTGCCCCGTATTGCGCCGTCGGTTCGCCGCCCCCGCCAACACCCGCCGCATGTCCGCGACATTCGACTCCACGCCGCTCAGCCGCTCGAAGTTGTTCTTCGTCTGCCGCGCGATGATCTGGGCCAGCGTTGTCTTTCCCGTGCCGGGAGGCCCGTAGAAGATCAGCGACTGGATCCGGTCCGCCTCGATCGCCCGTCGCAACAACTGCCCCGATCCCAGGATATGCGTCTGCCCAACAAACTCCTCCAACGTCCGCGGCCGCATCCGCTCCGCCAACGGCGCCGAGGAAAACCCCGCCTCCACGGCGCTTTCCTCGGCGGTCGAGGAAACACCGCTGGCGGCAAAGAGATCGTCGTCGGGCATGAGGACAGTCTAGGAAAACCCCGCCGCCAAGGTCGAGCCCGCGTGTGCGGTAATCAGTGAT
>JAYPEY010000135.1:0-13124 GCA_038126035.1 Verrucomicrobiales bacterium | reverse complement strand
GGATACTGGTTTCTCGGGTATCGGCTATGCCATTTGCCATCTGCAATTGGCCATCCCACGTCCTCCCGCACCAGGCGCACCAGGCGCCCCGCGCTCCGCACCCCGCATCCCGCACCAATCCTTGCTCTGCTCCGGCCAATTCCCGTCCAGCAAGAATCGTCCGTGTTTTCACAAGCTGCGGGATGGAAGCGGGGATCTCCGGAAGTCGAATTGGGAAGTTGTCAGACCAGCAGGAACCAAACATGAATACGCCCTTCTCCTACTCCCCGGAAATCGCGGAAACCACGCGACGTCATTTCCTTCAAAAGTGCGGTCTCGGATTCGGCGCCCTGAGCCTTGCCGGCTCCATGCCGGAAATACTCGGTCCGACGGGGGCGACCGCGTCGAGCCTGTCGCCCTTGACCCCGAAGCGCCCCCCCCGGACCGGCCAAGGCGAAGCGCGTCCTCTGCGTCTTCACCCAGGGCGGCCCTTCGCACGTGGACACCTTCGATCCCAAACCCATGCTCGCCAAGGCCGACGGCAAACCCATCGGCGACGGCAAGGGCGTGGCGTGGAAATCGCCGTTCAAGTTTGCCAGGCACGGCCAATGCGGCACGGAGATCAGCGAGGTGTTTCCCGAGCTGGCCAAGCGCGCGGACGACCTCTGCGTGGTGCGGTCGATGTTTATCGACGCGCCGGTGCATGAATTCTGCACCCTGATGATGAACACCGGCTCTGGTCGGCTGGTGAAACCCAGCGTTGGATCCTGGGTCACCTATGGTCTCGGCAGCGCGAACCAGAACCTGCCCGGTTTCATCGTGCTTTCGCCCGGAACGCCGCTCGGCGGCCCGGCCAACTGGCGCTCCGCCTTCCTGCCCGGCGCCTACCAGGGCGCGCACATCAACACGCGCTACACCAAGATCGAACAGCTCATCGAACACATCCGCAACGGCTACGTCTCCCGCCCCGAGCAACGCGACCAGCTCGACCTCCTCGCCAAGCTCAACCAGGAGCACAGCAAGCGCCTTCAGAAGGACGCCCAGCTTGAAGCCCGCATCCAGTCCTTCGAACTCGCCTTCCAGATGCAGATGGAGGCCACCGACGCCTTCGACATCGGCCACGAGTCCGAGAAGATGCGCGCCAATTACAAGGCCGACACCACCCAGGGCCGACAGATGCTCATCGCCCGCCGGCTTCTCGAGCGCGGGGTCCGCATGGTCCAGGTCTGGCACAGCGGCTGGGACCATCACCAGAGTCTCGACAAGGGCCTCCGCCAACGCGCCGGCGAATGCGACCAGCCCCTGGCCGCCCTCATCGACGATTTGAAACAGCGCGGCATGTTCGAAGACACCCTGATTGTCTGGGGCGGCGAGTTCGGCCGCACGCCCACGCGGCAGCTTCCCAACGCCACCAGCAAATTCGAGGTGCCCGGCCGCAACCACAACAACCGCGGCTTCAGCTACTGGCTCGCCGGCGGCGGCATCAAGGGCGGCCAGGCCTTCGGCGAAACCGACGAGTTCGGCGCGTCGGCCGTATTGAACAAGGTCCACGTGCATGATCTGCACGCGACCATCCTCCACCTGCTCGGCTTCAATCACGAGGAATTCACCTACCGCTACAACGGCCGCGACTTCCGGCTGACCGATGTGTTTGGCAACGTCGTCAAGGGCGTGCTCGCCTGAACCGCAACTCCAAGGAACACCGAGATGAAGACACGGAACCGTTTCCCTGCAATCGTCGCCGCGCTGGTCGCGGGCGGTTTGACCGCAACCGCCGCGCCAGCCAAACCGAAGAAGCTCTCCCGCGAACACCGCGCTTTCTTCGAGAAGAAGATCCGGCCTGTCCTGGTCGAGCATTGCTACGAGTGCCACAGCACGGCGCCCGACGCCAAGATCAAGGCAGGACTCTCGGTTGAAAGCCGCGAGGATCTGATCAAGGGCGGCGACACCGGCCCCTCCATCGTCCCCGGCAAGCCCGGCGACAGCCTGTTCATGGAGACCCTGCGCGGCGACGATCCGGACCTGCTCATGCCGCCGGAGAAGAGCGGCGGCAAACTCCCCGACGACGTCATCGCCGACTTCGCCAGATGGATCAAGATGGGCGCGCCCGATCCGCGCACGGCCAAGGGCGCTGAGGAGGAGGCCGGCGACTGGGCCACCCCGACCGAAAAGGCGAAGACCCACCCCTTCTTCAAGGCGGTCAAGCCGGTTGAAGTCCCGCAGGTTAAACAGAAACAACTCGTTCGCACGCCCGTGGACAACTTCGTGCTCGCCCGCCTGGAGAAGGAGGGCCTCAAGCCCTCGAAACCCGCGGACAAGCGCACGCTGATCCGGCGCGTCTACTTTGACCTCATCGGTTACCCCCCCTCGCAGAAGGAGGTGAATGCCTTCCTCGCTGACAAGTCGCCCAAGGCCTTCGAGAAGGTCGTGGACCGCCTGCTGAAGTCCCCGCGCTACGGCGAACGCTGGGGCCGCTTCTGGCTCGATGTCGCCCGCTACGGCGACACCATGGGCACGACCATCCGCAACAAGGACAACCGCTACCACTACGGCTGGACCTATCGCGACTATGTCATCAAGGCCTTCAACGACGACAAGCCCTACGACCGGTTTCTCATCGAGCAGCTCGCGGCGGACAAACTCGAACTCGGCGAGGACAAGAGCGCGCTCGCAGCGCTGGGCTTCCTCACCCTGGGCAACCGCTTCAACAACGACGCCAACCAGATCATCGACGACCGCATCGACGTCGTGGGCCGCGGCACGATGGGACTGACCGTGACCTGCGGCCGCTGCCACGACCACAAGTTCGATCCGATCACGATGAAGGATTACTACGCCTGGCACGGCATCTTCGCGAGCAGCGAAGAACCAGAGGAGAAGCCGCTGCTCAAGCCGGGCGACGACTCGAATCCGGCCTACAAGGAATTCAAGAAGGAACTCAGCAAACGCGAGGCCGCCCTCGCCCACGCGCGTTACACCAACGAGGTCGCCATCGCGAAGAAGCAGCATTCATTGGTCGGCGACTATCTCATCGCGACACACGAATTCGCCCATCCGGAAAAGGGCAAGAAACTGAACCGCACCACCTTCTTCCGAGCCCGCGATCTCGACACGACCATCGCGTCCCTGATCGACCGCCGCTTCAAGGCCGCGGCCAAAAAACACGACCCCATCTTCGGCCCCTGGGTCGCGCTCAGCGCCGTGCCGAAAGCAGACTTCGCCGCCAAGGCACCCGGGCTCGCGAAGCAGTTCGCCGCCAACGCCGACGCGAAGAAGAAGCTGAACCCCATGGTCGCCAAGCTGTTTGAAACCGCGCCCGAATCCATGGCCGACCTCGCCAAGCGCTATGGCAGCCTCTTCAACAACATCGCGGCTGACTGGCGCGCCCAGGTCGCCAAGGCCCGCAAGGCG
This sequence comes from Verrucomicrobiales bacterium, assembly GCA_038126035.1. GTDB lineage: Bacteria > Verrucomicrobiota > Verrucomicrobiia > Limisphaerales > JAYPEY01 > JAYPEY01. Next base: position 9,734 of record JAYPEY010000135.1, on the reverse strand, counting down.
AAGAAGCCGACGCCCGGAAAACTCGCGAATGCCAACGCCGAGCAACTCCGGCAGCTTCTTCACGGCGACAAGCAGGTCTTCGCGCTCGACGACCGCGCCATCCGCAGGCTCACCAGCCAGCGCACGGACGCGAGGCTCAACCTGCTCATCCGCAAGGTCAACGACCTGAAGATCACGCACCCGGGCGCGCCGCCCCGCGCCATGGCCATGGTCGACAAGGCCAAGCCCCGCAATTCCCCGATCTTCCTGCGCGGCAATCCCGGCAGCCGCGGCGACATCATCAATCGCCAGTTCCTGGAGATCCTCGGCGGCTCCGACGCCAAGGCCTTCACCAACGGCAGCGGCCGACTCGAACTCGCCAAGGCCATCGCATCGAAGGACAATCACCTCACCGCGCGCGTCATGGTCAACCGCATCTGGCTGCACCACTTCGGCCAGGGCATCGTGACCTCCCCCAGCGACTTCGGCCTCATCGGCGAACCGCCCTCCCATCCGCAATTGCTCGACTGGCTCGCCCGGGAGTTCATGGAGAACAACTGGTCCATCAAGCACATCCATCGAAAGATCCTGCTCTCCTCCACCTGGCAGCAGGCCAGCGACGACAACCCCGCCTACGCCGAACAGGACCAGGGCAACTTCCTGCTCTAGCGCCAGAACCGTCAACGCCTCGACTTCGAAGGCACCCGCGACACCCTGGTCGCAGTCTCCGGCACGCTCGACACGAAAATGGGCGGACAGCCTGTTGATCTCGCCAAGGACCCCGCCCCGACGCGCCGAGCCGTCTACGGCCTGATCGACCGCGCCAAGATGCCGGGCTTCTTCAACACCTTCGACTTCGCCTCGCCGGACATCAGCAATCCGCAGCGCGTCGTGACCACCGTTCCCCAGCAGGCGCTGTTTCTCATGAACTCGCCCTTCGTGGTCCAGCAGGCCAAGGCGCTCGCCGAGCGTGAGGACCTAGTGAAGATCGAAAGCGTCGGCCAACGCATCCGCGCCATGTATCACTCGCTTTACCAACGCGAGCCCACGCCGAACGAGATGAAGCTCGGTCTGGAGTTTATCGAACGGAACATGGCCTTGGAGCCCGAGGAACCCGAGCCGCCCGCATGGTCGCAGGGATATGGCTGGTTCGATCCCAAGACCGGCAAGGTAAAGAGATTCGCCCGGCTGTCCCGCTTCCAATACGGCCGCTGGGAAGGAGCCAAGAGCCAGGCGGGACTCTATCTCGACAAGCGCGGCGGAGGCGCTGGAAAAGGACCGCAACTGGCAGCCATCCGCCGTTGGATCGCGCCCAAGGACGCCGAGATCGAAATCGAGGGACGCCTGCAGGCCCGCGCCAAGTCCGGCGTCCGCGGCCGCATCGTCAGCTCACGGCAGGGCGAACTCGCCGCCATCGAAGCCATGGCCAAACCGGTCAAGGCCGAGGTCGCAAAGGTCGCTGTCAAGAAGGGCGAGGCGATCTACTTCATCGCGGAGTCGAAGAATCCCAAGGCGGCCGCCGACTTCCGCTGGGCTCCCGATGTGCGGCTCATCGACCACGAGGCCGCCGAGGCGGCCAGTGAACGCTACGAATGGCTGACCGAGGTCGACTTCGCCGGCCCGCCCCCGCCCGCGCTCAAGGGCCTCAAACCCTGGGAGAAATATGCGCAGGTCCTGTTGCTGTCGAATGAGACGGTGTTTGTCAATTGAAGCCTTGATGTCATGCCCAGCGCGCAAACCCACCCCGATTTGATTCCGCTGAAACGCGGAATCAAATATCCCCTCCCAAGAGGGGACCTTCGCGTGGGCGCGCCACCGGTCCGGGTCCCCTCTCGGGAGGGGATATTCCATCCTCCCGCGCAGCGGAGAATGAGGATGGAATCGGGGTGGGTTCGCCCGACGTCGCAGGGCGCCGCCCCCTCGATCAAGCTTCACTCACGCATTCGCGCAATCGCATTGTCGGCATTGCTTCTTGCACCCACTGTTTGCACAGCCGCCCCCTCCAACCGAATCGTCAAGGCCCTCGCAACTGCGGCCGATGCCTCCGCCCCGGAGGATCAACGTGTCGCCTCCATCCGCCGCCTGGGCCGCGCGGATTACGACGACGTTTCGGTGACCTTGTTCAAGCTGCTCGCCGCCAACGAATCCGAGGCCATCCGCCTCGCTGTCCTGAAGACGCTCACGCAGCAGGCCGAGCCCGGATCCGTCCCGCCGTTGCTCAAGCTTTGGAACGAATTCCCTCCCGCCATCAACCTGGCCGCGCTGCACGCCATCACCACGCGGCAGGTCCTTGCCGCGGAGTTTCTCAAGCAACTTGAAAGCGGCGCCCTGCCCCTGGCCTCCATCGACACCGCCACCCGTAAACGCTTCGAAAGCCTCCCCGACAAACAACTCGCCAAGCGCGCTCAGAAACTCTTCCGCCGCGCGCCCGTTCTCGACGCGAAGGCCAAATTTGAAAAGTTCAAGGGCGCGCTGAAACTCAAGGGCAATCCGAAACGCGGGCGCGAAGTCTTCCGCCAACGCGCCTGTTTCAACTGCCATCGCCTCGGCGGCGAGGGCGTCTTTGTCGGTGCCGACCTGTTCACGGTCAAGGACATGCCCCCGGACAAGCTGCTGCTTCAGATCGTCGCGCCCAATCTCTTCTTCATGCCGAATTTCCAGCTCTTCGTAGCGGTGGACGAGGACAACGAACTGGTCGAGGGCCTGATGGCCGGCTCCAATTCCACCACGGTCACCCTGCGTCGCGCCAAGGGCGACCAGACCGTCCTGCACAAGAAGGACCTCAAGAAACTCAAGGGCATCGGAGTGTCCCTGATGCCCGAGGGACTGCTGGAGCAACTCACCGATCAGCAGATCGCCAATCTCCTCTCCTTCATCCGGACCTCCAAAGGCAGCGAAGGCGTGGGGGTCGGATTGCGGGCGGCGCCGACGGAATAAAGAAGGCTCACTTCACCTCGAGCAGTTCCAGCTCGAAGATGAGCAGGACATTCGGTCCGATCACGGGCGGGTTGCCGCGTTCGCCGTGGCCGAGGTGCGGCGGGACATAGATCTTCCATTTCGAGCCCTCGTTCATCAACAGGAGCGCCTCGCGCCAGCCTTTCAGGACATTGTCCAACGAAGCGTCCAGCGGTCCCCTGTCGCCATTGCGGGTCGATTCAAACTCAAGCCCCTCCGAATTCATGCCGCGGTAGTGCAGGCGGACCCTGGAGTCCGGTTTCGGTTTCGCGCCGCTGCCCTCCATGAGGACCTTGTATTGCAGGCCGCTTTCCAACTGCTTCACTCCGGGGTTCGTCCGATTCACCTCGAGGAAGGTCTCGGCAGCCTCGAGGTTCTTCACCGACGCCTCGCGGAAGCGCTTCATCCGCTCCTCCCGGGCCGCGCGACGTCGACGGGTGACCTCCTCGTCAAACTCGCGCTTCACCGCCTCGAGTTCCTTGGGATTCAACGCGGTGCGGTTGCGCTCGATGCCGTCGATGAATCCGCGCACGAAGGCGGCCGGATCGATCGGCGTCCGGCGTTCACGAAAACCACGTCCCACATCGACGCCAAGCGCATAGCCAAGCTTCTCCTCCTTCGACGTCGGACGCGAAGGATCGGCGGCCTGGGCCGATGCCTGCGGGGGGAAGAATTGAAGGATCGCGATCAGCGCTGCGACAAGCCATGTCTTTGCCGGAGCGCCGAGTATTGCTCGGCAAACTGTTCGTTCATCTCCGACTCTGCCGAGCAATGCCCGGCGCTCCGAATGCAAGGGCTTCGAGGCCCTTCGTCCAGGATCCAGCCGGCAGTTCATATCCCGCCCTCCTTCCACGGACCGGTGATCGCCAGCGTCAACCCGGTCTTCTGGATGTTCACGAACAGGGTCGTTCCGTCGGGAGAAAAGGTCGCCCCGGCGAACTCGGATTCGTTGTAGCGGTTCTGGCCCAGTTTGTAGATCGCGCCCTTGGGCGTGACGCCGACCAGGAAGTTGTCGCCCTTGCTGTCCTCGCAGACGATCACATCGCCCCAGGGCGCGACCGTGAGGTTGTCAGCATTCTCGATCAGGTTTCCGTCGTTGGGTTCGATGAACAGTTCCAAGGTCCCGGGCTGATCCGACTCCCCTTCCCGGCCTTCGACGGGGCTTGGCGTGTAGCGCCAGACCTGCCCCTTCTTGTTCGGGCCTCCGCTGGTGCAGGCGAAGTAGATGGCGCCGCGTCCCTGCCACATGCCCTCGCCTCGCGCAAAACGCGCCGCGCCTTTGTCGAAGGCGCGATAACGAAGAAAGTCGTTGTCCGAATCGACGTCCTCCAGGTCCACCCAGCGAACGCGCTTGGTCTCGCCCTGGACAATCTTGCGCCCGGTCCAATTGCGGGTATCCACGCCCTTTTCCGTCGGCCCGTAGATCGCGAGGGCCTGCAGGCGTCCGCCCATGGCGAGCCGGCCCGGTTCATTGGGAAGGAAGCGGTAGACGCAACTGTCCTGCCGATCCTCGGTCTGGTAGACGATGCCGCTGGCCGGGTCGACCGCGATGGCCTCGTGGTTGAACCGTCCCATTTCAACCAGCGGTTTCGGATCGGCCAGATAGGCCTCCGCTCTCGCGGGCACCTCGAAGTTGTAGCCATGACGTTTCAGGCAGTTCTTCCCAGGCAGTTCCACCGTCTCTTCACAGGTCACCCACGAATTCCAGGGCGTCGGTCCGCCGGCGCAATTGCGCACCGTCCCCGCCAGACTGAGATACTGGGATTCCAGCCGGCGGCCCCGGGTGTCGTAGACGAAGGTCGATGTGCCTCCGAGGCAGGGCTTGTCGTCCGCGCCGGTGTCGTAACGCTGGCTCTCGTGAACATTGCCGGACAATTCGTTGTTCTCGCCGAAGGGCCCCATCTTCCCGGCCGCGCCCGAATTCACCTCGTGATTGCGCACGACCACGGTCAGACCATCCGACCCCTCAAACGCCGCCATGCCATCGGGCGCGCCCGGCACGTGAAACCCGTCGTCCATGCGATCGCCAAGCCTGGACACGATCCGATAGGAAAAGCCCGCAGGCAGATCGAGTATCTTGTCGGGATCCTCCATCAGCTTTCCGAAGCCCTTGGCCAACGGCGCGCCGGATCCGTCGCCTCCGGTCAAACACCCCTGCAGTCCGCTGAATCCCAGGGTGACCGCCGCGGCCGATTTGATGAATTGTCGTCGTGTCTGGTTCATAGCATTCGATTCAAGAACCGGGCCGCTCGTAGAACGGGATTTATCCCGTTTGCAGCGCGCCCGGTTTTCCAAGCCGACGCTCCGGCTCTACAGCCGCCGCCGGCCTACCCCGGCCATCTTCGTTCCAACGCCGGGTAAACGGGATTCATCCCGTTCTACCCCCGGTTCAAAGCGGCGAGGCCACGAAATCGTCACGGATGTCCTCCAGGAACGGGAGCTTCTTCCGATAATCACGCAGGGCCATGATGTCCGCTTCCGCCGAGACCACGCCTTCCTCCTTCCCGGCGTCGGCCAGGATGGCGCCGCTGTAGTCCACGATCCGGCTGCCGCCGTCGTAACTGAAACTGGGATCGCCGCCGCAACGGTTGACGCCGACGACGTAGGCCTGATTCTCGATCGCCCGCGCCTTGAGCAGATGGGTCCAGTGTTCGTGCCGCATGTTGGGCCAGCTGGCGATCACCGTATAAGCGTCCGCTCCCAGTTTGGCGGCGGCGCGAAACAACTCGGGAAATCGCAGGTCATAGCAGATGAAATGCGCGACGTTGAAACCGTTCCAGGCGAACAACACGACTTCATCGCCCGGGGCGTAGGCGTCGGATTCGCCGCCGAGGGTGAACCCCTGGATCTTGGTGTAGCGCGAGACCAGCGCGCCTTCCGGCGAGCAGACAACGGACTGATTGCGCACCGCGCCGAAAGGCCCCCGACGCACCACGCCGCCCAGCAGATAGATCCCCCGTTCCTTCGCCTGCTCCGCCAGAAAGGCCTCCGAAGCCGAAGGGTCCTTCTCCGCGACCTTGTCCACGTTCATGGTAAAGCCGCTGGGAAACATCTCCTGCAGGACGACCAACGAGCCGGGTTTCAGGTCGGCGGCGTCCAATTGGCCGCGCACCCTGGCGTAGTTCGCCTCCGCATCCTCCCAGACCGTGTCTGTCTGGACGGCGACCAGTTGCGGCAGCGGTTGCGCCTCGGCCTGCTCTTCAGCCTCCGTCTCCGGGGCCTCCGTTTCGTTGGTTTCCTTATCAGCCATGTTGCGCCTTCAGCCAGGCCACGACCTTGTCGACCATCGCCTTGCAGTGTTCGGGTTCGGAAAAAACATGATTGGAGCCCTCGATGATGAACAACTCCTTCGGCTCGTTCGCATTGGCGAAAATGTCGTGGGAATCCTGGATGAGCACAACATCGTCCTCAGTCCCGTGAACGAGCAGCCAGGGAACATTGATCTGCGCGCCCAACTCCACGACCGTGCCGATCCCGGCCATGTCGTTCATGAATACACTGGAGAGCGGGCAGCTTTCCTCCTCCCACATGCAGCCTTCATCCGGCGTCTCCTCCCCGAACTCGGTCTGCGCAAACTTGGCGGTGTCGACCATTCCGGCCAGGGAGACCAGCCGCCTGATCCGGTCGTCCTCCGCCGCGCGTTTCACGCCGACCGCGCCGCCCATGCTGTGACCGACGTAGCAGACATTCCAGCCATCCAACGCATCGATCACGGAACCAAGGTCGCCGACCTCCTTGGAGATCGTGCATTCCTGGAATCGGCCTTCGGAATCGCCGTTCCCCGCAAAGGAGAAGCGCAGCGCATTGATTCCCGCCGCGGCCAGACCTTCGCCCAGCGCCACGACAAAGGGCCGGTCCTTGTTGCCCGTCACGCCATGGCCGATGACCACGATGTCCTTCGAGCTCTCATCGCCCTGATGAAAGGTGTAGTCGAGCTTTTCTCCCTGGGTGTTTCTGATGTCGCCAAACATGTCTGGTATGGTGGATTGATTCTGGATCGAGATTGAATTGGAGACGGGAGTAAACCCAAGCGGAACCGCGCGGGCAACGGGAAAGTCGATCCGCCCCGCCTCCGCGGGCGCCGATCAAAAACGGCATGACACAGGAAACGCCGAACACGCGGGGCTTCGCTACGCTCGCACGCTAAGAAAAGTCACTCTTCTCACGTTCAGCACCGCCCCGTCATCCTGTGCGAAACACGGGGCAATCGTGATCCTCCCCGCCAAACAGCGCCAGATCGAGTCGCTCCGCGCCCGGCAGGGCCGCGCGCAACTCATCCCGGACGCGATTCATGCCGGCATAGAACTCCGCATCATGGAAAGGGCCAGGTAACGTCCATGGTGATTCAAGACGAGCTTCCCCTGTCGGTCCCGGGAGAACGCATCAGCGCAGCGTAGCGCAAACATCTCCACCTCGCCCAACACGCCCCCTGCGGACAGCAGGGCCGCCGCCCGATCCGGATCCAGACCAAACAAGGCCATCAGGAGACCGTAATGCCGCAACTCCCACGGCCGGAACCGGCGCATTCGTTCCAAAGACATTCGCCCGGAGTCGATCCTATCCGCGTAGCGTTTGAGCGAAAAGGTGTTCACATACCAGGCCCCGTCCAAGAGGCTGAACGCTCCCGACCCCAGTCCGAGATACTCCGGCGTGTCCGCGATATATTCATCCATCAGCCCGCCCCCGGACGGGAAAAACACCAGGGCGACGATGCGAGCATCCCCTCCGCGGTCATTCGCTCCTCGATCGACCGAAACATCTCATACTCCCGCGACCCGCCCCGCCCGCCCAATTCACTCTCCATGCGACGCGACACTCCGGGCGAACTCATCAATGGGTAGGTCGTGACCTGTTTGACTCCCGTTGCCAGGACCCCGTCAAGATCGTCGCGTAGACCGCCGAGACTCTGGCCGGGAAGGTTGAAGATCAGATCGACATTCAGAGTGGGAAACACCCCGTTCATCTCCCGGACCGCGTCCAATGTCTTCGCCGGCGGAAACAGATCGGGCTCCCGCCGCATGCGGCGCAGGACGTCCGCATCGAGCGTCTGCACCCCGACCGAAAGCCGCTGCACGCGACCGGCGAGCCTTCCCGCAATCTCCGGATTGAGATGATGGGCGTGGGTCTCGCAGGAAACCTCCCGCACGCCGAACAATTCGCGGGCGAGATCCAGGACGCCGATCAAACGGTCCACGGCCACCGTCGGGGTCCCTCCGCCCACATAAAGCGAGCTGCAACGATAGCCCAGATCCGCCGCCATGCGCATCTCCCTTTCCAGCCCGTCGAAATAGCGCTCCGCCAATTCCGAGCGGAACGGGAACCGATGAAACGAGCAGTAGGGACAGAGCGTTTCACAGAAAGGCACGTGCAGATACAGCCCATAATTCCGGCCGCGGTCCGCCTCGGGCAACCGGTCCAATGAAACGGCGCGGGTCCGCAATCCGATCGGCAACAACGCCCGCATCAGGCCCGCCGCCGCCCGCTCGGCGAGCGTCAGCCATCGGCCAGCCAGGAATTCCCTCAGAGCGCGGCAACGGATCATACAACAGCAGCGCACCCATCTGCGCCGCCCCGATTGGAACACGAACACAGGCCGTATTTCGAGACGAATTCCGTGTTGCGGGATTGTGCTTCCCCGCCAATTCCCTCAACTTGTCGCCAGATGACCGACGACGCCCCATTCGAATCACCCGACTATTTCAGCGGCGAGCAGTTTGCCGACGAGATCATGAACGCCCTGCGCGAAAGCGACGTGGACATGACCGAGTCGCAGGATTTCGAATTCTACCTCTATCTCCAGACTGAAAACGACGCCCGGGCCTGTGTCGCCGAGGTGGCGCTCATGGGCCTCGAAGCCAGGGCCGTCGATCCCGCCGACATGGAGAACGAGGACGAGGACGACGAAGAGGATATCCCCGAGGAACTCAAGGACGCCATCGACGAGATTTTCGCCGAGGAAGACGAGGAACCGGAGACCCGCTGGCTTTGCCTGGCATCCGCCCAGATGGAGCCTTCCCACGAACAGTTCAGGGCGATCGGCGACAAGTTGCTCGAACTCGCCCGGCAGTACGAGGGCGACTTTGAAGGCTGGGAGTTGAATCCCGACAGCCTCGAACAGGCCCTGGAGCAGATGTTCGGCTCGATCATGGACCAACTGCCCGATCTGGAAGACCTCCCCGACAACGAACTCGACGATGCGGACGAGGAATTCCTCACGCTCGACTACGACGAGCTCGACATGGAGAAGACGAGCAGCCCGGAGACCGAACAGTTCCTCCGCGAAGCCTGCGCGGAATTCAACGTCAAACAGAACCAACTCCGTGAGGAATGGCGCTTTGGCGAATGCGAGCAATGGAGCTTCGATCAGGACAGCGGCATTTTCCAACTCGATTACGAGGACGGCTCCAAACTCCTTGCGGATGGCCAGGTCCTCGGCAGCTACGACGCTGGCGACGAAACCTGGGAATGGGCCTGGAACAATCCCAATGTCGATGAAGTCGTGGCCCGCGACAGCCAACGCCTGCGCGAACTGGGCGACGACCTCGATCTCGATTATTTGCGCACCGGCGTCGTCCCCGCTCCGGACGGTCCCTTCCCCGCCTTCCTCGCCGCCGTCGGCGTCAAGGCGACCGGCTCCATCGGCGCCTACCCGGGAGCCACCGACAACCTCGTGGTCTTCATCCTCTTGAAAAACCTCAAGTGGGTGGAAGCAGAGCAGTGACCAGTGTTCAGTGTTCAGACTTCCGACCTCTGACCTCTGACCTCTGACCTCTGACCTCTGACCTCTGACCTCTGACCTC
>JAYPEY010000134.1:6847-13419 GCA_038126035.1 Verrucomicrobiales bacterium | reverse complement strand
CAACGCGATGCGCAGGCGTCCGGCTGCAGAGGCGTATCAATACTGGACTGCGCCCCGCCCGTTGCCGGCGCAACAATTCGGCTTTTCCAGTCGCAATTGCTTCCTTAGGTTAACCGGCTTTGAACGAGTTGACCGACAAAGGGTTCTTCCTGTGCGCCGTGCTTTGCTACGGCGTCAGCGTCGTATACTCGGTTCTCCTGTGGCGGAAGGGCTTCCGGCGGGACGACTGGGTCAACTACGGCATCTTCGTTGCCGGCTTCATTTTTCACACCATTGCGCTCGCCACGCGCGGCTTTTCCCTGTCGCGCTGCCCCATACACAATCTGCATGAGGCGATCGCGTTCATTGGTTGGTCGATTGTGGCCGCCTACCTGGTGATCGGGATATCGTCGAGGTTTCGTTTTCTGGGGGCCTTTGCCTCGCCGGTGATCTTCGCGATCGGCGTTCTCGCGCTCATGCCGGGATTGGACCCGCCGACGGAGGAACTGGCCTTTGACATGAGGTGGGTGAGCCTGCACGTCGCATTTGTCCTGCTGGCTTATGGAGCCCTGGGGTTGAGCGCCGTGGCGGGGGCGATGTATCTGTCGGTCGATCACGATCTGCGAATCAACAAGATGCGCGCGCTGCGTTCGCTGATGCCGCCGGTGCAGCGGCTGGAGAAGACCGTCGTGCGGATGATGGTCGCCGGCTTTGGATTCTGGACGGCGGGTCTGGCGGTCGTGCCACTGCTCGCGCGGCAGGATCCGACGTTGAATCTGGCGTCGGATCCCAAGACCATCTGGACCGTCATCGTCTGGTGCGCATACCTGGCGATGCTGGTGATCCATTGGCGCTTTACCCCGGGCGGCCGGCGCTTTGCCATTTCGGCCATCGCTGGCTTCGTCTTCATCATGCTCACCTTCTGGGGCGTCAACCTCTTGTCCGCCGTCCACAACCCCTGAGCCATGCCGATCGTTGTCACAGGACTGAGTCATCGTTCGGCGCCCGTCAAATTGCGCGAGCAGTTCGCCTTTTCGGAGCCGGGCCTGCCGGAGTCGCTGGACAAAATGATCCAATCGGGCGTTGCCAGCGAGGCCGTGATCCTGTCGACCTGCAACCGCGTGGAAATCTACGCCTACACGGAAGATCCGGACGGAGGCGACGCGGTGCGCGATTACCTGGTGGATTCAAGCCGGTGTGAGCGGACGCTGTCCGACGAGCTTTATACCTACAACGAGCCCCAAAGCGTGGAACACCTGTTCAGGGTGGCGTCGGGTCTGGATTCCATGGTGCTTGGTGAAACCGAGATCCTCGGCCAGCTCAAGCAGGCCTACAAGGTGGCGCTGGAGGGAAAGTTCACCGGAGGGAAGCTGAACAAGGCGTTCCAGAAGGCCTTCAATGCGGCCAAGCTGATCCGGACGGAGACCGCGATTCAGCGAGGCAGCGTTTCGGTGGCGTCCGTGTCGGTGGAACTGGCGGAGCATATTTTTGAATCGCTGGCCAAGTGTCGCGTCATGGTCATCGGGGCGGGGGACACCAGCGAGAAGACCGCTCGCGCGCTGCTCAGCCGCGGCGCGCACAGCATCATTGTCTCCAACCGTTCCCACGAGCGCGCGGTCGAACTGGCCAGGGAACTGGATGGCGGCGCCATTCACTTCGACGAATGGGAGAAGGTCTTCGACGGCATCGACATTGTCATCAGTAGCACCTCGGCGCCGCATTACGTCCTGGATCGCGTGAAGCTGGAGCCGCTCATGAAGAGCCGCAAACACCGCGATCTGCTGCTGATCGACATCGCCGTGCCGCGCGATATCGATCCCGAGGTCAATTTTGTGGAGAACGTCTACCTCTACAACGTGGACGACCTGCAGACCATCGCCGACGAGAACAAGGCGCAACGCAAGGAAGAAATTGCCCGCTGCGAGGAGATCATCCGCGAGAAGGCGAAGGCGGTCCTGGCGGGACGTCCGCCGCAGGGAGCGGGTGGGGGAAAACTGGCTTTCGGACAATGAGTGACACCATCATCATCGCCACCCGCGGTAGCGCTCTGGCGTTAGTGCAGGCTAATCAAATCTTGGATGCCTGCCGCGCCGCGTTTCCGGACAAGACGTTCGAGATTCAAACCTTCAAAACCACGGGCGACAAGAATCTCACGGCGTCGTTGGCAAACCCGGGCAAGGCATTGCCCAAGGGCTTGTTTACCAAGGAACTTGAGGTCGCCCTGTTGGCCGGCGAGGCGGATCTTGCGGTGCATAGCCTGAAGGACCTGCCGACGGAGTTGCCGGATGGCTTGACGCTGGGCGCGACGACCAAACGTGAGGATGCACGGGACACCTTGGTCTGGGCACATGACGAAGGCGTGGCCTCGGATGGCGCGCTGCCGGAACTGCCGCAGGGCGCGACGGTGGCGACCAGCAGCAATCGGCGGAAGGCGCAGTTGCTGAAGCTGCGTCCGGACCTGAACATCGTGGAGATCCGCGGCAATGTGGCGACGCGCCTTCGCAAACTGAAGGAGCAGCCGGAACTGCACGCAACCATTCTGGCCGCGGCAGGATTGAAGCGGCTCGGTTATACGATCGGCGACGATGGGGTTTTGTCTGGCGATGATGTGCCGGAGGGCGTGAAGGCGCGCCGGTTGGAATTCGACGAGATGCTGCCCTGCGTCGGGCAGGCTGCGATCGGGATTGAGATCCGTGAGAATGATCCGCGGATCGAGGAGGTTTGCGCAAAGTTGACTTGCGCTGAAACCCTTGCCTGTGTGACGGCGGAACGCGCGTTTCTGGCCGACATGGGCGGCGGTTGCGCAACGCCGGTTGCCGCGCGGGCGACGGTTGAGGACGACTCGCTCACGCTGAAGGCGATTTCGTTTGTTGGCGGCGAGTATCGGGAGGCGGAAAGGCATGGCGTGCAGGGTGATGCAGTTGCGCTGGGTTGTGAGATTGCCAGCATGGTGAAGAGCGATTGCTCTGCGCGTTAACAGGATCAGGGTATGGTTCGAATCATACATGGATTGGGTCGCCAGTTGGTCGTAATTGTTGAAAACCCACGGATGTTGGTTTTCCTGTTTTCGGCCGTCGTGACGGCTTGGTACTTGGGCCAACCCGGAATTCCTTGGCGCCAGCCTGCAATTGATGATTTTCAGGCGGGAATCGTTGTTGAAAGATGGGACGGTGAGAGAGCGCAGGCTTTGGAGGAACACGTGTATTTGGCTGTAGGGAAGAGGTTGGAATTGGCGTTGGATTTCGCCGATCAGTTGTGGTCGAATCTACGCCTGCAGGCGGTGCTTCTGGGCATGCTGGTGTATCTGATTTTAGAGATCCCCGGCCCAGGGAGACAGTCGATATCATGGGGACGAAGGTTCCGATCCGATTCTTCGTCATCGGGGCGCCCACGGTTGCTCTGTATGTCTGGACCGAGTTTGGTTTCATACTCTACTCAGCCATGGAGAACCGGTTCCTGATTTACGAAGCGAGCAAGTCCTACCTGCCGCCATATGCTTGGCAGATTGATTCTGGAGTATCCTTGGACCTGCTGGCCAGGGACTGGTATTTGCCCGATTTGTTGATTGCGCTTCATCATCAGGCCCATACCTCATTGAAATTGGACTTTGGGTGGGATGAGTTCTGGTTTCTTAGTCTCCTTTTTACTTTGTTTTTCTCGGCAGGCCACGTGTGTGTGTTGGAGGCAATCCGTAGATTCAATCCACCGAAACGATCACGCTGGCTGGAGATCGGAAGGAGGGGATACCTTTGTTTTGCGCTGTTCACTTTCTTGGGAACTTACCTGCTTTTTGGGAATTTTGGCGGCATCGCGAAACCCTTTTCGGAGTGGATCTTGATGGTTTTTTGCGTAATGCAGGGCGCTGTAATCCTCCTCACGTCGTCCAATGGGCATCGACAAACGCCGGTCCACGAGGCACTCAACTCTTGTTGATTGGTTGATCGCCGCAATTGATTGCCCGTCCACCGCGATCCGCATACAGTCCCGCCCTTCATGAGCGACAAGACAGGCACAGTATATCTCGTGGGCGCCGGGCCTGGCGACGCGGGTTTGTTCACGATGCGCGGCGCGGAATTGCTGAAGCGCGCCGATGTGGTGGTCTATGACGCGCTGGTCAACACCGACCTGTTGCGTCTGGCTCCGGACAGCGCCGAGATCATCTATGGCGGGAAGCGCGCGAAGGCGCACGCCATTCCGCAGGATCAGTTGAACCAGCTCCTGGTCGACAAGGCCAAGGAAGGGAAAACAGTCGTCCGTCTCAAGGGCGGCGACCCTTATCTCTTTGGCCGCGGCGGCGAGGAGGCTCAGGAACTCAAGGCTGCGGGCGTTGCGTTCGAGGTCGTGCCCGGGATTTCCTCTTTTTATTCCGCGCCGAACTACGCGGGCATCCCGGTGACGCATCGTGATTTCTGCGCCAACTTCACGGTCCTGACCGGGCACGAGGATCCGACAAAGGAAGAAAGCAGCATCGACTGGGAACAACTGGCCAAGGCCTCGGGCACGAAGGTGGTCCTGATGGGGGTGGAGCGGATTCGTCGGATCACCGGACGGTTGATCGAAGAGGGCATGGCCCCCGACACGCCGGTCGCCATGGTGCGATGGGGGACGACCGGACGGCAGCGCTCGATCGACGGGACCTTGTCGACGATCGCTGACGTGGTTGAGGAAACCGGCTTCAAGGCGCCGGCGGTGACCATTATTGGCGGGGTCGCCTCGCTGCGTTCGGAATTGAACTGGTTTGAGAATCGGCCGTTCTTCGGGAAACGGATTGTCGTGACGCGGACGCGCAGGCAGGCGAGCCGGCTTTCGGGCCAGTTGTCCGAACTGGGCGCCGAGGTCCTGGAGATTCCCACGATCAAGGTGGAACCGGCGGAGGAGCGTCAGGCCGTGGTGGACGCCTTGATGGAGTTGAATTCCTACAGCTGGCTCGTGTTCACCAGCCCGAATGGCGTGGACATGTTCTTCGACATGTTTTTCAAGGCCTTTCCGGATCTGCGCGATCTGGGGGGAGTGCGCATTGCCGCGGTCGGGCCGGCCACGGCGGCGAAACTGAAGGAACTGCATCTCTCCGTGGATGTGATGCCGGAGAAGTATCTGACCAAGGAAGTGGCTCAGGCGATCAATGAATACGAGAACGTGGAGAATCTGAAGATTCTCCTGGCGCGCGCGAAGGTGGCGAATCCGGATCTGCCGAAGGAATTGGAGGAGCTCGGCGCGATCGTGGACGACGTTGCGGTCTACCAGACCGTGCAGGAGACCGAGGACATCACGGGGCACGCGGAGGATTTCTCAGAGAACGGCGCCGACGTGATCACCTTCACCAGCAGCTCCACGGTGGAGAACTTTCACGCCCGCTTCGATCTGCCCGCGATGGTGAAAAAGTTTCCCGACATGGCCCTGGCGTCGATCGGGCCGGAAACCAGCAGGGCCATCACGGAGCTTGGCCTGCAGCCGGACATTGAGGCGACTGAGCACACGATCGCCGGTCTGGTGGATGCGTTGCAGTCGGAATTGTGATTCAGGGGCGGCCGGCCCCGGTTTCAACAGCCCTGTAGCAGCGGACGTGAGTCGGCTCACTCCAACGCGAATTCATAATTTGAGCGGACTTACGTCCGCTGCTACGCGGGGTGAGGTCACTCGCCGGCTTCCGCCTCGAGAATGCCGACGTAATCGGCGATGCCGGTGACCGGGGTGAAGGAGGGCTCAAAACCCAGTTCCTCCCTGGCCAGTGACATGTCGGCCTCGGTGTGGGGTTGGTAGAAGGCGTAGGGGTTGTCGATGTAGTCGGGCTCCAGATCCGTTCCTAGATTCTTGTTCAGCTCAGCGATCACCTCGTTGAAGGAGAAGGGGTGGCCGGATCCGCAGTTGTAGATGTTGTTCTTCTCCGCTGACGAGGCGCGGATGGTCAACGCGACCACATCCTTCACGTAGACAAAGTCGCGCTTCTGCTCGCCGGCGCGGAAGACGCGGGGACGATGGCCTTCCTTCATCTGACAGTAGAGTTGGTAGATCATGCTGGCGGCCTTGAGCTTGTGGGGCTCGTTGGGGCCGTAGACGTTGAAATAGCGCAGCCCGACGATGCGCCAGTCCGGAAACAGCCTCCAATGCGCGCGGGCGAGGTTGTCCAACTGCACCTTGGAGAACGCGTAGATGTTGGCCGGGGCCGGTTGTTGGTCCTCGACATTGACGCCCGCAGCGATGCCGTAGGTCGCGGCGGAGGAGGCGTAGACGATCGGCGTCCGATTTGGCGCGGCAAATTCCAGAAGCCGGCGGAAGCCTTCGACATTGTCGTGCGTCTGCAGGATCTGGTCGTGGACGGTCGTGTCGGTGATCGAGGCCTCGTGGAAGATCGCGTCGAACTTCAGGTCCTTGAACTGCGCCTGCCAGTCCATACGGGAGACGTCCTTGGCGATGAAATCGCCGCGGAAGCCCTGCAGATTCTTGAAATCGCCGGAGCGAAAATCGTCGACGACCACGATGCGGGCGTCGGGGTGGCGTCGCTGGAGTTCGAGCGTCAGGTTGGAGCCGATGAAGCCCGCGCCGCCGGTGACCAGGATGTTTTGCATGGCGCGGAGTGTAGTAAAGGCAATGGC
>JAYPEY010000134.1:0-6747 GCA_038126035.1 Verrucomicrobiales bacterium | reverse complement strand
CGCCGCCGGTGACCAGGATGTTTTGCATGGCGCGGAGTGTAGTAAAGGCAATGGCAGATGGCAAATGGCAGATGGCAGAGGAAGGAGTGATGGAGTGATGGAGTGATGGTGGAGCAATCGCTGACCATCAATACTCCTTCCTCATTCCCCGCTTTGCCATCTGCCATCAGCCATCTGCCATCTGCCATCTGCCATGTCTGCAACAGCAGCCTTTACTCCTCGAGACACTTGGGTGAGCTTTCCGTGCTGTAGCGATCGCCATGAAGTTTTCCATCATTGTCCCGGCCTTCAACGAGGAGAAGTTGCTGCGCGATTCCCTGCGCTCCATCCGCGCCGCGGCCAAGGCCTTCGAGGAGCGCGATTGGGAATGGGATTTGATCGTCTGCGACAACAACTCCACCGACCGGACCCCGGAGATCGCCTCGGAGGAAGGCGCGGAGGTCGTGTTCGAGCCCGTCAATCAGATCTCCCGCGCGCGCAATCGCGGCGCCGAAGCCGCCAAGGGCGAGTGGATGTTGTTTGTCGACGCCGACAGCCATCCGACCGTTGAATTGTTGAACGACGTGGCCGACGAGGTTGAATCGGGCCGTTGCCTCGCCGGCGGCAGCACGGTGCGCATGGACGAGGGCGGGCTGTCCTTGCGCATGGTCAACGGCCTGTGGAACCTGATCAGCCGCGTCACCCGATGGGCGGCGGGCTCATTCATCTGGGTTGAGGCGGACGCCTTCCGGACGGTGGGGGGATTCAGTCATGAACTGTTCGCCTCCGAGGAATTGGACCTGTTCGGGCGTCTCAAACGTTTGGCGCGCGAGCGGGGCAGGAAGGTGGTGATCCTCACCGCGCACCCCATGGAGACCTCGGCGCGAAAGGTGAAGCTCTATTCCTCGCGCGAGTTGTTGGGGATTCTGTACAAGACCGTCGTCGGTCGCGGACGGCCGTTGAAGGACAAGGAAGCCTGCCACATGTGGTACGACGGACGTCGGTGACGTCGAATTGACTTCAAATCGCGCCGTCTGCCGGCTTACCTTCCCGCGTGCGTCGCAAGTTGCTCAAAGATGTCAGCCGGATCGTGGTGAAGCTGGGGACGGGTCTGCTCACGAACGAGCGCAACGTGCTGCATCGCGCGCAGGTGACGCGACTGGTGGAACAGTTGGCCGGCTTGCGCAGCGCCGGCAAGGAGGTCGTCGTGGTCAGTTCCGGAGCCGTCGGCGCGGGGATGGGCGGGCTCGATTTCACGAAGCGTCCGACGCGTCTGGCCGAACTCAAGGCCTGCGCGGCTGTCGGGCAGCTTCGCCTCATGGCGACCTACGAAAGGCTTTTTGCCAAGCACGGCCAGCGCGTCGCCCAGGCGCTGCTCACGCACGAGGACCTGCGCCACAAGGAACGGCACCTCAACGCGCGCGACACCCTGAACGAACTGCTCGCCCGAGGCGTGATTCCCATCGTCAATGAGAACGACGTGGTCTCCTACACCGAACTTCAGTTCGGCGACAATGACCGACTTTCCGCTCTCGTTGCCAGTCTCCTGCCCGCCGATCTGCTGGTGATTCTCACGACGGTCGATGGCGTGATCGAGAACTTCGGCGGCAAGAACCCCCGGGTTCTGCCGACCATTGACCGCATCGATGAACGGATCACGCGCAGCGCAAAGGGGACAATGAGCGACACCGCGACGGGCGGCATGTCGGCGAAGATCGAGGCGGCGCGGATTGCGATGCGTTCGGGCATTCCGCTGGTCATCGCGGGCGGGCGTCAGCCTGGCATTCTTGATGACGTGCTGCGCGGCGACGAGGTGGGGACGATCTTCGTTCCGGATTCGACCAAGCTGAAGAGCCGCAAGCGATGGATCGCCTTTTTTCATCACCCCAAGGGTTCGTTGATGGTCGACGACGGCGCCGCGAAAGCCTTGCGGGAGAATGGCAAGAGTCTGTTGCGTCCCGGGATTGTTGAGGCGGAGGGAGCGTTCAAGAAGGGCGATGTCGTGCGGGTCTGCGATCGGCGGGGCACCGAGTTTGCCCGCGGCATTTCGGCGTTTGGCTCCACGGCGCTGAACGGCGGCGACGCCGTGCGCGGCGCGGTGGTGCATCGCGACAATCTGGTTATTCTTTGAAGTGAATCCTGTCATTTGAAGTCATGGCGAAGAAAGCGGCAATCAAGCAGTTGTTGGAGGTCATGGCGCGGTTGCGCGCGCCGGATGGCTGTCCGTGGGACCGGGAACAGGATCACAAGACCCTGCGCATGCACGCGGTCGAGGAGGTCTACGAGTTGCTTGACGCGATCGACGCCGAGGACGACCACGAAATGCAGGAGGAACTGGGCGATGTGCTGCTGCAGGTGGTGTTCCACTGCCAATTGGCGCAGGAGCGTGGCGTCTTCGATTTCGAGCAGGTCGCGCAGCGCATCGTCGACAAATTGATCCACCGCCACCCGCACGTCTTCGGCGACCGCAAGGTGAAGAGCGTCGACGAGGTCTGGGCGAACTGGGAGAAACTGAAGCGCGAGGAGAAACAGGGGACCCATCGCGAGCGTCCCTCGGCCCTGGATGGCATCCCCCGGCATCTGCCCGCGTTGCAGCGGTCCGAGAAACTGGTGAAGAAGGCCGGGCGCGCCGGAGTGACCGACGATTCAGACGCTCCCCGGTTGAAGAAGACCAAGGCCGCCGTGGCGAAGGAATTGTTCGAGCTGGCGCAGTATGCGCAGAGCCGTGGCTGGTCCGCCGAGCAGTTGCTGCGCGGCGAAAACCGGAAACGCGAGCGCGCCTGGCGGCGCGCCGAGAAGGCACAAGCCGCTCGACAAACGAAGGGCCGCAAGTAGTTTCATTCCCGAATCATGACCGATCCCCGATACACCAAACTGGCCAGACTCCTGGTGGACTACTCGACGTCCCTCAAGAAGGGCGAGCGCATCCTGCTCGACATGATGGACGTCCCGGATGAATTCACCATCGAACTCATGCGCGCCGTCCGTCGCGTCAAGGCGGAGCCCTTCGTCGAGGTGAGACGCACCCGTGTCGTCCGTGAGTTGTTGAAAGGCGTTACCGCGGAGCAGGCGCAGACCGCCAAGACGATCGAGCTTGCCCGCATGAAGAAGATGGACGCCTACATCGCCATCCGGGGGGCGGACAACATGAATGAGAACTCGGACGTTCCGGGGCAGAAACTGTCCCTCTATTCGCGCATCATGCGGCCGGTGCTCAACCATCGCGTGAACAAGACCAGGTGGTGCGTGTTGCGGTGGCCGACCCCGAGCATGGCGCAGGCCGCCGGCATGAGCACGGAGGCGTTCGAGGATCTCTACTTCCGCGTCTGCACGATGAACTACGCCAGGATGGCGAAGGCCATGAAGCCGCTGCAGAAACGCATGGCGAAGGCCGACAAGGTGCACATCAAGGCGCCCGGGACGGACCTGCGTTTCAGCATCAAGGGACTCGGGGCCGTCATGTGCCGCGGCGACCGCAACATCCCGGACGGCGAGGTCTTCAGCTGCCCGGTCAAGGACAGCGTCAACGGAACCATTTCCTACAATACGCCCACGGTCTATTCCGGTTCAAAATTCGAGAACGTGTCGTTGACCTTCAAGGACGGCCGCTGCGTCAAGGCGACGAGCAGCGACACCAAACGCCTCAACGAGATTCTGGACACCGATCCCGGCGCGCGCTACGTGGGCGAGTTTTCCCTGGGCTGCAATCCGCACATCATGAACCCCATGTGCGACATTCTCTTCGACGAGAAGATCGCGGGATCCCTGCATTTCACCCCCGGTCAGGCTTACGAGGATTGTGACAATGGCAACCGCTCCGCCGTGCACTGGGACATGGTCCTGATCCAACGGAAGGAATGGGGCGGCGGAGAGGTCTGGTTCGACGGCGAACTGATTCGAAAGAACGGCCTGTTCGTGCCCAAGGATCTGAAGCCGTTGAATCCGGCCAATCTGCGAAAGGCCTAGGGGCCGCGAGTAGAACGGAATTCATTCCGTTTGTCGGGCGCGGGGAGTGGGTTTGCGGTGGAGCATTTCCCAAGCGATGGGGAATGGCGGATTCACAGGCCCAAAGGGCCGGTGAAGGCCGGAGGAACTGTGATCGAGTCGCACGACGACGTTGCGTCGCTGCTGGCATGGAGAACCAGCGACAAACCATGATAGACGAATTCGAAAACTGGAAGGCCGAGCTACTGTTCACGGGCAACATCGTTCAAGACGGCGATGACTCTGTTTCCGATGGCGATCGACAACAGCGATTCATGCGTTACATGGATATGTTGGAAGCCATCGACGGAAGCGAAGGCATCGAAGTTGCCCGCGCGATCGTGCAATCCATGCAGGTCAAGGGACGCCTGCGCCTGCCTTGACACTTCGCTGCTCTCCAACCATCCTTTGCTCGTTGACGGGGAGCCGACCAGTCCGGGGGATACGGACGAAGGCTGAGATTTCCGCGCGGGAGCGCGTTTGACCCATTGGAACCTGATCCAGGTAATGCTGGCGTAGGGAAGACATTCTTCTTCTTTTTCGCCCGTTTCTCCCGGGATCGCAGCCGGATTAAGACATGATTGCATCCAAAGAATCCTTCGAGTCGAAGAGCGACGAACCCCTGCCCAAATCAACGCGCGTTTATGTGCCGGGCAAGACCCGCGATGACATCCGCGTGCCGATGAGGGAGATCGAACTGAGCGACACCAAGGGCTTCAACGGGCAGATCGAGGTCAACGAACCGGTGCGAGTCTACGACTGCAGCGGGCCCTGGGGCGATCCGTCTTTCGAAGGCGACGTGGAACAGGGGCTGCCGGCATTGCGTCGCGAATGGATCATGGAGCGCGGCGATGTGGAGGAATACGAGGGCAGGACGGTGAAGCCCGAGGACGACGGCTACCTTTCCGAGGTTCATGCGCAGAACGCGACCGAGGCGGAGTCCTCCCGCAATCGTCTGGTCCAGTATCCGGGATTGATCCGCAGGCCGTTGCGCGCGAGCAAGGGACATCCGGTGTCCCAGTTGTGGTATGCGAAGCAGGGCATCGTGACGCCGGAGATGGAGTATATCGCCATCCGGGAGAACCAGGGGCTGGAGGCCCTGCAGGAGCGGATCGGCGACAAGGCTGCGCGCAATTCGCTGTTGCAGCAGCATCCGGGCAATTCCTTCGGCGCGGCGATTCCAAAGGAGATCACCCCGGAGTTTGTGCGCGATGAGGTCGCGCGCGGCCGGGCGATCATTCCGGCAAACATCAATCACCCCGAGAGCGAGCCGATGATCATCGGCCGCAACTTCCTGGTGAAGATCAACGCCAACATCGGGAATTCCGCCGTGGCCTCCAGCATTGAGGAGGAGGTCGAGAAGATGCGCTGGTCGACCAAATGGGGCGCCGACACGGTCATGGATCTGTCGACCGGGAAGAACATTCATGCGACGCGCGAGTGGATCATCCGCAATTCCCCTGTGCCGATCGGCACCGTTCCGATCTACCAGGCCCTGGAGAAGGTCAATGGCAAGGCCGAGGAACTGAGCTGGGAGATCTATCGCGACACCCTGATCGAGCAGTGCGAGCAGGGGGTGGACTACTTCACGATTCACGCGGGCGTGTTGTTGCGCTTCATCCCGCTGACGGCCCAACGCATGACGGGCATTGTCTCGCGCGGCGGCAGCATCCTGGCCAAGTGGTGCCTCGCGCATCACAAGGAGAACTTCCTCTACACCAACTGGGACGAGATCTGTGAGATCATGGCGGCTTACGACGTGAGCTTCTCCATTGGCGACGGCCTGCGTCCGGGATCATTGGCCGACGCCAACGACGAACCACAATTCGGCGAACTCAAGGTGCAGGGAGATTTGACCACCCGGGCCTGGGAACACGGCGTTCAGGTCATGAACGAAGGGCCGGGGCATGTGCCGATGCACATGATTCAGGAGAACATGGAGAAGCAACTTGAATGGTGTCACGAGGCTCCGTTCTACACGTTGGGTCCGCTGACCACCGACATCGCCCCCGGCTACGACCACATCACCAGCGGCATCGGCGCCGCGATGATCGGTTGGTACGGTTGCGCGATGTTGTGCTACGTCACTCCCAAGGAGCATCTAGGCCTGCCCAACAAGCAGGACGTGAAGGATGGCGTGATCACCTACAAGATCGCCGCCCATGCGGCGGACCTGGCCAAGGGGCATCCCGGCGCGCAATATCGCGACAACGCCCTGAGCAAGGCGCGCTTTGAATTCCGTTGGGAGGACCAGTTCAACCTGAGCCTGGATCCCGTCACCGCCCGCGCCTTTCACGATGAAACCCTGCCCGCCGAAGGCGCGAAGTCCGCGCATTTCTGTTCCATGTGCGGGCCCAGTTTCTGCTCGATGAAGATCACCGAGGACGTCCGCCAATACGCCGCGGAACACGGCTTCAGCGAACAGGAGGCCTTGGAGCAGGGGATGGCCGAAAAATCGAAGGAATTCGTGGAAAAGGGCGCCGAGGTCTACGAAAAGGCCTGAGCGGCGGAGCGCGGCTGTGTCGGCAGACCAGCCGCAGCAACCTTGACGGCAGGCTTGGCCGGATGAGGGGAGGCGCTTGCGGTTCGGAGGTTGCTGCGGCTGGTTCCGAAGACGGAACACAGCCGCGCTCCGAACGGTTGCCGATCTGCGTGGAAGCTTGCCTCCGGTTGTTGTCTGCGGCTCAATGCGCCTGTGAGTGAGCCGCCCAATCCGCGTCGCGCCGGCCCTGATTGGACCCCACGGTTTGACCCATTCCTTATGAGACAGTTTCCCGTGGTTTC
>JAYPEY010000133.1:2047-13661 GCA_038126035.1 Verrucomicrobiales bacterium | reverse complement strand
TTTCCCGGAAAACCATCTCATTCGCAATGGGCCAGTTCACGGGGGCCCAATCACCCGATTCCGCAGATTGCGAATCAGTCCGGATCGGGTATGCTGGGTCGCTTGAAGCACGGTTCCCTGAACCCAATGACATCGAACAGACATTTCATGAAGGCGACCATCATCGCCGCCATGCTGCTCGCAGGCGCGTCCGTCGTCGGCGCGGCTGATCTGCCGAAGGCATCAACAGCCTTCCTCGTCGAACATTGCCTCGACTGCCACGACAGCGATGTCGCCAAGGCGGATCTGAACCTGGCCGACCTGGAATTTCAGCCGTCCGCCCCCGCCAACTTCAAGCTCTGGCAGCGCGTGTTCGAACGCGTCCGTGATGGCGAAATGCCGCCGCCCAAGAAGCCACGGCCATCGAAGGCGGAATCCGCCGGATTTCTCTCCGCTCTCAAGGCCCCGCTGCTCCAAGCCGACGCCGGGAATATTGCCCGTCACGGCCGCGTGCGCTCCCGTCGGCTCACGCGCACGGAGTACGAACACACCATCCACGATCTGCTGGGCATCGACATCCCGCTGAAGGACAAGCTGCCGGAAGATCCTCAATCGCACGGCTTCGAGACCGTCGCCGAGGGGCAGCAGCTTTCGCATCATCAACTCGCGCGCTACCTCGATGTGGCGGACCTGGCCCTGGACGCGGCATTCCGACGCGCGCTCAAGGGCGACGTGACCTGGAAACGCGAGTTCTCCCCGCCCGAACTGGCCCGACGGACCGGCGGCAACTACCGCGGGCCGGATCTCCGCGACGAACGCAGCATCTCCTGGCCGATCACGCTGCAGTTCTTCGGCCGCATGTATGTCACCCAGGCGCCGGCCGACGGCTGGTATCGGATCACCCTGAAAGACGTGCAGGCGGTGAATCCGGGCCGGGACGGCGCGGTCTGGGGCACACTGCGCTCGGGCGCCTGCAATTCCAGCGCGCCGATCCTCCACATGATCGGCCTCGTCGAGGCCACGGAGACGCCGCGCGACCTCGTCTTCGAGGCCTGGATCCGGGACGAGCATCGATTGGAATTGAAGCCCAATGACTTCACGCTTCGACGAGCGCGCACCGGAGCCTCGGGCGGCAATGTCTCCTTCCGCAACCGCGATCTCGAAGCGCAGGGCTACTCCGGCATCGCGCATCGGGGCATTGTCATGGAACGCATCCACCCCAACGCCGATCACGCCACGGTGCGGAAGCATCTCTTTGACGACGTCACCGCGGAGCAGGCCAGGGCCGACCCAACGGCGATCGCGGACCGTCTGGTGGCGCGATTTGCGCAACGGGCCTTCCGCCGTCCGGCAACCGGGGCTCAATTGCAGCCCTACCGCCAGATCGCCCGCGATTCATTGGCGGATGGTGACGCCCCTCACGAAGCCCTCCGCGCCGCCTACCGCGCCATCCTCTGCTCGCCGCGCTTTCTCACCTTTGTCGAGAGGCCCGGCAAACTGGACGACCATGCCCTGGCCAGCCGGCTCAGCTACGCGCTTTGGACCAGCATGCCCGACGGGGAACTCACCCGCTTGGCCGACAACGGAAAACTGGGCGATCCCGGGACCTTCGACCAACAGATCGACCGCCTGCTCGCGGACCGGAAATTCGATCGATTCATCGCGAGCTACACCGACCAGTGGTTGAAGCTGAAGGAAATCGATTTCACCACGCCCGACCGTCGACGATTCAAGACCTTCGATCCCATCGTGCAGGAATCCATGCTCCGCGAGACCCGGGCCTTTCTCCGCGAGATGATCCGCTCGGATCTGAGTGTCGCCAACCTGGTCGATTCCGACTTCGCCTACCTCAATGGCCGCCTCGCCCGCCACTACGACATCGATGCGCATTTGAAGCCGGGCAACGGCCTGCAGAAGGTCGCGTTGAACAAAAGCAAGACCATCCGCGGCGGCCTGGTCACCCACGGCTCCATCCTCAAGGTCACCGCCGATGGCTCCATCACCTCGCCGGTGGTGCGCGGGGTCTTCGTCAACGAGCGCATCCTCGGAGTCAGGGTCCCGCCTCCCCCGCCCGGCGTTCCGGCGATCGAACCGGACATCCGCGGCGCGGTCTCCATCCGCGACCAACTCGACAAACACCGTGACAACGAATCCTGCTACGCCTGCCACAAGCTGATCGATCCGCCGGGGCTGGCCCTGGAGAACTTCGATCCGGCCGGCCAATGGCGCACCCGCTACGGCGGCGGCCGCGGAGCAAATGTCGATCCCTCCGGAGCCACGCCGGAAGGCGCCCCATTCGCCGACGTCCTGCAATGGAAGAAGATCTACTCCGAACGCGAGGAACAACTCGCCCGCGGTTTCGCCGAGCATTTCCTCACCTACGCCACCGGCGCCCGCTTGCGCTTCAGCGACCACGCCGCGCTTGAAAATATCGTCACCGAAGCCGAAAAATACGGATACGGCTCGGGCTCCATCGTCAAAGCCGCACTTCGAAGTTCGATCTTCCAAACGAAGTGATCCGTGGTTCAGTATGATCATCGTTCACAACAGATCGAAGGAAAGGGAAGTGCCCTTGTTTCTGACTCGGCGTTTCCGGAGCGGCTGTGTCGAAGACCAGCCGCAGCAACGGTGGCGACACCCACAGCCCGGTCCGTTTTCAGCCGTCCACAGATCGGAGGCTGCTGCGGCTGGCCCCGAAGACGGGGCACAACCGCGCTCCGGCGGCCGAATTCAGCCTGAAGAATAGAAATGCAGATCAACATGACCGGCGAAACCACGTGCGAATTCGAAGCGCGACCCCCCTCTCCCTTGAGGGAGAACCTTGGGGTAATGGGATATCTTCCCAACATCCCTGATTCCAATTTCTGACCACCAAGCAATCCCGGAACGATGCCAACACTGACTCTCAAACGAACCATCTCCCGCCGCACGGCGCTCAAGTGCGCCGGGGTCTCGCTCTCGCTGCCCATGCTGGACGCCATGACGCCGGCGTTCGGGAAGGAGGCGGAAACAAAGCGCGCTAAACGCTTCGTCGGCGTCAGTCTCGCGCTCGGCCTGCACAATCCAAATCTCGTCCCCGAAACCGCAGGCTCCAACTACCAACCGTCCCGCTACCTTGAGCCGTTGCAGGACATCCGCGATGATTTCACGGTCGTTTCAGGGACCTCGCATCCCGGCGTGACCGGCGGCCACACAGCCGAGGGCAGCATCTTTTCCGCCTGTCCGAATTCACGCGGCACGACCTCGCGCAACACCATTTCACTCGACCAGCACATGGCCAAACGCCTCGGCCATGAAACGCGCTTCCCCTCGCTCGTGCTGAACACTTCCGGCAAAACCAGCCCGTCCTATACCGAAAACGGCGCCATGATCCCGGCCGAGAACAGCGCCATGCGGCTCTACACGCGACTCTTTGTCGACGACTCGCCCCGCGAGCAGGATCGGCAGGCCGAGCTGATCCGCCGCGGGCGCAGCGTGATGGACGTGGTCGGAGCCGAGGCCATGGCCCTGAGCCGCGAACTGGGCGCCGGCGACCGCGACAAACTCGACGCCTGGTTCACCAGCGTCCGCGAACTGGAGCAACGCCTCGTCGCCAACGAGGAATGGATCCGCCGCTCCAAGCCCAAGGTCGATCTCCAGGTCCCGCGCAGCATTCCGCGCAACAACGAACCCGCCGTTGAAAAGATCTTCCTCGATATCATACGGATGGCGCTGGTCACGGATTCCACGCGTTTCGTCACCCTGCACATCAAGGGCAACGGCGTCTCCGACCTCGAGGGCGTCGAGGAGAGCTACCACGGTTTGAGCCATCACGGAAAGAACGAGGAGAAGCTCCGCCAACTCGCCATCGTCGAACAGGGACTCATCAACGAATGGGCGAATTTCCTGCGAACCTTGAAGGGCGACAAGCTCCTGGACGAAACCATGGTCCTGATGACCTCCAACCTCGGCAACGCCTCCTCGCACCGCAACGACAACATGCCCGTCCTCTTCGGCGGCGGCGGCTTCAACCACGGACAACACCTCGCCTTCGACCAGCAGAACAACTACGCGCTGCCAAAACTCTACGTCAGCGCCCTTCGCCGGCTTGGACTTGAGGACGAGACATTCGCGACCACCACGGGCGAGATGAGAGGTCTGGAAGCGGCGTAAGAAGGGAAGTTCGAAATCCTGATTTCGAAATGCGAAACAAATTCGAATGACAAATGATCCAAAGCTCGAAACCCAGCGGCAGTTCGCAACAACCGGTCTGACGCTGAGCATGTCGATTCGGGATTCGTATTTCGGATTTGTTTCGCATTTCGTTTTTCGTCTTTCGAATTTCCCCGCCTCCCGATGACACTGCCGGCAACCTCGCCCCCCCGTGTCTTCTGACCAAGCAAAACCCGAGCCCGATCCCGTCCTCGTATCCGCTCCCGCGGAGGACGAATCGGAGCCGGAGAAGCTTGTCTCCGGCCACCTTCGCCTGCGCAATCTCGCCCGCGCCTTCCGACATCCGAACTATCGACTCTACTTCATCGGGATGGCGATCTCACTGACCGGGACCTGGATGCAGAACGCCGCCGAGGGCTGGCTGGTCTACGAACTCACCAACTCCAAGTTTCACCTCGGGCTGACGCGTTTCCTTCATTCCATCCCGGTCACGTTGTTCACGCTGATCGGCGGACATTTCGCCGACCACTTCAACAAACGCCGCATCCTGGTCACGACCCAGTTCGTCTCCATGACGCTGGCGCTGACGCTCGGTTCGCTCGCCCTGGCGGGCGTGGTTCAATTCTGGCACATCGCGGCGCTGGCCATGGCCTTGGGGCTCGCGCAGGCCTTCGACATCCCCGCGCGACAGAGCTTCATCATCGAGATCGTCGGGAAGAATGACCTGATGAACGCCATCGCCATGAACGCCTCGATCTTCAATGGCGCCCGCGTCATCGGCCCGGCGGTCGCCGGCATTCTGATTGCCATGCCGGCCGTCGGCGGGGCCGGGTGCTTCTTTCTCAACGGGCTTTCCTTCCTCGCCGTGATCGTCAGCTACCTGCTGATGAAGCTGCCGAAGCCGGAGCCCAACCCGAATCCCAAGTCACTCAAACGCGGCACGGCGGAGGCGCTGCGACACGTCCGCGGCGATCGCGTGCTGCTGACCTTCATCCTGCTGGTCGCGACCTTCAGCCTGTTCGGCTGGCCCTACACCGTGCTCATGCCGGCCATCGCGCGGGACGTCCTCGGCGTCGGCGCCGGCGGCTATGGCCTGCTGATGTCCGCCAATGGATCCGGCGCGCTGCTCGGCGCGTTGACCGTCGCCACACTGGGCGACTACCCGCACAAGAAGCGCATCTTCTTCATCGGCGCCTTCGGTTTCTGCGCGACGGTCGCGGTCTTCGCGCGATCAACACAGTTCTGGATGACCGCTGCGATCCTCGTCGCCGCGGGCTGGTTCATGCTGCTGTTCTTCTCCACCGCCAACACCACCGTGCAGCTTCGCGTCCCCGACGAACTCCGCGGACGCATCATGGCCATCTACTCGCTCGGCTTCATCGGCCTGACGCCGTTCGGAGCCCTGCTGGCCGGAACGGCGGCGAGACAGGTCGGAGCGGGAACGGCTCTGACGATCGGGGCCATCGTGTGCGGGGTTGCGACGGCGATGGCGACGATTGCGTTGAAGGGACAGTTGACGGGGGCGCAGAAAACGAACGCTCAACTTTAAACATTAAACTCTAAACGAAGGAATCCGCGCGAAGCGCGCAAACCTCACTTTAAAGTTGAACGTTTGGCGTTCGTCGGGAGCCCCAAACCGCGCCCTGGCCCATGCTTACTGCCACCCCAAATTCCCTTGCGCCCCGCGCCCTCCGCCCTTATAGCGAACACCACTTTCAAAGAACTTCAAACCGCCCCATCCACGATTGCGATTTCCCATGAAGACCACCCGCCGACAATTCCTCAAATCCACCGCCGTAGCGTCCGCCGCATTCACCGTTCCCTCATTCGCGATCGGCAAGCCCGGCGAATCGGCCAACAGCAGGATCAATGTCGCCGTCGTCGGCTGCGGTGGCATGGGCGGCTACGCCGTGGGCGAGGCAATCAAGCAAAACGCCGTGGCCATGTGCGACGTCGATGACGAACGCGCGGCAAACGCCTTCAAACGCGCGCCCAAGGCCAGGAAATTCAAGGACTTCCGCGTCATGCTCGACAAGATGGGCAGGGAGATCGACGCCGTCTCCATTTCAACGCCGGATCACACGCACTTCGCCGTCGCCATGGCCGCGATGGAGGCCGGCAAGCATGTGTTCGTGCAGAAACCGCTCGCGCACAACATCTGGCAGGTGCGCACGCTGCAGAAGGCGGCAAAGCATTACGGGGTCATCACCCAGATGGGCAACCAGGGCCACACCTTCGACGGCATGCGCCGCATCAAGGAATGGGTGGACGCCGGCGTCGTCGGCGATGTGAAGGAGGTCATCACCTGGACCAACCGCCCCTGCGCGCCTTGGTTCGTCGCGCCGAATTCCTTCCCCATCAAGACCGAGCAGGTTCCATCCACGCTGGATTGGAGCCTCTGGCAGGGCCCGGTCAAACATCGCAAGTTCAGCCGGGAATATGTGCCCACCAAGTGGCGCGCCTGGTGGGACTACGGCTGCGGGGCTTTGGGCGACATCGGCTGCCACACCTTTGACGCGCCGTTCTACACTTTGGGCCTCGGCTCGCCGACCAGGGTCGAGATCGAACGCGCCGAACCGCCGGGACCGGGCTTCATTCCGATGAAATCCGTGGTCACCTATCACTTCCCCGCCCGCGGCAAGAATCCGCCGGTCGTCATGAAGTGGTATGAGGCCGGCTACGAGGTGCCCAAGCCCGAACGCTGGGACAAGAAGGACGCCATCCCCCCCAAGGGCGGCATGTACATGGAAGGCAGCAAGAACACGCTCTTCCACGAGGGCATGCGCCCCAACAATCCCGTGCTCACCCCCAGCTCCCGCCACGCCGACATGAAGAGCCAACTCGACAAGATCGAGAAGCTCCCCTCCCTCGGCAACGGCCCCATCGAGGAATGGTATCGCGCCATCAAGGGCGACATCAAACGCCCCGGCTCCAACTTCGACTACGCCGTGCCCCTGACCGAGGTGGTCCTCCTCGGCGCGCTCGTCCAGCGCACCGGAAAGAACATCGAATGGGACGCCGGGAACATGAAGGTCAAAGGCCAACCCGAGTTCGACAAGCTCATCAAGGAACCCGCCCCCAGGGAATGGCGTTACGGGGAAAAGCTTTGAACCGCGGATAACGCCGATGTCCCGGCTTCGGAGGGACGAGTTCCACGAGTCCCAATTCTGGAAGAAGACAACATGCGAGTTCTCGCGTTCTTGTGCCTCGTTTTCGGGTTCACAGCGCAGCTCTTGCTGAACGGGCAGGTGTTCAGTCACGTCGTGTTTGGCATCATCTGCGGGATTGCATCCCTGCTGTGCGGAATCGGTTTAGTTCGTCGACACAAACTCGGCAAAGCCGGACAGTGGGAAGGTTGGCTCTTCGCCTTACCCGGATTGATCATGGCTGTGGCGTGCCTGTTGATGGCTCCTTCCGCGTACGAACAAGAGAAGCGATTCAACGAAATGTCCGAAATCGCTCGCCAACGCCGTCGAACCCCGCAAAACGCCTCCACCCAATCACGGCAAACAACTGAATCCGAAATTCCGACCAATCGTCCGACCGAATAATGACAATCGTGGTGAATTCTTCAGTTGCGCAGACACGTTTCGGGAACGCCTGGCGTGAACATTTGGAGTTCCGCGTTTACGCGGTTCCGCGCATCCGGCGCAACCCCACTGCTCACGTCATCGCCCGATCGGAGGCATTCCGCCTAAAGGCGGGACTCCGAACGTTGGACACGCTCCGCCCTGCTTGATACGCCATTCCGCTGGAATATCATTCCGTCACCCATGAAACGCTTTCGCCTCCCTTCTTTCGCAAACGCCTTGGCCTTCCTCGCATTGCCGGCCGTTCAATCTTCCGCCGCCCCCCTCGACCGCGCCGAAACCCTCGCCGCCATGAAGAAGGCCGCGACTTTCTACCGCGAGAAGGTCGCGATGCGCGGAGGCTACGTCTACTACTACTCCCCCGACCTGCGCGTCCGTCTCGCCGAAGGCCCGGCCACGCCCACGCAGAACTGCGTGCAACCGCCCGCCACGCCGACCGTCGGCATGGCCTATCTCAAGGCCTATGAGGCCACCGGCGACAAGTATTACCTCGACGCCGCGCGGGAGACGGCGGAGTCGCTCGCCTACAGACAACTCAAGTCCGGCGGCTGGACGCAGAAGATCGATTTCAATCCGCGCAGCAAGGAGGCCGGCCAATACCGCAACGGAAAGGGCAACCCCAAGGGCAGGAACAACTCCAGTTTCGACGACGGGCAATCGCAGTCGGCGATGCGGTTCATGATCAACTGCGACGCCGCGCTCGGCTTCAAGCACAAGGGAATCCACGACAGCGCCATGGTTGCCATGCGCGCGCTGATCAACGCGCAGTTCCCCAACGGCGGCTTCCCGCAGGTCTGGACCAAAGCCGTTTCCAGGCAACCGGTCATCCCGGCCTCCTTCCCCCGCTACGACTGGCGCACCGAGGGCCGCTTCAAGAACTACTGGGACTACTACACCCTCAACGACGGCGTCGCCGGCTACATCGCTCCTGTCCTGATCGACGCCAAGCGCATCTACAAGAACGACGTCTACGACAAGGCTCTCCGTAAGCTGGGCGACTTCCTGATTCTCGCGCAGATGCCCGAGCCCCAGCCCGCCTGGGCGCAGCAGTACGGCTACAACATGCATCCCATCTGGGCGCGTCGCTTCGAGCCGCCCGCCATTTCCGCCCGCGAATCCGAGGATGTCATGCTCACCCTGATGACCATCTACAAGCAGACCGGCGACAAGAAATACCTCGCCCCGATTCCCAAGGCGTTGGCCTACCTTAAACGCTCGTTGCTCCCGGACGGCCGCCAGGCGCGCTACTACGAACTTCAAAACAACAAGCCGCTCTACATGAACCGCCAGTCCGGCACGAAGAATTATTTCCTCACCAATTCGGACAAGGATCTTCCCGATCACTACGGCTGGAAAAACACCCCGCGCATCAAGCAGATCGAGGCGCAATACAATGACCTGATGAAAAACGGGCCGAAACCCGAATCGAAACCCACCGCCGCCCAACTCGAACCGGCCGCGCGAAAGCTTATCGGAGAACTCGACCGCCATGGCCGTTGGATCACGCGCTACTCGGGGCAACCGCTCGTCGGCCAACCCAGGTTCAGGCAGGGCGATTCCTTCATCGCCAGCGGCGTATTCAGCCACAACCTGGAGCTGATCAGCGACTGGCTGATTGCAACGAAGTAGACACCCCCCGTAGCCGAGACCTTCAGGTCGCGCCTCGAGCGCGTTCGCGCGAGAATACAGGAATACAACGAGTCTCGCTGCGCCCCGTCGATGGCTGCGCCCCTGACCGCCGCAGGTCGAATCGCAATGAATTCCGCGCCCCGCCCCTACTCCTTCGCCGGCTTGCGCTTGACCTGAATGATCAACGCCACAACCACGAGGATCGCGATCAATCCCATGGCCAGGTGCTTGACCATGATCTCCGTGCCGGGCAGGGCCGCCTTGTCATTGAGGATCGAAACCGCCGCGCCGATGCAGGCCAGGATGACGGCAATGCCCATCAGCGAATTCCAGACAGCCTTCGCGCGCCCTTGAGGCAGGGCGTCGCCCAGCAGCTTCTTGTTGTTCATCAGGCAGAAGAAGGCGATGTAGGCGATCGGCAGCAGCACCATGCCGAACCGGCTCGTCGGCACCGCCAGATAAAACAGGGTATCGCCCTTCCACAGATACAACGCGCCGATGGCCCCGGTGATTCCCGGCAGGACGCAGCCGATCTTGTAAAGCATGCCGGCCGATTTCTCGCCGATCATCTCGCAGAGGGCGAATCCATTGATCAGCATCAGGATGATGATCGAGGAGACCGCCATTCCCACCACACCGACGCCGAACACCGTCTGCGAAATGCCCTTGCCGGCGAGTTGTTCCAATGAATTCGCCAAGGCGAAGGCGTCGCGTTGGATCAGGGTCGAGGCGATGATGCGATCGGCTTCGGGCAGGGTCGCCCATTTTGCGGCGGCTTCCTCCGGCGTCGCCGCCTGCCCCGTCGCCGTCAGCATCGCTGTCAGATTCTTCTCATAGGCCTCCTTGGTCTTGGCCGGGACGCCGGCAGCGTCCCCGCCCGCCTGGTGCACCTCGATGAGGCCGGGTTCGGGATTGGCGTGAAACTGCGTGGCCGCCGCGATCACCACGCAACTCGTGGCCAGCAGGAACGGGACGAACAGGCCGGTCGAAAGATCGAAAATGGCCAGGCCGCGGAAGTTCCTGTTCCAGCCCCGTTTCATCATCGAGTAGGGCAGCAGAAAGGTCATGTTGATGCCGACAGCCGTGGCGGCGGCGGCGACCATGCGGTCACGCTGGGCCGAGACGACGACATCGTTCCAGTATTCCTTGGCCGAAGATTGCGCGACGAGTTCCTTGAGCGCGGAAGCCGGCTCGAACAGCAGGTTGGGATTGGGGATGAAGCCCATGATGATCCGGCCCCAGGGCAGGCCCGCCTCGCTGGTCGCCATGGCCAGAATGACCAGGAAGAAGCTCACCACGACCAGGCCGACCATGAGCTTCAGGATGATGTCGAAGATCTTGTAGGCGAGACCGCCCTTTTCATACATCAGCACGATCACCGTGGAGACGATGAAGAGCAGGAGACAGGCGACCTGCTTGCCGCCCTCGAAGTTGAACATTCCCAGATTCTGCTGCAGGGCCGCCGTCCCGAGAGAGAACTGCGGCATCGCCCAGACGAGATTCGCCATCATCGAGGCGATCAACCAGCCCCAGCCGAGCACGGGATTCACGTGGTTGTTCAGAGCCTGAAAGGGCCGTTCGCCGGTGGAAAGGGTCACATAGCTGATGGCGCTGAGCATCACCACGCCGAAGATCATCATCAGCGGCTGCAGCCACATCATGTCGTAACCGCCGATGATTCCGAGATAGAGACTGCCCGCCAGGGAGCCGCCGCCCAGCGTGATCGCGCTCTGCAGCCAGCCGGGCCCCGAGAGTTTCACATAGGTCTTGATCGTCTCGCCGGATCCCTTCCCCCGGGCCTCCATGATCATCTGTTCCTGGGCCTGCGCCTTGTCCTGATTCTCGTCGCTCATGTGTGTCGTGTGTAAACCGCCCCGGATACACCTCTTGGGCCGGATGTGATGTTTCGGAAACCCGCGCAGTGTGCCCGACGCCATCGACCAGTCAAAGGAATTCTCACCCCCGCCAAAACGCCAAAAAAACCGAATGATTCCTTGACTCGCCACGTCCATTTCCCCACTATTGCGGGCTGTTTTTTGCGCGTCGAAGGACCCTGAAACCGACTCATATGGCTCAAAAGAAGACAAAAACGAAAGCGACTTCCAAGGCGAAGGCCAAGCCGGCCCGTTCGGCGGCCAAGAAGGCCTCCGCCAAACCTGCTGTGAAAAAGGCGGCCCCCAAGAAGTCCGCCGCCAAAGCCAAGGCCGCTCCCAAGAAAGCCGCCGCCAAGGCCAAGGCCGCCCCCAAGAAAGCCGCCGCCAAAG
>JAYPEY010000133.1:0-1947 GCA_038126035.1 Verrucomicrobiales bacterium | reverse complement strand
GCCAAGGCCGCCCCCAAGAAGTCCGCCCCGAAGGCCAAGGCCGCCCCCAAGAAAGCCGCCCCCAAGGCCAAGGCCGCTCTCAAGAAGGCTCCCGCCAAGGCCAAGATCACACCGAAGTCCAAGAAGCCGCAGACCAAGGAAGAGTTGAAGGCCGAAGTCGCCAAGCTCATCGAGAGCCGCGCCCGCATGAAGGCCAAGAAGGGAGCCAAGAAGAAGTCGGAAGAAGTCGAGACGAGCGGCGAGGCCCAACCCTTCGACCTGACGGAGAAGATCAAGGAACTCCTCCGCCTTTCACAGGAACAGGGCTACCTCACCTACAACGACATCAACGACGCGCTTCCCGAGGACGTCGTCACCCCAGACGACCTCGACGAGGTTTACACGAAACTCCGCAATCTCGACGTGGAGATCGTCGATCAGGCCGAGGTCGACAACGTCAAGAAGCCGGAACCCGAGGAGGAAGAGGACAAGAGCCGCCTGGACATCCTCGACGATCCGGTCCGCATGTATCTCCGCAAGATGGGCGAGGTGCCGCTGCTCACCCGCGAACAGGAGGTCGAGATCTGCAAGCGCATTGAGGACGCCGAGAATGAGGTCAAGCGCATCATCTACGGCTTCGGCTTCACCGGCAAGGAGCACATCGCCCTCGCCGAAAAGCTTATTTCCGAACCGCCCAAGGAGCGCTTCGACCGCGTGATCGTCGACAAGAAGATCGACAGCCGCGATCAGCACCTCAAGGAACTGCGCAAGCTCGTCAAGAAGGTCCGCAAGACCGACGGCGAGGTCGATGACCGCTACGCATCCTGGCAGTCCGCCAGGAACGAAACCGCCCGCAAAAAGGCCCTGTCGCTCTTCAAACGCGCCGACAAACGCCTGCAGGCCGCCTTCCCCAAGTTCTTCTACAAGCAGAAGGTCATCGAGGAGATGATCCTTGTGACGGAGAACATCTTCGACAAGATCCAGACCAGTCTGCGCACGATCGAGGACCTGGGCAAGCAACGCAAGTCGCAGCAGTTGACCGCCTTCATCGAGGGGGAAAACCAGAAGATCGCGGCCTTGGAGGTCTTCGTCCGCATGCCCTACGAAGAGTATCTGCAGGCCTACGACCAACTGAAACACTTTGCCGCCAAGGCCCACAAGGCCAAGACCGAGATGGTCGAGGCCAACCTGCGCCTGGTCATCTCCATCGCCAAAAAATACACGAACCGCGGCCTCGCCTTCCTCGACCTGATCCAGGAGGGCAACATGGGCCTCATGAAGGCCGTCGAGAAATTCGAGTATCGCCGCGGCTTCAAGTTTTCCACCTATGCGACCTGGTGGATCCGGCAGGCCATCACCCGCTCCGTGGCGGACCAGGCCCGCACCATCCGCATCCCGGTCCACATGATCGAGGTGATCAACAAGCTGATGCGCGTCCAGAAGCAACTCGTCCAGGACTACGGCCACGAGCCCACGCCGGAGGAGATCGCGGACGAGATGCAGATGCCGGTGGAACGCGTGAACGCCATCCTCAAGATGGCCCAGCAACCCATCTCCATGCAGGCCACCGTCGGCGACAGCGGCGACGCCTGCTTCGGCGACTTCATCGAGGACAAGACCGCCGAAAACCCCTCGGAGATGACCGGGTTCAGCATGCTGAAGACCAAACTCAACGATGTGCTGGCCAGCCTGACCGAGCGCGAGCGCAAGGTGTTGGAGCTGCGCTTCGGCCTCGTCGATGGCTACGCACGGACGCTCGAAGAGGTCGGCAAACAATACAAGGTCACCCGCGAACGCATTCGCCAGATCGAGGCCAAGGCCCTCCGCAAGATGCGCCACCCCACCCGCGTGCGCCAACTGCAGGGCTTCCTCGAGACCGACGAGGCGGCTTGATTCGCAGTTCGCGGTTGCCAGTTCTCGGTTCTCGGTTCTCGGTTCTCGGTTCTCGGTTCTCGGTTCTCGGTTCTC
>JAYPEY010000132.1:0-14017 GCA_038126035.1 Verrucomicrobiales bacterium | reverse complement strand
CGCGGAGTTCCTCCGACTTGAACGGCTTCTGAATGAAACCGGCAAGCCCGAGCCCCGCAAAGCGGTTGATCGCCTCCTGCTCGTTGAAGCCGCTCATCAGCAGGACGGGGATGTCGTCGCGCAGCTTGCGGATCTCCCGGAAGGCCTCCTCGCCGTCCATGTTGAGCATCGTCAAGTCAAGGAGGACCAGCGAGACCCGGTCGACCTGTTCGCGAAAACGTCGGACGCCATCCTCCCCATCGACGGCCGTGTCGACTTCGAAACCAAACATCAGCAACATCTCCTCAGTGACCGTCCGCACGGTGTCCTCGTCGTCCACAATCAGGACCAAGCCCCCCTGCGCCTCCTGCGATGTCGAAGCCCCCTCCGGCGCATCAAGCGTCTCCGCCTCCCCCTCCGCAAAGGGCAGGAAAAGTTTGAAGGTCGTGCCGACATCCGGTTCGCTGTAGACATGGACTCCGCCCCCGTGTCCTCTGACGATTCCCAAGGCCGCCGCCAACCCCAACCCGCGCCCGGTGAACTTCGTGGTGAAGAACGGGTCGAATATCTTCTCCCTCGTCGCCTCGTCCATGCCGCACCCCGTGTCGCTGACCTCCAGCGTCAGGTAGTCGCCCTCCCGAAAATCGTCATCGAAATGCCCCAGTTCCAGAAAGCGCGAGTCCACCTTCTGAACGCCTGTCTTCAGGGTGATCTCGCCCTGTCCGTCGCCTATGGCCTCGGAGGCGTTGATCACCAGGTTCATGACGATCTGCCGCATCTGCGTGGCGTCGGCCATGGTGGCCGGCAGCCTTTCCTGCAGCTCGAATTTCAATGACGCCTTCTTGCTGATGGACAACTCCAGCAGGTGGGTTGTATCCCTGATCAGGTTGTTCAGATCGATCTTCCGGACGACGAACCTGCCCTTGCCGGAGTAGGCCAGCATCTGGGAGCAGAGGTCCGCGGCGCGGGTCGCCGCCTCCTCGATCTGCCGGACAAACCGCATCCCCGGAGAACTGTCCGGCAACCTCATCCGCGCCAGGCTCGCATTCCCGAGAATGCCGGTCAGCAGGTTGTTGAAATCGTGCGCGATGCCTCCCGCCAGAATGCCCAGGCTCTCCAGCTTCTGGGTCTCCTGGAGTTTTTTCTGCATCCGCTCCTTCTCCGCCTCCGCCTCCTTCAGGCCGGTGACATCCTGCACCAGCGACGTCACCCCGATCACAAGCCCGACGATCATGACCGCGGTCAGCGTGCGGATCCGTTTCAACTCGATTTCCTTGGTTTTCATGGGCTTGTCTCAGCATTGCCTGGCGGATGCCCCTATCCTGTCGCATCCCGCCCGCCATCTCGACAGCAGGCAGGGTTTACAGCCGCTCAATATCGGTTCGCGGTCTTCCGCCCGCTCCCCGCCCCGTCGTTCAGGTTGTCCGCCCAGTGAGCCAGAAAGAACTTCTTCTCCTGCGGCAGCATCGTGTCGGCCGTGCCGAGGATCGGGCGCAGCGCCGTGGTCATCTGCAATGCCACCGCAACGAAGATGATCGTCCAGACGGAGACGCCTTCATTCCCGCGCAGACTGGTATGCCTGAAGCCCGTATGCAGGAACTTCAATCCGAAGCCCACCGCCACAAACCAGAACGCCAGATGGAGGGCTCCCATCATCGCGACAGACTCGGTCGATTCCGAGAAGATCCAGGCCACCGGGGCAAAACCGATCAGCAGAATGGTCGTCAACGCCAGCAACCCGGCCAGCAATCCCAGCACATCGGCGATCCCGGCCTTGGAACCGCCCAATGCGGCGAAGATGTAAAGACTCGGCAGGCAGATCAGCGCCGACAGCAACAGTCCGGCCGCGATCTTCACGGGAGCAAGGAACACCTGTTCGCCGCCGGAGAACAGGCCGACGATCAGCCCGTAGCCCAACGCGCAGACGATTGCCACGCCGATCAACAGCAGGATCGTCTCCCGGCTGTTTCCCCGTTGGAGCTGAAACAGGATGCGCTTCGGATTCCGCAGAATGGCGTCCACACTGCCAAAATATCCGGTCACCGGGACCTGATCCGCTTCGCTGAATTCAGTCTCCGGCGACGAGGCGTCATTGCTCCGGGGCAGGACGGGAGGTTCCGGCGTCGATTGGCCGGAGTTCGGATTCTCAGGGGGCGTGGTGTTCATGGAGTTGTCGTTCCTTTGTTTTGTTCGTGGTGGTGGTCAATGCCCGGAGATCAACCGTCCAACAACCCGGAGGACGGCTTCGTAAAAATTCCCGGAAAAGGCGTCGTCGCGCAGGAATTCGACCTCCATTTCGGGCGAACCGATAAAGGGCCGGAGGTTCCAGGAGATCTGCGCGCCGAGAAAGAGATTGCCCGCCAACCAGGCGAACAGAACGCTGCGGGCTGTCTTCACGTCCTGCGCCATCCCCCGCAGAAGATCCAGCAACCGCATGTTCGCCGCCACCCCGGCAAAGGCGATCGTCACAACGCCCGTCAGCAAGACGACATAGAATGGCACCCCCGAGACATCCGACACCGGCGCATTCCAGACCAGAAAGAGCATGATCGGGCTGAAGCCGCCCAGAACCGTCGCGGCAATGGCGAAGCTCGTGAGCACCAGCGCCAAGGATTGGCGAAAGCCGACATTCAGCCCGAGCAAGGGCGCCAACATCCCGTTGGCCACGCCGTTGAACAAGGCCGTCAGGACGAGGATCAACGGCAACTTCACCGCAAGATAGAGCGATTGCAGTGGCGCCCGCCAGGCGCCGACCGCCGCGCCATACAGTCCGGCGCCAACAACGATCACCGCCGTCTGGAACAGAATCCGCCGACCGCTCACCTCACGAAGCCAAGGGGCCAGGATCTCCGTCTCGCCCCGCAGGAGAACGGGCAACTGCCACAATCCGAGCGTGCTGGATTTCTCCAGTGTTTTCATCGCGCCATCTTTTCCGATCGTCTCAGACCATCGTCACATCACGCCGACCGGCGTCATCATCGTCGCCGGCGAATGCTCCTTCTCTTCGAATGACACCAGCCATGCCTCGATTTGCTCGATCGTTTCATCCGGCGTTGAAGTCCCCGCGGTGATTCCCACCGTCTCCACGGCGGCAAACCACTCCTCCCGCAGATCCGCCGCCGTCTGGACATGATGCACCCGGTCGCAATGACGGCCGCAGACCGCCGCCAACTCACGCGTGTTGTTGCTGTTGGCGCCCCCGATCACGACAACCGCATCCGCCGCCCGCGCAACCTCCGCCGCCGCGGCCTGCCGTTGCTTGGTCGGCCCGCAGACCGTGTCCACGAACACCACCTCCGAATCCGGAAACCGACGACGCAACTCCCCCACCAGTGCCTCCACCTTCACCAGCGGCTGCGTCGTCTGCGCCGCCACGCCAAAGCGCGCATGCGGCTCCAACGCCGCGATATCCTCACGCGATAGCGCCACATCGAATTCATCCAGATCCCCGGTCAATCCGCGCACCTCCACATGATCCCGCTTCCCGATGATCACCGGATGATATCCCTGCTCCGCTAGGCGCCTCACCGAGTCGTGCGCGTGCCGCACCAACGGACAGGTCGCCTCGATCACGTTCAGTCCCAGCCCGCGGATCCTCTCAATCTCCCGCTCCGATGCGCCGTGCGCCGTGATCATCACGTCCTTCGTGTCCACCTCCTCCGCCCTGCTCTCGACCCGCACGCCGCGACGCCCCAGGTCCTCCAGCACACTGCGGTTGTGCACCAGTTCCCCCAACACCGTGACGCCGCCTGATTGCGCCCGCGCCTTCGCCAGCGCAATCGCGTCGCGGACCCCAAAACACATGCCCATATGCTCTGCTTTCAGAATTCTCATATCGCTCACTCCATCAGTTACTTTGCATTGCAAAGTTTAAGACCGCTTTTGTTCTCGTTCGTTCAATCTAATTGGATATCGGCCCTCAGCCCCTGGCGCTTTTCACAATTTTCTCAAGGGCATCGATATAATCGGCGAAAGCGGCCCGCCCCTGGCCGGTCAGGGAAAGCGTGGTCAGGGGCCGTTTGCCGCGAAAGGACTTCGTGACGCCCACGTAGCCGGCCTTCTGCAGGTGCTTGATGTGCGTGGTCAGATTGCCGTCCGTCATGCCCAACGTGTTCCGCATGTCGGTGAACGACACCTCCGCAGTAGCGGCGAGCAGCGACATGATCGCCATCCGCCCCTTCTCGTGGATCACACGATCGAGCTTCTGGAAATCCTCGGGGTTCACACGCTTTCTTTCGCGGTTTCGGTGAATCGAAGGTAGACGCCATAGACCAGGTGCAGCACGCCGAAGAGCCCCCCCATCAGGTAATGGGCCGTCTCGGTCGTCGGTGATTCGACGATCTCTCCAAGCCCCAGAAAAAGCCCCAAGGAAAGGAGAATCATCAACCAGCCAAACAGTTTCATCCCCCGCGGCATGAAAAACCCCGCCGCGTGAATCCCGCAGCCGTAGGCCGCGGACCAGATCAATGGAAGCTCCCAGACCTCGTCCGCTCCCGCACGAACAACCAGCAACGAGGCAGCCGCCCCCACAAAAAAACCCGGCAACGCCGCCCGGGCAACACGACGCGTCGGAGCCGACCAGAACTCCTCCTCGCTCTTCAGCGCCTGCCGCCTCACCAGCAAAAGGCAGATCCCCTGCGCCAACGCAGCCACGACCAACCAGTAGACTGCAAACGGAACCAGCCCCTCGATCTTTACAAAACAGGTCAGCGTCGACGCCCCGACCCCAACCAGTCCCGCCGCAATCATCAACGGCGCCAACGCCCGCCGATATATCGCGGATCGCTCCATCAAGGTGCGAATCACATCCAGATTCT
The DNA here is from genome assembly GCA_038126035.1 of Verrucomicrobiales bacterium. GTDB lineage: Bacteria > Verrucomicrobiota > Verrucomicrobiia > Limisphaerales > JAYPEY01 > JAYPEY01. The sequence goes on along the minus strand of JAYPEY010000132.1, from coordinate 9,221 downwards.
CCTCCGCCCAGTGATTGCTCATGGCGTTTACTTTGCATTGCAAAGTTAATTTGTCAAGCGTGTCCAGAATCTCCGATTGCATTCCCCTTCAGCAGCTGTAAGAATTTCCTACCATGACGACAGTGCTTTCACAAAAGGGGCAGATAGTCCTTCCGACCAAGGTTCGCAATGAACTTCATCTGGAGCCTGGGGACGACTTCGAGATCCTTGTGCAAGACGACGAGTCGATACTTCTCCGGCGAATCACCCGTCCCCCGAACAAGGGGCTTGTCGATCTGCTGACATCCTGTCCGCATCCATTCGAAACGCCGGAACGTGAATCGGATGATTCGGAAGCCCTGACGTTTTGAACTACCTTGTCGACACGAATGTATTGTCCGAGCCGGCGAGGAAGTCACCGGCGCCGGCGGTGGTGGAATGGCTCAGGACCAATGAAACCGGCCTCTACGTCAGCGCGGTTTCCATCGGAGAACTGCGCCGTGGCATTGAAAGGCTCCCCAGGGGCAGACGGCGGGACGAGCTTCAAGACTGGTTGACGGCGCTTTGCTCGTGCATGCAGGGCCGCATTTTGAGTTTCAACGCCTCCATTGCCCATGTCTGGGGGCAACTGAAAGCAAAGTGGGACGCGTCCGGCTTTGTCCTGGCCTCCCTCGACAGTCAGATCGCCGCAACCGCGCACCGACACAATCTCACGCTGGTCACCCGAAACGAAAGACACTTCCTCAACTCCGGAGTGCGCTTGCTGAATCCCTTTTCATCTTCCAATCCATGAAATCCATCAACGCCCTGCTCACAACTTTCACGTTGTCGGTCGCGACGCTCCTCACGGCCCAATCCACCCACGCCGACAAGCCGAACATCATCTACATCATGGCCGACGACCTCGGCTACGGGGATCTCGGCTGCTTCGGCCAGAAGACCATCCGGACGCCCAACATCGACAAGCTCGCCGGGGAGGGCATGAAGCTGACCAGCTTCTACGCCGGCTGCACGGTCTGCCGGCCTTCCCGCCTCTCCCTTTGGACCGGACAACACATGGGCCACGCGGCAATCTCCTCCAACGCCAATTACGCCTTCAAACCCGAAGACGTCACCGTCGCCGAACTCCTGAAGAAGGCCGGATACAAGACCGGCGGCGTGGGCAAGTGGGCGATGGGCGGCGTCGAGACCTCCGGTCACCCGAACAAGAACGGCTTCGATTTCTGGATGGGCTATCTCGATCAGGGCGAGGCGCACAACTACTACCCCACCCACCTCTGGCGCAACATGGAGAAGGTCCGCCTCCCCGGCAATGAACTGCTGGATCATCCGAGCGCCCGCGGCCGCGTCGCCAACAAGCGCATGACCTACGCGCATGATGTCATGTTCGATGAAGGCCTCGATTTCATCCGCCGCCATCACAAGTCGCCCTTTCTCTTTCATTTCCACATCACCATTCCTCACGCCAACAACGAGGGCGGCCGCGTGACAGGCGACGGCATGGAGGTTCCGGACTACGGCATCTACCGGAACAAGCCCTGGCCCAATACCGCCAAGGGGCAGGCCGCCATGATCACCCGCCTGGATTCCGAAGTCGGACGACTGATGGAACTGCTGCGCGAATTGAAGATCGACGATAACACCCTGGTCATCTTCACCTCCGACAACGGCCCCCATTCCGAAGGCGGACACCGCCACGAGTATTTCGACGCCAACGGCCCGCTCCGCGGCTACAAACGCGACCTCTACGAGGGCGGCATCCGCGTGCCGACCATCGCCTGGTGGCCCGGGAACATCGCCCGAGGCTCCTCCTCCGACGAACCGCTCGCCTTCTACGACTACCTCGCCACCGCCTGTGAGATCGCCGGAGTGGCGCCCCCGAAGAACACCGACGGCATCTCCTTCCTCCCCACCCTGACCGGCAGTTCACAGCACAGCCACGATTACCTCTTCTGGCAATACCAAGCCAAGCAGGCCGTCCGCAAAGGCAGATGGAAGGGCGTCATCACCGGCAAGGGCAAGCCCATGGAACTCTACGACCTCAGCAGGGACATCGGCGAAACCAGGGACTTGGCCAGGGAGAAGCTGGATCTGGTCAGGTATCTGAGCCAGTGCATTGCAGAGGCGGCGGCGAAGAATTGATCAAGGAGTGGCGATATTCCTGTCGCCTCTCCTTGAGCGAACCTCACCCCGCCATGCGTAAGCCCGGGGAGGATTCCTCATTGAGCGACGTCGGCTCAATGCCCGCCGCCAGCTTCCGCGTCGCCAGGACCCCGATCATGGCCGCGTTGTCCGTGCAGAGCTTTGGGTCGGCCAACCTCAGCTGAAGCCCGTTCTTCCCACATGAATCGGCCAGCGCGCCGCGCAATCCCCGATTGCAGGTCACGCCGCCGGAGGCCGTGATGCACCTCACACCTTCGCGCAACGCAGCGCGCACGGTCTTCTTCACCAACACCTCCACGATCGCCGCCTGCACGCTGGCGCAAAGGTCGCGCAACCTCTGCCCGTCCTCCAGGATTTCGGGATTGTCCCGCAGGTGATAGCGCACCGAGGTCTTCAGACCGCTGAAACTGAAATCGTCGTTGGCGTCCCGCAGCATCGGTCGAGGAAACCGATGCGCCTTGGGATTGCCCTCGGCCGCAAGCTTGTCCATCTCCGGCCCGCCGGGATAGGGCAACCCGATCAGCTTGGCCGTCTTGTCGAAACACTCGCCCGCCGCGTCATCGACAGTCGCCCCCAGAATCCTGTGCCGCAGTTCCCCCTCCACCTTGACCAGCATTGTATGCCCGCCGCTGACGATCAGGGAGACGTTGGGCTCGAACGAGTCGAACTCGGCGCGCGGAGGATCGCCCGTGATCCAGGGGGAATAGAGGTGCGCCTCATGATGATGGACCCCGATTAACGGCTTCCGCAGGACGAACGCCGCCGCCTGCGCCGCCTTGAAGCCCACCATCAAGGCCGCCGGCAGTCCCGGCCCCTGGGTCGCCGCGATCGCGTCGATCCGACCCGCATCGATTCCAGCCTGCTCCAACGCCTCGCGACAGACGGGAAGGAGATTCTTCATATGTTCACGCGTGGCCAGTTCCGGCACGACGCCGCCATATTCCGCGTGCAACCTGATCTGCGACGCGACGACATTGGAGCGGACCTCCCCATCGACCACCACGGACGCGCTGGTCTCATCGCAGGAGGATTCAATGGCGAGCAGGATCATGGGTGTTCAATGGTGGGGCGAAGCTCCCGCTGGCCTGTCGCGGCGGAATTTTGCCAGGACGAGGCCTGACGTGTGGATCTTCATGCTCACGCCCCGGAAGGTGGAAAGTCCGGCTCAGCGGGAGCTTCGCCCCACCGGCCAATCCCGCTCACTCCTCGTCCGCGGGAACGGTCGCGGTTTCCTCTTCCCTCGGTTGCTCCGCGGTCGACCCGGTGTCCGCGGCGACTTCCGTCTCCGATTCGTCCGGTTCCCGGTTCAGCAGCAGGGAGATGCCCTTGAGCATGTCCTTGGCGCGCTCAAGCTGCGCATCCTTGAGTTTCGACAATCGCTCACGGCGCCCCTCATCTTCGAGGCTGTTCAACCCGCCGGCCTGACGCTTCCAGAAAAGAGCCTCGGACTGATCGCGGGTCAGGGCGACCTGAATGTCCGGTTCGATCCCGCGCTCATGGATCACCTTGTGGCTGGGCGTGTAATACTTGGCCGTGGTCAAACGCAGCGCGCCGCCGCCCTCCAGCGGCAGAATGCTCTGCACCGAGCCTTTGCCGAAGGTCTGCTCGCCAACAATGATGGCGTCGCAATACCCCTCGACCGTGGCGTCCTGCAGGCAGCCTGCGACAATCTCAGAGGCGCTGGCGCTGCCGCCGTTGACCAGCACCGCCACTTTCATGTCCGTGTACTTGTTGCCGTCCGCGCCCCGGGAATGATAGCTGGAAACCTGCGACTCCCGCCGTCCCTCCGTCGTCAGGATGAGCTTGCCGCGCGGAATGAAGTTCTCGCAGACCGAAACGGCCTGATCCAGCAGCCCGCCCGGGTTGCTTCGCAGGTCGAGCACCAACGACGTCATCCCCTCCTTCTTCAGACGCCGCAACGCCTCGCGGAGGTCGTCATTCGTCCGTTCGCCGAACTGGGTGATCCGCACGTAGCCGATCTTGTCCGCGTCCAGCGGAAAGGCGTCCTTGTTCGAAATGCCGCGGCCATTGATGTCCTTGACCGTCGCCACCTTGATGATCGCGCGCTCGAGGGTGATGTCCTTCGGCTCCTCCAACACGTCGCGCATGATCGTGATCGTGACCTCCGTCCCGGGCAGACCGCGCAGTCTCGAAACCGCGTCGCTCATCGTCAGGTTCTCCGTGCTGCGTCCGTCAATGCGGATGACTTTGTCGCCCGCCAGAATTCCCGCCCGATAGCCCGGGGTGTCCTCCATGGGCGCGACGACGGTCAACACCTCGTTCCGCATGCTGACCACGATGCCCAGGCCGCCGAACTGCCCCTCCGTGTCGTCCCGCAGCTCCTCGAACTTCCGCGGCGGCATGAACTCGCTGTGGGGGTCCAGCGTGCTGACCATCCCTCGCAGCGCCTCGTTGATAAGGTTCTCGTAGCTGACCTTGTCGCTGTCGACGTAGTCCTGCCGGATCAGCTCCATCACCTGCGTCAGCAGGGCCAGGCTCGACTCCGGATCGTCCTTGCCCTGGGCGTCGGCCGAATAGACGTAGATCTGGAACCCCGCCAGGAGGTTGATCCCCAACGCGGCGACAAGCACGCCGTAAAGAAATCGGTTCTTCATATTGCGCCGCAAAGTTAGAAGCGGATCGGCCGGAACGCAAGGCGCATCGGAGCTTTCACCACACAAGCGCCATCGACTCCCGCAACGCCTTCACCGTGGCGGCGCAGGCCGGATCGTTGTCCATGGCCCGGAGTTTGGCGTTGAACGGCTCGGCTCGGACGGGACCGTCGTAGCCGATCTTGTTGATGGCGTTGAGAAAGGTCCGCAGATCAATCACGCCGGTCGCCGCGGGCAGTTCACGCTGATTGTCGTAGTGCTCCTCCTTGAGCAGTCCGATCGGGGCGTCGTTCAGGTCCACAGCGGCGATCTGTCCGGCCTTCAAGGAAAGAATGTCCTCCTCCGTGTCGCCGGCCTGCCACCAGTGCCAGCTGTCGAGGACAAAGCCCACGTTTCCGGTTCCGATGAATTCGATCAGCTGTTTGGTCTCCGCCATGGTGTGCAGGAAGGGATATTTCCGACTGACCAGCAGGCGCTGGGTTCCGACGTATTCCAGCCCCAACAAGATGCCGTGCTCCTTGAGTATGGTCGTCACCTCGCGCAACCGCACGACGTGCTGATTGAAGTTGGAGACATAGGTCAGATCGCTGCTGCTGGGAGACAGCCACGTGCCCATTCGCGTGACGCCCGCCCGCTGAAGCCCTTTCGCCAGCTCAGGCAGCTTCGCCACGCCTTCCTTGAACACCGCCTCGCTCCTCCGGAAATCCACCGGCAACGACGACGCGCCAAAAACAATCCCCTGCTCCTTCATCTCTCCCTGCAACGTCGCCAGTTGGTCGTCCGACATCGCCGCCAGATCCTTCGGCCTCGCCTCGACCGATTCGAATCCGTGCTTGTGCGCCAGCGCATTCACCTCGGCCTGCGACTTCGCCGAAACACCGATCGCGCCGCAGACCAGATTGATGGTCATCTTGCGTCCCGACTTTGCCCCGGATTTGTCCTGCGCCGAAACGCCGGACGCCAGCAGACCGGCGCCCGATGCGGCGACCGCCGCGTCCGTCATGAATTTCCGCCGATCGATCTTTGTCATGATTGTCCTGTCTGTTGTTTTCAAAAAGTCGGTTTCGCCATCCGCGCCCTTCCTGCGGAGCGCGGCTGCGTTCCGTCTTCGGAATCAGCCGCAGCAATCTCCGACCTTCTGGCGCCGAGGCGCAAATGGGAATGTCACTGCCGGTCACGTTGCTGCGGCTGGTCTCCGACACAGCCGCGCTCCGCCCACTGCCGTTCACCGGAATGCATCCACTCCAGCCATCAGACCTCACCGGGCCCCGGTCTGTTCATACCAAACCACGTTCTTTGAATTCTGGCCCGCGACGACGAGATCCAGATCCCCATCGCCGTCCACGTCCCGTGCGACCAGGTCATAGGCCGACTGATCCTTCGAGATCACACGCCGGGTGAACGATCCCGTTCCGTCGTTCTCGAACCAGGCCAGAACCTTGCTCTCGTAGGCGCAAGTCGCGCCGTCGAGATCCCCGTCGCGATCCAGGTCCGCAAGAACAAGCGTGTGCGGCTGTTTCAACGACTGGTCGATGTAACGCGGCTTCCAATCCGGCGCCTGAAACCAGAACACCCCCACATGGTGCCCCTGCGTCGCCATGATGTCGTTGCGGCCATCGCCGTCGATGTCGCCAATCTGCACGTTCGTCGCCTGGGTATAACCGGAGCCGATCTCCTTGAACCTCCATGGCTTGGCCGCGTCCTCCGGCTGGGTCCAGATGCGATACCACTCACCGCCGTCCTTGAATTTGGCGGCGTGCGCAACATCCGGCCTGCCGTCCATGTCCAGATCGCCGATGGCCGGGTAATGCGCCAGACCGCCGCCTTGATCCGGTCCCAGAACGCGCTTCGGCCAGGGCTTGTTCTGATTCGGATTCTTCGGGCATTCATACCAGAAGACGCTGTCCTTCGGCGTCGCGTTCGCCTCCCCGGAAGCGACGATGTCAATCCGCCCATCGCCGTTGATGTCCCCCAGAGCCACCGCATGCGCGCCAATGCACTGCCGGTCCACGAAACGATGCGGCCAGGGCTTCTTCTTGGCGGGACCAGCGCCCGGATTCTCATAATAGCGGATCGCGTTCCGATGGTCGGCCACGACGACATCGACATCGCCGTCGCGATCGAAGTCGGCCGTCCGGAGATGAATGCAGTTGGCCGGCCCCTTGACCTGCGCAATCAGATGACGCTCGCCATCGCGATACCAGTAAACATGATTGCCGGCCGACGCGATGATGTCGGCGACGCCCTTGTCGTTGCGGTCGCCAATGTCCGCGCCCCGCGCGCCAAATTCGGCGTCAACAACGCGCTTCTTGAAGGTCAGTTCACCGCCCAAGGCGTCGGACGCCAGCAGCATTGCGCCACAGACCGCGCCAAGTGGAAGAATCAGTTTACCGTTCACCCAGCCAATTCACCGGCAAGGATCGGGAACGTCAAGCCCAAGGAAAGACGGATGCGCCGTAGCGCAGCCGTCCCGGCTGCGGGTTATGGCGGCGTCCCGCCGCCAGCGGCAAACGACCGGGCGAGGACGCCCGGCGAACCCGCAGGCGGGACGCCTACGCTACGCGCGCCCAAATCAAACCGACATGGGCCGTCCGTTGTCGCCGGCGTCGAAGCTGAGAATCGTCGGAACCGCGCGTTTCGCCCATTCCTCGGGCGTCGGATAACTCGACGACGCGCCGCCGAAACAACTCCGCAGCATGTCGGTGTCGATGATGCCGGGGTTCAGCGGAATCGCCGCCATGCCCGGCGGCAACTCCTGCGCCAAGGCCTGGGTCAGCCCCTCTATCGCCCACTTGGTCGCGCAATAGGGGGCGACCTCCGGCGAAGTGGACCTGCCCCATCCGGAACTGAAATTCACGATCACGCCGCTGCCGTTCTCAATCATCGCCGGGACAAAATGTCGGATCGCATTGGCCACCCCCTTGATGTTCACGTCGATCACCCAATCGAATTCGCGGGCGTCCAGTTCAATCAACGGCGCGCTGCGATTGATCACCGCCGCGTTGTTCAACAACAGGTTGGGCGGTCCCAATTCCCCCATCACCTCATCGGCCCATTCCTTCACCTCGTGGTCCGACGCCACGTCCACCACGTCCAAGCGATGCGGTTCAGAAAACGCGGACTCCGCTCCCGCCACCGACTCATCGTTCGAACCGCAACCGACGACCGTCCAATTCCGGTTGATGAATTCCATGGCCATCGCCCGGCCCAATCCCCGGGTCGCGCCGGTGATGACGACCACCTTCGATTGTTCGCGTTGCATGATCATGAGGCTTCTTTGCGTGGAAATATCCTCGCGACCGCCAAAGCCTGACAACTACAATCACCGCATGGGACTCATCACCCTCACCACCGATTTAGGAACCGGCGACTGGTTTGTCGGCGCGATGAAAGGCGTCATGATCAGCGTCAGCGGGCGCAACCGCATCATGGACATCAGCCACGACATCCCCCCCGGCGACATCATGGCCGGCGCTTTCACCCTGGCCCAGAGCTATCGATACTATCCGCCCAAGACGATTCACGTCGCCATCGTGGACCCCGGCGTCGGAAGCGACCGCCCGGCCATCGCCGTGCAAACCGCAAATTTCATCTTCATCGGACCCGACAACGGCGTCCTTTCCCTGGCCCTGGCGAAGGAGACTGTCGAAGGAATCCATCGGATCGAGAACGAAGACCTCTTCTGCAAGCCGGTCAGCCGCACGTTTCATGGTCGGGATGTCTTCGCGCCGGTGGCCGCTCACCTCGGCCGCGAGGCGGCCGTCCACGATGTCGGTCCGGCGGTGAAAAACCTCGTCCGACTCCCCTTCCCCAGCGTGCAGATTCAGGGCGACCTGCTGATCGGCGAGGTGATTCACATCGACCGCTTCGGCAACGGCGTCACCAACCTGCCCGCCGATTCCGTCGAAAGCTCCGCCGCGCCCCGGGAAGTCGTCCTGCAGGATGGCAGTCACTGCCCGGTGGCGGAATACTACAGCGCGATCGCAAACGGCGATCCAGTCGCGGTCGTTGGCTCGAGCGATTGCCTCGAAATCGCCGTCAACGGCGGCCGGGCTTCAGAGCGGCTCGGCCTGAAAGTCGGATCTCCAGTCTCCCTCAAAATGCGCTGACTGCCGCCGACGCGCTTGCGAAAACGTGGCTCCGGCCCGCAATGCGGCGGTTCCAGTCTGCAAGGCCGCCTCGGCCCACGACTGCGGCGCCCCAAACGCGTGAAAGGACGTGACGCCGCTCAACGTCACGCAATGACCCTCAGATGATCCCGCTCACGTCGGGAGCATGACCCCACCCGAGGTTTCATCCACTTCCGAGCGAATTCAGCCAAACAACCGCCCCCAGTTTGGAAGAATTTGTAACTTTAACATGGACTTCAATGCCCTGTTTCTATACTGAAATCCACTGCAAGAACGTCATCCTGATTGGACCCAACGGTTTGGCCCATTCCTTATGAGACAGTTTCCCGTGGTTTCG
>JAYPEY010000131.1:0-14380 GCA_038126035.1 Verrucomicrobiales bacterium | reverse complement strand
GTCCCCTTCAGAATGCGACAAGCCCCATGATCCTGACCAAGAAAGCCCTGCCTCGCAGAACGTTCCTCAAAGGCGCTGGAGCGTCGCTGGCGCTGCCGCTGCTCGACGCCATGGTTCCGGCCGCGACCGCGCTCGCCAAAACGCCCGCCAAGCCCGTCCGTCGCCTCGGCTATGTCTTCATGCCCATGGGCTGCGACATCACACGCTGGACGCCCCCCGGCGACGGGAAGCTCGACAAACTTTCCTACATCCTCAGTTCCCTGGAGCCGGTCAAACAGGACGTCACCATCGTTTCCAACATGGAACTGGCCAACGCCTACCCCGGCTCCCACGCCACCTCCAACTCCGCCTTCCTCAGTTGCGCCAAGGCCAAGGTCACGGAAAGCACGGACTACTTTCTCGGAACCACCGCCGACCAGATCGCCGCCAAACACATCGGCCAGGAAACGCAGCTTCCCTCGCTGGAACTGGCCATGGATCTGCTCAAGCTGGTCGGCCAGTGCGACAATGGCTACGCCTGCGTCTACCAGAACAACCTCTCCTGGTCCTCGCCCACCACCCCGCTCCCGGCGGAAGCCCACCCGCGAATCGTCTTCGAAAATCTCTTCGGTGAAGGCGGAACGAGCGCCGGACGTCAGGCCGCGCTGAAGAAGCGAGCCAGTCTGCTCGACTTCATCAGCGATGATATCGCCCGCCTCAAACGCGAACTCGGCCCCGCCGATCGCGACAAGGTCTCCGGCTATCTCGACTCCGTCCGCGAGGTCGAACGCCGCATCCAGACCGCCGAGAAGCAGGCCAAGGACATCGAACTCCCGGATCTTGACCGCCCCCTCGGCGTCCCGGCCGCCTACGCCGACCACGCCCGCCTCATGTTCGATCTCCAACTCCTCGCGCTGCAGGGCGATGTCACCCGGGTGACCACCTTCCAACTCGCCCGCGAGACCAGCAACCGCACCTACCCGGAGATCGGCGTCCCCGAACCGCACCATCCCCTCTCCCATCACGGCAACGATCCCGACAAGGTCGAACGCATGGCCAGGATCAATTGTTTCCACGTCTCGCTCTTCGCCGAATTCATCGAAAAACTGAAGAACACCAGGGACGGAGAAGGTTCCCTGCTGGATCATTCGCTCTACCTCTACGGCTCCGGCATGGGCAACCCGAATGTGCACGACCATACCAACCTGCCAACGATCGTCGCAGGCGGGGCCGCCGGCGCCATGCGCGGCGGCCGCCACATCCGTCACGACAAACCCACACCGCTCGCCAATCTCCACCTGTCCCTGCTCAACAAGGCCGGCGTCCCGCTCGAAAAGTTCGCCGACAGCAACGGCAAGGTGAACGATCTCTTCGAACCGCTGTCGATATGACCTGACCAGTTCCCCTCCGCGGGAGGGGATATTTCATGCCGCGTCTCAGCGGCATGAAATCGGGGTGGGTTCGCCCGAACTTGCAACCAATTCTGGAAACGCATTCAACCCTGCGATGAAAATCTCAACCACCGCCACCTTTCTCTGGACGCTGTTGTTCCGAGCGTTCCGGGCTTTGAAGTGGGACGCCTACGGCGAGGCATCCCTACCATTGGTTGGTGGGGACCTCTCGCCGAGAGGTCCCATTTCAATTCGGATCGCCGCACTCGGCGCGATCACACTCCTCCTCCCGCTCGCCGTATCCGCGCAGAACGCCCCTCTCGCGGACGCCGCAGAGAAACGCGACGCACCCGCCGTCCGACGCCTTCTCGCCCAGGGGGGCGACGTCAACGCCGCCCAGATCGATGGCATGACCGCCCTGCACTGGGCCGCGCACCATGACGACATGGCCACGGTCCGCCTCCTCCTCAAGGCCGGCGCCAAGGCCGACGCCGGGAACCGCTACAAGATCACCCCGCTCCATTCCGCCTGTGTCAACGGCAACGGTCCCATGACCGAGGCCCTGCTTGAGGCCGGGGCCGACGCCAACGCCACGCTCCCAGAGGGGGAAACCGCCCTCATGACCGCCGCCCGCACCGGCGCGCCCGCCCCCATCAAGGCCCTCCTCGCCAAGGGCGCCAAGGTCAACGCCAAGGGCCGCAACCAGCAGACCGCGCTCATGTGGGCCGCCGCCGAAGGCAACCTCGAGGCCGTCCGTCTGCTTATGGACGCCGGCGCCGACATCCGTGCATCGCTGGACTCCGGATTCACCCCCCTCTTCTTCGCCGTCCGTCAGGGGAAGGCTGATGTGGTGGAAGCCCTTCTCAGCGCCGGACTGGACGTCAACGACACCGCCGATCCCAAACGCGGCCGACTGCCCCGTGGAACCACGCCCCTCACCCTGGCCATCGAAAACGGTCACTTCGAGCTCGCCGCCAGACTCCTGGACGCCGGCGCCGATCCCAACGACATCCGCACCGGCTACACCCCGCTGCACATGCTCTCCTGGGTCCGTAAACCCGACGGCGGCGACGGCCCCGACGATCTCCCGCCGCCCGACGGCTCCGGCAGCCTGACCAGCCTCCAATTCGCCCGCAAACTGGTCCGGGCCGGCGCCGACATCAACGCCCGTATCCGCCGCGGCAAGAAACACTGGCCCGGCGCCACCCCCTTCTTTCTCGCCGCCTGGAAGGCTGATCTGCCGCTGATGAAGACCCTGCTCGAACTCGGCGCCGATCCCGCCATCAACAGCACCGACGAAAGCACCTCGCTCATGGCGGCCACCGGCATCGGCCGCACCATGGAAGCCGCCTCCGCCGGGACCGAGGAGGAGATCATCGCGTCCGTCGATCTCCTGCTCAAACTCGGCATCGACATCAACGCGGTCAACAAGGTCGGCGAAACCGCCATGCACGGCGCCGCCTACAAGAACCTCCCCCGGGTGGTCAAGCTTCTCGACGACCGGAACGCCGACGCCACGGTCTGGCACAATCGCAACAAATACGGCTCCACCCCCTACCTCATCGCCGCCGGCTACCGCCCCGGGAACTTCAAACCCTCCTACGAGACCATGGACGCCATCAGGATCGCCATGGCCCGTCACCAGCTGAAACCCACCGAAAAACCGCCCGCCCGCGTCGATCCCTACGCCAAGAAGAAGAAGCAGAAGAAACAACCCGTCAAACTCTTCAACGGCTGGAATCTCGACGGCTGGGAGATCCAGAACGGCGGCCGCTTCTCCGTGGAGGACGGACTGCTCAAGATCAACAAGGGCACGGGTTGGCTGCGTTCCGATAAGACCTATGGCGACTTCACGCTCTTCATGGAGTTCCGCTTCCTTGAGCCCGGGGCCAACAGCGGCATCTTCGTCCGCACCGGCCCCACCAGCAAGGACGACGAGAACGGCTGGCCCGACAACGGCTACCAGGTCCAGTGCATGGATTCACTGAAGGGAAAACCGCTCGCCACCATGCTCCCCTATGGCGCCCCCCCCTTCGAACACAAGTCCGACCTCAAGGCACTCAGGAAGGCCTACAAGCCCGCCGGCGAATGGCACGCCTACGAGATCACCGCGGCCGGGGAGACCCTCCAGGTGAAGTTGAACGGACTTCTCATCACCACCTGCTCGAATATCAAGAACCGGACCGGTCACATCGGCATCCAGGCCGAACATGGGCTCCTGGAGTTCCGGAAGATCGAACTGCTCGAGCAGTAGAAACAGGACATGTCCATGCTCTCTTTCCGCCAGGCCCGCGTCCGCCTCACTCTCGTCCTGTTCGCGCTCTCGCCGGGGTTCCTCTTCTCCGCCGAAGTCACCCTCAACCAAAAGGACAACGGCTACCGCGGCATCTGGTACATGAACCAGCCCTCCGGCGACGAATACGTCTACAAATACAGCGGCGGCCTTGGCACCTATTGCGCCAAACACAAACCCTTCGCGATCTACAGCCGGGAAGTCGACAAGACCTTCTTCTGCTATGGCGGAACCACGGCGGACAACGACCGGCATCTCATGCACATGGTCTCCTTCTTCGATCACCAGACCGGAACCGTCCCGCGCCCCACCATACTGCTCGACAAACACACCAACGACGCCCATGACAATCCCGTCATCTCCATTGACGACAAAGGCTTCATCTGGATCTTCTCCACCTCCCACGGAACGTCCCGCCCATCCTACATCCACCGCAGTCGCAAACCCTACGACATCGACGCCTTCGATCTCATCCCCGCAACGCGTCAGGACGGAGCCGATCGCATTCCGATCACCAATTTCTCCTACATGCAGGCCTGGCATGTGAAGGAGCGCGGATTCATCTGCTTCTTCACCCGCTACAAGTATCCCGCCGCCCGCACCCTCTGCTGCATGACCAGTCCCGACGGCGTCAACTGGAGCAGATGGCAACGCATCGGGGCCATCGAACAGGGGCATTACCAGATCAGCGCCGCATCGCAGGACCGCGCCGGATCCGCCTTCAACTACCACCCCGGCGCCAAGGGACTCAACTGGCGGACCGATCTCTACTACGTCGAGACGCGCGACTTCGGCAAAACCTGGCGGACGGTCGACGGCCAACCGCTCAAACTCACGCTGACTCGGTCCAAGAACCCCGCGATGGTGCGGGACTACGAGGCGGAAGGGCTCAAGGTCTACCTCAAGGATATCCGCACGATGCACAGGGCCGCCCTGTCATCCTCTACATCACCAGCAAGGGCTATCAATCCGGCCCGCGGAACGATCCACGCACCTGGACCATCGCCCGCTGGAACGGAAGCGAGTGGAAATTTCATCCCGTCACCACCTTCGACAACAACTACGACATGGGTTCCCTTTGGATCGGGCCTGATGGTCGCATGCAGGTGATCGGCCCCACCCTGACCGGCCCGCAACCCTATAATCCCGGCGGCGAAATGGCCCTGTGGCAAAGCTCCGACGATGGCCGGACCTGGACCCTGACCGCCCAACTCACCAAAGGCAGCGAACGAAATCACACCTACGCCCGACGCGCCCTCGGCGGCCATCCCGGCTTCGCCGCCATCTGGGCCGACGGTCACGGTCGCAAACCATCCCTTTCCACACTCTACTTCTGTGATGACAAGGGAACGGTCTTCGAATTGCCGGGGGACATGAGCGGCGATTTCGCCAAGCCCCGCGCGATCGTCCCAGGACGGTGATGCAACCGGCATACCGCAGCCCCCGGATCCCGCGGGAAATGTAGTTCGGCATCCGTGGACCGGCTCTGCCATCCGTGGAAATGCTCTCGCGGGGGAGCCTTTCCGCCGATTCCCGGATTTCAATTCACCGGGGCATCGCTACACTCCCGCCCGAATGAACGACTCCCTCGCGACCCCGCCCACCACCGATCCCGCGCAGATCCTTCGCTATCGCGACCGGCAATACGCCGCCGAGTTCCTCGCCGCCGCCATCGCCCATTTCGATTTCTTCAGCTGGTTGAACGCCAACTCCGGCGCAACCGCCGAAAGCGTCTGCTCTCATTTTCACTGGGCCTCCCGGCCCGCAGACGTGCTGCTCACCCTCTGCCGCGCGAACGGTTTCATCGCCACCGATGCAGAAGGCCGGAATTCGCTCACGACGATCGCCGAAGAGCATCTGGTCAATGGCTCCCCCTGGTTCCTCGGCCCCTACTACGCGCCCATTCAAGACACGCCGATCACCCAGGGCTTCCTGCAGGTTCTGAAAACCGGCAGGCCCGCCAACTGGCAGGCCAGGGACGACGGCGACGATTGGCACGAGTCCATGATGTCCGAGGACTTCGCCCGAGGCTTCACCCAACTCATGAACTGCCGGGGGCTTGCCATGGGGCAATCCCTCGCGCAAGCCGTCGCCCCCCTGCTCGGCGACCGCAAACGTCTTCTGGACATCGGCGGTGGATCCGGGATCTACGCGACGACCCTGCTGGCCGCCCACCCCCAACTTGCCGGCGCTGTCTTCGAACAGCCTCCGGTCGACGCCATCGCCCGCGAAGAAATCGAAAAACATGACCTCTCCGGCCGCCTCGAGGTCATTTCGGGCGACATGTTTGCAGACGCCTGGCCGGACGACGCCGACATCCTGCTGCTCTCCAATGTCCTGCACGACTGGGATTTCCCCGAAGTCCGGACCCTGCTTGAGAAAGCGGCCGGGGCGCTGCCCGCAGGCGGCCTGCTCATCGTCCACGAGGCCTTCCTCAACAACGACAAGACCGGCCCGTTGCCCGTCGCTGAATACTCCGCCCTCATCGCCAACATCACCCAGGGCAAATGCTACACCCCCGGGGAATATGGCGATATCATGGAGGATCTCGGCTTCGCAGTCGGCGATTACCAGGACACCATCGCCGACCGCGGCTTCATGACCGCGGTGAAGAAATAGCGAATCCGGGCTGCTTCCCAGGATGAGCCAGATCGACAAAGGAATGGAGACAGGGGAATCCAGGCATCAATTCCTTTGTCTTCATTCCCATGTCTTTTGAGGGCGGCATTGAAGTCTGGCCGTTCTTCGCGCTAACATGCTCCCATCAACGACCGGCAGACTCCCACTCCCTTGCACATGAAGACCGCCCGACTCCTGGTTTCCCTACTCGCCCTTGTTGGCATCACAACCGCTTCCACGGCCGCCAGCCCCAACCTCGTCTTCATGATCGCGGACGACTGCACCTACCTCGACATGGAGGTCTACGGCGGACAGGCGAAGACGCCGGCCCTCAACCGCCTCGCCGGGCAGGGCATGCAGTTCTCACGTTGCTTCCAGACCGCGCCCATGTGCTCCCCGACACGCCACAACATCTACACGGGCATCTACCCGGTGAAATCCGGGGCCTGGCCAAACCACACCAATGTCTACCCGGGCACCAGGTCAATCGCCCACTACCTGCAGGACGCCGGCTATCGCGTCGCCCTTTCCGGCAAGACGCATATCGCCCCCAGGGAGTCCTTCCCCTTCGAATACTCCAACGACTTCAAGACCAACGATCCCGCCAAGCCGGATCCCTACCCCGCGCTGAAGACGCTCATCGAGGAATCCAAGGCGGCCAGGAACCCCTTCTGCATCTTCGCCTGCTCCAATGAACCGCACACGCCCTACACCAAGGGCGATCCCTCCGCCTATCCGCCCGGGTCTCTCAAACTGCCCCCGTCCTGGGTCGATACGCCCGAGACGCGCAGGTTCTACTCCATGTATCTCGCCGAGATCACCTACTTCGACGCCCAGTGCAGCGCGCTGCTGAAACTTCTGGAACAGCAGGGCGTCGCCGACAACACCCTCGTCATGGTCGTCTCCGAACAGGGCTCCGCCTTCCCCTTCGCCAAGTGGACCTGCTTCGAACTCGGCCTCACCTCCGGCATGATCGTCCGCTGGCCCGGCAAGGTGAAACCCGGCTCCAAGTCCGCCGCCCTCGTCGAATACTGCGATGTCACGCCCACCTTCCTTGACGCCGCCGGGCTCAAGACGCCTCAGACCATGGACGGAAAATCCTTCCTCGACGTCCTCCTCGGCAGGCGCAAGGAGCACAAGACCTACACCTACGGCATTCACACCACACGCGGCATCATCAACGGATCCGACACCTTCGGCATCCGCTCCTGCGGCACCAAGACCCACCGCTACATCCGAAATCTTCACCCCGACATCAAGTTCACCAACGCCGTCACCCGCGAAGGCGGCGACAAGGCCAACTTCTGGATGTCCTGGGTCGCCAGGGCCGAAACCGGCGACAAACACGCCAAGGCCATGACCGACAAGTATTCCTTCCGCCCCGCCGAGGAACTCTACGACGTCGTCAACGACCCCCACTGCCTCAACAATCTCATCGACGATCCCAGCCTCACCGGCCTGAAACTCGACCTCTCCAACCGACTCGACGCCTGGATGAAGCAGCAGGGCGACAAGGGCGCCGAAACCGAAGCCATCGCGCACACACGCAAGGCCAGTTATGGGAAGAAAATGGAGGGCGGCAAGAAGAAGAACGCGGGGAAGAAGAAGGGCAAGGGCGCGAAAGGACCAAAAAGGAAGTGACCAAGGCCGTGCTCGAAGATTCACATTTCCATCATGTTCCTCGGCACAACCACACAGAGTTGACCTTCAGGCACACCGCCTCTCACCTCCCGGCTGATGGACAACTCTTTGTCCTGCCCCTTCCATGCGATCTTCACCGACCAACTGAAGTGCGCCGCTATGTCCGTATCAAGCGGAAAAAAGAACGGGCGTTGCGTTGTGCCATCATCATTCAGCTTCCAGCAAGCCAACGGCTTCTTGACCTGGTTGACCCAGATTTCCAACCTCATCCCATTTCGATAGAACGGCGCCCCTTGATTGTCGATTACAGCGACCCTCAACTCACCGGAAGCGATGCTCTTGCTGTTCCGGCCGGATACTGGAAGCACAACCATTCAATTATTTGTCATTGCCGATGACGTTCCGCTTGGGACGCACTGAGCCAGACGAACATTGCGCCTTTTCTTCCTGGCCTTTGGGAGCCGACGCCCCTCCCCTCTCCACCCTTGGACTCGAAACGTGACCATCTCGTCCTTGTCGACCGGTCCTTGAAGTTTGAAATGTCCCCTTCCTATCGGACCGGGAAAATCGGATTTGATTGAAATCTTGGCCCACGCTTGATCGTGCGCCGGAAATTCCCCGACAAAAACTCCATCACCACTCTGCTTGAAACAGTGAGGCCCAAAGTTCGCGGACGCATAAAACTCGGGACAGATCACCGATCCGATGAGAGGCTTGCCTTCTTCATCCTCAACACGAATCGTGAGCTCGTGACGGTCTGAGGAAGGACACGGAGGCTCTCTTTTTGGCTGATGAAGTGTGTAATCACATGCCTTGCACTCATGTGCCGGCGTCGGTTGCGCGGTGACGCCCAATTCCGCCACAAAAAAGATCAACGCCCATGCCAATATTTGAACTCCTGGTTTCATAGGCGCAAAACCTAGCAGGCTCTCTTTTGTGAGACATCAAAAAAGGGGCCGGTGGGTGGGACACCGTCGAGCCCAAGCCGAACCCCCGAAGGGAGGGGAAGAACTCTTCAACCGGCCTCCGGCCGTCGCTCACTCCGCCCTGCCCCAGAACTGTTTCAAGTAAGCCGGGGTTTCTCGGGACGCCGGGAAATCAGGCGGTTGCTCCGGAGAGCTGACTCGAGTGAGCCTTCTTCCCTGCGCGGTGAAAGCCCCCCTCACCGAGGCTTCGAAACGAACAGGATCCAGACGCGCCGTGTTGCACGAGGCGAACAGAGCCCCGCCTTGCTTCAAGAGCGGCAGCGCGCGGGCGACCAGATTGCCGTAGTTTCGCTCGGTCTGAAACAATCCGTGTTTCTTCGATTTTGAAAAGGTGGGCGGATCCAGGATGACCATGTCGAAGAGCCGGCCCTTGTTGGCCAGGCGGCGCATCCAGTCGAAAGCGTCGCCGTAGATGAAGTCGTGATCCTCCGGCGCCATGCCGTTCAATTCGAAGTTCCTTCGTCCCCAATCCAGATACTTCCGCGAAAGATCCAGACTGGTCGCGCGCGCCCCGGCCTTGCCGGCGCAGACCGAGAAGGCGCAGGTGTAGGAAAAGGCGTTGAGAACCTCGGCCTCGCGCGGCAACTCCCCGGGAAGAGCGGGTTCCTGTCTGCGGTCGTTGACCAACAGCCGCCGCCGGTTCTCCCGCTGATCGAGAAACAGACCGACCGAATACCCCTCCCCGAATCGGATGGCATAGCGCAAACCGTTCTCCAGGACCTCAAATTCATCGGGCGCCGGTTCCCCGAGCGACAGCTGTGGCGACGCCTGCTCCGGGGAACTCTCGCGCACCTTGCGATCCAACCGCTTGTGATACACGCCCCGGATGCCGCCAACGCCCTCCATCAGGCGCTCAAGGAAGTCCCGCCGCCTGCGGCTCAACGGAGCCTCGGCCTGCGAAAGCAGCCAGGCCCCGAATCGGTCGACCTGCCAACCATCCCAGCCGTCAGCGGCGCCGTGAACAATCCGGTGGGCGTCGGTGATCGCCGGATCGAACGCGGCCATCCTCTTCAGCGCCGCCTGCAGGTGGTCCTGTTCTCCATTCATGCCACAGCCACGCGCACTTCCCTCAGGACCAGAAGATCCATTGCCCCCGCCAGACAACCCAGATTCCCAGCGCCAGATTGGCGATGGCATGGGCGGTCAGCGCATCCCCAAGATTCCCCCGGCGCACAACCAGCCATTGCAGCAGAGCCCCGGTCAGAACCCCCGCCAACCATTCCCGATGCGCCAGCCCAAACACCAACGACGCGATCAGAAACGGTTTCAAGCGAAACCCTCCCAGATCGACCTTCTCGAAGTCGGGTTGGGCGATCCAGCGATACAGGAACGACCGGTAGAAGACCTCCTCCAACATCGGGACCAGCAGCGTGGAGCCCGCGATGCGGACGCCGACAAACAACCAGGCCGTCAACGAACCCGCCCCGAAGACTGCAAAGGGATTCCAGGCCGTCCCACTTTCCTGAAAACCGGGATACCTCCCCTCCAGGCCGACCCAGATCCCAAACACCGCCAAGCCTCCGACAATCCCCTCCCAACCGATCCGCCACTTCAACTCCCCGACCAACGGCAGCGTCAGCCAGACCAGAACGCCTCCGACCAACGTTTTCCCCAGGTAGGCCCAGAACGGGGTCGCCTCGCCCGGCGCCAACTGGCAGAAGGTCAGGCAAAGGAAAACGACAAAAGGCGCCGCGCGGACCAGCGCGGGCCTCTCATGCAATGACTCCCGAAGCCGCATCACGTTCCGGTCCCGGACACGTCAGAGCCCGCCCATTGAGAGCGTCCGTCGGACGCCCTCCATCTCCAGAGTCACCGTCCGCCGCTGGATCTCCACCACCCTCGCGCCGCCGATCTCGTCGCCGACATACAACGCGCGGCTGTTGATCAACACGGACGGGTTCTTCAGTCGGAAAAAGATGCCCTGGAGATTCAACTCGGGGAACTCATCGACCTCCTCGGTCTTCGCTGGGGGCGCCGCCAGATTGACAAAATCCGGATCCCGCTTGGCCGGCTCCGCCGTTTCATCGCCGGTTCCCCGTGCGCGCGGCGTCGGGGCCGAATAGGGAACGCTGGGGACGGCGGTTCCCACGCCCTGATCTTCAATCTCGGGAACCGCCGGAGCAGGAGTCGCGACCGCAACCGCCGGAGGCTCAGGCGCAGGGGCGGCCACGGGCGACGTTCGCATCGGCGTTCCCAAAGCCGAGGGAACCTCGACCCCGGCTGGTTCGACCGGCGTGGATGAAACGTCAACCTCCCGGTTCGGCGCGGGCGCGGGCGCCGCCGCTGTGACTTCCATCCCGGGCGGCGCCGTCTCCGGGCCCTTCCCCTCCATTGCTTCGCGGACGGCCGGCTCGGGGGGGGCGGGCGCAACCTCCGCGGTTGGGACATCCGAGGCGGCGGCCATTTGAACCGGAGACTCCACCACAGCGACCTGCGACGCCACGGGAACATTCCGCGCCTTCCACCAGACGGCAAAGGCCCATACCGCGACTCCCAACAACGTCAGCGCCGCCACGGCGCCGACCAGACCGGTCATTGGACTCGCCGGCCGCTTCAAGGACTCGACCGTCTGGACCGGCGCGCCCATCGGCCCCAGAGGCGCGCGCCGCGTCTGCGGCTTGTTGGCCGTGCGCAGCGCGTCGTTGATAAGGCTAATCAGGCGACCTTCCCTTCGAGTTCCCGGATCGCCCGACCGGCCAGATGATAGTCGATCTGCTCCGTCTGGTTCACATAACCGGCCAGTAGACACTTGTCGCACAACGCATTGATCAACCGCGGAATCCCCTTTGAATAGCGATGCACCCGCCAGATGGCCCCCTTGGAGAAATAGGGCGCGCCATTGCCTCCGGAAATGTGAATGCGGTGCTGGATGTAGTTCAACATCTCGTCCCGGCTCAGCGGCCCCAGGTGATAACGGACCGTGATGCGTTGGCGAAGCTGGCGGAGGTGATGCGCGTTCAACCGACTGCGCAGCTCCGGCTGCCCCATCAACACAATCTGCAGCAGCTTCTGATCATCCGTCTCCAGGTTCGACAACAACCGCACCTGCTCCAGCAGCTCGTCGGTCAGATCCTGCGCCTCGTCGATGATCAACACGGCGTCCTTCCCATGCTCCACCAGGCCGAGCAGGAATTCATTGATGGCTGCCAGCGTCTCCAGGCGGTCCTTCCCCGTCACCTCAATCCCGAATTCCATCGCGATCGCCTTCATCAGGCCGTCCGGATCCAGGACCGGATTCAGAATCAACGCCGTTTCAAAACTCTCCCCCAACTGATCCAGCATCGCCCGACAGATCGTGGTCTTGCCCGCGCCGACCTCCCCCGTGATCTGGACAAAGCCCTTGCGCTCACGAATCCCGTACAAAAGGTGATTGAACGCCTCGCGGTGCTTGGCGCTGTAGAACAGAAACCTCGGACTCGGCGTGATCGAGAACGGCGGCTCGTTCAACCCGTAAAACTCAAGATACACAGAGCTTTCCTAGCCAATCCCGCCGCTTCTTGGAAGGGAAAAGGGGATGCTGGGTTCTGGGTTCTGGAGGCTGGGTTCGAGCGCTATGCCATTTGCCATAGGCAATCGGCCATCAGCCGCACCTCGCATCCCGCCCCCCGTATCCCGCACCACGCTTGGAGCTTGGGATTTTTCCCTCAGGGTTCTAGGCTCCCGCCGATGTCACGTCTCGATCGCTATCTGCTGCGCGAACTCCTCGTCCCGTTGGCGTTGTGCCTCTGCGCGTTCCTCATCATCTGGATTGCGCAGGACCTTCTCAACGAGATGGATCGATTCCGCGCGGCAAGTCTCACAGCGGCCGACCTCGGCGAGTATTATCTCTACCGGCTGCTGGAGGAGCTTCCCCGCTTGATGCCCGTCGCGCTGCTGTTGGCGCTGCTCTACTCGCTGACCACCCATGCGCGGCACAATGAGCTGATCGCCATGCGCTGCGCCGGCGTCAGTCTCTGGCGCATGAGCGCGCCATTCTATGCCCTGGGCATCCTGCTCAGCGGCGGACTTTTCCTGCTGACCGATTTCGTCTTCCCCAACAGTCAGGAGGCCATCCAGGCCGTCCTGAATCGACGGCTCGAACAGGAAAGCAGGGCAAACGCCGACCTGATCCAAAAGTTCAACTTCCGCAATGGAGCCGACGGGCGCATCTGGGAGGCCGCCTCCTTCGACAAACGACGCTGGATCCTCGAGCAGCCCATCGTCAAATGGAGCCTGTCGCCCACCGAGTCGCGCACCATCTCCGCCAGGCGGGCCTACTGGACCAACGACGTCTGGCGCTTTGTGGAGGTCACCCAGTGGCAGCGCACCGTGACCGACGAAACCCCGCCTGAGCAACGCGACGAGTTCCTCGACTTCCCGGCCTTTGCCGAAGGCCCCCGCCAATTCCTGAACGACATCAAATTCCGGAGCTTCAGCGATTCCAAGCTCATCAAGAAAAGCCGTTTCTCACTGATGGAGATTCTCGAGTATCTTGAATACAAGCCTGATCTCGACGACGCGGAGGCCGACCGCATTTACACCCAGCTTCACGCCCGGCTCGCGGCCCCGTGGACCTGTCTGGTGGTGGTCATGATCGCCATCCCCTTCGCCTCCCTCTCCGGCAAGCGCAATGTCTTCGTCGGCGTGGTCAGCAGCATCGCCTTCTGCTTCAGCTACTTCGTCATGCAACGCTTCGGTCTCGCCCTCGGCACCAGCGGAGCCGCCCCACCCTGGGCCGCCGCCTGGACCCCAAACATCCTCTTCGCCGCCACCGGACTGTTCCTCACACGAAAGGCGTCCTGAGCGAAAACCCGTAGCGCAGCCGTCCCGGCTGCGGGTTCCGGCGGCGTCCCGCCGCCAGTCTCGAACCTCCGGACGGGACGCCTGCGCTACGTCATCTCGTCGGCCGTCTGGAATACTTCAACAGCAGGGCAAAATGCCCAAGCAACATCTCCTTGAAACTGATGACATTCAGTTTCAAGCCATGGGCTGCAGCCGCGTCCCCTGCCAGGGCGGCCAGCCCGGCGTTGTGGCAATGGGCCGCAAAGGGGAACAGATGATGCGCCAGATGCGCATTGGCCCCGCCCGTCAACGCGATGGCGATCATGCTCTGCGGGCTCCAATCCACGGTGGTCAGCGCCTGGTGCGTGGCCCAGTCGTGCGGGATGCCGTCGGACTCATCGGGGCAAACCATCTCGGTATGAATGTTCAAATGCGTGCCCACGTTGACGATGACAAACAGGAAGGATGTCGCCATGGATGCGACAAGGTAGCAAAGGGCGATCACCTCCAACTCAATGCCAAACCAGCAGTACGGCGCAAGCACGGCGACGGAAACATGCAGGACTTTTGCCATGAGGAACTCCCCGACGACAGCAAGCTTCCTCTTCGTTTGCGGCAGCTCTCGTTTCAGATGAATGAAATCCCCGCCCCAGGCCAGGAACAGAAGAACGAACAAATAGAGCGCTGGCGCGTAGATCCACTGAAGTCGG
>JAYPEY010000130.1:1638-15067 GCA_038126035.1 Verrucomicrobiales bacterium | reverse complement strand
GAGCTTGGGTTTTCGTTCCCGCAACCAGCTCGCGACATTGGGGCAGAAGCCCCCCCCTACTCATCCCAGTTTTAACCGCGCCCGCAGCCCCCTGCAGTATGGGGTTAACATCGCCTTCCATTGCAGGCAGACTTCCCGTCATGCCCCTCGAAGGAAACACCTCATCCCGACGCGGATTCCTCTCGCGCACACTGACCGCCGCCGCGCTGTCTGCCGTCGGCTCCCCGTCCGCCAAGGCCGGCCCCTTCACCGGCAGGATCTACAAGGCCGTCAAGGCGACCATGATCCGCGGCGACACGCCCCTCCTGGACAAGTTCAAGATGTCACAGGACGCGGGCTTCGACGGGATCAGCCTGATGGCGCCGGGGAAGTTCGACCTCAAGGAAGCCATCCGCGCGCAGGACAAGACCGGACTTCGCATCCACAATGTCAACGACGCCGTGCACTGGCAGGTCCGACTCTCCGATCCCGATCCCGCCGTCCGCGCCAAGGCGCTGGAGGCAATGAAGGACGCGTTGAGATTCGCCGCCGATTGCGGCGCCAGCTCCATCCTCCTCGTCAACGGCAAGGTGACCGATCCGAAGACTGAGAATCACGAACAGGTCCGGGAGCGCTCGATCGCACAGATCCGCAAGGCCATTCCCCTGGCCTCGCGACTGGGCGTGCGAATTCTCTGCGAGAATGTGGGCAACGGATTCTGCCCCGACGCCGACCAATGGGCCGCCTATCTCGATTCGATCGGCAGTCCCTGGACAGGGGCCTTCTTCGACATCGGCAACCATCACGGCTACGGAGGAGCCCATCATTGGATCAGGACGCTCGGCCAACGCATCGTCAAGATCGACGTCAAGGATCGGAATATGGAAATCGACAAGAACTGCAACCTGTTCGACGGCCACGTGGATTGGGCCAGGGTGCGCGCGGAATTGACGGCATTGAACTTCTCCGGATGGGCGACGGCCGAGGTGAAGGGCGGCGACAAGTCGCGCCTGCGCGAGGTCGTCGAACGGATGGACAAGGCCTTGGGAATCTGAAGCCCCTCGAATCGGCAGCCTTGACCGCAAGGCATTTGCGGTTTATTGGACGGCTCAGCTTGAGCCCGCCGATTTCCCATCCCTCCCGTCCAGGTCCGTTTTGAACGCGTTCACGGAAACCGCATTGCGCGTCGTCGTCGAGTTCCTGAAACACGAGGGTCTCGACGCCGAATTCACTGACGAAGGCGCGCGATTGGGAATCGAGGAGGCCCTGGTCGATATCGAGACGCTGCATGATGAGGAGTCCGAGCATCCCGATCTGCCCGGCGAGCCGATCCGCACCGTGTCGCTTCGCTATTCCGTGCGCATGACGCCTGAGTCGCCCCCCGCCTTCGGCAATCCGATCAACGGCCTGGGAGAGACGCTGAAGGACGCCCTGGCGATGGCCGCATCCATCTGGGTGGAGGGCGACCTGCCCACCATCCGACCGCTCATCGGCGGGCAGGTGGGCCCGGGAACGCAGGTGGTGGCGGAAGGCCACGACTGGCATCTGCCCCCTTGGGTTGTCTTCCTGGGCGCCTATCAGTTCGGCGGCCCGAGCGTCGAACCGCTGACCGATTTCGTGCGGGAGAACCCGCCATTTCTGACGCTTCGAAGCCTGATCGACAACGATCTCGAGCGCGACGCCATCCACTGGATCACGATCTCAGGATTTCGCGCGGAACAGGGCCCCGCATTCGGCCGCCTCGACTGCTGGCTCGACGGAGAACCTTGGGCAAGCGGAGCGGATGCGCTTCAAACTGTGGATTGGCCGGAATTGCAGAGTCCCCGGTTCATCCGCCAATTCCTCGCCCTCGTTCCCGAGGGCGCCATCGAGCGCGTTCCCGGAACGACAGACTGACGGAAGCCTGAGTCTTGGAATCCTGGAGTTGGGAGGGCGCACCCTCCAGTCCTCCAGTTCTCCAGTCCTCCTCTACTCCATGAACTCCCCAAAGTGCTCATCCATGCAACCGGGGCAGATGCTGTGACTGAAGATGGCTTCCGAATGGTGGAGAAGATATTCCTCCAACTGCACCCAGGCCTCCTGACCGTCCCGGATTTTCTTGCAGTGGGCGCAGATTGGCAGCCGGCCCTTGAGGATCTTGATCTCCTTCAATGCCGCCTCCCGTTGCGCGGTCGCGGCCGTCAATCGGATGCCCAGAAATGCCGCCGACCAGATGGCCAACAACGCCGCCAACCGATTCGTAAGAATCACGACCGGATCCATCGACGCGCCTGCTTCAGGCGAAAGATGGAACCCCCACAAGGTCAGCAAGGTGCAAAGCAACGCCAAACCGTAGGTCACCCTCCCGTCGCCAATGCGCAGGGAAATCAGAATGACCAGCACATGCGGCACGCCCATGGCCGCTCCCTGCGGCATCAACAGATCCGCCAGAAACACCACCGCCGCCGTCGCCAATCCCAACGCGATCCGGAACGAACGGGACTTCCTGATCCCCGCCCAGTCACGCGCGACCGGCGGACTCTCGTCAACTCCCTCAAGCCCCCCCGCCATCAACCTTTCCAACCTTACATTCATACGAATGCTAATAGCAGCTCAAGCGCCACAATATGTTTCAAATATGTCCATTTATTGAACTTCCAAGAACACGATTAGGTTACCCCAGCTTCCAGGATCGGGGTGGGAGGATCCTATTCTCGACCAGCCGCCGCCTTGTCCAAGGCGTTCAGGATGATCGACTTGCTCAGCAGGGTGGGCAACACGATGGGCTCCGCTGACTCGTCGACCGGGAAGACCAGATTCAGAGGCACGCCAGCGCGACCATAGCGGCGCAATTCCTCGGCGATCTCCGGCGGGGACAGGGTGTTGTCGCCCACCAGAGCCACCGCGTTCACCTCGCGCAACTTGGCCCGGACTTCTGACGTTTCAATGAAGCTGGCCTTGTTGAACTTGCAGGTGGCGCACCAGTTCGCCGTGAAATCAACGAATACCGGCCGCCCTTCTTTCCGGGCGGCGGCGACGGCCTCGCGGCTCCAAGACTGCCAGGCGATCTTGTCCGGATCCGTCGCCTGCCCCGTCGCCTCGATCGAAACCGGCTGAGCCCTGAGCGCGCGCCAGTTCAACTGCCGTTCCATGGTGAAGCCGTAGGAACCAAACAGGATCAACGCCATCAGAATGACCGCCGCCTGACGGTGTTTGCGTCCGCGTTGCACAAACTCGCCATAAATCCATGAGCACAGGGCGACGCTCACCAGAAACAATCCAAACCAGAGGGCTCCGATTTCCCCGAAATGCCCCAGCGTCAGCCAGAGCAGGACCACCGCAGTGCCCAGCATCGGGAATCCCATCGCCACCTTGAAGCGTTCCATCCACGCTCCAGGCTTGGGCAGGTGCCTCAACCACTCGGGCTTCCAACTCAACAAAAGGTAAGGCGACGCCAATCCGGCCCCGACGGTGAGAAACACCACGACAATGATCGCCGGCGGCTGGGTGAAGGCAAAGCCCAGGGCCGGCGCAAGGAATGGCGCCGTGCAGGGCGTGGCAAGGGTCGTGGCCAACACTCCGTTGAAGAAGGCGCCCGCGTTGCCTTCCTTCGACGCCAGACCACCCGCCGCCGACATGGCCCCGCCGCCCAATGTGACTTCAAACACTCCGAAGAGATTCAGGGCCACCAGCGTCACCAGGACGGTCAGGCCGACAAGGAAATAGATGTTGGAGAACTGCATCCCCCAACTCGCGACCCGGCCCGCCTGCTGAACGCCGATGATCAACAGGGCCATTGCCAGAAAGGAGGCCAACACGCCCAGCGTGTAGATGAAACCCAGGGTCTTCACCCGCCCCGGCTCCTCCTTGCTCTGATTCACGAACCCGAGAATCTTCAACGCGATCACCGGCAGAACGCACGGCATGACATTCAAAATCAACCCGCCTAGAAAGGCGAAGAACAGGACCTTGGGCAATGAAAGCCCCGGCGACGGCGCAGGCCCGGCGGCGGCGGAACCCGGCTCCCCGGTCGCCGGCTCGGCGGTCGGATCCCCGATCGCGATCGTCGTCTCATACGCCGCCGATTCCTCAGGCTTCGCCGCATTCGCAATCAACACCCCGCGGAGTTCCGTCGGCCATTCCCCCTCATACTTCTTGATCGTCTTGCGCAGAATCGTCGTGCCGTCCGCGGTCGCTGTCTCAGTCTTCGGCTGGACCTCCAGATTCTCCGAGGCGAAGGGGTAAAAATCGGGGGCCGGCAAAGGCTCGCCCGCCTTCCATTCGATGACGAATGCGCGCTCCTCGCCCTCCGCGCCGGAGTCCCAGACCGCCCTCACCGGAAGACCCGTCTTTTTCTCCGGAAGACGCTTCCGCCATTCGTCAAACGACGACGCCTCCGCCGATGCGACGCGGTCGGGCCCGATGGTCAGTCTGGCGCTCACATCGCCGCTGCCCGGGATGCAGGAGGTCTTGCACTCCAGCCAGGAGACCTCCCCTTTCAATTCGATCTCACCGTTCGGAACGCCGGCTCCGATCTCCATCGGAATCAGCAGATACACGTCGCCATGATAGACGTAACCGCCGGAAACCTTGTCCTCATACTTCTCCGGAACCGGCCATTGGATCTCACCGGCGGCGACGCCCTCCGGCAACGTCCATTTGATCTCAGTGGGCAGGCCTGTGCCCGGATTCACCCAGTAGGTGTGGTAGCCCTCCGGCATGGACATCTGCAGCGCGGCCGTGAACTTGTCGCCGGGCCGGACAGTCTGCGCGTCCAGCTTCAACGCAACCTTGGTGGCCGCGCCAAACCCGAACTGCGCATTCGCGACAGAAGCCGCGGCCAGCAGAAAGACTGTTGTCAGAAAACGTCGCATGCTCATTCGCGGGGCAGGATGCACGGCCGTCGGCATTATTTGAAGGAATTCATTGCGTTTCATTGGACGCGACTCTGCCGCCCGCGTTCAGACAAGGTGTTCAAACCAGGTCAGCCATTTGTCAAAGTCTTGTCATGCGCCTCGGCGGCGAAGTCCCGACCTGCGCGCCATCACTTCTTCAATCCCTGGTAGTCGCGGACGCCCAGCAGTCCCGGATCCGTGGTGTTGGTTCCCTGAATCTCGGGCAACGGATCGAGCCCCAGCCAATGCTCCTGCCTCACCCCCCTGCCCGAGGGCGGCAACTCGAGCGCGTCATTCATCACCAGATTCCCGATCCATAACTCCGAGCCTTCGGCCACGCGCCCATCCTCCACCCGGATCCGATACACGACGCCATAGATGGGACGCTTGACCGACGGCTCCCCATCGTGGACATCCCCCAGGTAGAGGTAAGTGGTCCCGGCAAGGCCGCCGGCCGCTGCAGCCCCGGCGTCGCCAATCGGATGAAGCGCGCGCCAGCGTTCCTCAGACTCCACGATCTCCAGGCGGGTCGCCTTTCCGCTGAAAACCGCGCCCAAGCGGTTCAGGTCCTGCGGGGTGAAGAACACCTTGCTCATGATATGATCCGCATAGAGCTGCCTGGTGGCGCCCGGGGAGCGTCGAATCTCCAGTTCGAATGCCAGACCTCCATCGGGCAACAGATCGCCAACAGCCAGCTTCCGACCCTCCCGATCGCAAAGACTCAGGACGAAATCACAGGTGCGATAGACACCGCCGTTGAAAAGCCTCTCATCCCGCTCGTCGTTGCCCCGATAGAAGATCCCGCCAAATCGCGGTTTCCCCCGATAGGGAACCGGTTGAGGCGGAGAACCGAAAACCCGGAAATAGGCGGCCTCCCGGATCTCGAATGCCATGACCCGCTGCTGTTTGCGCAGCCGTTCATACTCCTTCAGCAAGGACACCAACCCCAATGCCAGGACGCCCACCACGTAGGCCGTCCAGGGAACCCGGTCGCAGAGCGCGCCAAAGGCGCCGCCGCCGCCTTTCCGATGACGAAACCGCCCCCATTCGACCGCCACGGCCAGGACAAGACACGCCAGAAGCACGCCGCGCAATGGCGCGCCAAAACGATGCCACAGCTTCCCCCAGCCCAGGCCCGGCCGTTCGGCGGCGCTTTCCGGCCAATGCGCGCCCTCGTCCGCCCAGAGCCCGACCTTCTCGATCTCCCCGGGAGTCAAGGCGTCGCGCTTCCGCGGCATGACGTAGTCCGGCTCCGCCGATGCGATCCGCCGGTAGATTTCGTTGTCGGCCCTGCCGGGCTCCAGCAGCGACACCCCCGTGTCGCCGCCCTGAAGCGCCCCGATCCGAACGTCCATCCGCAGGCCGCCCGCCCGTCGCAACGCGCCATGGCATTCGTGACAGTGCTTTTCAAAGATCGGTCTGATCTCCTTTTCAAAGTCGACTTCGGCCGACGCAGAGCCGCCCGTCATCAGGCACATCGCCGAGGCCGCCAACCCTTGGAACGCGGTCTTTAATCTTGGGAACATGACTTCATCTCTTCCGACGCGATTACACACCGCCCCACGCCCGCCTGCAACCATTGACGCTGCCCTCGAATGCCGATAACTTCCTCCGCCCAGAATGATTGCGTCAACCACCAGGAAAGAAACCGGCGAGGTCAAGATCAGGAAAGGCGACGAACGGTTGATCAAGCTCACCGCCAACGCCGCCGGAAAGGTGTCTTCGCTGCTCGCCAAACAGGGACGCGACGAGGGCGTCCTCCGCGTCGCCGTCATCGGCGGAGGCTGCTCCGGGCTGCAATACAAGATGGACCTGCAGGACAAACCAGCCAACCGCGACATCCTTGTCGAGACCGCCGGAGTGCGCGTCGTCGTCGATCCCAAGAGCGCGCTCTACGTCACCGGCTCGGAACTGGACTACGTCGAGGCCCTGACCGATGGCGGGTTCAAGGTGCACAATCCGAACGCAGCGACCACCTGCTCCTGCGGCGAGAGCTTCAGCGCCTGAAAGCCGATCGCGCAACCGCCGGGCGCAACCACCCCTGCGACCATATCATGGAGGACCATTTCGCCGCGCTCGACCTCCCGAGACTTCCCTGGATCGACGCCGAGACGGCCCGGACGCGTTTTCTTGAGCTTTCCGCAGACGTCCACCCCGACCGCTTCCACAACGCCTCTTCAGAAGAGCGCGAATCAGCCACCCGACGCTACGCCGACCTCAACGCCGCGCAGACCTGCCTTTCAAGCGCCAAATCGAGGCTCCTTCACCTGATTGAACTGGAGCGGGGCTCCCGGCCCGAGGTCGTCAGGAATGTGCCGGAAGCGACGATGGACACATTTCTGAAGGTGGGCCAGCTCACGCGCGACGTGGACGCGTTTATCGAGGAAAAGTCCGGGGCTGACTCGCCCCTGATCAAGGCCGCGCTGTTCCAACGCGGACTGGAATGGACCGATCGTCTCCAGTCGCTTCAAGGGGAGCTGAACGCGGAACTGGAACCGCTGAACACGGAGCTCCGGGCGCTCAACGCCGCCTGGGAAACCGCTCCGCCCATCGGCTCCCCTGAACGCGTCGACGCGCTGCCCCTGCACCGCCTGGAGGAGATCAGCCGCGTCGTCAGCCACCTGTCACGCTGGTCCGAGCAATTGCAGGACCGCATTGTGCGCCTCTCCTTTTAGCCCCATGACAACGCCCCACCCCCGCAAGCCGACCCCGCCACGAATCATGATCGCGTTGGCCGCGGCGACGCTCCTTGTCGCCGCGGGCCCCGAGACAAACGGAGATGAACCGTCATGGCAGAAGGCTCTCGCCGGCATGCCCCTGTCTGAACCGGTCAAGGAACTGAACCGGAAGAACTTCGCCCCGATCATGCTGGGCTCCTTCCAGTCGAACCGGACGGTCAAGGCCCTCATTCTCCAACCCGGCGCCACGGACGAATTCTACTTCTTCAATCGGGCCCGGGCATCCCTGGACGGCAGTTCCCCGACCCTGCTCGATGCAGTCGCCGCCCTGACCAACCAGACCCGCATCCGCGTCAAGTTCCGCCCCCCGTTCCTCCTGCTCCACGGCGACGATGACCCCACCGAACCGATCGCCACGATCAGGAACCGCGACCTGGCCGCCCGCCTCAAACAGACGCCCTTCGTCCCCCACTTCCTGTTCAACGATCACGACTGGGACCACGTCCAACCCATCCTCTCCGACGCCCTTCAGATCCAGTTCACCCCCCCTGCCGGAAGCAGCGACTCCTGGCATTTCTTCCGGCATGCGCTGACCGGCTGGGACCTGAATGGCTGGGAGGCCCTGGAGGCCGTCTCGCTGGCCAACAAGACGACCTTCACCCTCCGCCGAAAAGGACTCAGACGCCGCCCCCTGATCGTGTTCGAAGGGGACACGCGCAATCCCGCAAGGGACGGCAGGAAGTGAGTATCCGGCCGGAAGCCGGCCGTTCAACCGCGCGCCTTGGGCGGATCCAACGCGTAGTCCTTCAGCAGTCGCAACGGCCGCATGGCCCGCCGAAGCCAATGCGCGCCGGAGCCTCCGCCCCGACCTTCGGCGGCAAACATCCAACCGAGACAATGACGCCCCCAGGCCCACTGATCCTCGATCCGCTCCCTCGACCGCAATTGAAACACCTGCCTGCCCAGCAACCCGGCCAGTCCTGAACCGCCGCCGAACATCCAATCAACAATCCGGATGCGCAATCGCCTGGCAATCAGGTCCCGCGAAACGCGGGCGGCCGCCGTCTCAGGAAGCTCCGCTCCCAGAAGGTCCCGGGCCAATCCAAGCCCGATCGCCAGCATTCGCTCGCAGCCCCGCGCCCCCGCGCAGCTCCAGACCAGTTCCCAATCCAGGCCGCCCCCGTCTCGGCGCAACAACAACGCGACATCCAGAATCCAGAACAAACGCGACCACCGGTGCTTGCAGCCATGCCCGCACAACGCCAACAAGGAGTCCTCAGGCGTCATCAGCAGGGTCCGCGCCCCCGCAACCTCTGACGGAACCGCCCGGGCGATCAACTCATCCGCGCTGAATGGAAACCGATAAACGGGAGGCAGGACGCCCCAATGCAGTTCAATGTGCGCCCCGCCCCGCACGCGGTTGAAATTGAGTTCGCAGTTCTCCTCGAAGTAGGCCCGCTCCTCAGACGGATTCATCTCCCGTTCCAACGCGCAGCCGTTCCCGAGAAGCGCCTCCTTCGCCGCAGGCATGTCCCTCTCCGCCACCAGCAGATCCACGTCCGAGAAGGGACGCAGCGCGAGATCGCCATAATACCGATCCGCCATCACCGCGCCCTTGTAGGGAACGACCGGAATATTGCACCCCTTCAGAAGGTTCAAGATGGCCGCCATCTCGCCGGCAAGATGAAGATTCCGGATTCCGATCCCGCGCGCGCGCGCTTTCAGATCCGACATGACCCCGTCTGGAACATGGGCTGACGCCGCCTCGCGCACGTTCAGGTGGAGAAGGGGAATCAGACCATGGCGGTCCGCCAATTGAAGCAGCGCCCCCCAATCCAACTTCCCGCTTTCGAGTTCGGAACCGACGGTTCCCCTTCCTCCCGAGACCTTTTCACGGGCAATCTGCAGGAGCGCGCGCGCCTCGCGACCAAGCCCGATTCCGGTCAGTTCCGACTGGAGCATGAATCAAGTGAAGCAGAGGTGGATGAAGATAATCTGAAATCCTGAAGCGAGGCGCCGCCACCACGAACGACCGGCGGCACAACGCGAATCACGCGCCGCAACCTGCCGCCTTCCGAACAACCCGCGCGCCGCCAAAAACACCGCGAAGGATCAGGCAGAAACGAAGCCACAATCCAACGGACCAGCCCCGGAGCCCTTCGTCAGCTTTTCAACACTGCCGAACTTGGTCAGCTTGGGAGCCTTGTACGACTTTTTCCCGTTTTTCTTTGCGTTTTCTTTCTGCATTGCAACGTTCTCCCGTCTCACAATCGGCAGGCGTTGGATGATTCTTGAATCCCCCGTTCAAAAACCATCAGGCGAGTTAAGATCTTGACGCTGTTGAAGTCAATCTCTTTCGGACTCTCCAGCCGGAGTTCAGGCCTCAGCAACGCCAGCATTTCCGCGGTCAGACCGCCACTCCAAGACCACGGATCCACTCCGTTAAGGTAGCGCCCCCAGCCCCCTTTGTCCTCCCGTTGCAGGTTGATCGTCCCGACCTGCCCGGAGAGCGCGTCCCTGAGCGCCCGTTTTGGCCCAGCCCCGAACATCTCCGCAGGATGCCGCCGGAAAGCCAGCTCGATCATTTCCCGGTTGAAGAACGGGAAGCTGCGCCTCGCCCCCAAGGCGGACACCGCCTCCCAGTTCATCGCGACCCAGCCGTCCATTTCGGACAAGGCAGCCAGATGTCGCCAGGGCCGGTCATCCGCCAGCGCCTCCCGAAACCTGCGACGGCTGAGCTCTTCGAGTTCCTCCTGAATCGCCGGACCGAACATCTCCGGCAGGCTCGCAGGCAGAGGCAACGGCGATGGCAACCTCCCCCGCGTGCGCCGCAACCGGTGCTTCAGCCAGACCGCAAACCTGCCCGGGACGAACGGCGGCTCGCCCAGATGCCCCACGAAATCCCCAAAGGACACGTCGTCGACAAGGTCCGGCAACGTTGTGACCGAGCCGCACAACTGATCCGCAAACTCCCCGCCAAACAGGACCTTGATCGGCTCCACGCGATGAATCTCCTCCAGCAGGCACAACACGGGATGGGTCAGATGAAACGCCGTCCGCGGAGCGCCCTCCATGGACTCCAGATAGGACTCCTGGGAAATGCGATGCTCCCACATCCTCCGAAAACCGCAACGGCGACCAAGCGGGGCGATATATGACATCTCACGCTCGTAGGCCCGATCGTCCTGCGGCAATACGCTTGCCGTCGATACCGGCCGCCCGCAGGCTCTGGCGGCAAGATCCCCCAACGAAGCCGAATCGACCCCGCCGCTCAACGACAACAAGTTGCCGCCGCGCTCGTCCAGATCACGTTCGAGACGACGGATCAGGATCTCACGAAACGCCGACGCCCGATCGCGCATCGCCCGCTTCGAGAACGTCGCCGGTGCGGAGGGACGTGGATCCCAGTAGCCGCCGAAGCGAACCCCGAACTCATCCATGCGCGCATACCCGCCGCGTTCCACGACGGACACCTCCCGAAAGAACGTCCTGTTCTCCGGAAACCAGGTCCATCCGGAAGCCCATAACGCATTGACCAGCGGATCGTAGGAAAAGCCCCCCGGGGCCAGGCGGACAAGGTATTCCATCCGCGTGGCAATCGCGGACCAATCAGGCCCCCGACAGACATAAAACGGCGCAGTTCCCCCGCATGACCGCACGACTGTGGCGCCGTTCTCCCTCAGACTGACGAAGCCGAAATCTCCCGGATATTCCGCCAATCGGCCTGGCGCGTCCTTCGCTCGGCCTGCCAGCGTTTCGTAAAACTCTCCATCCAGACGTCCCTCCGAGCCAGTGATCGCATCGCCTCCCTCGGCAAAGAACAGGCCGCGCTTCGTCGCTTCATCATCCTCCGTGAACGGGCCTGGCAACGGAGCCCGCCCCACCACCCACCCGGAAGGCAGGCGGACCACGTCCGCGAACTCGCCGCTCCCGGTCGCCGCCGATCGAACGCTTTCGCGCATCGCCGGGTCAGCGCTGTGAAACGCGAACAAATTGCTCAATGGCGGCAGATTCATGTCTCTCCCGGCCGGAATGGCAACCCCACCGATTCGAAGATCTCACGGGCAAGCGAATCAGAAAAAGGAGGCCCCCATGGAACCACGACCTCACTGACCGGGATCGCCTCCGCAATGCGCGCCATCTCGTGAAACTGCCCGCTCAATGCGCCGTTCAACCGCCACCCGCTGACCCTCGGATAACCGAGCAGGTAAAACAACGCCTGCGCCGCCCCCTGACGCCGAACCTCCAACTTCCGATGCTCGCGACTCGGCCGCGCGACCACGAGCGCCGCAAACCGCGCCAGGGCCGTCCCCTGAACCGGACACGACGCCAGGAACCGACCGTCCACGGATTTCTCCGGCGGATGTCCGCAAAGTCGTTCCGCCAGCCCGGCCGCGCCTTCTCGCAAACGAAGCTCCGGATGCCCCGGATGGCACAACAGACCGTCTTCATCCCACTCCAGACGCAACAGATCATCCGTGACAAGCCGGGCCCCGGATGCGCAGCAAACGGCGGCCAAGGTGGACTTCCCTGACCCGCTGGCTCCCAGAAACGCCACCGCCTTCCCCCCGGATTCCACGGCGCTGGCGTGCAGGACGGACTCTCCACGAAGCGCCAGCATCAGCGCGAAGGCGTTGCCCCGGAGCAACAGGCCGGCAATACGGGGGTCGGCGTCCGGGTCCAGGGTGGCGACCACGCGCGCCAACTGCCGATCAAACCGGAACTCGCAGATCGAGTAATACCGCAAGGCAAATCCCTCCTCCGTCTCCACATGCGAATACCCCTCCCCTCCCGGTTCCCCGAACGAGGCGACAACGACGCCATCACCGTGCGGCCCCGACGGAATCATACGGGCCGGCCCCAACTCCACATCGATATCAAATTGCCCGCCCGCAGCAACCGGCGCCGCCAACGGCAGCCCAGAGCGCACGCGCAGCCCATACAATTCGTAGACCGGCGCCATGTCGCCTGAACTCCGGCCGGTCGACCCGCTCTCCACGACGGCAATTCCGGAATCCTCCATGTCAGTTCCTCGAAAGAACGGACCGACCAGCGACCGATTCGAGCGGGGTGAACCGTTCCAGATCGTCGCCTCCAAGCAGAACCTCCCCTCCGCTCTCGACCCAGGCATGGGCTTCCAGCCCGCCTCCCGCCTTTCGCGCCACGCCAATACACAGGCTCCCCGGCAACTCGTGTCGCCTCAACAAGGTGACCGCAGCAACCGCCTTCACCAGGCAGTTGCCCAATCCCGGCCAGACGTCGCCGACGACGTCCACCGCACGCGCAACCCTCCGGGATTCGTCCACTTCCAGCCCCCTCCCTTCATCAGAGAGCTTCAACCTCCGTCGCACCCGGTCAAAGGAACCGAGCCACAATGTCATCCGCGCGGAAACAAGGGCTCTCCAGGCCGACCTCCGAAGCTGCCTGTCCGTTAGCCCCATCGCCATGAACTCACTCCACTATCTCGACGATTCCGGCGTTCACCAGTTCGCCAAGCAGATGTCGCACGTCGCGGGCGCAGATCTCGTGTTCAACCTCGTACTCCTCCTCGACCGCCCGCTGTATGTCACCGACCCGGACAGGTTCCGCCAACAACCGCCAGACTGTCGCGCCCACCTCATCGAGACCGTAGTAGCATCCCGAAGGCAGATGCAGGATCGCGGCCTCGCCATCCAGATCACAGGACATCTGATCGCCGCCGGCGCGAACACGGGTGTCTTCCTGAATCTGAAAGTCGGTCATAGGGCGCGCTGAAACGGACGTCGTCCGCCCGGAGAAATCTACTTTTCACACCGCCGCGCCGCCACAAAAAACGCCCCGCCTTCAAAAAGCGGGGCGCAATCTCAACTTCTCCCGGATCAGAACGGCGTTCCCCTCATCCGGTCACCGATCAGTCCT
>JAYPEY010000130.1:0-1538 GCA_038126035.1 Verrucomicrobiales bacterium | reverse complement strand
ATCCTCGTCGCACTCGCCGGACTTGTCGTCGTCATCGTCGCCCTTCTTGGACTTCGAGGATTTCTTCGAGCTGCCATCGCCTTTCTTTGACCTCGAAGATTTCTTGGAATCGTCTTTGTCATCATCGTCGTCCTCGTCCTTGGACTTGCCGTCGTTGCACGAACCGCCGCTGGAACCGCCGTTGCCGACCGGGCACAGCGCGCCGCCATTGCGACTCGTGCCGGCAAAAACCGTGAAGTCGCCGTCCGAAGATCCCGGACCGATCGCAACCGAACAACTCGTATGGAATTCGGCGGCGAGGGCCCCGTTGGCGTAGACCCTGATATTCGCGCCCAGCGTCCCCTTCTTGTCCGCCCCTACAAACGAGAACTCCTGCCCGGAGGAAACGATGTCGGAGAAGACGCTGGAGCCGTCCTTCTGCTTGACCTGAACGAACACAGCGCCGGGACCGTCGTAACGCAGCGTCAAGGCGTCAACCTTGCCGTCACATTCCGAACATTTGTCTCCGCCCCCGCCGCCGGTCCCGCCGCCATCAACCGGGCAAAGACGTCCGCCATTGCGGCTGAACCCCTCGGCTATGGTGAAACTGCCCCAGACCTGCCCCGGTCCGATCGGGACAGAGCAACTAGTGTGGATCTCCGTGTCGAGAACACCGTCGATGTAAACCTTCACCTTCGGGCTCAACGTGCCATTCTTGTCCTGACCGACCGCGGTGAAGACCGCTCCCGAACCGACCGTTCCATCGAATGCGACCTCGCCCTTCTGTTGCACGATCTTGACGTTGACCGTGCCGGGGCCGTCGTAACGCAACGTCAACTCGGTGACCTTGCCATCGCAGACGCCGCAGTCGGTCGGATTCACAACAATGGTGACAGTGGCCACAGCCGTGCCGCCATTGCCATCGTCAACCTGGTAGACGAAGCTGTCGACGCCCGTGAAACCTGGATTCGGCGTGTAGGTGAACGTCCCATCGCCATTGACGACCACCGAACCACTCAACGGCGCAATCACCGGACCGAACGCCGTCAGCGCATCGCCATCCGGGTCACTGTCGATTCCCTCTCCCGTGTTGTCCGTGATGACGTTGCCCGAAACGGACGCGTCCTGATCAATCGCGTAGCTGTTGTCCAAGGCAATTGGCGCATCATTCACACAACGGACAGCGACCGTCACCGTGGCCACGGCGACGCCGCCATTCCCGTCGCTGACAGTGTAGGCAAAGGTATCCGAACCGCAGAAATCGGCGGCCGGCGTATAGGTCAACGAGCCGTCGGCATTCACGACCACCGCGCCATTCCCGGCCGGCCCCGCGGCGATCACTGTCAACGTGTCGCCGTCAACATCGACGTCATTGCCCAGAACCTGGATCACAACGGGCGTGTCCTCGTCCGTCGCGGCGGTGTCGTCCGCGGCAACCGGACCGTCATTCACAGGCGAAACCGCGACAACCACCACCGCCGTCGCCGTGCCGCCGTTACCGTCGCTGATCGTGTAGGTGAAGCTGTCCGTCCCGTTGAAGTCCGCCTCCGGCGTGTAGG
>JAYPEY010000129.1:0-15232 GCA_038126035.1 Verrucomicrobiales bacterium | reverse complement strand
AACCACGGGAAACTGTCTCATAAGGAATGGGCCAAACCGTGGGGTCCAATCAGCCGCCTCCCCGCTCCATCATGTGTCCAAGCTGGATCAGTTCCAAATCGCATTGAATCGGGTAGTCCAAATCCCCCCGCTCGCGCGCTACCGCCGATTCCGCCCGAAGGATCATGCCCGGATCCATTATCGCGCTTCGAGAACTGACTCCAAAACCCCACCTCGCTTGGATAGACGGATCCGGCGCCAGACACTCCATCTTCAGCCCCCTTCGCAAATCCGCCAATGCCGCCTGATTGACCTGATTGGTATGGACGGAACGGTTGAAGATCATCTCGTCATCGAGCATCAGCAGGTTCCGGTCATACTCGACCGTCCTTCCCGCGCGCACAAACACGTCATACGCATTCGGAACGGGTTCGGGCAGGCGATCCTCCTTCGGCGGAACAATCAGAACGAACAACGCCGCCGTTGCCGCCAGAGCAACGACCACTCCCGCCAACCACTTGTACTTGAAGAACTTCCCTTGCATGGGCGTCAAACGCGTGTTCAACAGATTGACAAACGAAACGGCTCCGTCAACAGTTGCCGGCTTCAAATCGGAACCATGACACGCAACAGAATCATACTCACGTTCACGTCGCTGGCCTATGCGGCCTCCTTTTCCGCCGCCTCGGCCCGCGACATCGATTTCAACAAGCACGTCAAACCCGTCCTTGAGGCCGCCTGCGTCTCCTGCCACAACGTCAAGAAGGCCAAGGGCGAGCTGTTGCTGGACACGAAGGACGGCCTCATGACCGGCGGCGAAAACGGCCCTTCTGTCGTCCCGGGCAATGTTGGAAAGAGCCTGCTCTACGAATTGTCCGCCCTCGACCCGGACGAGGACGACGTCATGCCGCCGAAGGCCTCGGACCACCTTTCCAAGGACCAACTCCTCGTGCTCAAGGAGTGGATTGAGCAGGGGGCCAAGTGGCCGGCCGGCGTGGAACTCGAGCAGGTCCGCCGCCCCCGCTTCGTGAAGGATATCCAGCCGATCTTTGAATTCAACTGCGTCTCCTGCCACCGCGACGACCACGAGGACGGCGGCTTCAACATGACCACCCGGGAGCAGACCTTCAAATCCGGCGACAACGGACCCAATCTCGTCCCCTTCGACGTCAAGAAGAGCTATGTCCATGAGAGCCTGACTCTCGACGCCGACGACGACAGCCTCATGCCCCCGGCCAAGAAAGGCGGCCCCTTGTCCAAGGAAGAGATCGATCTCATCCGCCTCTGGATCGAGCAGGGCGCCGAGTGGCCGGCCGGAATCACCCTCAGCCCGAAGAAAAAGGCGGCCGACACCTCGGCCGACAGCCTGGAACTGGTGAAGGCCATCCGCGAGCGGATCATCAAGAACCAGAAGGCCAAGGCCGAAGGCGACATGAAGGCCTATTCCAGCCAGATCCCCGATTCCGTGGTCAACTTCCACATGGTTCCGATCAAGGGCGGCGAATTCCTCATGGGCAGCCCCGCTGGCGAAGCCGGCCGCAACGAGGACGAGGGCCCGCAGCACAAGGTCAAGGTCTCCCCCTTCTGGATGGGCAAGCACGAGGTCACCTGGAATGAATTCGAACTGTTCATGTATCAGGACGACGAGGCGATCCTGAAGACCGCCAAGACACCGGCTGAAATCACGGCCAAGAAGCAGGTCATCGCCATCAGCGAACCGACCAAACCCTACGTCGAGATGAGCTTCGGCATGGGCAAGGACAACTTCCCCGCCATCAGCATGACCCAGCATTCCGCGCGCAAATACACCCAGTGGCTCAGCGCCAAGACCGGCCACTTCTACCGCCTCCCCACCGAGGCCGAATGGGAATACGCCTGCCGCGCCGGAACCACCACCGCCTACCACTTCGGCGACGACGTCTCCAAACTCGGCGAATACGCCTGGTACGAGGCCAACAGCGACTGGAAATACCAGCAGGTCGGCAAGAAGAAGCCCAACCAATGGGGCCTCCACGACATGCACGGCAATGTCGCCGAGTGGGTGCTCGACCAGTATTCCAAGGATTACTACGGGACCCTGAAAGGCACGGTCGTCAACCCGAT
The DNA here is from genome assembly GCA_038126035.1 of Verrucomicrobiales bacterium. Lineage (GTDB taxonomy): Bacteria > Verrucomicrobiota > Verrucomicrobiia > Limisphaerales > JAYPEY01 > JAYPEY01. The sequence goes on along the minus strand of JAYPEY010000129.1, from coordinate 13,150 downwards.
CAACAAGCCGGTCGAGCTCTATCCCCGCCCCGCCCGCGGCGGTTCCTGGGATCACAACCCTGAGTTTCTCCGCAGTTCCGCCCGCCTCCAGTCCCACCCCGACTGGAAGGTTCAGGATCCACAGCTGCCCAAGAGCATCTGGTATCACACCGACGCCCAGTTCCTCGGCATGCGCATCGTCCGCCCGCTGGAAATCCCAAGCGCCGAGGAGATGTTCGAATACTGGAACGCCGGTCGGGGCAACGGCGAATAATGCCACGATAAGGCGCAAGAAGCTCAAGAAAAGAGCCTCCCCCAGCCGGGGCGCGAATTACAAATCACGAATCAACAACCACGAATCACAAACCACGAAACCATGAGCGAAAGCATTCAGAACAACGGTCATGCGTCGATCAACCGGCGCAACTTTCTTCGACGCAGCTCCACCATGGCCGCCGGCGGCGCCGCCCTGGCCGGCCTCGGAGTCGAGAACTTCGTCCATGCCGCCTCCAGCGATGAGCTGAAGCTGGCCCTCGTCGGCTGCGGCGGGCGCGGCACCGGCGCGGCCAACCAGGCCCTGACGACCAACCGCCTCAACAAGGGCAACGTCAAGCTCGTCGCCATGGCCGACGCCTACGAGGACAAGCTCCTCGGCTCGCTCAGCAACATCCGCGAGAACCACCACGACCACGTCGACGTCCCGCCGGATCGCCAGTTTGTCGGATTCGACGCCTACAAGAAGGCCATTGCCGAGGCGGATGTCGTCGTCCTCGCCACCCCGCCCGGCTTCCGTCCGATGCAGTTCGAGGAGGCCATCAAACAGGGCAAGCACGTCTTCTTCGAGAAGCCCGTGGCCACCGACGCCCCCGGCGTCCGCAAGGTCCTCGCCGCCGCGCAGGAGGCCAAGAAGAAGAACCTCAAGGTCGGCGTCGGCCTGCAGCGTCATCACCAGACCAAATACATCGAGACCATGAAGCGGCTCCACGACGGCGCCATCGGCGACATCGTCTCCGCCCGCTGCTATTGGAACGGGAATCCCGTCGGCCACAAGGGCACCCGCCAGGGACTGACCGACCAATGGGGCCGCAAACCCAGCGAGCTGGAATACCAGCTCCGCAACTGGTATCAGTTTGTCTGGACCTGCGGCGACCACATCGTCGAGCAGCACATCCACAACATCGACATCATCAACTGGGTCAAAGGAACCCACCCCATCAGCGCGCAGGGCATGGGCGGCCGCGAGGTCCGCAAGGGCATTGACGACGGTGAGATCTACGACCATCACTTCGTCGAGTTCGAATACGAGGACGGCTCCCGCTGCTACAGCCAGTGCCGCCACATCCGCGGCACCTTCAACAGCGTGTCCGAGCACGTCGTCGGCACCAAGGGCCACTCCGACATCAGCGGCGGCCAGATCTTCGCCGGCTCCAACAAGTGGCGCCATCGTCCGGCCGCCGGCCAGCGCGATCCGAACCCCTACCAGCAGGAGCATGACGACCTGTTCGAGGCGATCCGCAACGACAAGCCCTACAACGAGGCCGAATACGGCGCCCTCAGCACCATGACCGCCATCTTCGGCCGCATGTGCACCTACACCGGCAAGAAGATCTCCTGGGATCAGGCCTTCAACTCCGAAGTCAGCCTCCTCCCGAAGAATCTCGGCTACGACGAGAAGGCCCGCCGCTGGACCGGCACACCGCAGAGCCAACCTGACGAGAACGGCCTATATCCGATCGCCGTCCCCGGCGACGCCGCCTGGTTCAAGAAGCTCGTCTGAACGACCCCTCCCCTTCAAGGCCCGCGCTCACAAACGAGCGCGAGCTTTTTTTGTTCTTCATTGTCTTCAATGCCACAGCGGTCGTTGAGACCGACCAGACGTAAATCAGTTTCATGTCACGACCGGAAATGGGCGACGGCTTCTACGACAGCTCTGGAGGAGCGACAGGAAGGCGGCCCCTCCGGGGCATGGAATCAGGACAGCACGTTGTCTGAAGGGCGCTTGGACCAGCCGCATCCGCGGGTTTGGACTTGCAGGCTGCCCGACAATCGCGATGCTGCTTCCGAACAGAAGGTTTCGCCCGCCCCAAGAATCATCACATTCGTTCAAGACCGCCGTCATCGCGCATCGCTTAAGCCCCGGGAAGGCCGCACATGTCCGGAATCAGACTGCTCCACATCGCCGCCATCGCCTGCATCGGCGGGGCTGGATTCCTCGTATTCAAGTTGGTATCGGCCGGATTCGACGTCTACAAGCTCGGCTTCGCTCTGGCCTTAATCGTCCTTGCCCTCGCCGCCTGGTTCAGGGCGCGGAGCCTGGCGGCGACTGAAGCCGCCGAAGGCGGGCCGCTGATTTCACTCGTCCTGCTGTTCTCGCAACCGCTCTACCTGGAGGACCATATCGTCGCGCCCCTCGTCGGCGACGCCCTCGGTGAGGATATCCATTTTGGAGAGGACGAACCGGACGAATCACAGGACATCAGCTTCGTCGTCGGCCAATCGCCTCTGTTCATGCTCAAGTGCTCCAGGGGGATCTTCATGATCAACAATTTCGATTCGCCCTACTTCGACGATCCGGACGAGGTCGCCGAAGACATGCCGGAACTTCGCCGGCGCAAGGCCATTCAGGACCATGCCGCGTGGCTGTCCGTGGACTTCATGCAGCCGGGCGTGGAGAGCGCTGAGCCCGCCGAGGCCTATCGCGCGATCGGCTCCATCATCGCACAGTTTGGCGAACGCGCCGCCGAGACCTGTCTTGCCGTGCTTTGCCCCGAAAGCCTGACCATTGAAATCTACGACGAGGAGATGAGCGCCCGCCTTCGCGGCCCCGATCCGCTTGCGGGAATGGTCGCGGCCGCCGCCCCGCCCGTCGTCCGGATCAAGGATGACGACCCCCGCCTGCTTGCCGCCGTCCAGGAAGCCCGCGAGCGTTGGCCTGAATTCGTCGAGGCCCTCGCGCAAAAGGGAGAGGACGACAACTTCGCCGTCAAGGCGCCGCTCACCTCGGGCGGCAACACCGAGTTCATCTGGATTTCCGTCCTCGGAACCCACGGGGATGTCATCTTCGGCGTCATCGACAACGACCCTGTCGATCTCCCCGGATATCAGGCCGGCGACCAGGTGGAGGTGGAGCTTCAGGATCTCAACGACTGGATCTACTCGCAGGGCGACCGGATGGAAGGCGGCTTCACGGTAAAGGTCCTCCAGGCGGCGCAGGAGGAGCAGATCAAGGCGTCCAAGGTCGAATGACATGAAGGGCGACTGCCAATGCGAGCTTTGCGGACGCATGGTGGACGAGGTCACCAAGCACCATCTGATTCCGCGCACGCGCCACGCCAACAAGCGCAACAAGAAGCAGTTCGACCGCCGGGAAGTGAAAGCGCGCATCGCCCTGCTTTGCCATCCCTGCCACAAGCAGGTCCACGCCCTCTTCACCGAGAAGGAACTCGAGCGGGATTACAACACTTTGGAACGGCTGAAGTCGCATCCGGAAGTGGCCAAATTCATCGGATGGCTCAGGGACAAACCGGCAGCGCTGAAGGTGACCGTGCGGAGGCGCGGCCAGGGAAAGAACTGAGCGAACCTGGAGACGAACGCACAACGCCCCCCCTTCTCAGCGCCAACAGCAGACTCACAACGCAGCCGTCCGCAACCGCGCGCGTTTTGAAGCTCAACGTTGCGCGTTTGGCGTCCGCCGCGAGGCGCGAAACCGACTCACTCCCCCAAAGAGGTAAACGCCTCCGGGAGCAGTTCCCTGACCGTGAAGGACCGGGCCGCCTCCGGCCATTCGCTGTCGGAGACATAGACCGTGGCGTTGGGGGCATACTCCGCCAGCAGCTGCCGACAGGCCCCGCAGGGCATCGGGCCGCCGCTGTGGCGGGCGATCACGCCGACGGCCTGGATCTTCCTCTTTCCGTCGGTCAACGCCTTGAACAGGGCCACCCGCTCGGCGCAACAGGTCAGCCCGTAGCTGGCGCTTTCCACGTTGGCTCCGGTGTAGACCTCGCCTTCATCGGTCATCACGGCCGCGCCCACGGCAAACTCCGAATAGGGCGCCACCGCATTCTCACGCGCCTTCAGGGCCGCGGCCATCAGTTCATTCTTGTCGCCCGTGGTCATGGAGTTTCACAAACGATTCCAGAAAATCCGCCGCCTCCTTCGCCGCCTTGCCGCCCACGGCCAGCACCTCCTCATGGCTCACCTTTTGCGACGCCATGATGCAGGCGACGTTTGTGATGCAGGAGACGCCGGCCACGCGCAACCCGCAATGCCTCGCCACGATGGCCTCAGGCACGGTGCTCATGCCGATCGCATCCGCGCCCAATCGCTCAAACGCCCGAATCTCCGCCGGCGTCTCGTAACACGGCCCTGAAACCGCCATGTAGACCCCCTTTTGCAGCTTGAGCCCTGTCTTTCGCGCGGCGTTGGCCAACAGGAAATTCAGCTCCGGATCGTAGACCTGGCTCATGTCCAGAAACGGCGGTCCGTCCTTGTCCTGCTCGCCCCGCAGCGGATTGCGCCCCATCAGATTGATGTGGTCCGTGAGTTGCATGAACTCGCCCGGCTTGAACCCCTGGTTGATCCCGCCAGCGGCGTTGGTCAACAACAGCGTCTCGATCCCGAAGGCCTCCATCACGCGCACCGGAAAGGTGATCTCGCGCATGGAATACCCCTCATAGAAATGCGCGCGCCCGCACAACACAGCGACCGGAATCTTCGCGATCCTCCCGAAAATCAGACTCCCCTCATGCCCCGGCACGGCCGCCTCGGGAAATCCGGGAATCTTGTCATAGGGAATCTCGCAATCGACCTTGATCGACTTGGCAAATCGTTTGAATCCGCTCCCCAGCTGAATGGCCAGTGTGGGACGGATTTCGGTGAGCTTGCGCAGGCGCTTGGCGACGACTTTGGGTTTGGATGGCAGCGACATTGATTATTTGCAGAAACCTGTGCGCCGTGTATGTTCCGCGTCTTTCGACAGCCGTTACTCAAATAGGAACCATGCAATTAGACAACGACGAAATTAAGCGATATTCGCGGCACCTGATCCTGCCCGAGGTCGGAATGGAGGGGCAGAAAAAGCTCAAGGCGGCCAAGGTGCTCTGCGTCGGCGCCGGAGGTCTGGGATCCCCCATCGCCATGTATCTCGCCGCGGCCGGCGTCGGCAAGCTCGGCATCGTCGAATTCGACGAGGTTGATTTCTCCAATCTCCAGCGCCAGATCCTGCACGGCACCAAGGATTGCGGCCGGCCCAAGGGCGAATCCGCCATCGAGACGCTCAAGGACATCAACCCCAACGTCGAGGTGGAACTGCACAAGACCATGCTCACCAGCGAGGTCGCGCTCGACATCATCCGCCCCTACGACATCGTCGTGGACGGCACCGACAATTTTCCCACGCGTTACCTGACCAACGACGCCTGTGTCATCCTGAAGAAGCCGAACGTCTACGGCTCGATCTTCCGCTTCGAGGGTCAGGCCAGCGTGTTCGCCCCCGAACAGGGCGGCCCCTGCTACCGCTGCCTCTATCCGGAACCGCCGCCCCCCGGCATGGTTCCCAGCTGCGCCGAAGGCGGCGTGCTCGGCGTCCTGCCCGGCATCGTCGGCTGCATCCAGGCCAACGAGATCATCAAGCTCATCCTCGGCAAGGGCACCCCGCTCATCGGCCGCCTCCTCCTCTTCAACGCGCTGGACATGAAGTTCCGCGAACTGAAACTGCGCAAGGATCCCAAGTGCCCCGTCTGCGGCGAGAATCCGACCGTCACCGAACTCATCGATTACCAGCAGTTCTGCGGCATCCCGGAACAGGGCGAGCAGGAGGAGGATCACAGCGCCGACGAGGTTTCCGTCCAGGACATGAAGAAGGCGCTCGACGACCCCGGCCTCGGCATCAAGGTCATCGATGTCCGCGAACCGGACGAACTCGAGATCGCCCGCATCGAGGGCGTCCCGCAGATCCCGCTCAGCCAGTTGCCGCAGCGTTTCACGGAACTGGATCCGAACGAGCAGATCTACATCCACTGCAAGGCGGGCGGCCGGTCGCTCAAGGCGCACCATTTCCTGAAGGAGCAGGGATTCAAATACACCAAGAGCGTCGCCGGCGGCATCAACGCCTGGTCGCAGGAAATCGACTCCAGCGTCCCCATGTATTGAGGCGCGCGAACGCCTGTTGCTTTTTGAACCACGGATGGACACGGATCAGGCGCTGGAGAACAGCGACGCTTTTCAGGGCATCGAACCTGATCCGTGTGAATCTGTGTTGATCCGTAGTTAAATGTTGTGAAGTCCTCCCGCTTGGGAGGCGTGTTTGTTTGTTCTTTGTTGAGGCAAGATTATGGGAACGAGACGTGAATCCCGGGAACGCGCAGTGCAGTTCCTGTTCCAGCGCGACGTGAATTCGGAGGGCGAGCTTCCGGATTCGCTTGACCGCTTCTGGGAATCCCAGTCCAAGGCCGCCCGCGACCTCGAGAAGGGCGACGCGCTTTGGAATGAAAAGGTCGAGCTTCCCCCGCCCACCATGGAGGAGATCACCACCCGCGCCTTTGCCGACCCCTTGATTGCCGGCGTCCTCGAGAACCGCGAACGTCTCGACGAGGAGATCACGAAGCACGCCGCCAACTGGACCATCGACCGCATCGCCGTCGTCGATCGCAACATCCTCCGCCTCGCCATCTACGAGATGCTTTTCCGCGACGACATCCCTCCCGTCGTCAGCATCAACGAAGCGGTCGATATCGCCAAACGCTTCAGCACCGACGACAGCGGCAAGTTCGTCAACGGCATCCTCGACAAGGTCAAGGCGGGGCTGAGCCGTCCGGCAAGAAGCGCCAACTGAAGCACGAAATCCGAATCTCGAAATCCGACTTGTCCGGACGAAGCCATGCGTAGGCGGAAACAAATCCGAATGTTACAAATCAGAAATCCCAAACCGCCCGCGCCCAAGAGTCGTCTTGAATTTCGTCTTTCGGATTTGTCTCGGATTTTGGATTTGTTTCGTGTTTCGGATTTCGTCTTTCGGATTTGTCTCGGATTCCGTTTTTCGTTTTTCGGATTTCAAACCGCAGGTCCCGGATTCTTGTCATGATGCAGGAAAAACAAGCCGACCTCCATCTCCACACCAACTTCTCGGACGGGACCTACACGCCCGAGGAATTGGCGGAGCATGGGAAAAGGCTCGGCTTTGCGGTCCTTGCGCTGACCGACCACGACACCATCGACGGCTGTGAACGCATGCAGGCCGCGTGTGACGAACGGGGCATCGAGTTCATTCCCGCCAGCGAGATCACGGTCGACATCGACGGGCATGAAATGCATCTGCTCAGCTATTGCATCGATGCCGGCAACGAGCCCCTCCTGAACGCGCTGCGCGAATCCCAATCAAACCGCAAGAACCGCGTCCATGAGATGGTCGCGAAATTGAACGAACTGGGCGTGCCGCTGAAGACCGAAACCGTGTTCGAGATCGCCCAATGCGACGCCCCCGGCAGGCCGCACATCGGCCGTGCCCTGGTGCAGGAAGGCCTCTGTTCCTCGGTCGACGACGCCTTCCAGCGCTACCTGAAGATCGGCCGCCCGGCCTGGGTCCCCAAACCCAAGCTCTCCGCCGCCGACGCCATCAAACTCGTCCACCAGGCCGGAGGCGTTGCGGTCATGGCGCACCCGGGTTTGAACCGGATCGACCAGTGCATCCCCAAACTCGTCGCGGCGGGACTCGACGGCATTGAGTGCTTCCACTCCCGCCATTCCACCAACATGTCGGAGCGTTACCTACAACTGGCGGACGACCACGGACTCCTCGTCACCGGCGGCTCCGACTGCCATGGCATGAACAAGGGCAAGCCGCTCATCGGCTCGGTCAAGATCCCCTACCTCCATGTGGAGCAACTGAAGGAACGAGCCAGGCAGCTACGCGCCGCGTAGCGGGCTTTTTTCATGCCTCAGCCCCAACGGGGCGAGACAACAAAGCCCAGGGTGAAACCCTGGGTCTACGGAAAAAGGACATCTTCCTCTTTTCATCGCCCATTGATATAAAACTCCCATCATGATTCGCCAACTCATCGCGTTCGTCCTCGTTGTCGGCACAATTCCCCTGCAGGCCGCCCCCGGCCTGCCCACCGGCGTTGAAAACACCCAGAAGCCCGGCGACATCCCGCTCTCCCCCGCCGAGTCGCTGAAACGCATAACGGTCCCGGACGGCTTCAACGTCACCCAGTTCGCCGCCGAGCCCGATGTTCACCAACCCATCGCCTTCACCTTCGACGACCGAGGACGCCTCTGGGTCGTCGAGTGCTACAGCTACCCGAAGCGCGAATTCGACGGCAAGGACCGCGTCCTCATCTTCGAGGACACCGACAACGACGACCGCTTCGACAAGCGCAAGGTCTTCTGGAACGAGGGCTCCTGGGTGTTTGGCATCGAACTCGGATTTGGCGGCGTCTGGCTCACCGCCGCGCCAAACCTGCTTTTCATCCCCGACGCCGACGGCGACGACATTCCCGACGGCGAACCGCAGATCGTGCTCGACGGATTCTCCACCGAGGCGAAGCACAATTCCGTCAACGGCCTCAAGTGGGGTCCCGATGGCTGGCTCTACGGCCGTCACGGCATCACCGACACCTCCAACGTCGGCGCGCCCGGAACGCCCGAAGACCAGCGCGTCAAACACAACTGCAGCATCTGGCGTTACCACCCGACCCGAAAGACCTACGAGGTCATCACCCATGGCACGACCAATCCCTGGGGCCACGATTGGGACGAACACGGCCAACTCTTCTTCTCGAACAACGTCATCGGCCACCTCTGGCATGTCGTTCCCGGCGCCCGCTACGCCCGGATGTTTGGCGAGCATTTCAACCCGCACACCTACGAGGTCATGCAGGCCTGCTCGGATCACCTGCACTGGACCGGCGGCAAGTGGCAGGACTCCCGCTCCGGCGACGAACACCTGGAACTCGGCGGCGGCCATTCGCACTGCGGCGGCATGATCTATGCCGGCGACAACTGGCCGGAGGAATACCGCGGTCAGTTTTTCATGAGCAACACCCACGGGCGCCGGGTCATCCATGACCGCCTGGAGCGCCAGGGATCCGGCTACGTCGCCAGGCATGTGAAGGAGCCTTTCATGATGGCCAACGACCAGTGGTTTCGCGGCGTCACCGTGGAATACGGCCCCGACGGCGGCGTCTTCGTCTCCGACTGGAACGACTTCGGCGAATGCCACGACCACGACGGGACCTACCGCGCCAGCGGCCGCATCTACAAGATCGTCCACGGCAGGGGCAACCAACCCGGACCATTCGACCTGAAGAAGAAAACCGACGCCGAACTCATCAACCTCCTCAGCCACAAGAACGAGTGGTTCCGCCGCCACGCCCAACGCCTCCTCCACGAGCGCGCAGCGGCAGGATCGCTTGCGCAGAACACACTGAAAGCCATCCGCGCGCGGTATGAGAAAGAAACCAGCCTCCCCCAGGCTCTCCGCTATCTCTGGGCCGGTTACACCATCGCCGACGCAACCGGCAAGCAAACCACGAAACAACTCCTCGATCTCACCACCCACGAAAGCGAGCACACCCGCTGGTGGGCCGTGCAACTGCTCATGGACCGCGGCGTGGCGTCACCGGAAGTCGTCGCCCGCTTCACCCAACTGGCCAACGCCGACAATTCCGCCCTGGTACGCCTCGCCGTCGCCTCCACCCTGCATCGCCTGCCGATCACGGACCGTTGGGATATCGCGACCGCCCTGCTTTCGAAGGAGGAGGACGCCGAAGACCGGAACCTCCCACTGATCGTCTGGTATGGCATCGAACCCGCCGTCGCCGCGGACCGGGGCAAGGCCGTCCGCCTGCTCGGAAAGTGCAAATCGCAGAAAGTCCGGCAATTCATCACGCGCCGCATGACCGCTCCGGAGTGACCTGCGGTCAATCGCAACGTTGGCGGCGTTTATCCCATCGTCAACTCTGGAAGCGCAGAGACCCAGATGCAGAACAAGGCGATGACCAGCGCGACGCAATCGTTCGTTTCCCGGAACACGCGGTCCTCCTCCTCCTCCGGCAATTTGATGGCAACAACCGCCGCAACGATCGCCAGAATCCAGAAATAGCCGAACATCGGCCCGAATATCTGATTCGGCTCCGGCGGCTCATGCCCTGACCGCAGAATGGCGCGATGCATCCAACTCCCGTAGTACGTCACAAACCACGCCGCGATCGACAACCGACCGACCGAAAACCACCTTGTTGCTTTCATTGGGCCAATTTGACGACAGAACAGCTCAAAGTGAATCCCCAAAACCGCGCAAACACCCCGAGACACTTGTCCTCCTCAGATCCGGTCCTTACCGTTTCAATATGCGGGCAACCATTACCTCCATGGGACAGATCACCATTCCTTTGAAGTTCCGGCAGAAGTTCCATTTCAATCCGGGCGATCGATCGCGGCTACCTGCGAAAGTGGTTCCCGAAACTCGAACTGCTGCGGCCAACATGAAAGCCGTCCCTCTTCTCACGGCCTCCCCCCGCTTGATCTGGGCGGTTGCCTTGACGCTGATCTCGGCTGCGGTTGCCTTGGCGGCCAAACCTCCCGCCGCCGCCCAATGGAATACCTCCCCCGCGCTGCTCACTCCCTTCTGGAAGGACGACACCATGACCGGCGAATCCGCGCTGTTCCTCAAGGACGCCGAGGGCGGCCAGGCACGCGCCGCGACCGTGTTTCCCATCGAACGACTGCTGGAGATCCGCAATGCCGCCGGCAATGTCGTCTACGAGGAAGGGCGTGACTACACATGGCGGCGGGGTTCGCGGGAAATCGTTCTGCCGGCCGGCTCCCGGATCGTCTCCTCCGCGCCGGAGGACCTGCGCGTTCCGCACGATTCGCAGAGGTACAAGCTCACCCACCGGGATGGGAAGAGCGAGATTCTGTTCGGCGCAAAGTTGGAATACCACGTCCTACAGGCGTCCATCACCTATACGCACAAGCCCGGACTATGGCCGGTTCCCACGTCCCGGTTCGACGAAAAGGCGCTGCCGCACGCGATCTCAAAACTGCGCCAACGCCGCCCCCTCCGCATCGTCGTGCTGGGCGACAGCATTTCGACCGGCCGCAACGCGTCCGGTTGGGCCCAGGGCGCGCCGTTCCAACCTGCCTACCCGGAACTGCTCAAGCTCCGCCTTCAATCCGCTTACCATGCCCCGGTCAAACTCGCCAACCTGTCGGTCAATGGGAAGAACGCCCACTGGGGCGCAAACATGATCGAGCCGGTCGTCGCGGAGAAGCCCGACATCATCGTGCTCGCCTTCGGCATGAACGACGCCGCCGGACGTTCCACGAAGGACTTCCGCAGGGATCTGGAGACGATCATCGCCGGCGTCCACAAGGACCTGCCGAAATCGGAGTTCATCCTCGTGGCCGGCATGCTGGGGAACGCCGACTGGCCGCGCCTCAACCAGGCCAGTTTCCACGAGTTCCGTGATGCGATGGCCGCCCTTTGCGGACCCGGCGTCGCCTTGGCGGACATCACCTCGGTCTGGACCGAATTCCTGAAGCGGAAGAAATTCTCGGACCTGACCGGCAACGGCGTCAACCACCCGAACGACTTCGGCCACCGCGTCTACGCCCAGGTCATCGCAGCCCTGCTCCTCCCGGAAGACTGAACGCTTCACTCCGTGGTTCTCAGAGTTCTCCGCGGCCTCTGTGTTGAAAAGTCTTCGCCTGGCAACCAGAACGGCGACCGCCATTGGAATTTGGAGCTTGGAGCTTCTTTGGGATTTGGAGCTTGGGATTTGGAATTTCCGCGTCCCTCGCGGCGGCAATTCCAACATTGCCAATCCGCCCAAAATCACTAACTTACCCGCTCCTTGCCCCGGCAGAGGGCGCAAAACAGCGATTTTTTGACAAGAACAACGCAAGAAAGACCGAACCATGCCCATCGCAGATTTTGACCAATACAAGCAGATGCTGACCTCGGCGCGCGCCGGCAAGTATGCCTACCCCGCCATCAACGTCAGCAACCTGGAAACACTCGCCGGCTCCATTGAGGCCTTCGCCGAGGCGGAGACTGACGGCATCATCCAGGCCTCCACCGGCGCCGGCCAGCACGCCTCCGGCGGCCTCAAGGACATGGTCCTGGGCGCAGAACTGCTCGCCGAGGCCGCTCACAAGATCGCGGACAAATACAACGTCTGCATCGCCCTCCACACCGATCACTGCCACCCGAAGAATCTCGCGCCCTTCATGGATCCGCTGATCGACATCAGCCGCAAGCGCGTCCAGGCCGGCCAGAAGCCGCTCTTCAACAGCCACATGTTCGACGGCTCGGAGCTCGACCTTGAGGAGAACCTCGAGGTCTCCAAGAAATACATGAAGCAGCTCGCCGAGCTGAACATGATTCTCGAAGTCGAAATCGGCGTGGTCGGCGGCGAAGAGGACGGCCACGACACCTCCGGCGTCGCCGCCGAAAAACTCTACACCACCCCCGGCGACATGCTGGCGACCTACGACGCGCTGGAGCCCTTGGGCACCTACATGCTCGCGGCAACCTTCGGCAACGTCCACGGCATCTACAAGCCGGGCAACGTCAAGCTCACACCCGAGATCCTGAAGAACGGCCAGACCAAGGTGCAGGAAGAGCGCAACACCGAGGGCAACCCCCTGTTCCTCGTCTTCCACGGCGGCTCCGGCTCCCCTAAGGAGCAGATCGCCGAGACCCTCGACTACGGCGTCATCAAGATGAACGTCGACACCGACACCCAATACGCCTTCACCGAGCCCGTCGCGAAGCACGTCCTCGAATATCAGGACGTCCTCTTCCACGACGGCGACAAGATCGCCGAGAAGAAGCGCTTCGACCCGCGCAAGTATCTGGCCCAGGGCCGCGAAGGCCTTAAGAACCGCGTCATCGAAGCGGTCAAGGACCTCAACGGCGTCGGCAAGTCGATCCTGAAGTAAGCGGGATCCGCTCAATTCCCAAGCCCCTTTCCGCAATCGCGGGGAGGGGCTTTTTGTTGTTGAAGGCGTGCTGAAAAACGTCCCCAACCGCCTCTCTTCCATCATTCCGAAAAAATGTTCCACAAACTTGGACCTTTTTTTGGCCCGATTTCGCATGGAGTATCTGGACCCTTGATGTCGATCGGACCGGATGGGCGAAAATCGTAAATCAGAACGGGAGATCTTCAGC
>JAYPEY010000128.1:12147-15479 GCA_038126035.1 Verrucomicrobiales bacterium | reverse complement strand
CGCATCCCGCATCCCGCATCCCGCACCACGCCTCTCACAACAGTTTTGACTAGAAGCCGACAATGGATCATCGTTTCCGCATGTCAGAAATCGTCGATTACCTCCATCACGGGGCCACCAAGGTCACGCCGAAGATCCTGAAGGGGATTCACAAGAATCTGCCTTATCTCAAGATCGAGTTTGCCCAGATCGACGATCCGAACCACCCGCACCTCGTCAACCAGCTGGAGTTCTTGGCCGATGTGATCGAGGACTTCGTGGAGGGGGCGGATGACGATCTTCCCTACGTCACTGTCGCGAGCGCGGCGTTTGCGCTGAGCTACGCGCACCAGGAACTGGACCTGATTCCCGACAGCATGCCGGAGTTCGGTCACGCGGACGACTCCGCCCTGGTCCGAGCCGTGTTGATCGAGCACGAGCGCGTGCTCAGCGATTATGCGGATCGGCATGAGTTGAACTGGGAGGCGGTCACGGTCGACGCCTGAGCGGGCGTCTGGCGCGGGAGTTCGCGCGCGCCCCGCCGCTTCAGCCACGAAGAATACGCGGATTCCCGGAGAATCGGCGTTCCCGGGACCTGGCGTTCAAGGGGGGCGGATTCGGGCGCGTGCGCGCAACTTGATAAGCCTTCGGTTTTGTGGCAATGAAGGCCCTCCATGAAACGTGAATTTGCAGTCTTCCTTGCCTTGTTGACGCTGGGCGCGATCGCGTGTCGCAAACCGGCGACCGAACCCGTCGAGCCGGCGTCACAGTCGTCGGCTACCTCATCCGGCTCCACCGCACCCGCCGAAGCCGAGGAGTCGGCGGGTGAAATCCTGGCCCGGATCCACTTCAGCGGGACGAGGAAACTGGCCGGCGACACGAATGCCGCCACGCTCAACCGCATTGGCGCGCTGCCCGAGACGGCGGCGTTGAAGAAGATGGTCCTCGACAAGCTGGCGACGGCTCCGGGTCGCGCGCAGGGCCTTGCCTCCAATGTCACCGCCGCGGTGGCCGCGTCGATCCGTCCGCTGCTGAACGACCTGGCGGCCGCGGAGAGTTTTCTGGAAGCGCGGGCCAATGAGGGCGGCGCGCCGGAATGGGCGGTGGCGGTCGCCGTGGGATCCGAACGCGCGGCGCAATGGGAAACAGGCTTGAAGCAGGCCGTGAAGCAGGCCGGCGTCGGCGAAGCCAAGGCGATCGAGACCGCTGACGCGCGAGGTTGGGCGGCCCCGTTGAACGACGGCTCCGGCGTGTTGCGCTTTCTCGCGCCCGAAGGCTGGGTCGTGTTCGGCAAGGGTGCCCCGGAAACCTCACTGCAGGCTGAGATCGCCTCGCGCATCGCCAACGGCGGAAAACCCGGCCCGATGAGCGACGAGACAATGCTGGCGTTCACGGTTGATTTCCCGCGGCTGGTCGAGGAGTTCAAATGGACCCGTTGGGAGGGGCTGCCATTCGTCGATATCCAATCGCGGATTGAAAAGGACAACATCCGTTCCGCGGGCAGCGTCGTCTTTTCTGAGGACCTGGGTTTCGAGCATGAGGCATGGAAGATCCCGACGAAGACCATCCATGATCCGCTGATCAGTTTCACCGCGGTCCAGGGCATCGCCTCGTGGCTCGGAAAACAGGGGTTCTATCAGGGCGTGAAGTTGGAGGAGACGCCGAACCAGGTTTTCAGCTGGGCGATGAACGGGCCGTTTTACCTCTCCTTCGCCGCCCTGCCCGCCGCGGGTTCGACCAATCAGGTCGCCGGCCTGGCCCCGCGGTTGGAGACGCTCTCCCGGGAGCAGCTCGCCCAGCGCGGCATGGGCTTCGTCACCAACGTCGCGCACACCGCCACGATCCATTGGGTCAACGCCTTCCCGATTATCCGCCCGTTTGTCAGTGTGTCGGAGGAGTCGGAAGACAGTTTCATCCAGCTGGGTCTGCTGCCCGTGCGACGCGGCTCCTTCACCAATCCGCCGCCCGCCGGCCTGATCAGGTTTGTCGAGGAGCGTGAGAATCTCATCTACTACGACTGGGAGATCACCCAGGCGCGCCTTGATCAGTTGAAGTCGGTCTTCCAGCTGTCGACCCTGTTGTCGGAGAAGCCCAAGATGTCGGCCACGTTGCCGAGTGACAAGTGGGTCACGGCGATCAGCAAGAGCCTCGGCAACACCGCCACGGAGATCACCCGGGAAACGGCGCGCGAACTGAAGCTTGTGCGCAAGTCCCACCTGGGGCTGTCCGCCTTTGAGATCATGACCCTGGCCTACTGGATGGGGGACGAGGACTTTCCGTTGAGTCGGGCCCGGCTGCCGTTCCTGCCCCTGCGGAAGGACGCCGGCATGCCGATGCCTGGAGCGCCCCGGGCTCCCGCGCCGCCGAAGGCCCCGCCGGCTCCCAAGGCGCAGGCGCCCGCGTCCCAACCGCCCGCATCGCCGAAGCCCGCCGCGGCGCCAACGCCTCCGGTTCAAACCGATTCCAAGTCAGGAACCCGCGGGCCCATCTGAAGCGCGCCATGCTGAAACTCGGCGTCAACATCGATCACGTCGCCACGCTTCGCGAGGCGCGCTACAAGGGGCGTGAATCCGGCGAGCCCGATCCGGTCGCCGCCGCCCTCGCCTGCGAGGCCGCCGGCGCCCACGGCATCACCGCTCACCTGCGCGAGGATCGTCGGCACATCCTCGATCGCGACGTGCGCGCTCTCCGGGAACAGATCGGGACCCGGCTCAATCTCGAAATGGCGAACACCCCGGAGATCGTCGCTTTCGCTTTGGACGTCAAACCGGACATCGTCTGCATCGTTCCCGAAAAGCGCGAGGAGATCACCACCGAAGGCGGGCTGGATGTCGTTGGCAACCTCAAGTCGCTGACCGATTCCCGAAAGCGGCTCAACGACGCCGGCATCGAGGTCAGCCTCTTCATCGCGCCGGATGAGGCCCAGATCGAAGCCGCCGCCAACAGCGGCAGCCAGTTCATCGAACTGCACACCGGCGCCTTTGCCGAGGCGTATCAGGATGAAGCCGAACGACAATGTGAGGTGGATCGACTCGTCGCCGGGGCGAGGCAGGCTCACGAGCTGGGCCTGCAGGTCAATGCCGGCCACGGTCTTACCTGCGCCAACCTTCCGGCCATCTTCCCCTTGCCCCACATGGTCGAACTGAACATCGGCCACCACCTCGTCAGCCGCTCCGTCACGATCGGACTGCCCAACGCCGTGAAGGAGATGCTCGCGGTGATGGCGGGGTATCCCGGACCTTCGTAGCCGCAACCTTCAGGTTGCGCATCGAGCGTTCCAACGCGAGAAGTCCGCTGCAGGCGGGCCGTTTCGTTCCATCGATGGGCTTTACCCGGGTTTCGTTTTACCCCAC
>JAYPEY010000128.1:0-12047 GCA_038126035.1 Verrucomicrobiales bacterium | reverse complement strand
CCCACGGATGGCGTCCGCCTATGCGTCGATACGACGCGGGAGCCGCCAACGGCGCCGCCTTTTTCACGGCTGACTTCTCGCGCCGACGCGCTCGCGGCGCAACCTGAAGGTCGCGGCTACGGGGTCATTCCACCACTTCGCAAATCAAGGCGGCCTTCTCGTCCGCCGTATCGGCGATCTCGAAGGCGGCTTCCATGCGTTTCAAAGCCAGATCAGCCTCCCGTTTCGAACCCGCCCAAATCCGCGCCAGGACACCGCCGAGCGGAAGGATGTCGCCGGGCTTGGCCAATCGATCCACGCCGACATCGTGATTGATCTTGGAATCCTTGTTCAATCGGCCGCCGCCGAGATCGCGGACCACTTCACCGATGACCCGGGCGTTGCAACGGGTGACGCAACCGCGGTCCAAACGCACGGGCACGCACACAATGCCCTCCACGTGATTCCGGGCCAGTTTGGCTTCCATTGCCTCCAGATCTGCGCCCTGCGCCGCCAGCATTTCATTCCACTTTGCCAGGGCCGAACCCTCCGCGAGTTTCGCGGAGGCCGCCTGCCTCGCCTGTTCCAGATCGCCCTGCAGCCCGGTCTGGACCTGCAGATGTGCGGCGCACTCGACAGTCAGTTCGCGCAGGTCGTCGGGCCCTTCGCCGCGCAGGCATTCGACCGCCTCCTTGACCTCCAGCCAGTTGCCCGCGGCGCGGCCGACCGGCGTGTTCATGTCGGTCAGGATGGCGCGCGTGTTGACGCCGCACTCCCCGCCCAGGTCCACGATGGATCCCGCCAGTTCGCGCGCGTCGTCCGCGGATTGCATGAACGCGGCGGATCCAAACTTGGCGTCGAGGATCAGGGCGTCGAGACTCTCGGCCAGTTTCTTGGAGAGAATGGAGGCGGTGATCAGCGGAATCGAAGGGACCGTCCCGGTCACGTCGCGCAGGGCGTAGATCATCCGGTCGGCCGGGACCATGCGTTCGGTCTGCCCGACGATGACGCAGCCCACCTCCTGCACGATCTCCACGATACGCTCCGGCTCCAGCAGCGTCTGAAACCCGGGAATGGACTCCAGCTTGTCCAGGGTCCCGCCGGTGATGCCGAGACCGCGGCCGGAGATCATGGGCACGCGGAATCCCAGCGACGCCAGCAGGGGCGCAAGGGGCAGTGAAACCTTGTCGCCGACGCCGCCCGTGGAGTGCTTGTCCACCAAAGGCCGCGGATCGTCGGGGAACTCCAGCACATCGCCGGAGTCGCGCATGGCCAGGGTGAGCGCGCGCTTCTCATCCGCGTTCATGCCGCGGAAATAGACCGCCATGAGGAAGGCGGACATCTGATAGTCGGGAATCCGGCCGGCGGTGAATTCAGCGACAACGGATTGGATCGTCGCCGGTGAGAGCGGCTCACCCTCGCGTTTGGCTTCGATGGCGGAGAGGAAGTTCAAGGGCGGGAAATGTAGAACGGAATTCGCTCAGATCCAATGCGCAACGCCGCGTCGTGGTTTCAGCTTCCGCACGGAACCGCTTGTTGACGTTCGAAGGTGAAGTGAGCCCGGTTGGCCCGACCGCTATTGGAGATGCTGGCGGCTGGTCTGACAATCCGCCCGCGCCGTAAACGGGATGAATCCCGTTCTACGGGGGCTGCCCCGCTCAACCCACGAATTTCCTCAGCGCGACCGAGGCGTTGTGCCCGCCGAAGCCGAAGGAGTTGCTGAGCGCGGTCTCGATCTTCATCTCGCGGGCTTCGTTCGGGATGTAGTCGAGATCGCAGTCCGGGTCGGGGAATTCGTAATTGATGGTGGGCGGGGCGATGCCGGTCTCGATCGCCTTGGCGCAGATGGCCGCCTCCGCCGCGCCGGCCGCGCCGAGCATGTGGCCGGTCGCGCCCTTCGTGGAGCTGACGCCCACGACCCGCGCGTGGTCGCCGAACACGGACTTGATCGCCTGCGTCTCGCAGACATCGCCCTGCGGCGTCGAGGTGCCGTGGGTGTTGATATAGGAGATCTGGTCCGGATTCAGTCCGGATGAACGAAGCGCCATCTTCATGCAGCGGGCCGCGCCTTCGCCCGCGGGCGACGGGGCGGTGAGATGGTGCGCGTCCGCTGTGTTGCCGTAGCCGACGAGTTCGCAGTAGATCTTCGCGCCGCGGGCCTTGGCGTGCTCCAGCTCTTCAAGAACCAGGACCGCCGCGCCTTCGCCCATGACGAAGCCGTCGCGTTCCTTATCGAACGGGCGCGAGGCGTGTTGGGGATCGTCGTTGCGCGTGCTGAGGGCGCGCATCTTGGCGAAGCCGCTGATGCCCAGGGTGACCACGGTGGCCTCGCTGCCGCCGGCGAAGATCGCCTTGGCGTCGCCCATCTTGATGGTGCGCCAGGCTTCGCCCAAGGCATGCGTCGAGGTCGCGCAGGCCGAACAGGTGGCGACGTTCGGCCCCCGCAGCCCGTAATACATGGAGAACATTCCCGAGGCCATGTTCAGGATCAGCATCGGGATCATGAAGGGCGACACACGGTTCGGCCCCTTCTCCACCAGCGCCAGGTGCTGCTCCTCGGTGGTCTTCAGCCCGCCGATGCCCGAGCCGATGAACACGCCGATCTCGTCACGATCCAGCTTGTCCAGATCCATGCCCGAGTCCAGCAGCGCCTTGTGGCCGGCGAAGACGCCGAACTGCACGAAGCGATCCGTGCGACGGATCTCCTTCGGTGAGGGAAAGGCGGGGACGGGGTCGAATTCCTTCACCTCGGCGGCGATCTTGCAGTCGTAGTCGGTCGTGTCGAAGCTTTCGATCGCCGTGATCCCGCACTTGCCGCCGGCGATGCTGGACCAGAATGAGTCGATGTCCTGTCCGAGCGCGGAGACAACCCCGATGCCCGTCACGACAACCCTGCGATCTTCTACGCTTGCCATAAGATACAAAAAACGGGCAGCGGGAACGAAATCCTTCCTCGCTGCCCGGAAAAGGGTGTTTCGGCTTACTTGCCGTTTTCTTCGATGTACTTGATCACGTCGCCGACGCTTTGAAGTTTCTCGGCTTCCTCGTCCGGGACTTCGATGCCGAATTCCTCCTCCAGCGCCATCACCAGTTCGACGGTGTCGAGCGAGTCGGCTCCAAGATCTTCAATGAATTTCGCGTCGGGAGCGACCTGCTCCGCTTCAACGCCGAGTTGCTCGACGATGATGCCCTTTACTTTTTCCTCAATCGGTTGTTGTTCGTCAGACATGGTCGGTATGGTTTAAGTTTTTCTGTGTCTATGCGACGCCCATGGCGGCGTCAAGTCCGTAACAGGGCTTTCGGTCCCGTCAATTCTCGCGTTCGATGTCGCGGTTAAATGGGAACTTTTTGACAGGTTTGTCAAACCCCAATTCGCCGCTTTTTTCAGGGCCGCTTTGGGCGGTTGATCCGGCTCGCCGCGAAGCCGCCGCAGTTCGGCCTTACATGACCATCCCGCCGTCCACGGTCAGCACCTGTCCGGTGATGTAGGCCGAGGCCGGTCCCGCCAGGAAAAGGGCCGCTTCCGCGATGTCTTCGGCCGAGCCCAGGCGGCCGAGCGGAATGTTTTTCTGGATCTCCTCGCGCTGCTGGTCGTTCAGCGCCTGGGTCATGTCCGTATCGATGAATCCGGGCGCCAGGGCGTTGACGTTCACGCCGCGGGAGGCGAGCTCCTTGGCGATGGATTTGGTCAGCGCAATCAGGCCCGCCTTGCTGGCGGCGTAGTTGCACTGGCCGGCGTTGCCCATCAGACCGACGACCGAGGCCACATTGATCACCCGGCCGGACCGTTGCTTCATGAACGCCCGCGCAAAGGCCTTGTGCAGCAGGAAAGCGCCCTTGAGATTGGTCTCCAGGACCGTGTCCCAATCGTCCTCGGACATCCGCATCAACAGGGTGTCGCGCGTCACGCCGGCGTTGTTCACCAGGATGTCCACCTTCCCGCAGTCCTCCAGGATCTGTTTCGCGCAGGCCTCGACGGACGCCGCATCCCCGACGTCCACCGCATGCGCCCAGGCCTGGCGTCCCAGCGCCTTGATCTCATCGGCGGTCTGTTGGGAGTTGGCTTCCGTGCGGGAGACGCAGACCACGTCGGCGCCCTCGGCTGCGAATTTCAGGGCGATGGCTTTTCCGATGCCGCGACCGGCGCCGGTCACGACGGCAATCTTGTTTTCAAGCTGGCTCATGGGTGCCTTGTTTAGCGGCGATGTCGAGGCCGTGTCGAGGGTGGATTTGAGGGAATGGTGGAAGGTGTCGTCAAAGTCGCTTTGTTGTGGCGAACTTCAAGTCGGGGGGGATCGCCCCCGGCTCCGGAGCGCCGAGCATTGCCCGGCATTGGCTGTCGAACCACGCCCGGGCCGAGCATTGCCCGGTGCTCCGACCGCCGGGTTCGATCGGCAGTGCGGGTTTCTGTCGCGATTGATCCGTTCTTCGGACGACATCGGGTTGGGGTGGGGCGAATCGACGTTCCAGGTTGTGGGAATCGATTTTCTGGGATTGTCTTGCCCCGTCCTCGTCAGCGCGACGAGTCGCGTGTCATGACCATGCCCGACCAAACCGAACTGAATCTCGGCTTCGACGCCGCCAAGCCTGTGCCAGCGGCGCGATTTGATTCATTGGCAGAGGAGTTGGCGGCATTCCGTGAGTTTGGCGAGCGGACGCGCGTGTTGTCGACCGAGGCGAGGACATCCGACGGTGATACCATTGCCTGCCCCACCTACGTGAACGAGTTCTGGACCTCAAAGCAGCGGGCGGCGCATCGATTGCACGAGATTTCGTATCGAGCCTGTTTCAAGCCGCAGTTGCCGAGGTTCTTCATCGAACGCCTGACCGAGCCCGGCGACGCTGTCTACGATCCGTTCATGGGCCGTGGAACGACGCCGCTCGAGGCCGCCTTGATGGGCCGCATCCCGATGGGCAACGATATCAATCCATTGAGCCAGGCCCTGCTGCGACCAAGACTGACGCCGCCGCATTGGCGGGACGTCGAGGCCCGCATCGCGCAAATCAGTTTCAACCAACACGACGAATTGCCTGAGGAGCTTCTGGTGTTCTACCACCAGGACACGCTGCGCGAGATCTGCGCCTTGAAGAGGCATCTGCTCGCGCGGGAGGCGTCGGGCGACTTCGATGACGCGGACGCCTGGATCCGCATGATCGCGCTGAACCGCCTGACCGGGCATTCGACCGGATTCTTCTCGGTCTACACGCTGCCGCCAAACCAGGCGGTTTCGGTGAAGTCGCAGATCAAGATCAACGAGAAGCGCAGCCAGACCCCGCCGCGCCGCGACGTTCCAGGTTTGATTCTGAAGAAGAGCCGCTTCCTGCTCGGCTCCGTCACGGAGGCTGAACGCGAGCGTCTCGAGAATGCGCGCGAGGCAACGATGCTGCTCACGGGGCTGGCGGACCATGCCGCCGCGATCCCCGATGAGTCCATCTCCCTTGTCGTGACCTCGCCGCCGTTCCTGGATGTGGTCGATTACGCGGGGGACAACTGGCTGCGTTGCTGGTTCATCGGCGTGGATCCCGCGAGCGTGGCGATCTCCGTGCCCAAGAACATCGAAACCTGGCGCGGGATCATGACCGGGGTCTTCCGCGACCTGAAGAGGATGCTGAAGCCGGGCGGACACGTGGCCTTCGAAGTCGGCGAGGTGCGCGGCGGCAAGGTGTTGCTGGAGGAGGAAACGCTCCCCGGCGGCGTCGCGGCCGGCCTGGATCCCGTTCTGGTGATGATCAACGACCAACAGTTCACCAAGACGGCGAACTGCTGGGGCGTCGACAACCGCGCCAAGGGAACGAACACGAATCGGATCGTGGTGTTTCGGATAACGTGAGGGACGTTGCGGGATGCGGGGAATGATTGAAGGCGCAGGTGTCAAGACATTGGGGCCGGCTGCGACTCAGACTGAGAAAACACGATGATTCACCGGTCCCGGATCCCGGACCTCGAATCCCGGATCCCGATTCACATTCCCCTTGCCGCCGTCCAAACCGCGCTTACATTGCGCGCCCATGTCCCGACGCGCGGCAACGCCGGCCATTCGACTCAAGGGTGTCCGGCACAACAATCTCAAGAATTTCGATCTCGATATCCCGATCGGCAGGCTGACGGTGGTCACCGGTCTGAGCGGATCGGGAAAGAGTTCGCTCGCGTTCGACACCCTGTTCGCCGAGGGGCAGCGGCGCTACGTCGAGACCTTTTCCCCTTACGCGCGGCAGTTCTTCGACCGGATGGACAAGCCGCAGGTGGACTCGATCGAGGACATCCCGCCGGCGATCGCCATCGAACAACGCAACGCGGTCAAGACCACGCGCTCCACGGTCGGGACGATGACCGAGATCTGCGACCGGGCGAAGATGCTGTGGTTTCACCTGGCGAAACTGCATTGCCCGGGTTGCGGCAAACCGGTGGGCAAGGAGTCGCCGCGCGATGTCTGGGATGCCGTGCGAGGCTCCTCGCCCGGCGACACCAATGCGCTGGTGACGTTTGAGCTGCCTTTATCCGAGAAGCTCTCATTGGACGAGTCGCTGTCGTTGATTCAGAAACAGGGGTATCAGCGGTTGCTGGTTCCCGAACGTGACGCATCGGAGGATTCGTCCAATGCCTACATCCTGAACGACGGCGACGCGAAGGGCTCAGCTGCCGTCATGCGGCTGGAGGAGGCCAAGGACGCGTTTTATTCGACCAGGCCGACCCATGTGACCGTCGTGCAGGACAGGGTGAAACTGACCGACCGCAATCGCGCGCGCTTTGTGGAGGCCTGCGAACAGGCCTACCATTTCGGCAAGGGCAGCCTGACCGTGCGCGTGGACGGCTCGTCCCCCAGGGCCTTCTCCAATCGATTCCATTGCGCGGATTGCGACCGCGAGTTCCGCGAGCCTTCGCCCTCGTTGTTCAGCTTCAACAATCCCGTCGGCGCCTGCCCCGCCTGCAAGGGCTTCGGCCGCGTCATCGGCATCGACTACAGCCTTGTCATGCCGGATCACAACCGCACCCTGGCCGAGGGTGTGGTGAAGCCCTGGGAAAGCGGCCACGGCGAGGAGAGTCACCGCGACCTGATGAAGGCCTGCCGCAAGGAGGGCGTCCCGACCGACGTGCCCTTCCGCAAGCTGCCCAGGAAGCTCCAACGCTGGGTGATCGACGGCGACAAGGACTACGGCATCGACAACGAGCATCGCTGGCCGCGGGCCTGGTATGGCGTGGAGGGCTACTTCCGCTGGCTGGAGTCCAAGAGCTACAAGATGCACATGCGCGTGTTTCTCTCCCGCTGGCGCTCCTACACGCGTTGCCCGGACTGTCAGGGAACGCGCTTCAAGCCCGAGGCGCTGCAGTTCCTGCTGCCTTCCACCCGGAACGGGACCGGGGGGCTGACGCTGCCCGAATTCTACAGCCTGCCGTTGCGCGACGCGTATGAATGCGTGGATTCTTTGCGACGGGCGGCCAGGTTCAAACCGTCGGACGCCCTGGGCGTGGTCTTCGGCGAGGTTCATTCACGGCTGCAATATCTGGTCGATGTCGGACTCGGCTACCTGACGCTGGACCGGCCGACACGTTCGCTTTCCGGCGGCGAGACCGAGCGGGTGAATCTCACCGCCTGCCTTGGCGCGCGACTGGTCAACACCCTGTTCGTGCTGGACGAACCCAGCGTCGGTCTGCATCCGCGCGACACGGCCCGACTGGTCGGGATCCTTCGCCAGCTTCGCGACGCCGGCAACACGGTGGTCGTCGTCGAGCATGAGGCCGCAGTCATCCGCGCGGCGGACCGCGTCGTCGATCTCGGACCGGAACAGGGTGAAAAGGGCGGTGAGATCGTGTTCGACGGAACCCTGCCGCAGTTGCTGAAATCCAGGGAATCCCTGACCGGAAGATACCTGAGCGGAAGGATGGCGATCGAGGTCCCCCGGCGGCGCAAGGTCACGCCCACGGCAGCGGCGATCAAACTCGCGAATGCGACCCTGCACAACCTGGACGACGTCTCGATCGAGATCCCCTTGAACCGGTTCGTCTGCGTCAGCGGCGTCAGCGGCTCCGGCAAGACGACCCTGATCCGCGAGATCCTGCTGCCGGCGCTGCAGGAGAAGCTGGGTTCCGAGGAAGGCGACGAGGCGGCTTCGCAGGCCTTCGACAGCGACGACCAACCCGACGCCCTGAAGCGCGCCTCGTTGACCGGCTGGAAGAAGCTCGGACGCGCCGTCCTGGTGGATCAATCCTCGCTCGGCAAGACGCCGCGCTCCAACCCGGCGGTCTACATCGGCGCCTTCGATTTCATCCGCGAGCTGTTTGCCCGGACGCCGCTTGCCCAACAACGCGGCATGAAGGCGGGCGCCTTCAGTTTCAATTCCGCGCAGGGTCAATGCGAACGCTGCCGGGGAATGGGCTTCGAGAAGATCGAGATGCAGTTCCTCAGCGACGTCTTCATCCGTTGCCCCTCGTGCGACGGTCGCCGTTATCGGGGCCATGCCCTGGAGGTGACGCTCGAAGGGGCCGTCGGTCCGGATGAAGCCGACCGACGCAGCTGGTCGGTCGCCGATTTTCTCGAGGCCACCGTGGATGACGCGGTCGCTTTCCTGGGCCGCGAGCCGTTCGCTGAATCGCGCCATGCGCAGAGGGCCGTCGAAAGCCTGGGCTACCTGCAGCGGGTCGGGCTCGGCTATCTGCGTCTCGGGCAACCGATCAACACGTTGTCCGGCGGCGAGTGCCAGCGATTGAAGCTCGTCCGGCACCTGGCCGGGTTCGCCAAGGCGCAGTCCCGCGACGCCAGGCCCACCCTGTTCCTGTTCGACGAGCCGACGACCGGGCTGCATTTCGATGACGTGCGCGTGTTGTTGGGCGTGTTTCAGAAGCTGGTCGATCTCGGGCATTCGCTCGTCGTGATCGAACACAACCTGGATGTCCTCAAGTGCGCGGACTGGTTGATCGATCTGGGACCCGACGCCGGGGACCAGGGCGGCGAGGTGGTCGGCGTGGGCGCCCCGGAGAAGTTGGCGAAGAACAAGGCCAGCCACACGGGCGCGGCCTTGCGCGGAGAGCTTTCGTCCCGGACTCCGAACCAAACCCCGAAAGGTTGAAAGCGGCCGGTCTGAAGACGGACGTTTGACGCCCGTCTTTCGTCTGCATCGCCGCGGCCACGCTTTCGCGGGCGCGGCTGCTCCCGCGGCCCGGCCTACCCGAACAGATCCATCTGCGGCGAGGGCGGCAGCTCCTTGAGCTTCTCCCGCTCCGCCCGGTGGCGGCCCGCCCGTCGCGGTTTGCCTTCGGGCGTGAGTTCGGATTCCTCCAGGTTGCCCAGGATCTCCTTCGCCCGCTCGAGCACGGACTTCGGGACGCCGGCGAGACGCGCGACCTGGATCCCGTAGCTCTTGTCGGTCCCGCCCTCGACAATCTTGCGCAGGAAGATGATCTCCTCGTTCCATTCCCGCACTGCGACATTGAAGTTGCGGACGCGGACCAACCGGCCGGCCAGCTCGGCCAGTTCGTGGTAATGCGTGGCGAACAGGGTCTTGGCGCCGATCTGGTTGTGCAGGTGTTCCACGATGGACCAGGCGAGGCTGAGCCCGTCGAAGGTGCTCGTGCCGCGGCCGATCTCGTCGAGCACGATCAGGCTCCGGGAGGTGGCGTTGTTCAGGATGTTCGCGGTCTCGCTCATCTCCACCATGAAGGTCGACTGGCCGCGCGAAAGATCGTCGCTGGCTCCGATGCGCGTGAAGATGCGGTCGGTGAGATCGATGCGCGCCGAACCCGCGGGAACGTAGGAGCCCGTGTGCGCCAGCAGGGTCAACAGGGCGACCTGACGGATGTAGGTGCTCTTGCCCGCCATGTTGGGCCCCGTGATGATCGCGACCTGCTGATCGTCGGCGTCGAGCCGCGTGTCGTTCGGCACGAACCGCTCCTCGGTCATGCTCTGGTCCAGGATCGGATGCCGCCCCTCCCGGATGTCGAGAATGTTCTCCTCGCGGACGTCCGGGCAACAGTAGTCGAACAGACGCGCGGTCTCGGCGAAGGAGCCCAGGGTGTCGAGCTGCGACAGCGCGCGCGCCAGATCCTGGATTTCGGGAAGCTTCGCGATCACCGCCTCGCGCACGCGGAGAAACAGTTCGTATTCCAGTTTCGCGCCGCGCTCCTCGGCTCCGAGGATCTTGTTCTCGATCTCCTTCAACTCCGGCGTGATGTAGCGCTCGCCGTTGGCGATGGTCTGCTTGCGCACATAATGGTCCGGGACCTTGTCGAGATTCGACTTCGTGACCTCGAGGAAATAGCCGAAGACCGAGTTGTACTTCACCTTCAGCGACGGGATGCCCGTCTTCTCGATCTCCTCCTGCTGCATCCGCGCGATCCAGTTCTTGCCGTCGCGCGAGGCGCTCTTAAGCTCGTCCAGTTCCGCGTCAAAGCCGTCGGCGATCATGCCGCCGTCCTTCAGGGTCAGCGGCGGCTCCTCGACGACCGCCCGCCGGATCAGGTCCACCAGTTCGGGAAACTCCTCCAGCCCGGTGTCCAGTTCGCGCAACAGCGCGGGACGGCCGTCGGCGTCGTCCATGGTCTCCGCTTCGGACGGTTCCTTGAACCCGAGGTCGGACGTCTCGTTGAGATGCCGGTCGTCGGGGCGGAGGTCCTTCAACGCGCCGCGCAGGAAGGGAACCTGCTCCAACGCCTGTCGCAGCGTGACGAGATCGCGCGCGTTGCCCGTCCCGACGCTGAGGCGCCCGATGGTGCGCTCCAGGTCGCGCACCTCGCCAAGACGCTCCCGGAACTGATCCAGCAGCCGGCCGTTGTCCAGCCAGGCCCGCACAACCTCCTGGCGTCCGCGAATGGAGCCGGCTTCGGACAGGGGCTGCGTCAGCCACTCCCGCAGCCGACGCGCGCCCATCGGCGTCACCGTGCGGTTCAGGGCGCCGAACAGGGACGCCGACTTCGGCGCGTCGCGGCTCAGGGGCTCGAGAATCTCGAGATTGCGCAACGAGGTCGTGTCGAGCGCGAGATAGTCGGCGCTCTGGTAGAAGGAAAGCCGCGTCAGGTGCGCGACATCGCGCCGCAGCTGCCGGGTCAGGTAATGCAGGACGCCGCCTGCGGCCCCCACGGCGGCCTCGCGGTTCTTCAACCCGAAGCCGTCGAGCGAGGCCACCTTGAAATGCTCGCGCACGGTGAACACCGAGGTCTCCGGTTCGAACACCCAGTCGTCGTAGCCGTTGACGATGCCGTAGCGGGTCCCGAGCAGTTCGCGCAGCGCGTCCGCCGCATCGGGAATCACCACCTCCGCCGGACGCACGCGCTCCAGCTCACTCTGCAGGGCCGCGTCGCCCTCGACCTCCGTCGTCTTGAAGTCGCCGGTGGTCAGATCGACGATGGCGACGCCGACGCGTTTGCCCGCGGGATAAAGCGCGGCGAGGAAGTTGTTGCGCTCGGCGACGAGCATGCGCTCATCGAAGTGCGTTCCCGGGCTGACGATCTGCGTGACCTCGCGTTTCACGAGCTGCCCCGGCTTCGCCTCCTCAACCTGGTCGCAGATGGCGACCTTGCGGCCCGCCTTCAGGATGCGGGCGATGTAGCCGTTGGCCGCGTGGTAGGGAATGCCGCACATCGGCGTCGTGCCCCGCTTCGTCAACGCCACGTTCAAGATCTTCGCGCCGTCCTGCGCGTCCTCGAAGAACATCTCGTAGAAATCGCCGAGACGAAAAAGCAGCAACGCGTCCTTCGGCAGCTCGCCGCGAATGCGACGATACTGCTGCATCATGGGCGTGATCTTTTTTTCTTTGGCCATCGCGCGGTTGTTTTGAACTGAATCGAAGGATGAACGAAACCAAAAACGTGAAAAGAAGTTCACATTTTTTTAACAAAAGTACTAGGCGCCTCTTTTGAATGTGTTTAAAAAACGTTCACTAAAGAACGCATGAATTTTACTAAGGCAATTTAAGCCCATTACGGAACGGAGGTGATACTTCATGCCAGCTAAAAAGAAAGCAGCTCCCAAAAAGAAAGCCGCGCCGAAGAAAAAGGCTGCGGTGAAGAAGGCAGCGCCGAAGAAGGCCGCCGCCAAGAAGAAAGCCGCCCCCAAGAAAAAGGCAGCGCCCAAGAA
>JAYPEY010000127.1:0-15503 GCA_038126035.1 Verrucomicrobiales bacterium | reverse complement strand
TTTTCCCGGAAAACCATCTCATTCGCAATGGGCCAGTTCACGGGGGCCCAATCAATTGAAATTTCGCAAGGAACTGATCCCATGAACATCCGGCTCCACAGGTTTGAGCTGCCGCTCGAGCGCCCCTTCACCATCTCACGTGAAACCACCACGGTGCAGGAAACGCTGGTCGTCGAGTTGGAACTGGACGGCGCAAGCGGGTTCGGGGAATCCACCTCCAACAACTACTACGGTTTCACCATCGACTCGATGAGTCACTCGGCGGAACGCTGCCGCAACCTGCTGGCCTCGTTCGAATTCGGCGACCCCGCGCAGCTTTGGGAACAGCTCCGCTCACTGCTGCCGGACGACAATTTCGCCCTGTCCGCCATCGACCTCGCCGCCCACGACCTGTTCGGAAAACTGACAAATCGCCCCACCCACGAAATACTCGGTCTTCCATGGCATGACGCCGTCCCCTGCTCCAGCTACACGATCGGCATCGCCGACATCGATGAAATGGTCAGAAAGCTGCGGGAGCGTCCCGACTGGCCGGTCTACAAGATCAAGCTGGGCACGGACAACGATGTGGAAATCGTCCGCCACCTCCGCGAGGCGACCGACGCCACGCTGCGGGTCGATGCCAACTGCGGTTGGACTCCGGAGGAAACCATCGCCAATTCGCGCGAACTCGCCTCGCTCGGCGTCGAATTCATTGAGCAACCGCTGCCGGCGGAGGCCGACGACGAGGATCACCGTCGCGTGTTCCGGGAGTCGGCCCTTCCCATCGTGGCCGATGAAAGCTGCCAGGTGGAGACGGATGTCGCGCGATGCGAAGGCCGCTTTCACGGCGTCAACGTCAAGCTGTGCAAATGCGGCGGTCTGACTCCGGCGGCGCGCATGCTCCGGGAAGCGAGAACCCTCGGCATGAAGACCATGGTCGACTGCATGGTGGAAAGCTCCGTCGGCATCTCCGCCGCCGCGCAACTGGCGCCCTTGCTCGATTTTGCCGACCTGGATGGCGCCGAATTGTTGGCGAAGGACATTGCGAACGGCGTTCGGATCGACAACGGCCTCATCCGGCTGCCGTCGACTCCAGGAAATGGCGTCTCATCGATCAGCAGGTAAAATCGGCTGCTGCGGACTTACGCCTGAGCGGGATTCGCGCCTCGTTCGAGTTCACGCTTCAGCGTGCAATCACGCGAAAACATGTCAGGGCGCTTTCAATGAACTCGCAACTGCGCCGGGCGCAGCTCGTGAAATCGTGAGCCAGTTTGCCATGCCGAACGATGCGCGACCTAAAGGTCGCGGCTGCGGAATCTGTTAATCCGCTTCAAGGCGTGAACCCCAACCGCGAGCGCTGTTCCTTTCTGTGGCAGGAAGGGACTAATTCTGCTTTGATCCGGCGCTCAAACAAACGTCTCCACATGAAATCCACTCTCCGCCACCTCATCGCCGCAGTCACCCTCGTCGCCTGCCTCGCCCACGCCGCCGACAAGAACAAGGCCTGGACCGACCCCGAAACGGCGCGCAAAGAAGATCCCGACTTCTCCATCCAGGGCGAATACGGCAGCGTCAGCAATGGCGCAAAGTTTGGCGTGCAGGTCGTTGCCTTGGGCGACGGCAGATTCGACGCCTACTTCCTCGAAGGCGGACTTCCCGGACTTGGTTGGACCAAGGATAAGAAGCGCACACGTGTAGCCGGCTCCGCCAAGGAAGACGGCGTCTTGTTTGAGAGTGATAACGGCGAAATCGAAGCCATCATCAAGGACGGCCGGATCAAGGGGCGGATCTCGGACGAACGCTTCAAACTGCCGCGCATCGAACGCCAAAGCCCCACTGTCGGCAAGGAACCGCCGAAAGACGCCGTGGTTCTGTTCGATGGCTCCTCCGCCGAAGGCTGGAAGAACGGCAGGGTCGTCGACGGTCTGCTGGCCGCCACCGGAACAACCAGCGAGAAGACCTTCAAGGACTGCGAGATCCACATTGAATTCCGCACCCCCTACATGCCGAAAGCGCGCGGCCAGGGCCGCGGCAACAGCGGCGTCTACTACGGCGGCCGTTGGGAGACGCAGGTGCTGGATTCATTCGGCTTGGACGGCCGCATGAACGAGACCGGCGGCATCTATTCCATCGCTGCGCCCAAGCTCAACATGTGCCTCCCGCCGCTCTCCTGGCAGACCTACGACGTGAAGATCACCGCCGCCAAGTTCGACGACAACGGCCGGCGCACCGCCTGGCCCAGAATCACGGTGAAACTCAATGGCGTGGTCGTCCACGAGGATCAGGAACTGAACAAGAGCCACACGACCGCCGCGCCGATCCGGGGAGAAATCAAGGACGAAGGCGGCCCCGTCTTCCTCCAGAACCACGGCAACCCCGTCTTCTTCCGCAACATCTGGGTTGTGCCCAGGTGAGCTTGACGCTTGAGATCAGCTCGTTTTCCTCAGGCCGTATGTATCGAACACGGATTATTGATTCCTGAAGGACTGCCGGACTTCAACAATCTTCAATCCTTGTTCAGCAGTCGATATTTGACTCCTCCGCCTTTCCCCTTTCCCCGTTACGCCAGCATCTCGGTGATCACCTTGCCGCCGAACTGGCTGAGCTGCTTGAAGCGGCCGCCGTGGAAGTAGGTCAGCTTGTTGTCATCAAGACCGAGCAGGTGCAGCAGGGTGACGTGGAAGTCACGGATCGGATGTTTCACATCCACGGCCTCGGAGCCGAGGTCGTCCGTGGCGCCGACGATGGAGCCCGGCTTCACGCCGCCGCCCGCGAGCAGCATGGTCATGGCGTCGGCGTTGTGGCCGCGGCCGAGGGAATAGACGCCGCCGCGCTTGTTGTTGTCGGGCGTGCGGCCGAATTCGCCGGTCCAGACGACGAGCGTGTCCTCCAGCATGCCGCGCTGTTTCAGGTCCTTGATCAGCGCCGCGATCGGCTTGTCGACGCTCTTGATGCGCGAGGAATGGCCGCGCTCGAGGTAATCGTGGCTGTCCCAGCCGCCGGAGAAGACCTGCACGAAGCGGACGCCCTTCTCCACGAGACGCCGCGCCATGAGGCACTGCCTGCCGAACTCGCCGGTCTCTTCCTCATTCATGCCGTACATCTCGCGGATGTGCTCCGGCTCGCCCTTGAGGTTAATGACGTCCGGCACCTCGGTCTGCATGCGATAGGCCAGTTCGTAGGATTCCATCCGGGCCGCCAGATCCGCGTGCTCGGGATGCTTCGACTTGTGCCGGTCATTGAGAAACGCCAGCGCATCCAGGGCCTTTCGCTGATGATCGCGCGACTTGTTGGGCTGCGACTTGAGATCGAGGATCGGGGAGCCGGTCGGGCGCAGGCGCGTGCCCTGGTAGAAGGCGGGAAGGTAGCCGTTGGACCAGTTGCGGGAACCGCCCTGCGGCATGGCGAGCTCCGTCATGACCACGAAGCCGGGGAGATTCTGATTCACGCTGCCGAGGCCGTAGGTCGCCCAGGCTCCGATCGCCGGATCCGCGCCCAGACGACTGCCCGTGTTCATGTGGAACAGGGCCTCGGGGTGATTCAGCGATTCCGCCTGACAGCCGCGATAGTTGCAGAGTTCGTCGGCAACCTCGGGATCGGCGAGGTGTTCCCACTGATCGCACATATCCAACCCGGACTGACCGACCTTGCGAAACTTGAACGGGCTCCCGACGAAGAACTTGAATCCGTTGGCCAGGCTCTTGGTGGATTTGGACTCGGTCTTGTGCAGCCTGGTCAGGGTCGGCTTGGGATCGAAGGTGTCCATATGCCCGGGACCGCCCTCCATGAAGAGCAAGATGACGTTCTTGGCGCGGGCGGGCAGCATGGGCTTCTTCACTGCCAACGGGCCTTTGGCGCCCGCGGGCGCGTCCTTGGCGACCGCGCTGGTCATGGCCACGGAACCGAGCGAGGCGCCAAGGCCATAAAGAAACTCACGGCGCGAAGCCGGCGTCGAAACAGTGCGGGAACAGATGGTGGATTTCATACGCGATCAGGAGATTTGAGATTGATGAACAAGGACTGTTGATTTTTGAAGTCTTAGTCAGCGGCTTCGCCGGACTGGTTCTGTTGAGCGGTCTTTGTGCTGGAGACGAAAATGGCGATCAGCTCGTCGCACTCCTTCATGATGGATTCCAATCGATCAGGCGGGCACAGGGGTTTCCGAAAAATGATCTTCAGCCAGATCATGGACTCGCGAAGTTCCTTCAGACAGACCTTCATCTTGCGAATGAAATCCTTCAGGGATTCCGCAGCCTGGGCTTCGCCGTAATTCGGCGCTGGCGACGTGCCACAGCGCCAGCCACATGCTTTCCCGCACGCGTCTCAGGGAGCACTTCGACAACGCCGATAATTCTCACTGCGAAATCCACAAGCCTGTCTTCCAGATCAAACGCTTTGTCATTCATACATTCCCCCAACTTCAACAATCAGCAATCCTTGTTCGTCAATCGCTATTCGGTCTTTCTCTCAGCTCAGTAGACATACACAAATTCATTGCTGTTGAAGAGCAGCAGGCAGAGGTCCGCCAGCGCGAGGGTGTTGACGCTGACATCGGCGGCCTTCTTGTCGGGCGTGTAGTTTTCAAACACCGGGAGGATCTCCTCATACTCAAAGGGCTTGCCGGAGAATTCCTCGACCAGCGAACGCGTGATGCGGGTGGGATAGTCCGCCTTCGCAGGCTTCGCCTTGTTGTGGTACTTGCGCATCTCGAACACGTAGGCCGTCAAACGATCCTGCTCGGCCTTGGTCGGAACGCGTCCCAGGGCCAGTTGAAACGCGCGGCGCACCTGCTTGCCCAGGGTCCCGGCCTCCTTCTCCACGCGCAGCGCAAAGGCGATGGAACGGTCCGTCATGACGTCGCTGTTCAGCAGCGTGAACGCCTGCGGAGAAACAGACGCAGCGTCGCGCTCCTCGCAGGAATCGTTCGGGCTCGGTTGATTGAAGGTCTCCAGAAAGGGATCGGCCAGACCGCGGACGCGATAGGCGTAGATGCTGCGGCGGTTGCGTTCCTTCGGGGTGCGGGAAGGCGTGTAGGCGGGCGCCAATGAGAACTGGATCATGCGGGGCTGAAGCGCGACCTCCATGTTCATCTCCGGCATGATCGGCAGACCGCCCATCTGCGTGTTCAACTCGCCCGTGACCTTGAGCATGCCATCGCGCAGTTCCTCGGCGGTCAGTCGACGCGAAGGGTAATACGCAAACAGGTCGTTGTCGGCGTCCTTCACGGCCAGCTTCTCAAACGCCGGATGTCTGCCCGATTGCTGATAGGTCCGGGACGACATGATCAACCGATGCAGCCGCTTCATCTTCCAGCCGTTCTCGACGAAATCCACGGCCAGCCAGTCGAGCAGTTCCGGATGCGTCGGCTTTGCGCCCTTGGCCCCGAAGTTGTTCGGATTCCCGGCCAACGGCTTGCCAAAGTGGTATTGCCACACGCGGTTGACGATCGCCCGCGCGGTCAGCGGGTTCTTCGGATGCGCGATCCACTTCGCGACGGACGTGCGACGCCCGTCCAACTCACCG
Source organism: Verrucomicrobiales bacterium (assembly GCA_038126035.1). Taxonomy (GTDB): domain Bacteria; phylum Verrucomicrobiota; class Verrucomicrobiia; order Limisphaerales; family JAYPEY01; genus JAYPEY01. The sequence continues at coordinate 9,998 of JAYPEY010000127.1, read as the reverse complement.
GCGATCTCATAGGGATCGTCGCCCTCGCCATCCGACGCGGACACCGGAACGCCCAAAGCGCTCAGGACGCCGGGAGTGACCTCGTCGCCGGGCGCCTGCAACGCGCCGACCAGCAGGATGTGGCTGTCCGGCCGCCACTTGTTGTTGGCCTTGGCGTTCATCCGCAGCTTGCGGGCGTTGAGGAAGCCGGGGTCCGGACCGTTGTAGACGCTCTGCACCATCGGCTGATATCGCTCGAGACGCCGGTTCCAGATCCATTCGTCCTGTTCCCGCACTTTCAGGCGGCCCTGCTCGATGTGATCCAGCCCCACATGCCGCGGCGGCTTCTCCTCATCCGGCAGATCCTTGCGATCGGCATGAGCGACATACTCGCGGTTGTTCTCCTTGTACCACTTGCGAGCGGCGGTCTCGCGCTTGTCGTAAAGCTCGTTCCGCTTCTTCGTGGCGAAGGCATGCAGCTTCTTCGTCAACTCCCGCCCCTCCTCGAAGCCGGCCTTGTTCTCCTCCGGCAGGAACGGCGCCGGACGCTCGGCCAACTGCGTCGCCGCGAAGGCGGCGTACATCCGGTAGTAGTCCCGTGTCGGTATCGGATCAAACTTGTGATCGTGGCACTTCACGCACTTGAGGATCGAGGCGAGAAAGGTCTGCCCGACGGCGTTGACGACGTCATCGATGTACATCTGCCGCGCCTCGGGCTTCTTGACCATCGCCGGATCCCACGGCCCCATCCGCAGGAAACTGGACGCCACCAACCACCCGCTTTCCTCCTCGTTGTACTGGTCGCCCTTCTCCCGCGCTTTCTGAAACCTGTTCCAATCCCCGATCCGGCTGCGCAACGAAGCGTCGGCGAGCTCGTCGCCCGCGACCTGCTCGATGACGAACTGATCGTAGGGCTTGTCGTCGTTGAACGAACGGATCACGTAGTCGCGGTAACGCCACATGTTGGAGCGCTCGTAATCGTTGGAGTAGCCCCCGGTGTCCGCGTAGCGCGCGACATCCAGCCAATGCTGGGCCCAACGCTCGCCGTAACGCCTGCTGGCCAACAGACGGTTCACCAGGTCGTTCCACGCCTGATCCGCGTCCTTCTTCCATGCCTGGTTGAACTTGTAGATCTCGTTCGGCGTCGGCGGCAACCCGGTGAGGTCCTGGCTCGCGCGACGGATCAATGTCCGGGGATCGGCCTTGGGCGCGGGCTTGAAGCCGGCCTTTTGGAGACGCGCGCCGACAAAGGCGTCGATCGGATTGGGGGAGGAGTTGAGAGTTGAGAGTTGAGAGTTGAGAGTTTGAAGTTTGGGAACCTCCGGCTTCTTGAGCTCCTGAAACGCCCAGACTTCCTCCGGCTGGTAGCGGCGGTAGGTCCAGTCGTCCGAGAGCCCGCCCGAGGTCTTGATCAGAACACCGTCCCTGGTGCGCTCCTTCATCTTCTCCGCCAGACGGATCTCATTCTGCCTTTCCTCGCTCGGCCAGGGAGCGCCGGCGTCGATCCATTTCGCCAGGTCCGCAATCTGCGCCTCGGTCAACCGGTCGTTTTCCTTCGGCGGCATCTCGCAGTCCTCCTCCTCCCACTTCACCGCCTTGATGATGAAGCTGCTCTTGGACCAGCCGGGGGAGATGGCGGCGCCGAATTCATCGCCGCCGCGGAGCAGGTCCTCGCGCGTGTTGACCTTGAAGCCGCCCTTGACCTTCTTGTTCGGATCCCCGTGGCATCCGTAGCATTTCTCCGTGAGGGTCGGCTTCACCTTCAGGGTGAAGAGTTTCTCAATCTCGGCCTTGCTCTCCGCCGCCTGGACAGCGGCCGACAGCGACACGACCACGCCGGCGATGATCAGGGATTTCTTCAATGTTCTCATATGTATCCTTGGGGAAATCTGTTCCAATCAGATCAAATCAAGTTCGCTTTCAAGGCGGCTCGCGCCTGTTTCAAATCGCCGCTCAGAATTGCCTCCACGAGTTGTTCATGTTCGCGGTGAATCTCCATGTATTTCGTCAAGCGCGAGTAGTCCATCCGGATGCGGACGGCGATGGATTTCCAGACCGCCTCCACCTTTTCGGAAGCGCCGCGCCGGATCAGGTAACGATGCAGGGCCAGGTCGCTGCCCACAATCGCCGGCACGTCCTTCGCGCGGCAGGCCGCCTTCATCCGGTCCAGGATCCCGCGCAGCGCTTCACGGTCCCTGTCGTCGCAATCGCGGACAAATCCCCGCAGCGCCTCCAGCTCGATTCTGGCGCGCAGGGACATCATGAAGTCGCGCTCGCCATTGGCGGCCGGGGCGTTGACGCGCACGCCACGGTTGGGCTTGTAGGTCAGCGCGCCCTCCTGACTGAGCTGCAGCAGAGCGTCGCGCACCGGGCCGCGGCTCACGCCAAACCGCTCGGCCAGGGCCGCCTCGCGCATCGGTTCATCGTCGCAGAACAGATCCGCCAGGATCTCGTTCCGCAACTGGTCGGCGATCTGTTCCCTTGCCGATCGAATCGTTGGAGCCGCGTTCTTCATCATTTCAAATTCAGACCTGATCGATTGCGCTGCAATTCATCAAATTGTCAACAATCCACAATCGACGCTCCAATACTTGTGCAATCAGACGAAAACTGCGCGCAAAAATTGTATTGCGCTTTCGACAAAGTTTATTGAAATCCCGCCATGAACCAACTGACCATCAAAAGCGGATTTCTTGCCTCGATTTGCGATCCGCTTGAATTGCGGCGTCTTTTCGAGCATATCCCGGGCGTCTTCTTCTTTGTGAAGGACACCCAAAGCCGGCTGATTGTCGCCAGCCAGGCGATTCTCGACCGACTTGGGCTGCAGCATGAGGACGAGATTGTCGGCACGACGGATTACGAGTTTTTTCCGCGCGAGATAGCCGACTCCTTTGCCCGCGACGACCGGCGGGTTTTCGAGACCGGCGAACCGCTGATCGATCGGCTGGAGATCTGGTACAACGAACAGCGCATTCTCGACTGGTTCATCACCACCAAGCTCCCCATGCACGGGAGCGGCGGCGAGGTCATCGGCCTGATGGGAATCACCCACAGTTACGAGGGGCGCCGAACGATGCACGGTCCCTTCGCGAGCGTCTCCAAAGCGGTGGAGTACATCCGTCAGAACTTCCGCGAGAGGATCGCGGGACCGGAACTCGCCAAGGCGGCCGGCATGTCGGAGCGACACCTGACCCGCAAGTTCCAGGAGGCCTTCGGCATGGCGCCGCACGAGTTCGTCATGCGCACCCGGATCCAGGCGGCCAGCGAGGCCCTCGCCCGCTCCGAGGCCTCCATCATCGAGATTGCCATCGATCACGGGTTCTGTGACCAGAGCGCCTTCACCGTGCAGTTCCGCAGGCGCACCGGCATGACGCCCAAGGCTTTCCGGGCGCAGTATCGGAATTGAGGCGTCCTCCACGCCGAGTCCGTAATTGATCGCCGCGTCCCGTTTGGCTACGTTGCGCCGGTCGATGTCCGACAAGAATCCCCCAACCTCCCGGCGCGGTCCCCTGCCGCAGTTCCTGATCGCCCTGCTGGCGATGGCGGCGCTGCTGGCGATCCTGTTCTACGACAGCTTTCGACCGGGCTGGGCGCTGTTCTCGAACGACAGTCCGGCGGCGCATCAATTCAGCCGGGAGGCGTATCGCTACGACGACCTGCGCGGCGCGTGGCATCCCCTGCATTGGGTGGGCCGGGAGGAGGTCAGCAATCGGCTGACCCTTTCATGGCTGTTGAGCATTCCGTTGGGCGCGGCGGGCAGCGCCAAGTTCTACGCGCCCATGGCGCTCCTGTTCCTGGGGGCCTCGGTCTGGTTTTTCTGCAGGCAGTTGCGCTTTCACCCGGCCGTTTGCGCCCTGTCCGGATTTGCGGCCATGTTGAACATGAACGCCTTTTCCAACGCCTGCTGGGGATTGTCCGCCTGGATCATGGCCCGAGGCATGATCTACCTTGCCCTGGCCGCGCTCGTTTCGCCGAACATTCACCGCGCCTCGCTGCGATATTCCCTGGCAGGATTCGCGGTCGGCATGTCGGTGATGGAGGGCTTCGACATGGGCGCGATCTTCAGCGTCCATGTCGCCTTCGCGGCGATCGCGATTCACGGTATCGCCACGACCGACGCCCCGCCGCGCGTCCGACTCGCCAAGGGCGTCGGTTGGACGGCCCTGATGACCGTCTGCGCGCTGCTGATCGCCGGCCAGTGTGTGATCACCCTGGTGGAGACCCAGGTCCGAGGCGTCCAGGGCGCGGCGCAGGACGACGCCACTCGCAGCGCCCGGTGGGACTTTGCCACCCGGTGGAGCCTGCCCAAGCGCGAGATCATCCGCGTCGCCATCCCCGGCGCTTTCGGCTACCGGATGGACACGCCGGACGGCGGACGCTACTGGGGCATGGTCGGCCGGTCGCTGCCCATGCAGGCGTACCTGGACCAGTTTCCTTCTCTCAATGAATCGGATCAGGCCCGGGCGCGCGAGGTCATCAAGGCGAACGCCGGCGCGCTCCGCCATTCCGGCTCCGGCGAATACGCGGGCATTCTCGTCCTGCTGCTCGCGGCCTGGGCGTTGATCCAATCCTGCCGGACCTCCGGACCGTTCACCCTGTTCGAACGACGCTTCATCTGGCTGTTTGGGGCGGGAGCCCTGGTCTCGCTGCTCATGGCCTTCGGACGCTACGCCCCCCTCTATGGCCTGGCCTACGAACTGCCGTGGTTTTCCGCCATCCGCAATCCGATCAAGTTCATGCAGGTCTATCATACGGCCGTCGTCGTCCTGTTTGCCTTCGGTCTTCAGGATCTGGCGAAGCGCTTTCTGAATCCGGATGAACCCGTCGCCGGGCAGGCTCAGCCCACCCTTGGCGAATGGTGGCGCCAGGCGGGCGCATTCGAACGGAAGTGGATTCAAGGCAGCCTTGGAGCAGCCGGCCTGTGTCTTCTGGGCTTCATCGCCTACACGAACTCGAAGGAGCTCCTGGTCGAGCAGTTGACCCTGGAGGCGTTTCAGCCGTTGCAGGCGGCGGCGACCATCGACTTCAGCATCCGCGAGTGGGCGGTGGGCCTCGTGTTTCTGGGGGCGGCCTTGTGCATCCAGTTCCTGATTCTCGCCGGCAGGTTTCGCGGCGTCCGCGCCCGGTTTGCCTGGGGACTGCTGGCGTTTGTGCTGATCGCGGACTTCGCGCGCGCCAACGCCCCCTGGATCCGCTACCTCAACCACGAGAAGGAGTACGCGACCGATGACATCCTCGCCATCCTGAAGGAGGACGCGCACGAGCGCCGCGTCGCCATCGCCCCCTTTCCGGAGATCCCCTACCTGCAATCCTTCCGACAGGACTACATCCGCCACTGGCTCAACGAGTCCTTCCGATACCACGGAATCCAGAGCCTCGACATCCCTCAGGAACCCCGGATGAAGGAGGAAAAAGCGCGCTTCAAGGAGGCCGTCGGCGACTTCGCCGCCCGAGAGTACGAACTGACCGGGACGCGCCTTCTGATCGGCGTCAAGAGCGTCATCCAAACGAACGGTCCGGTCGACTTCATCGGAATTGCGAACGACCGGCTCGACCCGGACCAACGACGCTTCCGGATGCACACGCCCTTCTCCATCGACTTCGACGAAGAGTTCTATGCCCGCGCGACACGGAACGAGTCCGGCCCGCTTGCGTTGATCGAATTTACGGGCGCCCTGCCGCGGGCGCTGCTGTTCCATCGGTGGGAATCGCAGCCGGATCCAGACGCGGCCTTGCGGCGCATCGTGGATCCGGAGTTTGACCCGACCGCCAGTGTGATTATCACCGGCGACGCGCCGCCCTCGGCGGATGGCGTGACCCTGCCCCGACCGGAACCGGTCAGGATCGTCCATTACGACGCGCACAGGGTCAGCCTGGAAGCCATTGTCGGCCACCCAGCCATCCTCCTGCTGAACGACGGATACCACGAGGACTGGAAGGTCTACGTGAACAACAAACCCGCCGAACTTCTCCGCGCCAATTACCTGATGCGGGGCGTGTATCTCGAACCGGGAGCCCACGATATCGAATTCCGCTTCGAACCCGTCTCCCGTTCCCTTTATCTCAGCGGCGCGACCATGATCCTGGCGCTCGGGCTGACCGGATTTGCCGTCCGGGATGCTCGACGACGGCGCGCCGATACAGACAACGCCCGCCACCCGGCCGAACCGGACTCGGTGTCATCGTGATCCGCCCCGCGAAGCCGGTTGCGGGATTGCTGTTTCACCGTCACTGGAGGGCGCATCAAAAACGCCTCGCCTTGCGCCCACGATCCTGCGACCTTTCCGGCCAGATCGAGAATCCGCCATGAAACGCATCGCCATCCTTTCCTCAATCGCCCTTTCGCTCTGCGCCGCAACCGCCACCCAGGCAGCGCAGAATAAGCTTACCCGCGACCAGATGGTCCACAAGGACAAGGCCGACGTGCAACAGATCGAGGAGTGGATCTACAACGACCTCGAGCAGGCCCGCGCCGAGGCGCGTCGAACGGGCAAGCCGCTCATGGTCGTCTTCCGATGCATCCCTTGACACAGCTGCTCCGAATTTGACGGGCAGGTTGTCCGTCGCGATCCCAAAATCCGCCAACTGATGGACCAGTTCGTCAGCGTGCGGATGATCCAGATGAACGGCGTGGACCTGGAGACCTTCCAGTTCGACTTCGACATGACCTTCGCCGTGTTCTTCATGAACGCCGACAAGACGATCTACGGCCGCTACGGATCGCGCTCGGACATGAAGGAGGCGCAAAGGGAGATCTCACTGGAAAGCCTCGCCGCGGCCTTGGAGGGGGCCTTGGAGATTCACAAGGACTATCCAGGGAACAAGCCTTCCCTGACAGGCAAACAGGGCGTCAAACAACGCTACAAGACGCCGGAGGAATACCCCCTGCTGCAGTCACGTTACACCTCATCACTGGACTACAACGGCCAGGTCGCCAAAAGCTGCATTCACTGCCACCAGGTGCGCGAGGCGCAAAGGCGGCTTTACCGGGATCGCAAGCAACCCATGCCCGACCAACTGCTTCACCCCTACCCCATGCCCGATGTCATGGGACTCAAGATGAACCCGACAAAACGCGCCAGCGTGCTGCGCGTCGCCCCCGGCTCCATCGCCGCCAAGGCTGGCTTCAAGAGCGGCGATTCCATCGACTCCATCGACGGCCAGAAGATCATTTCCGTCGGCGACATCCAGTGGGCGTTGGAGCAGACCGGAAACGATTCCGCGCGGCAGACCTGGACTGTTTCCAACGACGGAGCGTCCCGCACGCTGACCGTTTCGCTGCTCGCCGGTTGGCGGCGGGCCAGCCCCTTCATCTGGCGGGTCACCTCCTGGGACATGCGGCGCATGGGCTTCGGCGGTATGAAGCTCGACGACCTGACCGACGAGGAGCGCAGGCAGCGCGGCCTGAACAACAACCAACTCGCGTTGGAGGCCAAGCACGTCGGCCAATACGGGGATCACGCCGTCGCCAAACGGGCCGGCGTCCGCAAGGGAGACATCATCATTGCCTTCGACGGCGTCACCCGAAGGGCCACCGAAGAACAAGCCCTCGCGCATGCCATGCGGAGGAAGATGCAGGGCGCCATCCTCCCGATCACCGTCCTGCGCGGGAATCAGCAGCTGGATTTCAAGATCCGGATGCAGTAGGCAGGCTCATTGAGGACAATTCGCCCCACCTTCTTCACGTCTCCCGGTAGGGCGAGCTGTCACAGCGAGCCGCTTGACAAGTCAGGGCGCTTCGCGGATCCGATAGATCCGGCTGCCGAGCGCGGTGGATGAGGTTTCATCCGCAAGACGGCCGCCGTCCAGGCTGAGGCTGCCGGTGACGCTGACCGGGACGCCGGCGGCGTCCATGGTCACCGTCCCCAGATTCATCCAGGTCTTCAGGTCGCTGGAATACTGCACCTGGTATACCGTGTTTTCCCGGCCGCAGAAGTCGAACCCAAACTTCCCGACCTGGAACTTCTGCCGCGCCATCTGGCGCAGGAGCACAAGCGCGTCGGAGCTTTCCGTCATACCGCAGTCATTCGAAACCTCGACGGTGTAGCGACCGGCGGTCAACCGGGTCACCGACGGAATCGTGAGCGCAGCTCCAGTGGCACCCGCAACAGCGACACCGTTGCGTTTCCACTGGTAACTGAGCGGCCCGGCCCCGGAAGCCGCCACCCCCAACATCACGGAATCGCCGGAACTGACGATGCTCAGAGGCCGCGGCTGCAGCGTGATCGTCGGCGACTGCAGGACGACCAACGTCGCCATCTGGCTCGTCTGCATGCCCTCCGAATTCATGACCACCACGTCGTAGACGGCCGCATCGCCGGACGAGACGGGATTCAAGATCAACGAGGAACCGGTCGCGCCCGGAATCGGCGTCCCGTTCTTGCGCCAGGCGAACGTGGGCGCTGGCGATCCGGTGGCCGCCACCATGAACGCGACGCCGCCGCTGACGCAGGCGGACTGCGACATCGGTTGTTGGGTGATCGTCGGAGCCATGCCTCCGGGCGACACCGCCAACGGCGCGATCTGGCTGACGCGCTCACCCATGTGGTTCTTCACAACCACGCTGTAGGAGCCGCTGTGGGACAACTGTACGTCGGTCAGGGCCAGGGTCGCCTGCGTCGCGCCGGGTATGTCCTCGCCGTTGAAACGCCATTGATAAGCGGGAGCCGGCGTTCCCGACGCGACCGCCGCAAGGCTCACATTCTGTCCCACCGCCGGCGTGGCGTTGTCGGCCGTCGGTTGTTGGGTCACCACCGGAGCGGCGCCCAGCCGATAGTTGATCCGGATCTCGCCTTTCTGCCCGTTCTTGCCATCGACCACGATCAGATACTCGTTGGGCGAAACCGGAATATTGGCCAGGAGGCTGCGCAAACCATCCGGCGCGCCATTGTCATCGCTGCCGACAAAACTGAGGTCGGCGAAGGTCGCGTTGACAAGATCGGCGCCGGTGTAGATGGCGAGCAGGGTGTCGATCTCGCTGCCGATGGTGTCGACAGTCAGCCGGGTGTTCTCCGTGACCTGCAGCCGCAGCCAGCGCGACGCGCCGCCGAGCTGATTGGCGATCCGGATCTCATCCTGCTGCGTCGCCGACCGGGCATTGTTGGCAACCTGCGTGCCCAGCGCCCCCGCGGCGACGGGAACCAGATTCTGCGGCGCGCGAAAACCCGCCGCGCTGGCGCCGGGCGACGCCGGGCTGTCCATGTCCTGAAGCTTGTTGACCGTGTTGGCGTTGGCGTCGGCGCCGATCTCGACGAGGAAGGCCTTGCTTCGGATGCGTCGGGCGCCGCCCTGACTTGAGGCCTCCGCCTGATACTGCCCCACCTTCGTCTCGTCCAGGCTGTCGATCACGTGGAGCGGACCATCGGCTCCCGGAATCTCGACGCCGTTGTGAAACCACTTGAAGCTCAGGGCGACGCCGAATCCCAGGACGCGCAACTCCACCGGATCCCCCTTGTCCGCCACGATGTTGCGCGCCGACTGCTCGACCAATTCCGGCAGATCGTCGGCCGTCTCCTCCAACGCCCAGTTGACCACGACGTTGCCGGTCGCCCCGGCGAAACCATCCACGGCGACGTGGTAATCGGTGTTGGCCACCGCCTCGAAACGGACGGAGGCGGCAAAGAAATTCGCCTGCAGGTCGCCGGAGCCCATGTCGCTTTCATCGTCCTTGTGATCGTCGGCTTCCCGCACCATCTGCAGCGCATTCAGGGAGTCCCCTGTGTAGACGCCGAGGACGGTGTCGATGTCGCTGCCCCGGGTGTTGAAGGTGACGATGCCGCTGGCGGGGGCCTTCCAGGTGAACCACAGGGAATGCTCGCCGTGCTTGCCGCCATGAAAGGGCTCCAACATGCCGCCGCCCCGCTCCACCGCGGCGCCGGAGTTGTCGGCGTGCGCCGTGCCCGAAGGCTTGCCCACGATCGGCGCCGCGCGCGACGTTGCAAACCCATCCTGCAACACCGCGTCAGAGTGATTGGGCCCCCGTGAACTGGCCCATTGCGAATGAGATGGTTTTCCGGGAA
>JAYPEY010000126.1:0-15524 GCA_038126035.1 Verrucomicrobiales bacterium | reverse complement strand
GTTCTCTGTTCTCTGTTCTCTGTTCCCGGTTCAGTTTCAATCAACCGGGAACAGGGAACGGCGAACCGAGAACTTCTTTGCCATTTGCCATTTGCCATTTGCCATCCCGCGCCTTGGACTGCGAACTCTTCAACACTTGAGCGGGAACCGGTTCCTGATCGCGTCCACCACCGACCGGTTCGCGCGTTCCGAGACAAGTTCCAACGGCGACACACCGCGCTCCCACGACCAGTAGAGCGCGAGTCCGATCATGACTGCGGTGATCAGGAGATTGGGCCAGGCATTGAGCGCCCACTGATGCTCCCAGGCCAGATTCCAGGAGTCTGAAAACGGCAGCAGATAGGGAATGGGCCATTGATCGCCGTCCGGTCCGCGCGCGCCGATGACATCGCCGACCAGGTGCAGATGGAAACTGAGCGCCACCAGCAAGGCGGTCTTCAGACGCTGCCGTGCAAAGGCTGCGGCAAGCGCCGAACACAGCAGGCACATGCCAAGATTGTGCCCCAGCACGTGGTGATATTCCGACCACCAAAGAAGGGGCTTGTCCGAGTCCTTGGTAAGAAGTTCCGCAACGATGCCGAGGCCGTCCACATCCGGCGCAATCCCGGCGACAGCCACCATGGTCCGTTCGCGCCTGTCGAGTTCCGCAGAATTGGCGACCGCCCAGCCGATGAAGAAATGCGTGACCGGGCTCACGGGCGCAAAGCGTGAAGCGGATCGTTCAGATCAGCGTCACGCCTTCCATCCGCATGGCCCGCAACGCGTTGTCCACGTCGGATGGAACGAGATTCACGCCGCGGCAGCCGCCGACGACGACCGAGGTCCTGAAGCCCTCCTTCGCAGTGTCCAGCGCGGTGAACTTGACGCAGTAGTCCGTGGCCAGACCGGCGATATCCACATCCGTGACCGCCTGCTCCTTCAGGTATTCGCCCAGACCGGTGCTCTTGCCGTGTCCGTTGTCGTAAAGGCCGCTGTAGCTGTCGATTCCGGGATCCGTTCCCTTCTGGACAATCTTCTGGATCTTGTCCGTGTTCAGCGAGCTGACGAATTCAGCGCCCGGCGTCTGTTGGACGCAATGATCCGGCCAGAGGATCTGGGGCAGGCCGCCAAGGCTGACGATGTCGCCCGGTTGCTTGCCTTCGTGCGAGGACGCGAAGCTGCCGTGCCCCTGGGGATGCCAGTCCTGCGTCGCCACGATCAGGTCGTACTTTCCGCTGTTCTGCAGCTCGTTGATGACGGGCACGACCATGTGTCCGTCCGGCACAGCGAGCGCGCCGCCGGGACAGAAGTCGTTTTGCACATCGACAATGATCAACGCTCTCTTGCTCATGATGCTTCGGTGGTCCTGCGTTTCCTCGGCGAATCCGGCCGGAACTCAAAGCCGACGCCCTCGCGGTTCAGTTTGTTGAATTTCTTGCGGTCGAATCGATACAGCCTGGCCGGACGCCGCTGGGCGCTTTTGTCCATGCCCGGAGCCTCGGTCAACATGCCCGTCCCGAGGATCTTCTTGCGGAAGTTCCGCTTGTCGAGCTTCTGATCGAGAATGATCTCAAAGACCTCCTGCAACTGCGAGAGCTTGAATTTCTTGGGGAGCAGTTCGAAGACGATCGGCGCATAGAGGGCCTTGCCCTTCAACCGCTCGATCGCCATCTCCAGGACCTTCTTGTGGTCGAAGGCGAGCTTCGGGGGCTGGCGCACGGGAAACCAGCAGGCGTTCAACGCGTCGGACCCCGCGCGCACCGGGTGATCGGCCAGATTCACCAGTGAATAGTAGGCCACCGTGATGATGCGTTCGCGCGGGTCCCTCTTGGGCTCGCCGAAGGTGTAGAGCTGCTCCAGAAAGACGTTCTTCACCCCCGTCTCCTCCTCCAGTTCACGCCGCGCGCCGGCCTCCAGATCCTCGTCGATCTCCACAAATCCACCGGGGATCGCCCAGTGATTCTTGAAGGGCGGATTCTTGCGCTGGACCAGGAGCACCTTGAGATCGTTCTCATGCATCGCAAAGATGACGACATCGGCCGTCACGGAGGGATGCGGGAATTGATATGTATACGGCATCAGGAAGCCTTGCCCTTTGATCGCCCCTTCATTTGCGCCAGCTCACGGGCATATCCGCCCGACAATATGGGGAACCGGCACCAAGTCTTGGGGTCGAGGTTTTCGTCGTCAACATGAAAAGAGGGCGCGTAACGTTCGCGCTTCCACTGATTCCGGCACCAGAGATTGAAGAACCTCCGGATCCAGAACTCAATCTGCGCGACGCCATGGTCGGGGTATTTTCGGCGCAGCAGGACCTTGATCTCGCCGGGATCCATCTTGTCCCGGATGGCCGCGCGCTCGATCTCATCAAGGATTTCATAAGGCATCAGGTCCTCCTCGTCGGTCTGCATCCGGTCCTGCGGACGCAGTTCGGCTGTCGGCGCCTGTCCGTTGACCAGGGCGAGAAACGGATAACAGACGCGGCTTTCGGGCCCTCGCGTCTCCAACCAGCGCAGCCACTGCCGCAGAAACGCCTTGTCAATCCCCGCGATGGGCGAAAGCCCGCCGCTGGTGTCGCCGTCCATCGTGGCGTAGCCGACCGCCGCCTCGGAACGGTTGCTGGTGGACACGAGCAGCGCGCCCTTGATGTTGGCCAGCATCCAGACGCCCGGAGCCCGCACACGCGCCTGGATGTTCTGCAGGGCGATGTCGTCCGTCTCCCAGGACAGCTCCCGTCCGAGCGATTCCTCGATCGTTCTGCGATACTGCCGCACCAGGGGATCCACATCGAAATGATGAAACGCCGCCCCGATGCCCTCCGCCAGCGTCCGCGCCGCCCGGCTCGTGGTGTCGGAACTGTTCTTCGTCGCCTGGTAGACGCAGGTCAGCAACTGCCGGGTGATCTGGAATTCAGGCGCCTTGCGATCGAGCGGACGGGGCTTCTTCAGATGCCCCAGCTTACGATAAAAGCCGTTCACGCCGAGCTGCGCCACTCCGAACCGGACCATCAGGTGAATCAACATGGCCACCGCCGCCGAATCCACGCCGCCGCTGAGCGACACCACGAATCCCCGCGAACGGCTCTTGCGCATGTAATCGTAGAGGGCCAGTGAAACCGAACGCGCGAACTCCTCCTCCTTGAAGCATTCACCCGACTCCCAGGCCGCCTCGACGGCCTCCTCATCCCGGACATCGACCGCCTTGGGAAAATTGAACGGAACGTGCACGCAGCTTTCCGGAGCCTCCTTCAGATTGGGCTTGAAGCTTGCCGTGCGCGCCTGGTTCATCCGCGTCATCTCGACATCCACCACCGCCGCGGTCAATTCGCGGTCGGCAAAGGAGAAACGCGAACCGCAGGCGACGACATTGCCCAGCGACGCCACGATCGCCCCGCCGTCGTAGATGACGCGCCCCGCCTCGTTGCCCAGCAGGTTGGCATAAATGTAACTGACCCCGAATGCGCGCGAGCCCTCCGCCACAAAACGCCGCCGGATCTCGTGCTTGTCGAAGGCAAAGTGCGAGGCGCTCGGATTGAGGATGATATCCACCCCCTTGAGCGCCAGCTGCGAACCGGGACGCGACGACACCCAGGCGTCCTCGCAGATCTCAAACCCGATCTTGATCCCGCCGCAGTCGTAGTAGAGATCGCCGATGGGATACTCCTCACTCCCTTGGCGGAGGCGCCCCTGGACGCCGGCCGGCCAGGGCTTGAAGAACCTCGGCTCATAGTGAATCCCCTCGCCCGCCAGATTCTGCTTGGCGGTGAATCCGGCAATCTTTCCGTCCGCCAACAGGCAGGCCGCGTTGAACACCGCATTCTGGAAGAACACCGGCAGCCCCACGGCGACAATCATCCCCTTCGTGGCCGGCCGGATCTCCTCCAGCATCTCCCAGGCCGTGCGATGAACGCCGGGTGAATGAAAGGCATCCTCACAGCCGTAGCCGCTGATGCACAACTCGGGCAGGCACAGGATCGTGACCTTCGCCGCCTTCGCCTCGCGGATCGCGCCGAGGATGTTGTCCCGGTTGCCCTCCCAATCCAACGCGGTCTGGTTCAAGACCGCGGCTCCCACCTTGACCGGCTTCACGCGTCGCCTCCTTCCGCCTTCTTCGCCCGAGCCCCGGCAATCAACCGTGACTTCAGGTCGAACAGTTTCGTCTCCAGACCGACAAAATACCGGGCCGGGTCGTCGAAGCGCTGAACGGCCGCGTCGAACTGCTTCCGCTGCCCAAGGGCCCGGTCGCGCGACACCGCCAATGACGCCTCTTCACCGACGAACTCCCCGTTGCGGAACAACGGCTTCAGGAGGTCCTCGCTTTCAAGCCCCCCGCCGAATGACTCCCGGGCCTCGACATCCGCCTGATCCACGGCCTCGGCCGTTTCTCCAATCCCGGACTCCTCGTCGTAAAGCACGTCGCCCACGGCGACGCCATCCCGAAAATACCGCCGCACCTGCTGGATGCCGGGGTTGGAGACCTTGATCGCCTGCTCCGACAGCTTGACCCGATGCCGCCACGGCTCGTCGGCCGATTGACGGATCGCCGAAAGCTTGTAGACGCCGCCCAACGCCGGTTGATCATGCGCCGAGACCAGCTTGGTTCCAATGCCCCACACATTGATCCGGCAGCCCTGGTCCTTGAGCTCGGCGACCAACTTCTCGTTCAGGTCGTTGCTGGCCACAATGGCCGCATCGGGAAACCCCGCTTCATCCATCAGCCTGCGAGCCTCAACGCTCAACTGCGCCAGATCGCCGGAATCCAATCGGATGCCCACCATCTTGTGCCCCCGTTCGCGCAGCCATTCGCCGACCCGGACCGCCTTCTTGACGCCCTCGATCGTGTCGTAGGTGTCGACCAGGAAGACGCAGTTGTTCGGCATCGCCTCGGCGTAACGTTGAAAGGCCTCCAACTCGTCGTCGAAGGACATGATCCAACTGTGCGCATGCGTCCCCTTCACCGGAATGCCAAAGACCTTTCCGGCAAGGACATTCGACGTCGCCGCGCAACCGCCGACATGCGCCGCGTAGCTTGCCGCCAAGGCCCCATCCAGTCCCTGCGCCCGGCGCAGCCCGAATTCCAACACCGGATCATCGCCGGCCGACGACGCAATCCTCGCCGCCTTGGTCGCGATCAACGTCTGGAAATTCATGATGCACAACAACGCCGTCTCGAGGATCTGGCACTGGATGATCGGCCCCTTGATGCGCAGCAGTGGCTCGTGCGGGAAAACGATCGTCCCCTCCGGAATCGCGTCCACATCGCAGGAAAACTCCAGGTCGCGCAGATGCGCCAGGAAACCCTCGTCAAACAGCGGCCGGTCATCGTTGCCGGTCAACCCCGCCAGATACTCCAGATCGCTCTCCTCAAACCGGAAATGCCGCAGATACTCGACCGCGTAGCCGAGGCCGCAGGCGATGGTGTAGCCGCCCTGGAACGGATGCCGCCGGAAGAACAGGTTGAAGACCGCTTCTTTCGTGTGCGCGCCCGTCTTCCAGTAGCCGTAGGACATCGTCAACTGATACAGATCAGTCGCCAATGCCAGGTTCTCCCGGTAGATGCGGCTCAGAGTGTCCATGCGGCTCGTGGGGGGTGTGGGTCGCCCTTCGGCAGCGACGTTCCGATCCTTGAGTTGGAGCTGAATTCAACCGATCACGCCGCGGCGTCCATTCCCCGGCCGGACATCGGTTGGTTGTCAAATTAACACTTTAAAAGTGTATTAACGGCACAATTCCCATCTGGCAAGCCCTTAAGAGCCTGTCTGAGGCCGACGTGACAAAAACGAAACAAATGGGGCTTGGCTGCGCTTCGGGTCGGTTTACGATCCCCCGGCATGAAGATCCCAAAGCAGCCGTCCGAAGCGCACGCCGCAACCGAAGCGCGAACGGGCATGTCCGAGCGCCGGCGCCCGCGATGGAATCAGGCGGGCAGCCTGGCCTGGCCGGTTCTGGCCGCGCTTCTCATCTCCCTTCACGCTGCCGCAGCCAAACCAAACTTCCTCGTCATCGTCTCCGACGACCAGCGCCCCGACACGATCCGCGCCCTCGGCAACGAACACATCCACACACCGAACCTGGATCGGCTCGTCCGCGAGGGCATGACCTTTACCCGCGCCACCTGCTCCTTCCCGCTCTGCGTGCCCAGCCGCGCGGAGATCCTCACCGGCGCGACAGGCTGGAAGAACGGGGTGCCCTTCGCCGGCGGCCGCCTGCGCAAGGAAATGGTCTTCTGGGCGGACACCTTGCGCGACGCCGGCTACCACGCCTGGTATTCCGGCAAGTGGATGAACGACGGCAGCCCCAAATCCCGCGGCTACGAGGAGACCGGCGGCTTGTTCAGTTCGGGCGGCGCGGGGGCTGAAGGCCGCAAACCCACCTACGGACGCAAGGGCCGGCTGATCACCGGCTATCGCGGCTGGACCTTCAAGACCAACGATGGCAAACCCGAACTCGACAAGGGCATCGGCCTTGTCGGCGAAACCAGCCGTCATATCGCCGACGGCGCCATCGCGCTGCTCAAACGCAAACCGACCAGACCATTCTTCCTGCACGTCAATTTCACCGCCCCGCACGACCCCCTCGTCATCCCCCCCGGCTACGAGGGCAAATACGATCCCGCCAGGATGCCCTTGCCGGGGAACCTCCTGCCCGCGCATCCCTTCGACCACGGAAATTATGCCGGTCGCGACGAGAAGCTCCTCCCCTGGCCGCGCACCAAGGCGGACGTGCGGGAGGAGATCGCCGCCTACTACGCAGTGATCGACGACATGGACGCCCAGGTCGGCCGCATCCTGAGGACGTTGCGGGACATCGGACAATACGACCGCACCGTGATCATCTTCACCAGCGACCACGGACTGGCTCTTGGCAGTCACGGCCTGATGGGGAAGCAGAACATGTATGAACACACCATCGGCGTGCCCTTCATTGTCGCCGGCCCCGGCGTGCCGAAGAACAGACGGACAACGGCGCAGATCTACCTCCGCGACATGTTCCCCACCACCTGCGACCTCGCGGGCATCCCAATACCCGCGACCGTCGAGGCAAAGAGCTTCGCGCCCGTCCTGCGCGGCGAGAAGAACCAGATCCGCCCGGAGATCTACGGCTGCTTCTTCGGCTACCAGCGCATGATCCGGACCGACCGCTGGAAACTCATCCATTACCCGAAGATCAACCGCTTCCAACTCTTCGACCTGCAGAACGATCCTGATGAGTTGAAGGACCTGGCCCATGTCCCCGAACACCGCGCCCGGGTCGGCGATCTGAACGGGAAGCTGACAGCCTGGTTTGAGGAGCGGGAGACGAACCGCGGCCACTGAGCGGATTTGCCGTCAGCTTCGCGCGATGATTTCGCCCAAACCATGGCAGCCCTGGCCGGTGATCCTGATGGCCTGCTGGATCTGGCTCGGAATTCTCGCCGGCGGCCTGATCCTGCATGTCGCCAATCCGTATCCCAAGGCGGAGACGACCCAGGCCGGGAATGAGGATACTGAGGCCGCTTCCGTCGACCAGGAGGCATTGGCGGACGATCCGGCATGGCAGATGTTCTCGCTGGGCGTCGGAGTCCTGTGCCTGCAGGGCGTCGCGCTCGCCGCCATCGCCGGGCTGGTGCGCGACCACGGAACCACCTGGGGGCGGGCCTTCGGGTTCGACGAACCAAACAGGAAGGAGGCGATCCGACTCGGAGCCCTGACGGCGGCCGCGGCCGTGCCCGGCGGCATGCTCGTCACCATCGTCTGCGGGCTGGCGCTGCAGTCGGCCGGCTGGGAACCGGAGGCCCAGAAGACCGTTCAACTCGTCCAGGCCGAGAGCGCGCCGGGCAACCTGCTCGCCCTGGGCGTCGTGGCCATCCTGATCGCTCCGGTCGTCGAGGAGCTGCTCTTTCGCGGCGTCTTCTATCCGACCATCAAGCAGCAGGGCCATCCGGTCCTGGCTGTCGTGGGCGTTTCGCTGCTCTTCGCCCTTTCCCACGCCAACGCCATGACTTTTGTCCCCCTTGCGCTGCTCTCCGCCGCCCTGATCTGGCTCTACGAGAAGACCGACAATCTCCTTGCACCGATCGTCGCCCATGCCCTATTCAACGCCGCCAATTTCATCATGATCGCCTCGGGCGCATTTCCTTCCTGAGGGTCGAATCCGCCATGAACGAACTCGAACTCATCAGAAAGGTCACCGCAAACCTCCCGACGAATGACGCCGTCGTGGTCGGCGCCGGGGACGACTGCGCCGCATTGAAAGGCGGACGGGCCGGCGAGTTGCTGCTGTTCAAGACCGACGCCATCGTCGAGGGCGTGCACTTCACCCGGGAAACGCCGCCGGAAAAGATCGGCCGCAAGGCGCTGGCCCGCTGCCTCAGCGACATCGCCGCCATGGCCGGAACGCCCACCGCCGCCGTGGTCACCGCCGGACTGCCCAACGAGTTCGATCCCGATCACGCCCTCGCCATCTCCGGGGGCATGAACGAACTGGCCCGCGAACACAACGTGGCCATCGTCGGCGGCGAGACCACGACCAATCCAGACCGCATCCTGATCTCCGTGGCGTTGCTCGGCGTCGTCGAGGAGGACCGGATCGCCCTGCGCTCCGGCGCGCAGCCAGGCGACGCCATCTTTGTCAGCGGCGAACTGGGCGGTTCGTTGGAGGGCAGGCATCTCGACTTCGAGCCGCGCCTAGCCCAGGCGCGCTGGCTGGCGGACAACTTCCCTCCCAATGCCATGATCGACGTCAGCGACGGCCTCGCCTCCGATCTGAAACACATCCTGGAAGCGAGCGGCGTCGGCGCCGAACTGCGCTCGGCCTCCATCCCCATCAGCCGCGCCGCCAAACAGGCCGCCGCCGGCTCAGGCAACGGAAACACCCCGCTCAATCGCGCGCTCTCAGACGGCGAGGACTTCGAACTCCTGTTCACCGTCCCCTCCAAGGAGGCCGTCCCGCTGCTCGATGGCTGGAAGGCCCGATTTCCGAACCTTAAACTGACCTGCGTCGGCAGGACCCTGGCGGAGCCCGGCCTCCGCATCCGCGACGACAAATCCGTCCGCCCGATCGACATCGATGGATACGTTCATTTCAAGAAGTCTGAATGACACCCTCGCGTTGGGCGAGTCATGGGGCCGCGAAGCCCAGGTCGGCTGGGTGATCGGCCTCTCCGGCGACCTAGGCGCCGGCAAAACGCAACTGGTCCGCGGCATCGCCAAAGGGCTCGGCGTCGCCGACCGCGTGCATTCCCCCACCTTCGCCCTGATCAACGAATACCTTGGCGGCAGACTGCCGATGCACCATCTGGATCTCTATCGCCTGACCTCGCACAACGACATCCTCGCCGCCGGTCTGGATGAGTTTTTCAGTCCGCCCGGAATCGCCGTCATCGAATGGGCCGAACGCTGGGAGGATACGCTGCCCGGGAGCTATCGCAGGGTGATGATCGAGACGCTGAGCGAGAACGAAAGGAAGATCATCCATGAAGACTTTGGCGATTGAATTCTCATCGACCGAGCGCACGGTGGCGCTGTTGGAAAAGGACTCCACCGGCGCGCCGGCCTGCCTCGCCCAGACCGCCGAAACCGGCCTGTCCACCGCCAACGCGTTCGCAATGATCGAACGGGTCTTTAACGAAGCCGGCTGGCAACGGGAGGACATCGGGCAGATCGCAATCGGCCTCGGCCCCGGATCCTACACCGGCATCCGCGCCGCCATCGCCATCGCGCAGGGCTGGTCGTTGGCCGGTTCCGTGAGACTTCAGGGCGTCAACTCCGCGGAAGCCCTGGTCGCACGCGCGCGGACAGAAGGTCTGAACGGCCCCATTGCCATCGCCATCGACGCACAACGCGGCGAGTTTCACGCGGCAGAGGTGGAATTGGACGCCTCAGCGGACGCGACCGCCCCACCCCAATTGAATCTCGTCGATGCCGGAAAGCTTGCCGCTTGGGCAAGCTCCGGCCGTCAGGTTCTCGGCCCGGACATCGCCAGGAAAGCTCCCGCCGCAGTCAACCTGTACCCGGACGCCCGGCATGTCGGGCTGCTGGCTTTGAATCGTGAAGCCCAGATCGCGGGCGAGGAACTGGCTCCGATCTATCTGAGGGAAACGAATTTTGTAAAGGCGCCCGCTGCGCGTGAAGCGCCCGGAATCGGCGAGCGGCGCGATTGAGGAGATTCCGGGCGGAAGAAAGGGGAATACGACAGTCTTACAACTGTCCGCAGAACTTCAGAAAACCGTAGACCATGCCAACCTCGCAGGCGACGAACAAAACAAACGAACCCCACATCAGGATCCGGTCAACAACTCCGTTTGTCTCTCTTTTCATGATCATACCGCTCATTTAGCATCAGACATGCCGTTCCCGACGCGGATCGCAGTTTTTTGTGGCATTTCGCCGTTTGGGACAATTCGGTTACAAACACGCCAAGGATGGTTGCATTTCCGCCCAATTTTCCGACCTTCAGCTCCCGCGAAGGCGTCTCATTCCTGATAACTCATCGACCCATCTCGTCACCGACTTGAACCATTCCACAATCTGAGAATTCCAGTCCCGAACCGGACTCGCCCGCTCCCCCACACATATCCCCCCATGTCGTCGCCACAATATCGCTGCTGGGCCGAGGTCGATCTGGACGCTTTGCGTCAGAATCTGGCCTGGATCCGTCACGCCGCCGGTCCGGACACGCGCGTCGTCACCGTGGCCAAGGCCGACGCCTACGGCCACGGGCTCAAGCAGATCGCGGCGCTGCTCATGCAGGGCGGCACGGATGTGTTCGGCGTCGCCAATCTCGTGGAAGCGCGAGCCATTCGCTCCGTGGGCCGCGGCTGGCCGATTCTCATGCTGGGCGCCTGCCTGCCCGGGGAGATCGAGACCGCCATTCGAGACGAGGTCATGGCAACCGTCTCCTCCCTTGAGGAAGCCCGGGCATTCTCCGCCGGCGCCGCAAGACTCCGCCGCCCGGCCAGACTTCAGCTCAAAATCGACACCGGCATGGGCCGCCTCGGAGCCCCCGCCGCCGACACTGTCAGTATCGCGTCCCGAATCTCGAAGCTGCCCAACATCGACCTCGTCGGCGTCTGGACCCACTTTCACTCGGTTGAGACCAACATCGGAGCCACCGCAGACCAACGACGGACCTTCGAACAAACCGTTCAGGAATTGGGCAGGGCCGGCTTCCAATTTGATTTCATCCACTGCGGCAACAGCGGAGCCTTGCTTTGGGAACCGTCAGGCCCCTGCAATGCCGTCCGCCCCGGCCTGCTCGTGTACGGCGTCCTGCCTCCCGGAAATCGCCGGACACCTCACAATCTGAACTCTCGTCTGCGCCCGGCCATGAGCCTCAAGTGCCGAGTCAGCCACATCCGCCCCCTCGCCAAGGGCGCATCGATCAGCTACGGCCATACCTTCACCGCGCCGCGCAAGATGAAGATCGCCAACCTGTCCGCCGGCTACGGCGACGGCTATCCCTGCGCCGCCTCCAATCGGGCCTGGGTATTGATCAACGGTCGACTCTGCCGGGTATTGGGCCGTGTCACCATGGATCAGACGTTGGTGGATGTCTCACGCGTTCCGGACATCCAGACCGGCGACGAAGCCATCCTCTTCGGCGAGCAGGGCAACCGACGCATCGGCGCCGCGGAACTCGCCGAATGGTGCGAGACCATTCCCTGGGAGATTCTCACGCGCGTCACCGGCCGCGTCCCAAGGTTCTATCTCGGCGGTCAGGCGGCGTAAGAGCCTGTCTGACTTTGTCTCCATTCCTATGTCTTGATCTTCCGGCCCCGGCAAGGATTACATCTCCTTCACAATTCGCCGCTTCCCAATTCTCCGGGGTTGGAGTCTAATCTCCGTATCCCAGACAAACGCGACCTTTGACGGCAACCTGTAGCCGGCTGTCTTCAACATCCAGAAATGACGTGATGAACCGAATCAAGACACCGCCACTCTCCGGCTGGACAATCCTCCTCGCCTGCTGCCTCGCCGTCGCCCCGGAATCCCCCGCGCAGAACCAATCAGGCCTCCTCCGCCACGACAAGCAACGCGCCTTTCAAGGCTACACCCTTTTCGAATCGATCCGCTCGACCGAGGCATTCCTCATCGACATGGAAGGGCGCGTCGTCCACTCGTGGAAGGACGACGCCACCCCCGCACATTCCATCTACCTGCTGGACAACGGCAACCTGCTCAAGACCTTCTCACCTCGCAATGCCTACGGCTTCGGCATGGGCGGCGCCGGCGGCGGCCTGAAGCTGCTTGACTGGGACGGAACCACGCTCTGGCGATTCACCTACGCCAATGAGAACGTCCGCGCCCACCACGATGTGCAACCGCTGCCCAACGGCAACTTCCTCATGATCGCCTGGGAGCGCAAGACCCGGGCCGAGGCCGTCGCCGCCGGCCGCAATCCACAGTGGATGCAGGACAACGAACTCTGGGCGGACCACCTGATCGAAATCAAACCCGAGGGCCGCAATGGCGGGAAGATCGTCTGGGAATGGCGCGCCTGGGACCACCTGATCCAGGACTTTGACAAATCCAAGGCCAACCATGGCGTCGTCGCGGATCACCCGGAGTTGATCGACATCAACTACACCGAGCGCGGCCAGGCGGATTGGAATCATCTCAACGCCGTCCACTACAACGCCAGACTCGATCAGATCCTCCTGTGCAGCCACAACCAGCACGAGATCTGGATCATCGACCACGGCACGACGACCGAGGAGGCGCGCGGTCATAAGGGCGGCAAATCAGGGAAGGGCGGCGACCTGCTCTACCGCTGGGGCAATCCCCAAGTCTACCACGCCGGCTGGCCCGACGAACAACAACTCTTCGCCCAGCACGACGCCCGTTGGATTCCCGAGGGCCATCCCGGCGCCGGCGCCATCCTCATCTTCAACAACGGCTCACGACGCGGCCGCGCCTGGTCCACTGTGGACGAAATCGTCCCGCCGTTGAATTCTGATGGAAGCTATACCCTTACAGACACCGCCCCCTTTGCTCCGGCAAAGCCGAAATGGACCTGGTCCGCAGAGAATTGGTACGCCCAGAACATCTCTGGCGCCCACCGCCTCCCCAACGGCAATACCCTGATCTGCTCCGGACCGGAAGGACGCTTCATCGAGGTCACTCAGGACAAGGCCATCGTCTGGGAATACAGCGTCCCGCAAATGGCCGGCGGTTTCGGCGGCCCCGGATTCGGACCGCCCGGCGGAGGCCAGGGCGGCGATCGCTTCGGCGGTGGGCGGCGGGGGCCGGGCGGCCCCGGAGGTCCGGGCGGCGGCATGCCCGTCTTCCGCGCCACAAGAATCGCGCCCGATCACCCGGCCCTGAAAGGCCGCGATCTGAAACCGGGAGCCATGGTGGGGTCCGCAGGCGCGGGTTCCCGTTGACCCCGTGCTTCGCGCTTCAACACCACCCTCACAAAGCCGCGTTACGGAGCGCCGAGCATTGCTCGGCATGGACTTGAAAGATCCCACGGCGCGTCGAGCAATGCTCGGCGCTCCTGATCAAACCGGACCTCCCCTCCGGTTCAGGGCATCGCCTCGAAGAATCGTCCCCATCTCGGACGCAACCAGCGGTCCGGATCAAACGAGAACACCACCGCCGTCGCCCTTCCCACGATGCGACGCCTCGCGACCGAGCCATAAAACCGCGAGTCGAGACTGTTGTCCCGATTGTCTCCCATCATGAAGTAATGCCCCTCCGCACGATGAACGGTCCGCAGGTTCTCGGAGCCGGCCTGTTCGGAGTGACCATCAACGGGTGCGGATGATCCCCGAGACCCTCTGAGGCAAACAAATGCGCTGGTCGGTCATCCGCGGAAATCTGCTCCACAAACCAGGAATCAAGTTCCTCATACGCCAGGCCTTTGCCATTCACGAACACCCCGTTGTTCAACAGTTCAATCCGGTCGCCCGGCAGTCCGATCACCCGCTTCACCATCCGCGTCCCGTCGGTCGGAGCGAAGAAGACAACGACATCGCCCCGTTTCGGATCGCCCCACTCCGCCAGATGGACTCGCGTGAATGGGACCTTCAGATCATAGGCCAGCTTGTTCACGAACACCCGGTCCCCCTCAATGATCGAGGGCTTCATGGATCCGGTCGGCACGTCGTTCCAGTCGGCAATCGATGACCGGAAGGAAAACACCACCAACGCCACCGTTCCCAAAGGCCGGATCCACTCGCGCCAAAGGTGGGTCCATCGTTCCTTGATTCGTTTGTTCATCGTGCATTTGAACGCTTCGCCGCCGATTCGTTCAAACTGAGCGCCCCGCCCTGCCGACGTAGAACGGAATTCATTCCGTTCGCCTGGCTTTGGAAGGAAACAGGTCTTGGCGTTGCCTCACGTTTCAAAAGGTGGTGGACGTTCACATGGATAATCTGAACGCGCTGCAAACGGGATGAATCCCGTTCTACGACCCTCCCCGCCACCCGCTCCGATCGTGGCTTGAATTCACCAGGCCATCTGACGTTTCATGACGGCATGTTCCGCGTCTCCCGATCAACAGTTCTCCCAGTTCTACTCGCCTCCGCCAGCGCCTTATCGGCCGCCGACCACAAACCCGCGCGCTGCGAGATCATCCCCCTGCCCGATCGCCAGGTTTCCTTCCGCATCGACGCCGTCGAAAAACTGCGCTGGCATTTCGACGAGAAATACCCCCGCCCTTTCTTTTATCCCTTCAATGGCCCCTCCGGCGAAACGCTCACCCGCATGGGCCATCCGGGCGCGCAGAACCATGACCACCATCGCTCCGTCTGGTTCGCCCACAACAAGGTCAACGGCGTCGACTTCTGGGCCGATCCCCGCCCCAACGGAAAATTCGGCCGCATCCGCCAGAAACTCTGGCTCGCCTATGCCGACGGCGACAACGAAGCCATCATGGCAACGTTGGCGGGTTGGCACGATCCTGAGGGCGTCGAGATCATGGAGCAGGAGACCGTCGCCGCGTTGATTCCCCTGCCCAACAACGAACACCTCCTCGAACTGCAGCTGACGCTTCGCCCTCCGAACAAGGTCGCGTCCACCCAACTCGAGAAGACGAACTTCGGTTTCCTGGCCGTCCGCGTCGCCAAGTCGATCTCCGCCCATTTTGGCGGCGGCCAATTGCACAACAGCGAGGGGCTGGTCGGCGAACCGGCGATCTTCGGCAAAACCGCGCGCTGGATGGACTACTCCGGTCCGATCACGGTCGGCACGGGAAACGAACGCCGGATCGTCACGGAGGGAGTCACCTTCTTCGATCACCCGGGCAATCCACGCCACCCGACCAAATGGCACGTGCGCGAAGATGGCTGGATGGGCGCCTCCTTCTGCATGGATGATGGCTTCACCATCACCCACGACAAACCGCTGAAGCTCCGCTACCTCCTCCACGCCCACAGCGGCGGCCACGACAAAGCCAAGGCCGCCAAGGTTTTCTCGGCGTTCTCAAAACGCCCCGGTTTCGAGACCTTCAAATCCAGGCGAAAGCATCGTCAATACGACGTGCGGCGCATGGCGGAATAGCGCGGCGCGCCACTCCACCACTCCACCACTCCACCACTCCACCACTCCACCACTCCACCACTCC
>JAYPEY010000125.1:0-16229 GCA_038126035.1 Verrucomicrobiales bacterium | reverse complement strand
GAGAACAGAGAACCGAGAACGGAGAACGGAGAACGGAGAATCAATACGTCAACAATTCGAGGAACTCCGTTCCCCGTCGTGTCAACGCCCAACCCTTGCCCTTCTTTTCCACGTGTTGCCGGCAGTGGCCCTTCTGGTACTCCTCGGCATCGACGTCGAGAAGCTGGATCCTGGACTTGGACGTCAGTTCCGATTCGGCGCGCGGGATCATGAGGAAGGGGAGGCCGGCGAAGTCCACGTGGATTTCATAGCCGGCGACGCCCTCGCGCTCGGCCGCGGGATTGCGTTTGATCAGTCGCGGATAGCGCTTCAGCCAGGGGAAGGAGGCGTCGCGGACGACGACGCGATAGAGCGGCTTCAGGCCGCGGAGATGCTGCAGCAGGCTGAAAGGCCTTCCCCCCTTGGTGTGGCATCGGAGCAGGACCTCCGCGGGATCGAAGCCGGCCAGGTTGATGCCGTTGAACTTGCCGTGCTCGTTCTTGGTTCCGCGCTGGGTCTTGCGGCGCCAGGAATCGTATTGATCGTTCAGAATCAGGGTCAGTTCGAAATGGAGGTGGGCGCGTTTCTTGGAGATGGCGTGGTTGGCGGATCTGCCCAGCGTTCCGATTCGCTGCCCGGCCGCCACCGATTGACCGACGCGCAACCCGCTTTCCACGCGGCGGAGATGCGCATAGATCGAATAGACGGCCAACGATTCAATCTCGTGCCGGACCACGACATAGATGCCGTAGGCCGAGGCCCAGGAGTTGTTGTTGATATAGACCACCGCGCCGTCGGCGGTCGCCAGGACCGGATCGACAGGTTCATCCTTCTTGTCGCGTTCGAGGCATTGTATATCGACGCCCTCGTGCATGCGCCAGCCGCTGTTGCGGACGCAGCCGTAGGCGCCTGCGGGCCAGTTGTTGCCGATGGTGCCGGTGAAGAATTTTGCGCCGCCGTCCTTCTCAAGCAGGGTCCGGTTGGCGGTTGGGAACTGGAAAAGCTGGGCCTGCGCCGCCGCCGCTGCGACGAGCAGAGCCGCGGCCGCGATCAGGAAGGGGTGGACTTTCCGCGCCATCGCCGACTTACCAGAATTTCCTGGTTTCCAGTTTCTTGGCCACGGCGTTGAGGCCCTCGCACATCCGCTGCATCTCCTCCTCTGAGGCGTCGGGCGTGAAGATGAAGACGCCTTCCGTCAGGCGTTGATCGATCACCTTCGCGGCCAGCCAGCGCCCTTCGGGAAAGAAGCTGTGGACCGCGATGCGCTTGCCGCGATGGCCGAGCGTGGTGTTCTCCAGCAGCCATTTTCCGGGCCGGTCGAAGCGCACGCCCACCGCCCGCCCGAAATTCACCTGTTCGCCGTCGATGGTCCGGATGTCGTCGATCACCGCAGCCTCGACGATATTCCGCTCGTCGATGAAGGGAACGCGGTGGACGTGGATGGTCTGCGGATTCTCCCGGTAGACGCTGACCGGCATGACCCAGCGGCTTGCATTGGTCGGCTCCTCCAGGTGCAGGCGGAAGGTCGAGAACTTCTCGTTCTTCTTCTTTCCGCCCTTGGTGGTCTCGCAGCCGGTGAGCAGACCAACCGCAAGAACAGCCAGAATGAGGTTGATCGGGCCAATTCGATTCTTCATATTCCGCCGCCAAACCAAATCCATGAACCCCGGAAAGTAAAGCGACTTTCCGAAACGACCACAGACTTATGGGACAGCAACGCAACAAAGTTGAAAAGAGAAGCCGCCGCAAGGCCTACCTGAAGCGCAAGAACGAGGCTGCCAAAGCCGCAAAGTCCGGCAAGGACGCCGAAAAGTCCGAGTAATCGAGGGGGCGACCCCTTTCTTCCTTTGCCCGACGCCGGGGCGCGCGGCAATCTTCCACCCGCATGCCCGGCGTCGTTCTCTCCACCCTCAACGCCAAATACATCCATTCGGCGTTTGGCCTGCGGTATCTGCTGGCCAACATGGGGGAGTTGCGCGCCCGGACGCGCATCCTGGAATTCGATCTCAAGCAACGCCCTGTCGATATCGTCGAGGCGTTGTTGGCCGCCGATCCCGAGATCGTCGGGTTCGGCGTCTATATTTGGAACGTCAGCCAGACCACGGAGGTTGTCGCGACGCTGAAGCGGTTGCGCCCGGAGATCATCGTTGTCCTGGGCGGTCCCGAGGTGAGCTTTGAGACCCACGGGCAACCTGTCGTCGAACTTGCCGACTACGTTGTCGCGGGGGAAGCGGACCTGACGTTTCCCGGGCTTTGTGAACGACTGCTTGCCGGGGAGCGCCCGGCGGCCAGGATCATTGCCTCGCCCACGCCGGATCCAGCCAAAGTCAGGCTTCCTTACGATCTCTACGACGACGACGACATCGGGCATCGCGTCATCTACGTCGAGGCCTCCCGCGGTTGTCCATTCAGTTGCGAGTTCTGCCTGTCCTCGCTGGAGATTCCGGTGCGACAGTTTCCGATCGATGGATTCCTGACGGCGATGGAGCGCCTGCTGGAGCGCGGCGTCACGCAGTTCAAGTTTGTCGATCGCACCTTCAATCTGAATCTCAAGATCAGTCGGAGAATCCTGGAGTTCTTCTTGGAACGGATGCGGCCGGGGTTGTTTGTTCACTTTGAGATGATTCCGGATCGACTGCCCGACGGTCTGCGCGAAATCATCGCCCGCTTTCCGTCGGGGGCGCTGCAGTTCGAGGTAGGCATCCAGACCTTCAATTCCGACGTTGCCGCGCTGATCAGTCGCCGACAGGATTACGATCGGCTGGAGGGCAATATCCGTTTTCTGCGCGGGAAGACCGGCGTGCACATCCATGCGGATCTGATCGTCGGACTGCCGGGGGAATCGCTGGAGAGTTTCGGCAGTGGTTTTGACCGCCTGATCGCGTTGGGGCCGCAGGAGATCCAGGTCGGGGTCCTGAAGCGGTTGCGCGGGACGCCGATCATCCGCCACGACGAGGAATGGGGAATGGTCTACAATCCGGCCCCGCCCTACGAGATCCTGCAGAATCGGCTGCTCTCGTTCCCCGAGTTGCAACGCATGCGGACCTTCGCGCGCTACTGGGATCTGGTCGGCAACAGCGGCAACTTTTCCGGGACCACGGCTTTGCTCTGGCGGGATCTACCGTCGCCGTTCGATGCGTTTCTCAAGTTCAGCGACTGGCTGTTCGCGCGGACAAGAGCGCGCCATGGCATTGCGTTGACGCGCCTGATGGAACTGCTGCACACCTACCTGACCAAGGAGGCGAACGTCGCATCCGACGAGGCGGCCGGCGCGCTGTGGGACGACTGCCTCAGCGCCGGTCGGAAAGACATTCCGCCCTTCCTGCGTGAACTGCTGCCGGACCGGGAGCCGCCGCCGCGTTCCTCAATACAGGCGGCCGGCCCCAGACGGCAGTCGAGGCATACGGCGGCGGGCCGGCTTTGAATTCAAGTCCAGCCGGGCAGGGGAAGCCCTGGGCTTGACGTTTGAAGAGCGGAAGGCATCCTGACGATGCAACCCCGGAGCTAGAACGCAGTTTTCAAACCAACAGGAGAAGGATTCAATTATGGGAAGAGCCGCCTCATTCATCATCGTGAGGCGCCGTCATCGTCGGTCTGAAGTTCGCTCGCAAGAGCAGTGATTCCGGCGAGATCAAGCAGCAGATGTTTGAACTCGTCCGCGAGATGCCTTCCTTCAAGCTGAATGGCGGCTACATCACGGACCTCTTCAATTCGAAGTATGACGCCGCTTTTGAGGAGGCCTATCAGATGGGCGGCCGTCGTTCTTCAGCCAAGTTCGACGACACGCAGTTTGTCGAGAAGCTGTTCGATGAAATGTATTCGCAGGCGCAGAAGGACGGGAAGGGCGAGATCGCCAAGGACATCGCCGGATTGAAGGTCGATCTGGTCAGGATGATGCGCGCCGCGGAACAACTTCAGTAGCGACCGCTGCGCGCGTCCTCATTTCTTGTTCCCGATTTTGCGGAAATCCCAATAGGATTGCGGGCAGATGAAAGCCTTCGCGTCGTTTCTTTTCCTGCTCGCGGCCGCGATTCTGCCGTGTTGTCCGGCTGTCTTCGCGGCGGAACCTGTTCCCAGGTCCGATGAACTTCCCCGGGTTGCGCCGACTTCGGCTGACAGCGCCGCCGCAAAGTTCGAGTTGAAGGACGGCTACGACATCCGGCTCGTCGCGGCGGAGCCGTTGGTCGCCGATCCGATTGCGATGGTGTTCGATGCAAGCGGACGCGCCTTCGCCATCGAGATGCACGGTTACCCGGAGAAGCGCGCCGGCCATCTGGGGCGCGTCAAGCTGCTGGAGGACGTCGATGGGGACGGGGTGTTCGACCGGCACACGGTCTTCGTGGACGGACTTTCCTGGCCTTCCGCCATTCATCCCTGGGATGGCGGCGTCTTTGTCGGCGCGGTTCCCGATCTCTGGTATTTCAAGGACACTGACGACGATGGGGAGGCCGATGTGAAGAAGAGGTTGTTCACCGGTTTTATTGCGGGGCCGAAGGAGCGCGACATCGCCCCGCGCTGTTTCAACAGCATGACCTGGGGGCCGGACAACCGCATCCATGTCGCCTCTTCGATGAATGGCGGACTTGTCCGTCCGGCCGACGAACCTGACGCCGAGCCGCTCGATCTGCGCCGTCGCGACTTCTCCTTCGATCCGCGCAAGCTCGATCTGCGCCCCGAGACCGGAACCGGCCAATACGGCCTCACCTTCAATTCCCGTGGACGCAAGCTGGTCTGTAAGAACTCCAATCACATCCAGGCGCTGATGTATGATGAGCGTTATGTCGGGTTGAACCGCCATTATTCCCTGCCCGCCGCCAAGGTCGACATCGGGGCGGACGGCCCCGCGGCGGAGTTGTTTCGCATTAGCGGCGATGAGCCCTGGCGGATTCTGCGCATGCGTTGGCGCATCGAAGGGAGTTATGCCGGCGGCGTGGAGAAGGGCGGCAGGGTCTCCGGTTATTTCACGTCTGCCTGCGGGATCACGATCTACAACGGCGACGCCATGCCGGAACTGGTTGACAGCGCCTTCATCGCCGCGCCGGCGAACAACATCGTCCATCGCAAGCGGGTTCGTGAAGAGGGCGTGTCGTTGGTCGCCGAACGCCCCGTCGATGAGCGGGAGCGGGAGTTTCTGGCCTCCCGAGACCAGTGGTTCCGCCCGGTCAAGTTCGCCAACGCCCCGGACGGCGCGCTTTACGTCGTGGACATGTATCGCGAGATCATCGAGGTGGCTCACGCGATACCCGATTCGATCAAGGAACGGGTCGATGTCTACAGCGGGACCGAGCGGGGGCGCATCTGGCGCATTGCGCCGAAGGGGTTCAAGCGTCGCCCCGCGCAGCGCTTGGGCGGATTCTCCTCGGGCGAGTTGGTGAAGTTGCTCGTCCACCCAAACGGTTGGCATCGCGAAACGGCCGCGCGCCTGCTGCTCGAACGCGGCGACCGGTCCGTCATTCCGCAGTTGAACGACCTGGCGGCGAAGGCGGAATCGCCCGTCGGCCGGCTGCGAGCGCTGAGTGTCCTGGATTCCTTCGATGCCATCAAGACGGCCCAGATCCTGAATGCGCTCGGCGATCCCGCGCCGGCATTGCGTGAGCGCGCGGTCGTTCTCGCCGAATCCCGCTTCGAGAAGATGCCGGTCCAGGACCGTCAGGCGATCGAAGCGCGGTTGAAGGCGTTGGTCGCCGCGCAGGATCCTGATCCCTTCGTGCGATTCCGGATCGCGTTGGCCATGGGCAGGCTGAAGCCCTTCTCGCGAGGGGAGATCCTGGCCGGGCTCATCAGCCAGGATCCGGAATCCGTGTGGATGCAACGGGCCGTCCTGAATTCGCTCAACGAGCGAAGCGACGCGGGGCAGTGTTTTCGGTCAATCTCCAGAGCGAAGGAAGCTGGGATGAACGGGTTTCGCCGTGAACTGACCCGTCTGATCGGCGTTCAGAACGGTTATGCCGAGGTCGAGGAGGTTCTGCGCTTCGTCGGGGATTCGACGAGCGAGGCGGTCGCGTTCGAAGCAACAGCCGCCCTGGCCGACGGACTGCGCCAGGCTGGGAGTTCGCTGGCCCGGGTCGACAGTCAGGGGCGAGTCAAGGCGCTGTTTGCCAAGGCGCGGGGGGCGGTCGCCGATCGCTCCGCGAAGACTGCGGCCCGCATCGCCGCGACGCGCCTGCTCGGTTGGGCGGAGGAGGGCGTCGCCAGTTCCGCGCTGATGCCGCTGCTGGATGGGCGCGAGGCGCAGGAACTGCAGTTGGCGGCGCTGGAATCCCTGGCGCGGTTTTCCAGTGAGGCAATCGGCCGGGCTCTGATCGAACGGTGGCCGACGTTCACCCCCCGTTTGCGAAGCGAGTCGATCAGGATGCTGCTCCGCCGGTCGTCGTTCACCCATGCGCTGCTTGACGGACTTCGCAAGGGCGTCATCCGCCGGGCCGATCTTTCCTCGACCCAGATCCGGTTCCTGAGAAGCCACCGGAGCAAGAACATACGCGGCGTCGCGTCCCGTGTTCTCGAGTCATCGCCCGTCAGGGCCCGCGGCGAAGTCATCGAAGCCTTCCGTCCCGCCTTGGAACTGAAGGGCAATGTCCGTCGCGGAAGCGCCGTGTTCATGGAGCGTTGCGCCTCCTGTCACCGATTGGGCGGGGTCGGTCACAACGTGGGGCCCGACCTGGCGACGATCAAGAACGCCGGGCGTGAAGAGTTGCTCACCCACATCATCGACCCCAACCGCGAGGTCGATCCGAACCACGTCAACTACACCGTTGAGCTGAAGGACGGCGAAAGCGCGCTCGGAATCGTGGTCTCCGAGTCCGCCGGCAGCGTCACCCTGAAGCAGCCCTTCGGGGTCGAGGTCGTCATACGCCGCGCCGACATCGAGAGCATGAAGAGCGACGGCAGATCCGCCATGCCTGAGGGGCTCGAACTCGAACTCAGCCACGAGCGCATGGCCGATCTGATCGCGTATCTGTTGAAATCAAGAAGCCAATAACAGGCGTTGTTCCTGACGCAGGAACGAAGAGCGCAGCGCGGCAAGGGCCTCACAACGATACGCTGATCTGACAAGGGAATGAAAACAAAGGAATGGATGTATGGGATTCCTTTGTCTCTATTCCCTTGTCTTGTTGGGCCCTGCGGTCGCTCCATTTCCCACCTTGCCGGCCATCTGCTGCTGGCCTAGGCTGGCCCTGCATGGAAACGACGCTTGATCTGCCGGCCATTGAGGATCAGCGGGAGTTCAACCTCCGTCGCTGGCGTGAGATTTTCACCGACCTCACATTGACCGCCCCGGCCTTCTGTCCGGAGTTCCCCAAGAGTGTGAGTTCCTGACCATGTCATCCGTCGAACGAGAGAAGCGCGGGAAGCTTGGGCGTCTCCTGGCGGTCGTCTTCGTCATCGCCCTGATTCTTGGGCCCGGCCCGGGGCTGAGGTTGATCAATCCCGACATCAATGATCCCAATGCCGCTTTTACCTTATTCGGCCTTCCCAAGGTTTATGCCTGGGGGTTGTTCTGGTATGGCGTCGAGCTCGTTATCATATTGACCGCCTATTTCAAGGTCTGGCGCGGTGATGACGGGGACCGGGCTACGGACGAACCAAAGGAGACTTCCCATGGGTGAGCCGGCGCCGGATGTGAATTCGATGGGCAGCCTGCCCTACATCGTGCTGGGCGGTTACCTGTTGATGCTGCTGGCCTTTGGCATCGCGGGTTGGCGCAAGAGCACGGACAGCGAGGAGGACTACTACCTGGCCGGGCGCGGCCAGGGCTGGATCGTGTCGGCCCTGACCATCATGGCCACCTTCTTCAGCTCCTTCGCGTTGCTTGGCGCGCCGGGCATGGTGTATCGCGACGGCGTCGTGTTCGCGTTGTTCAGTCTGAATGTGCCTCTCGCCGGAGCCTCGGTCTATTTCTTCGGCGCCAAGATCCGACGCATCGGCCAGGCGCGCGGCTACGTCACGCCCGGCGACATGATCTCCGATTACTACGGCAGTCCGACCGCGTTGCGGCTGTTGGTGGCGTTGATAGGCGTGCTCTACGCGATTCCCTACGTCGTCATGCAGATCAAGGCGGGCGGCATTCTTTCGCAACAGATGTTCCCCGGAGAGAACTCCTTCGAGATTGGGGCCATCGTGCTTTCGATCATCACCATGATCTACATCATGATCGGCGGCATGCGCAGCGTCGCCTGGACGGATGTCGTGCAGGGCATCCTGCTGATGGGCGGGATGCTGATCGGCGGCCTGGCGGTCGTGACCGTTCTCGGCGGTCCCGGAGCCTTCTTCACCAAGGTCGCCGAATTGCCGCCGAAATCGCTCTCCGTTCCCGGAACCAGCGGCTTCTGGAATCCCGAAATGCTGCTGACCGTCTGCCTCTTCGGCTCCATCGGTTCGCTGGTGCAGCCCGCGCAATGGATGCGCTTCTACGCCGCCAAATCCACCGGCACGCTGCGCCAAAGCGCGCTGATCTTCGGCGTGGCGCTGACCGCCTGCTTCCTCTTCGGCGTCATGCTGGTCGGGCTCGGCGGGCAGGTTCTTTATCCGCTCGTCGATGCGGCGGGCGAATATTACACCAACGCCGACGGCAAATTGCTGCCCAATCCTGCGGTCGGAGATACCCCCGGCGGGTTCAACGACATCATGGTCGTGGTGCTGAAGGAGCGCCTGCCCACGCTGCTGGGTTCGTTCGGCGCCTTGGTGGCGTCGTTGATCATGGTCGCCATCATGGCCGCCGCCATGAGCACCGCCGACAGCAACCTCCACTCCATGAGCGCCGTGTTGACGCGCGACATCTACGATCGCTTCCTCCGCCCCAAGGCCAGCCAGAAGGAGCGCACCTGGGTCGGCCGCGGCATCATTTCACTGGCGACCATTGTCTCGACCGTTCTGGTCATCATCGCCCATCGCAGTGAGGTCGATCCCTTGGCGATGATCGCGACGCTCGGACTTTTCGCCATCGCGTTTTCATCGCAACTGCTCCCGGTGACATTCGATATGCTCTACATCCGCAAGGGCACGAAGGAAGGCGCGGTCGCCGGGATGATCACGGGACTGGCGATTGTGTTCTTCATCAGCCCCTTCATGTCGTTGGACCTCGGCCAGGGCATCGCCGACATGCGCAAGGCCATGCTTGGCATGATCGACAAGGGCGCCTGGGGCCTGATCGGCAACGTGCTGGTTTTTATCGCCGTCAGCAAATTCACCAAACCGATCGACAAGGCGCGGATCGAAGAGTTCGCCAAAGTCGCGGATTCGGACAGTTGAACCACGGACCGCCTTCGCACAGGTTCGTCGAGCTAGAATGAACACGGATGGACACGGATTGGGCCGTGGCGGCGCGCGGCGCTGGGTGCGGGGCACATGTCAGTTTTGTGTAATCGGTGGTCTGCACGCGGGGCTTCGCTACGCTCGCACGCTGAAAAATGGGTATTGCGGCAGCAATACCCCACCACGGTGGGGCAAACCTGCTTGTCGCGCCGAAGCCGAACGGCGAAGGCGGACCGGTTTGCCCGTTTCTCAGCCAGAGCGAGCAACGCGATGCGCAGGCGTCCCGGGTCTGCAATCCGTAACAAGACTGACGTGCGTCCGTTGCGTGCGCCGTTCTCAAGCTCGTCTTGTTGTCGGTGTCCATCTGTGTTGATCCGTGGTTAAATCCAATTCCCAGTGAAAGCCATTGTCACCTGCGGGCCGAGTTATGAGCCGATCGACGACGTTCGGCGGTTGACGAATTTTTCGACTGGCGAACTGGGCGTTCTGTTGGCCAACGCCCTGACCGACGCCGGCATTGAAACGATCTGCCTCAAAGGCGAACAGGCGACCTGGCCGGGGGAGCGCCGCGCGGCTCGCGTCACGCCCTTTTCCACCAATGACGACCTCCTCGCCAAATTGGAGGACTGCGCAAAGGGGGATGACATCGCTGCCGTCTTTCACGCGGCCGCGCTGTGCGACTACAAGGTCAGCGAGATCCACGATCAGAATGGCTGGCCACTTTCTTCAGCGAAGATCCCGACCGACGGCAATGCCATCCGGCTCACGTTAACCTCGACAGCCAAGGTCATCAGCAATCTCCGCTCCCTTTTCCCCCGCGCCGCCCTGGTCGGATGGAAATACGAACTCGTCGGCGGGCGCACCGACGCCGTCGCCAAAGCCTTTGCCCAGATCGAAGCGAACAAGACCGACGCCTGCGTCGTGAACGGCGCCGCCTTCGGCTCTGGCTTCGGCCTCTGCGAACCGCCGGATTCGATCACCGAGTTTCCGGACAAGGCGGCGCTGTGCGAAGGGTTGGTCGGTTGGTTGAAGCGACGGTGAGACGATTCACTCACCCTTTCCACCAGTGATTCCAAAAACGAACCCGAAGGGTTCCAAGCCGCGGTAGCCGGGGGTAAGCCGCCTCAAGCGGCGCCACCCCCGGTCTCCCGTGCGCAGATGATCGCATCCTGAAGGGATGCCAGCCTCCGCGATCGCGGAACGTCCCGTCGTCGCTGCGACCCCTGCGGGGTCAATCGGATATGGTTCATCATCCGGGGGTGTCGCTTCGCTCACCCCCGGCTACCGTGGCTTGGAACCCTTCGGGTTGGTGGAAGCGCGACTTTTATCGGCTATGGAATACGAGGAAGAGCCTGCGCCACTTCAGCGTATTCCGTAGTTCCAATCCCCGTTCAAACCCCCAACGCCAGTCCCATCTGCTCGTTCGTCCGTTCGCTCAACGAGCTGACGCCCAGGCCGATCAGCCGCAATGGCTGCGACACGAGGTTCTCCTTCTTCAACAGGTGCGCGCCGAGGCGGAAGATGGCGTCGGCGGTGATGACGGCGTCCTCCGTGGTCACCTGACGGGTCAAGGTCGTGAAATCCGAGTAACGCACCTTGACCTGGACCGTGTGGGCGATCAGTTCCTTGCGATCCAGGCGCTCCGCGATCTCCCTGGCCTGGCCCTTGAGTATCTTGGCGATGACGCGTTTGTCGCCGGTGTCCTTGAGGAAGGTGTGCTCCGCGCTGACGCTCTTGACGCCCTCGTCGGTTTCGACCGGTCGATCGTCCTCGCCCCGGGCGTAATGCGCCAGGGCGACGCCGAAGCTGCCGAGCAGCGAGCGCAGGTTGCCCTTGTAATCCTGCACGTTGCCGACCGTATTGAGACCCGCCTCCTTCAGCGCCTGCTCGGTCACCTTGCCGACGCCGTAGATGTCGCGCACGGGAATGGGGCGGAGAAACTGGGCCTTGTCGCGCTCGGGAATCAGCGTGATGCCGTGCGGCTTGTTGAAATCGCTGCCCAACTTGGCCAGCAGTTTGTTGGCGGCGATGCCGATGCTGGTCGTCAGGCTGCGTTCCTCCCGGATCCGCGCCTGCAGTTCCTTGGCCAGGGGCACGGCCTGAAAAAGCTTTGTGTCCGCCTCCGTGGAGCCTCGCATGAAGTAACGCAATCCCGCGCGATCCACGACCGCTGTCATGTCCAGGTAGGCCTCGTCGACCGACATCTGCTCGATCACCGCGCCGGTCTTGGCGACGATCTTCATGATCTTGCGCGACTCGGCCCGATACTTGTCCATCGCCGGCCGGAGAAAGACCCCCTGTGGACATAGGCGGCCGGCCGTCGCGCTGGGCATGGCGGAACGGACGCCGAACTTCCGCGCCTCGTAGCTCGCCGCGCAGACCACGCCGCGCTGGTTCGGCGGCGACCCCACGATCACCGGCCTGCCTTTCAACTCCGGATCGTCACGCTGCTCCACCGACGCGTAGAAGGCGTCCATGTCCAGGTGAAAGATGACTCGTGGCCGACCCATCGACTCGGAGAATGGCTGATTGGGCCGGCCGGAGGAAAGCCGGATTTTGGGGCGCGTCGCCCCGTAGAAAGGGATTCATCCCGTTCGTTGCGCAGCCGATATTTCAAGCGCACGCCGAACTGAATCCCCCGGCGCTGGCAAATGCCGCAGGCCCTTCGATTTCCCAGGCGAAGCAAACGGGATGAATCCCGTTCTACGCGGCAACGCCCAATCGATCTCCCATGCGGGCGTAAAGCTCGCGCCGTTGCGTCGAATGTTCAACCAAATCCGCGTCGAGTCGGATGCGGTTCTTTTCGAACAACAGGATTGTCGAGGAGCCGCCGAACTTGAAGAAGCCCTTCTCGTCGCCCTTGGCCACCTGCGAATCCGCGGCATAGGTATATTCCATCGCGCCGACGCAGGTCGCCCCGATCTCCAGCATCAGGACCGTTCCGAAGCGCTCGGACTCGATCCGGCAGATCGCCCGCTTGTTCTCCGAGAAAATGCGGATGTTCTGCTTCAGCGCGATCGGGTTCACCGAGTAGAGGGGGCCGTTGATGATCCGCGGCGCGGAGGCCCTGCCGGAAACCGGGAAATGATAGCGATGATAATCCACCGGACACAGTCGCGAGAGAATCAACGAACCTTCGCGATAGTTCGCCGCGAGTTCCGCATCGCCGATCAATTCGCCAATATCGATGGTCTTCCCCTTGACGAAGATGCCGTCCATTTCCGCGATGTTCTGGAAACCCAGGTGCCGTCCATCGGCCGGAAACACTGCCACATCGTCGCCCGCGGCGATCGGGCGGGCCTCGGGTTTGAGCCGGCGATAAAAGAACTCATTGAAGGTCTGGTAGCTCTCCGGCGGGTCGGTGTGCTCCTCGACATTGATCCCATACTGCTCGATGAAGGGGGCGACCTTCTCGCGGCTTTTGGGATCGTCCATCCGGCGGCCATACCACCGCGAGAAGAGCCCGCGCTTCACAAAGGCGTGCAGCGACAGCTTCCCCAACGGATTGCCATAGGTCCACTTGAGCCACTTGTCGCCGTAGACCGTCTCGGTTTCCACCTTGCCGGTGTGGCGGTTGAAGAATTGGATGGGATCGTCAGACATGGGCATCCGTGGGGGAGTCAATGTCAGCAGACCAGGTCGCCGGGCGGATCGGGCCACAGCGCAACGTAAACCCGGCGGCCGTCATCTCAAGAGTCCTTCTTCCGGGGCGAAATGGCCAACAGGACCCACCCCACGATGAAACTCACGCCGCCGATCGGCGTGATCGCGCCGAGCCACTTGATGTTGGTCAGCGACAACACATAGAGCGTTCCGGAGAAAATCACGATGCCCGCAAGAAACGCCCACCACGCCCCGCGATTGAAGGTGGGGCGATCGGCGACCAGCCACAGCATCACCGCATGAATGAAATGATAGAACACCGCGGTCTCCCAGGTTTCCACGCGGCCGTTTTCCACCAGCGTCTTCTCCAGACCATGAGCCCCGAAGGCACCGAGGATCACGCCCAACGCCCCCATGCCGGCGGAGATTCGAAGCAGCGTCGTCCGGTCCATCAGTCCTTTTCCGGCTTCGGTCGCCACAGCACGAAGACATTGCCGACCATGCCTACCAGGGCGGCGTCGACCTTCTCCGCGATCTGCGGCGCCAGTTCCTTCTTCTGCGTCTTGAATTCGTCGAACTTGCCCTTCACGAGTTCGTGGTCGGTGAGCGCGGCGTCGACGCTCTTGAGAAAGGCGTCGGTCATGCCGGCCTTGCCAAGTTTGACAAGGGGCTTGAGCCGTTGCGCGCGGCCTTTGAGCTTCTTGCGCTCGGCGCTGGTGAGTTCGGGTTGCATGGGGCGGAAGTTCTAACGCAGGCGACTCGGGCGAGAAAGCCAATTCACACGCGCCGCCATGCTCGCCCCGATCGACAGAACAATGGAATGGAGACATGGGAATGGGTTCCTATATTCCCATGTCTCCATTCCTTTGTCGAAAGGCCGCGCCACAGCCGCGCCCCGCACGGTTCCCGCACAGCCGGCAAAACCTCAAGCTGCGTTCCACAACAGCGTCGCCAATCCAACACAGAGCACACGGAGGGAATGAGAACCACAGAGTGAAAAACGCTGGCCTCTGTGGTCCTCCGTGTTCTTTGTGACCTCTGTGTTGAAATGGAATCCGCCGAGCGCCCCAACCGGGAGCATGCAACCGCGTCACTCCTACCGGGCCTTCGCCTTATCCTGAGCCTCAATGGGCGGCCCATCCACGCGGCCCGCGGCCCAGGAGTTGAGCCCGTAGAGCGCCCGTTGCGCCTCGATGAAGTAGTTTTGATCCAATGACGCGCGATGCGCCTTGAATGACGCCTCCCGCCTGGCCGCCCAGTCTGGGGAACGCTCTGTCCAACCCTGCTTCTCCATCTCGGCCAGCAGGGCGTCGGCGATCTGTTGGTGTCCCTCGATCGACGGGTGGATATGATCGACCAGTTGATCGCTGCCCAGAATGCGCATCCGGCTTTCTGCTTCCAGAAGGGCGTGCGCGTCGACCAGCGGAACCTGCGTCTCCACGGCCACGCGCTCCAGGATCTCCTCCATCGGCGTCAGCATGCGCAGGGGGCAGATATCATTCTCGCGCGCCTTGAGAAAGGCGGCCCGCGCCTGCTCCGTCTGGCCCAACGCCTCGCGGCATTTGCCGAGTTCATACCAGGTCAGCGCGTGCCGGTCGTCGATCGACAGGGCCCTTTCCAGCAGCTTGGCGGCCGTCGGCTGATCCTCGCGGAAATGAGTCTTCGCCTCGGTTGTCAATTCCTCCCATTCCAGGATCTCGTCGATGGAAAGCCCGTCCTTGTTTTGCGATTTGAAAGGCGGGCTGTCGCGTAGGTTGGACGGCGGTTTGACGAGCAGGACCTTCACCCCCGCGGCGCGCGCCAGGGAGATCATCGCGCGCAGGTTGTGTTCATAGTGCCGGATGACATCGGCCGTCCATTGGTCGTTGCGATCGTAGACCTCCAGTCCGCCCTGGTAATCGAGCAACGCCTCCACATCCTCCGCCATGACATGCCGATCCGAAGCCGGCGGCTTTGCCTCCTTGCCGGCCGCCTTGAGCAGCGCGGTCCGAAACAAGGTGTAGGTCCGCAGGCGCGAAACGTGATGGTGCGTCACCGCGAGCGGCTCGGGCATCTCCTTCAAGCGCTCGTAGGTCCGGTCCTCCAGGAACTCGTTGTGTCCCGTGCAGATGACGAACAGGTCCGGCTCGTAGTCGAGGCATTCCTCCACCATCGGAACGAGGCGATAGCTCGCGTAGGAAATACCGCCGCAGTTGATGGATTCCCAGTCGCGGCTTGGATCCGCCGCCTTCAACGTCAGCTCCAGCCAGGTCGTGAATGAGGTCTCCTTTGAATAAGGGCGCCCCTTCACCGTGGAACCGCCAAAGGTGAAGATGCGAAACGTGTCGTCTCCCTTCTCCACTGGAAACGAATCTGGGGAAAAGAACTTCTGCTTGGCCTTGGGAACCTCGTAGCGGTCTTCTTCCTCGTTCAACACGAACAGGGGATGAATCCGGCTGAAGCCGACGAAGGGGTCCTCGTAGTCCGCGGGCCTTCCCCAACCAAAGAGCACGCAGAGCAGCTCGGCCAGGCCGAACAGGCCAAAGCCAAGCAGGACGAAGCCAAGGCGGTAAAGCCGCAGCTTCTTCCGGCCTGGATCAACTTCGTCGTTCGCCGCGGTGGCGGGCATGCGTGACGCTAACCAAGGTCGGGAGACGCGTCAAAGACGGGAATTGGCGGACCGGAAGCCCAACTCGGGCGTCCGAACCGGCGCCCAACGTTCGGAGTTCCGCGTTTACGCGGCTCAGACGTTCGATATCACCCGGATCTGCGTCCGTCCCGAACCCTGAATCAGGTGCGGACGCCGCCTCAAAGCCCGGTGACCTCAAACGGTCCGGAAAGGCCGAATTGCTGCCCGCCCTGCGAGGTCAGGACTCCCGACGCCGTGCCGCGATTGCCGACATTGAAATCCAGATTGAGATCCATGCCGGTGATGGGATCGCCGCCGGCGGCCAGCCCGGTGATGCTTGCCTGTAGGCGCACCCGTCGCGATCGAAGCTTGTCGGGTCGGACGGTGAAGTGGGTCACCGTGTAACTCAGAATGAACAGGTTGCCTTGGACCTGGCTCCAGGTGTAGGTGCCATTGACCGCGGTTGACAGATTGATCGTGAACACGCCGCCGATCGACGCGGGATCCAGCGTGATCTTGTTCCCAACCCCGACGCTTACCTGCTGCGGCTCCGGATACTCCACCCGCGCGACGGAGAAGAACTTCCGGGAATTTCCCCCGGTGATCGCTGAAACGTCACGCGGCGTCTGTGTGGGCGCGCTGGTGTAGAACTCCGTCCCCACAACCTGGCTCCAGGTTGAGAAATCCTCGGTGTGGAACACGTGATACTCCGCCTCATCGCGCTGCTCGTAATTCAATTCAAAGCCGGACTGCGTCTTTGCGATCGTCGG
Source organism: Verrucomicrobiales bacterium (assembly GCA_038126035.1). Classification (GTDB taxonomy): domain Bacteria; phylum Verrucomicrobiota; class Verrucomicrobiia; order Limisphaerales; family JAYPEY01; genus JAYPEY01. The sequence continues at coordinate 17 of JAYPEY010000125.1, read as the reverse complement.
ATCCGCGTCGGAAACCG
>JAYPEY010000124.1:0-16320 GCA_038126035.1 Verrucomicrobiales bacterium | reverse complement strand
GCACGGGGTTGATGACCGGCCGGACCCCGTATCGCGCGGGCATTCACAACTGGATCCCGATGCTCTCGCCCATGCATGTGAAGACCGGCGAGATCACGATCGCGACCCTGCTTCGCGACGCCGGCTACGACACGGCCCTGAGCGGCAAGTGGCACCTGAACGGCCGCTTCAACCTGACCGGCCAACCCCAGCCGAACGATCACGGTTTCAATCACTGGTTCGCCACGCAGAACAACTGCCTGCCCAATCACCGCAATCCCTACAACTTCGTGCGCAACGGCATTCCCGTCGGACCGCTCAAGGGATACGCGGCGCACCTCGTCACCGACGAGGCCGTCCACTGGCTGCGCGACCTGCGCGACAAGACGAAGCCTTTCTTTCTCTTCGTCTCCTACCACGAACCGCACGAGCCCATCGCCACCGATCCGAAGTACGAGAAGCTATACCCCTCGGACGATCCCAGCCACGCGCCGCATCACGGCAACATCACTCAAATGGACGACGGCTTCGGCCGCCTGATGAAGGCGGTCGACGACCTGGAACTGCGCGACAACACACTGGTCTTCTTCACCAGCGACAACGGACCCGCCAAGACGGCCTTTCATCCCAACGGCTCCGCCGGCCCGCTGCGGGACAAGAAAGGCTACATCGCCGACGGCGGAATCCGCGTGCCCGGCATCCTCCGCTGGCCCGGCAGGACCAGGGCCGGTTCGGTCTCGGACACGCCGGTCATCGGGACCGATGTGCTGCCCACGTTCTGCGAGATTGCCGGCATCGCGCCGCCCAAGGATCGCGCCCTGGACGGGGCCAGTTTCGTTCCGTTGTTCGAAGGTAAAGTGATCCGACGAAACACCCCCATGTATTGGCATTTCTACGCGGCGAGCGGGGCGCAGAAGGTCGCCATCCGCGAAGGCGACTGGAAACTGACCGCCGAGATGGACGCCGGACCGCCCAAGCAACGCGCCGGCGTCGCCCCGGAAGACCAGCAGACCATCAAGACCGCCGGCCTCGGGAAGATGGAACTCTTCAACCTCAAGAGCGACATCGCGGAAACCACCGACCTGGGTTCATCCGAACCCGCCCGATTCAAACGCATGGCGACCAGGCTGCGAAAGAAGTATCGGGAAGTGCAGGCCGAAAGTCCGACCTGGCCGGCGTGGGAATTTCAAAAATACGAGTCCGAGCGAATCGAATGGCCCGCCTACCGCGGCGCCAGGCGCGTTCCCGAAAGGCCGGCCAGGATCCCCGCCAGGTATCTCGACAACCCGCTGATTGAAGCCGTGGAGTAGGCCTATCGCTTGAATCGGAAGGCAAACAGGTCGGCGTCCTTGAGTTCGATTTGCATGCGGACGGGCTTGCCGGAGAGGGCGGCGAGGTCCGACTTCTTGCACCAGGTCACGATGCGGCCGATCTGGTCGCCGTAGAGGAGGTCGCAGTCGTCGAGGGAGAAGCCGGGAATGGGCTTGCCCGTCATGTCCAGAAGCCCGATGCGCAACGCGCCGCCGGCGGAGGTGGCGTAGTTGATCTCCAGACGGTCGCCGTCAAAGAGAAGCGGCTTGGTGAGAACCTCGCCGCCGCGCAGGTCCGCGTTCAGGGAGGCGAAGCCGTCAAGTCGCAAGGTGTGGCGGCGCAACTGGCCGGGTTCGTCGATGCGGCCGTTTTCCTGCACGTAGAAGGACAGTTCGTCCGGCGCGCTTTCGTGGAGGGAGGATCGCGTTTCCACGATGCCCAGGGCGACCTTGGCGTCGCCGTAGAACCAGCTGCCGCTTCGCTTGATGCCGGGTCGGACAAAGGCCTCCGGCCACACGTGGAACTGCGCGCCGTCACGGCTGACGATGAACAGGGTGTCCGTCAGCGCGGTGGCGAGCCGGCGCAGCTGCTTGGACGCGCGTTTGCGGGCGCGAAGTTCGGGAAGCTCGTCCGTGGACTCCGTCCAGCCGCGGTCGATGTAGCGCATGGGGAAGCCCATCAGGAGATGCGGCGCGCGGGGGTAGGGATGGATTCCGTTGGTGTAATACTGATGCGGCTTGCCGTCCTTGTCCGCTGAACCGCGGCGACCGGGATCGTATCGGAGCATGCGGGAATCCCGCCAGTTCACGCCGTCGTCCGAGACGGCGGTTCGCACGTCGCGTCCATCAGGGACGTTCTTGTCGCGTTTCCTCGAATCGCGCCAGTAGGCCCGATAGGCGCCGAGGACAGAGTCCCAGAACATCAGGTTGTGCGAGTCGAACTTCCCGTCCGTGATGACCGGATCGTCCCGGATCGTCCGCCAGTGGATGCCGTCGGGCGACTTGAGGGCGTACAAGCCGTGCTTGTAGGGGCTGGGTTCGTTGCCCAATGGACGACCCCGCCCGACCGCCTTGTAGCGGGCGTCCGGCGCGCGGTTGGGGTTTCCGTCGAGGAACACGCTGAAGTTGTGCGAACCCACGCCCTCCCACATGAGGTTGTTGTCCTTCGACCCTTCAAATTCGATCAAACCCAGCGAGGGTTTCGTCCAGGCGAGCCCGTCCCCGCTTTCCGCGTAGCAGGTCACCTGGCGGCGCGGCGTGTCGCTTTTCTTGCCGAAGGAAGGCGGGGTGAGCGTGGACCGATAATACATCCGATAAAGCCCCGTCTTCTCGTCGTGAACGATGGTGGCGTACCCCGGCGCGTGCATTTCCCAGGGCTTGTCGAAACGGATCGCCACCTCGCGCGGTTGCGGCCGGTGCAAAGCCAGTCTCGCGCCGTCGAGCTTCTCGATGAGGTGATGGTCCACGAACAGCTCGCGACGGGAGCCGATGTCGATCGCATCAGCGGCTCGGGATTCCGAGGCGAAGACCAACATGATGGCGAGGGGATAGACAAGGTGTCTCATATCGAAGGAATGAAGAGCAGTAGAACCGGCCCGCTGGAGGTTTTCAATGGCGAATGGTGCGGATCCACGCTCCGCCGCGCGCAATCGCTTCGACGCGCCCGACTCAGAAAGAGCGTGGCACCCTGTTTCGCGCCTTTGCTCCTCACGCCTCATTTCATTGACACGAGGAACGCTGTCGCCACATTCCACGCATCATGCGCAAACTCGCCGCCCTGACATTCGGGATCATGTCCGCCGCAACCATCTCTTCCGCCTCTGAGGCCGATTCGCCGCTTGTGTTTGTCTCCTCCTTTGCCGGGGGCGACGACGGCGCGATCCACGCCTTCAAACTGGACCTGAAGTCCGGCGCGCTGACGAGGGCGGCGACCACGAGCGACACGGAGTTCCCCTTCTTCATGGCATTGTCACCGGACAACAAGCGGCTCTACGCCATCCACACGGAATCGTTCGGCAACGAGGTCAACAACGTGGCCGCCTACTCGCTGAAGGGCCGCTCCGGCGAATTGAAGCGCCTCAATCTCCAGTCCACCCGCGGCAAGGCCTCCTGTTATCTCGACGTGGATTCGACCGGCGGGGCTGTCTTTGTCGCCAACTATCTCACGGGAGACGTAGGCTCCTACCCGGTCAAGGCGGACGGTTCGCTCGGCGCGATGAAGTCCTTCCATCGGCACCAGGGCTCCAGCGTGGATCCCAAACGTCAGAAGGCTCCATTCGCGCACAGCATCGTCGTGAGCCCGGACAATCGTCTTGCCTACGCCGCGGATCTTGGGATCGACAAGGTCATGATCTACCGCGTGGACGCGAAGTCCGGTGCCTTGCGTCCCAACGAGCCGGCGTTCGCGGCCCTTCCCCCGGGGTCGGGGCCGCGGCACCTGACCTTTCATCCGAAGGCGGAGTTCGTGTATGTGATCAACGAACTGGCGAACACGCTCTCAGCGTTCAAACACGCGCCCGAGACCGGCGCGCTGACGGACATCCAGAACATTTCAACCCTGCCCAAGGACTTTGAAGGCGTGAGCCACACAGCCGATGTGAAGATCACGCCGGACGGCCGGTTCCTCTACGGCACCAACCGCGGCCACGACAGCATCGCCGCCTACGCGATCGGCAAGGACGGCCGGCTCACGCTGATCGAGATCGCGCCGAGCCTCGGCAAGGGACCGCAGAATCTCGCGATCGCGCCGGACGGACGGCATCTGTTCTGCGCCAACATGCCGGGAAACAACCTGGCCGCGTTTCGGGTAGGCAAGGATGGGAGGCTGAGGCAGGTGGGCAAGCCGATCGAAATCAAATCGCCCTCCTGCATCATGATCGCGGAGTGATTCCGGAGGGAATACGGGAGACTCAGCTCCGGCCTCGTTTCCGCTTCAGGAAGGCTGATCGCAGCTACTTTGCGAGGAAGACCATTTCCATTTCGCTCCAGTTGGCGCCGGGCTTGCGGGTGGGGAGTTGGAACTGGCACGGGTCGGTCTCCTTCCACCAACGTTGTGTCTCGGGGTCGTCGGCGATGGCCTGCATGTCGGCTTCGAAATCCCGGCCGACATACTCAAAGTAGCTGAACAGGTATTTCTTCCCCTCGATCTCAGTGATGTAGATCGAGTAGTTTCGCATGTTGGACTTCCTGATGCGGTCGAGGACCGAAGGCCAGGCGTCGGCGTGGAGTTGCCGGTAGTATTCCTCCTTCTCCGCGTTCAGGCCGATGACGGAGCCGAAGCGTCGGACGTCGGATTCGGCCAGTTCTTCGGGGCAGGGATTGGTGGGGCCGTAGATGGGATCGCTGTTTGACATGACATTTTGGGTCGACAGGCGAAAACAGAGGTAACGGAGAAAGACATCCCCGGCTATCTCCGTTCTCTCCTGTTCAGGTTGATCGGCAGCCTACTTCAGGAAACCTTCCCTCTTCCCGTTGGTGGTCAGGACGTGGACCTCGTGCGCCCGGGCCTTGGGGTGGAAGAACTCCCAGACCACCTTCTTGTCGGGAGTGACTTCGAAGAGCTTGGGCTTGTCGGGATTCTTCTGGGCGTAGCTGCAGATGACGGTATTGCCGTTGGCGAGGCGTTGGGCGCCGCAGGGATCGGCGAAGCGTCCAGCGACATCGGCGTTGGTCACCTTCCAGACGACCCTGCCATCGGCGTCGAATTCGACGGTCTTGTTGCCGTGGGTGAGGTTGACGAGCGTGCGGCCGTTCTTGAGGCGGATGGCCGTGAAGGGCCAGTTCTCCGCCTTGCGTCCGCCGAGTTCCTCCAGGTCGGTCCTGATCGTGTTCACGACGGTTCCGTCGGGTTGGTACTCCTTGACCTTGAAGGCCAGGAGGTGCGGAACGAGGTAGTTGCCATTGGGCAGCTTGCGGGCCATGCGGGTCTGCATGTGACCGTTGCCGGTCTCCGGCTGGAGCGGAACTTCGACGGCGATCTTCCCGTCCTTCGTCACTTCCAGGAGCCGGGGTTTGACGCCGCGTTCCACAACGAGCGTGTCGCCGTTGTCCAGGCGAACGGCCGTGCCGAGTTCCTTGTTCTCGGGCGCGAGCTTGTAGCTCCAGACGACCTTGCCTTCCCGGGTGATCTCCTTGGCGACGTTGCCTATGGAGGCGAGCACATTGCCGTTCTTCAGGACGAACGCGTCGCGGGCATAGCCCTGGGTCCGCCATTTGACCTGGCCATCCTCGCCGACGAGCACGGTCGGCGGCCCGGCAATCAGGAAGGAGTGCCTGATGCCGGAGTCGGATTCCTGGCGGCCGAACTGCGGCGCAGCGGAGACCGTTGGAACCGCAAAGGCACAAAGGAAACAAAGAGAAGCGAAGGTGGTTTTTTTCATAAGCGAGTTTCCGATTTTCAGTTCAAAGTTCCAATTTGCCCACCTGCACGGCGGCGCCCATGTTGGCGATGCCGGGCCCCTGGTAGGTCTTGCCAAAGGGGAGAATCATGGGCTCCTCGTAAGGGCGATGCGGGACCATGGCGGCAATCTCATCAAGGCGACCGAGAATGTCCTCCGGCAACGGGCCTTTCTCCACGGCGGCCACGGCCGCCTCCAGATGCTCCATGGTCTTGCAGCCGATCGGGATTGTCGAAATGTCCGGATTGCCAATGGCGAAGCGCAGACAAAGCTCCGCGGCTGACATCCCGGCTCCGTCGAGCAATGCGTAGTAGGCGAGCAGTTGTTCGCGCCGCGTTTCCGAAAGCCAGATGGGTTTGGCCTTCACCTCCTCATCGGCGCGGCGGGTCAGGAATCCCTGTCCCATGACGGAACCGAGCACGATACCCATGTCTCTCTCCTTCGAGGCAGCGATGACGGTGTCTTTCGCCTCGCGGAAGAGGGCGTTGAAGTTGAAGGCCGTCAGCACGACGTCGAAACGACCGCTGCCAATCAGCGAGGTCATCTCGGTGACCGTCGTTCCGGCCAATCCCTTGTGGCGGATCTTCCCGGCCGTCTTGAGCTCCTCCATCAACTCCAGGGCCGGGCCATCCAATGGATCGTAGCTCGTCCACCAGGGATACTGCTGCGGCCGATCCGGTTCATGAACCATGAGGATGTCGATGCAGTCCCGGCCGAGGAGGCGCAGGCTTTCGTCGACGGATCGGCGCAGCGCGTTGATGTCCTGCGGATTGAAGGGTTGCGGGCGTCCGCCCAGCTTGGTGGTGACGATCAGGGGCGCGTCGTTGCCCTGCAACGCCTGGCCCACGGTGGCCTCGCTGTCCGCATAGGCCGGGGCCGTGTCGATGGCGTTGACGCCGAGTTCCACGGCGCGCTGCAGGATGCGCCGCGTCTCGGATTCGCCGCCGGCGAGCGAGGAGGTGTAGAGTCCGCCTATTGAAAGGACGCTGACCTGAAGGTCTGTTCTGCCGAGTCTTCGGGTTTCCATAATTACTCACCCGAGGATGTCATGGATCACGTGGCCGTGGACGTCGGTGAGGCGCATGTCGCGACCGCTGAAGCGGAAGGTTGAGCGGGTGTGCTCGACGCCCAGCAGGTGCAGCATGGTCGCGTGCAGGTCGTGCATCTCCGCGCGGTCCTGGACGGCGCGATAGCCCCATTCGTCGGTCGCGCCGTAGATTGTGCCCGGCTTCACGCCGCCGCCGGCCAGCCAGACGCTGAAACCATATTGATTGTGATCGCGCCCGTTGCTCCCCTGGGCGAAGGGCGTGCGGCCGAACTCCCCGGCCCAGACGATCAGGGTCTCGTCCAGCATGCCGCGTTGGCGAAGATCCCGAAGCAGGGCGGCGATCGGCTGATCGACGGCCCGCGCGTTGTTCTCGTGTCCGGACTTGAGATTGCCGTGCTGATCCCACCGGTCCCCGCCGACCTTGGGGCAGGTCAGTTCGATGAAGCGGACGCCCCGTTCGATCATGCGCCGCGCGATCAGGCACTGCGCCGCGTAGATGCGCGTGGGCTCATACTTCGACTCCAGTCCGTAGTCCCGGCGAAGATGGTCCGGCTCCCCCGTCAGGGACATGACCTCCGGCACGGCCATCTGCATGGCGTAGGCCAGTTCGTAATTCTTGATGGCGGATTCGAGGCTGTCGTGCTCGCCGAACTGCGCGGTCGCCAGGTCGTCGAGCTGGTTGATCAGGGCGAGCTTGTCGCGCTGACGCTCCGGGGAGGCCTCGGTGGGGGTGATGTTTGCGACGCCTGTCCCGGAGGGCTTGAAAACGGAGCCCTGGTGGCTGGCGGGCAGGAAGCCGCTGCCGAAACAATCGAGTCCGCCGGGCGGAATCAAGCCGCCGTTGAGCACGACGAAACCGGGAAGGTTCCGGCATTCGCTGCCGAGACCGTAGTTGACCCAGGCGCCCATGCTGGGGCGTCCCTGCAACGCGCTGCCGGTGTGCAGGAAGTAGTTCGCGAAGGTGTGCTCCGGAAAGCCGGAGGTCATCGAACGCACGACGGCCAGTTCGTCCACGCATTGGGAGACATGGGGGAACAGGTCGCTGACCGGAATGCCGGAGGCGCCATGATTCCGGAACTTCCACGGGCTCGCGAGCACCTTGCCGTTGTTGTTGAACTGGGTCGCCTCGACCTTGAAGAAGCGGCCGGGATCCTCGCCGTTGTGTTTGTCCAACATCGGCTTGGGATCGAAGGTGTCGACCTGCGACGGACCGCCGTCCATGTAGAGGAAGATGATGTTCTTCGCGCGCGGGCGATGGTGCGGTCCGTGTCCGGCGGAGGCGGGCTGGGCAAGGCCGGCGCCGCCAAAGGCGCGGTCGGCCTGCAGCCCGGCGAGGGCCAGCGCGCCGAAGCCGCCGACGCACTTCGTCAACATTTCGCGCCGCGAGGTCGGCAGCGACCTCATGCGTTGACAGGGATAGGGGTTGGGGTCTGGAACCTTCATCGGAGAAAAATGAATTCCTTGGTGTTGACCAGGACATGCGCGAAGTCGGCCCAGAGTCCGGGGTCCTCGGTCGAGCTCTTCAGCCCGTCCGCCTTCGAGTCAAGGAACGCGATCGCCGCCCGGCGTTCCCTGTCCGTCGGTTTCCGGCCGAAGCCGGTGAGATACATCCACTCAACGCGTTTGGCGACGCCGTCGGCTCCGGGTTCGGGCGCGGTCTTCAGGGCGCGTTCGGCCCAGCCCTGCGACAATTCCACGACCAACGGGTCGTTCAACAGGATCAACGACTGGGCCGGCACGTTGGAGACATTGCGGCGGCCCATGGAACTGAATGGAACGGGTGTGTCGAAGGTGAGCATGAACGGCGACAGAAAATTGCGACGCACGGCGATGTAGATCGAGCGTCGGCCGGCGCCATCCATCGGCCCGCTGTGGCGTGGCCGGCCGCGGCCGTCCATGAACGAGGTGAGGTGGATCGGCACCGGGGGGCCGAAGGGCGTCCGGTCCAGCCGGCCGGCCAGGGCGAGCAGGGAATCGCGGATCACCTCGCCCTGCAGGCGGCGGGGCGGTTGATGATGCCAGAGCGTGTTCTTCGAGTCCGCCTCCTTCGCCTTCGGGTTGGCGTGGCTCGACAACTGGTAGGTCCGGGAAAGGACGATGTATCGGATCATGGCCTTGATGCTGCGCCCGTCGGCCAGGAAACGGGTCGCCAGGTGATCCAGCAGTTCCGGGTGACTGGGGCGCTGGCCCAGGACGCCGAAGTCATCCACCGTCGGCACAATGCCGCGCCCCATGAGATGATGCCAGATGCGGTTGGCCATCACGCGGGAGGTCAACGGATTCGCCGGGTCGTTGATATGTTCCGCCAACTGCAACCGCCCGCTGCCCGATCGGATCGGCAGGGGCGCATCGCCGGAGATCGCGGTGAGGAAATGACGCGGCTCGAGCCTGCCGGGCTTGGAGGCGTTGCCGCGGATCAACACGCGGTCGTCCTCCCCCGAGCCGTCCATCATCGCCGGCGCGACCCGGGACTTGCGCACGATCTGCTTGCCAAGAGCGGCCCGTTCCGCCTGCCAGGCGTGAACCAGCTCTCGCGCGGCGGATGCAGACGTTCCCTTTGTCCGTTTCTTGAAGACAATGTGGTCGATGCCGATGTTGCCCCAGCCGCCCCTGTGATCGTCAACCACCTGAATCCTGGCTGCCTTTCCGGCGAAGGGGCGCACGTCCCAGGTGTTGAGCGACATCTGATTGTTGTTCCTGCCGGTCGCGGAAAGAACGGTCCGGCCATCGATGATCAGGTTGACGCAGGTCTTGCCCTGGTGGGCTCCGCCCCCGACGAGGAACTCGATCGTGTCGAAGTCGATGGTGAATTCGGAAGAGGTCAATGTGCCGGTCAACTTGTCGCCCTTGCGCGTGTCTCCGCCGAGGCGGATGTTGTGCGAGTTGACGAACCAGGTTCCCACGCCGTTGATGCGCCCCTGGTAGCTGCCGATGGTTTCCAACGTCTGGGGAACCTTGCCAAAGGCCTCGCCCGTCACCGTCCAGCCGTCGTAGGTCCCGGATTCAAAGTCGGCGAAGACGCGTTCCTCGATGGGGCCCCCTTCGCCGTTCAGCAGCGTCTCCGCGGCCTTGGCGTAGGCCTGAAACGCCTTGTCCGCCTCAGCCAGCCTCCGGTCGATGGAGGCAAGCGCCCCGCCATCCAGCCCCTGGGCGGCCATGCGGACGGACATCGTGGCGTCCTTCGCCGGAACGAACTCCAGGTGCAGGCGATGACCGATGTAACGCTCCAGGTTCATTGTGACCCAACCCGCCTTGGGGCCGACGGCCTTGATGGTCTGCCCGTGCAGGGGCCCCGCGATGAGCCGGTGCGAATCGACGCAGGCCACGATGTGACCGCGCCCTTCCACGAGGCAACTGACATTGCCGTGCTTTAGCTCGAAGGTCGGCGTGCGCAGCGTGCGCCCGCTCTTGGGAAGCTTGGCGAGGGCGCTCTTGCTCTGCATCTCCCCTTCGTGCACCGCTTCCAGTCCCGACCAGACCGGGTCGTTGGCGGCGGCTCCGTGGCCTGCAATCCTGACAAACGTTTCCGCGCCGCCTTCGAGATAGGCCAGGCCTGCGCGGCGCGGGGAAAGACCGAAGATGAAGCCGTCCTGCATGAAGTCGCCCAGCGGCAGGTTCGCGTAATCGATCACGATCGCTTCGTTCTCGAGTTGCGCGGATGGCTCTGGCCGGCGAATGCCCTTCGACTCCAGAAACTCCCGGATCCGCTCCTGAAACGTCGCGTCCACCTCGGCCAGTTCTTCGGCGACCCGCCGGTTCTGTTCCATCGATTCGAAGCGCGCCTGCCGGTAGTCGCTGCTCTGAAGAAAGCCGGACAGGGAGTAGTAATCGCCCATCGAGATGGCGTCGAACTTGTGATCGTGGCAGCGGGCGCAGGCGACCGTGACGCCGAGGAAGGTCTTCGACATCACGTCGAGCATGTTGTCGAAACGGTCGGTCTCGTCCTTCCGGATGTCAACCGGCGAGTGAACCCACTCGCCCATAAACCAGAAGCCCGTCCCAAGAATCGATTCGTTGAACCTCCGCTCCGGATGCAGCCGCGGATCCGGCAGCAGATCGCCGGCAATGTGTTCGCGCACGAACTGGTCGTAGGGCACGTCCGCGTTCAGGGCCCGGATCACATAGTCGCGATAATGGAAGGCGTTTGGCGTGTCGTTGTCGAACTCATGACCGCGCGATTCAGCGTAACGCATCGAATCCAACCAATGCCTCCCCCAGCGCTCCCCGAAGTGCGGCGAGTCCAACAAGCGGTCCACCACGCGTTCAATCGCCTTGGGATTCCTGTCCGCCAGGAAGGCCTTCACTTCTTCCGGCGTCGGCGGCAGGCCGATCAGATCGAAGTGAAGCCGACGCAGCAGGGCCGTGCGATCCGCGTCGCCCGCAGGTTGCAGGCCCGCCCCTTCAATGCTTGCCAGAATATGGCGGTCCAGGTCGTTCCTCGGCCAGGCGGCGTTCCTGACGACCGGCGGTTTGGAATTCGCGACCGGCTGCCAGATCCAGTACTCCGACGCGCGCTTTGCCAGATCGAAGCCTTCCCGTTCCGTGGTCGCCGTCGGGGCGGCTTCCTGCGGCCATGGGGCGCCCATCTCGATCCAGCGCGCCAACGTCGCAACATCCTTCGCCGGCAGTTTGCCCTTGGGCGGCATTTCGAAATCTTCGTAACGCACGGCCTGGATCAACCGGCTCTTGTCGGCGCTTCCCGGCACGATGGCCGGCCCGGAATCGCCGCCTTTCAACTGCCCGGCGCGGCTGTCGAGGTGCAGCCCCCCCTCCAGGCGCTTCGCGTTCACGCTGTGGCATTTGTAGCAATGCTTCGCGAACAGGGGACGCACCTGCTTCTCAAAGAACTCCAATGGCTGCGATCCCGACTCGGCGGCGACGCTTCCCGGCGTTTGGCTGAATCCGGCCAGCAACCCCGCGATCAAGGCGCCCACGCCCAACCCTTTCCTGTTCCGCGGCATGGCAATCGACGACGTCATGTAGGCTCTTCTGTGAATTCTGTGCGACTCGGTTTGACGAACTCAGAGTCAATATATTCGCTGAATATGAAATGCGTCGAGGGCGCTTTGCGACATTGGATTATGAATTTGCGACATGTCGGGCAAAGCCCCACGATAAACGCATGCCGCCAAGAAATCGGAAGAACGTCGCCTTGCTGATTGAATCGTCCCGCTCTTATGGACGCAGCCTGTTGCGGGGCGTCGCCCAATTTTCGCGCACGCAGGGCAACTGGTCGTTGCTGCACGAGGAGATGACGATCGACGCCGATCTTCCGGGGTGGCTTTCGGGAGCGGAGGCGGACGGCGTCATCGCCCGGTTGGACGATCACATCATTGCGCCCCTGCGCCGATTGAACGTCCCGATCGTCGATGTCCGTTGCCGGCGGAACTACGCCGGAATCCCCCAGGTGGAAACCGATGACCGCGCGGTCGCGGGCCTCGTCTTCGAACATCTTTGGGAACGGGGGTTTCGACGATTCGCGTTCTGCGGCTATCGGGGCGCTCACTATTCCGAGAATCGGCTGAGCGCCTTTCGCGAGAGGGTCGCCGCGGAGAACTGCCCGCTCTCCGTCTACGAAACGGAGGGCGCCCCCGAGGCGGCGCTGACCAGCATCGAACGCTCCGGGGTGCTCGATGTGAAACCTCTGTCGAAATGGCTGTCCGGACTGCAGCCGCCGACCGGGCTCTTTGTCTGCAACGACATCCGCGGCCAACAGGCGCTCAACGCCTGCCGCAAACTGGGGATCTCCGTCCCCGACGACCTGGGCGTGATCGGGGTCGACGATGACGACGCCATCTGTCCGTTGAGTGATCCGCCCCTGTCCAGCGTGCGCCCCAACGCCGACCGCATCGGCTATCGGGCCGCGGAAACGTTGGCCGATCTGATGAGCGGAGGACGCGCCGGGACTCAGATCGAATACATCCCGCCCACCGGCATTGCGCAGCGGCTCTCGACCCGGGTCATCGCGGTCGAGGACCGCGAAGTGGCGCGGGCCTGCCAGTTCATCCGGGAGAACGCCTGCGAGGGGATTGACGTCGGCGATGTCGCCCGAAGCGCCGCGTTGTCCCGCAGGCAATTGGAACGCCGGTTCCGGATCGCGCTTCAACGGACCCCGCGCGAGGAGATCACCGCCGTCCAGGTGGCCCGAGTGAAACAACTCCTCACGGATACCGACATGCCCCTGGAACAACTCGCCCCGCTGGCGGGCTACGACTACAAGGAAAGCCTGAGCGCGATCTTCAAGCGGGAGACCGGCGAGACACCGGGCCGGTTCCGACGACGCGCCCAGGAAACCAACCGTCGTTGAAAACCGCGGTTGCGCCGAAGCGGACGGATGGGATCGCCTCCGTCGTCAACCGATGACCGACGACACGATCTCCTGGGCCTCGGCCTGGATCTGCTTGAGGTGTTCCGGGCCGTTGAAGCTTTCGGCGTAGATCTTGTAGATGTCCTCCGTGCCGGAGGGGCGCGCGGCGAACCAGCCATTTTCCGTGGCCACCTTCAGTCCGCCGATTTCGGCGTCATTGGCGGGGGCGCGCGTGAGTTTGGCGACGATCGGTTCGCCGGCCATCTCGGTGGCGGCGACCTGTTCGGCGGAGAGCTTCTTCAACACCGCCTTCTGTTCGGGCGAGGCCGGGGCGTCCATGCGCTCGTAGACCGGGCTGCCGAACTTCGCCTCCAGTTGACGGTATTGCGCGGCCGGGTCCTCTCCGGTCCGGGCCGTGATCTCCGCCGCGAGGAGATTGAGGATGATGCCGTCCTTGTCCGTGGTCCAGACGCCGCCATCCTTGCGCAGGAATGAGGCGCCGGCGCTTTCCTCGCCGCCAAAGCCGTAGGAGCCGTCGACCAGGCCGTCCACGAACCACTTGAATCCGACCGGCACCTCCGCCAGTTGGCGGCCCAGATCGCCGGCCACCCGATCAATCATGGAGCTGGAGACCAGCGTCTTGCCCACCGCCGCGTCGGCGCGCCAATCCGGCCGGTTGCGGAACAGGTAGTCGATGGCGACGGCCAGGTAGTGATTGGGATTCATCAGGCCGCTGGCGCTCGAAACGATGCCGTGCCGGTCGAAATCCGGGTCGTTGCCGAAGGCGATGTCGAACCGGTCCTTCAGACCGATCAGGCCGGCCATGGCGTAGCGGGAGGAACAGTCCATGCGGATCTTGCCGTCCTTGTCGACGGTCATGAAGCGGAAAGTCGGATCCACCTCGCGGTTGACCACGGTGATGTCCAGCCCGTGTTTCTCGGCGATCGGTTCCCAGTAGCCGAGGCCCGCGCCGCCCATGGGGTCGGCCCCGATCCGCAATCCCGCCGAGCGGATGACCTCGAAGTCGATCACATTGGAGAGGTCGTCCACGTAGGGCTGCACGAGATCCTCCTGGAAGGTTGTGTCGGCCTGAAGCGCCCGTTCGAAGGGGATGCGTTTCACGTCGCGCAGCTCGTCGGCCAGGATCTCGTTGGCGCGGTCCTGGATGGTCGCGGTGGCGCCGGTGTCGGCCGGTCCGCCATTGGGTCCGTTGTACTTGAAGCCGCCGTCCTGGGGCGGGTTGTGGCTGGGCGTGATGACGACGCCGTCGGCCAGTCCGCCGGTCCGGTCACGGTTGGCCGCGAGAATCGCGTGTGAGATGACCGGGGTCGGCGTATAGCCCAGGCCGCTTTGCAGAACCACGTTCACCCCGTTGGCCGCGAACACCTCCACGGCGCTGCGAAACGCGGGCTCGGACAACGCGTGCGTATCCATCCCCAGATAAAGCCGGCCGGAACACCCGTGCCCGGCCCGGTATTCACAGATCGCCTGCGAGGTGGCGAGGATGTGCGCCTCGGTGAAGGTGTTGTTCAGGGAGGTCCCGCGATGACCCGAGGTGCCGAAGGAAACGAGCTGCCTCGCATCCGCGGCGTCCGGGCGGTTCGTGTAGTAGGCGGAGACGAGTCTCGGGATGTTGACGAGAGATTCGACGGGGGCCGGTTGCCCGGCGAGTGGATGTAGGCTCATGCTTCGTTTGCGGTTGCGGCGGACGTCGGAACAGGATCGCAAGGACGCGTCGCCATGCGGTCCGGGATCCGGCCTGCGGACGACACGGATTTCTACAACTTTGGCCGAGGCTTGTCGAACCGCGCTTTACGTTCCTTGCCGGAGGCTTCTGTTTTTCAGGTGGGCGAGAAGCTCCTCCGCGCAGGCGGCGGCGAATTCGGGCGCATTGATCTCGACGTCCAGTTCCACCAGCTTCACCTCGTTGGAAAGGTTGTCGCGGATCGCGTCGAACAGGGCCTGGTCGGCCTCGGGATTGTGGAAAGGCTGCCCTTCCGCGCTGATGACGCTGATCGCCTTCTTTGGCAGGAGCACGGTGACCGGACCGGTGTAGGCGTTGACTTTCTCCGCGAGAATCCCGCCGAGTTTGGCGCACTCGTCGGCGTTGGTCCGCAGCAGCGTCACCTGCGGATTGTGGACGTAGAGATTGCGACTCTCGAACGCGGCCGGAACCGTGTCGCGTCCGCCGAAATTGGCCATGTCGAGGCAGCCCGGCGTGACGATGGCGGGCACGCCCGCCCGGCCCGCCGCCTCCAGTCGCTCCGGCCCGGCCGAAAGGACGCCGCCGAGCAGTTCGTCGGCCCACTCCGTCGTCGTGATGTCGAGAACGCCCGCGACCATGCCGCTTTCGATGAGCGACTCCATGGCGCGGCCGCCGGCGCCGGTGGCATGGAACACGAGGACCTCGTAGCCGGCCTCCTCCAGCAGCCCGCGGGCGTGATCGACGCAGTCGGTGGTGTTGCCGAACATGCTCGCGACAATCAGGGGCTTGCCGCCGCCGTCCTTCACCTCGGCCGAAGCCATGCCGCAGATCGCCGCCGCCGCCCGTGTGAAGATCATCTCGGAGATCCGGTTCAACCCGGCGACATCCACGATGCCGGGAAACATCACGATGTCCTTCGTGCCGACATAATGCGCCGTATTGCCGCTGGCCATGGTGCTGACCATGAGTTTGGGAAAGCCGGTCGGCAGGGCGCGCATCCCGGCGGTCGCAATGGCCGTGCCGCCGCTGCCACCCAGCGAGATGACCGCATCGATGCCCCCTTCCGCCGCCAGCTTCGGCAGAAACGACCCCAACGCCTGTTCCATGGCCTTCACCCTCAGTCCGCGGTCCTCCGCCGCGGGCAGATCGATCCCCGCCCCCTTCAGGACGGCGTCGCGGGAAATGTCCGGCGGCGTCTGCGGATCCTTCAGGGTCCCGACATCGATCAACAGGGGCGTATGCCCCAGTTCGCGGATCCGTTCCGCGACGAACGCGTGCTCGCGTCCCTTCGTATCCAGTGTGCCGACAACTGCGATGGTGGCCATGGTCTGTTGGGGGGCGTTTCGGGAATTGAATCTGAACTCTCTGACTCGACGGGCGATCGCGGCTGCAATCAATGACAAACCCGACCCCGGTCCATGGATCAGGCATGGGGCGATCTTTAAGGAGCCGCGCCCGTTCCGGCAACATCACAAATCCACGGATGCGTGCGATTAAGAGAGGGTGGCGCGGTCAATGCGCTGACTCGTCCCGGTGGGCGGGAGAAACCTGGAAAGCCGGAAACACGCAAGATT
>JAYPEY010000123.1:0-16513 GCA_038126035.1 Verrucomicrobiales bacterium | reverse complement strand
GTGCTGTTGAAGGCGGTGAAGTTGCCGCCGATGACAATGCGGCCGGATGAGTCCAGAGTCACCGCATAGACGTTGCCGCCGATGGCGCCGGTGCCCGGGTCAAAAGACGCGTCCACCGAACCATCGGAAAGCAGGCGTGCGACGCTCTTGCGCGGAATCCCGTTCACCTGGGTGAAATCGCCGACAATGATCACACGGCCGTTGGCGTCGATGAGGAGGTCGCGAACAAGTCCGTTCGCGCCGCTGCCGGGATTGAAGGAGGAATCCAGCGTTCCGTCGACATTAAGGCGGGCAATGCGATTGATGGTGGAACCGTTGAACATCGTGAATTCACCGCCGATCACCACCTTGCCGCTGTTTGCGGAAAGGGGCAGGCCCGTGATGACGTGCGTGCCCGTTCCGTCGTCGATGGCGACGGCGTGAATTTCGTCGTTGGCTCCGTTCAGCGCATTCAGGAAGTTGATGTCGATGGTCCCGTCGCGTTGCACCCGCGCCACGCGTGAGCGCGCTGTCTGGTTCATCTCGACGAACTGGCCGCCGATGTAGACATTCGGCGTTGCCGGCGAGGTCAGATTCACGTTGAAGGCGATATCCCGCACGGGCGCGGTCGCGCCCTCGCCGATGCTGAAGGTGGTGTCGACGGTGCCGGCCAGAGGGGAGGACGCCGGATCGTTGTCAACGATTTCCACGGTCGCCGAGGTGGGGGCGATCAATGTTGCGCCGCCGGTCGGGTTGCTGAGGGTCACCGTGAAGGATTCGTTGTCGCCAGCTTCGCGGATGACGTCGTCGAGGATCGGCACCTCAAAGGTCTTGGAGGTCTCGCCTTCCGCGAAGGTGAGGACGCCGGTGGTGGCCACGTAATCCTGTCCGGCGAGGGCCGAACCATCAACGGTCGTGTAGGTCACGCTCACGGCGCCGACCGAGCCGTCAATTCGTTCCACCGTCACGACAGCGTTCCGTCCGGATTCGGTTACAGTGTAGGCCGTGTTGGCCGTGACATCAAATGAGCCAAACTGGAGCTTACCGAAGTCGAAATCGTCGTCGAGAATGCGGACGATCGTTTCGCTTTGGAAACCGAGACCTGCGCCGACATAGATATTGGTGGAGGTAATGCCGTCGGTAGCGAAATCGTTAACCAGGCCGCGCGGGTTGGAAAGCGTGATGCGGAACTCCTCGTTCTCCTCCACGATCGAGTCCGCCTGCACGGTCATGAGAATCGTCCGGGTGGTCTGGGAGCCATCGACCAACGAGCCGTCGTTGCGCCCGTCATAGCCCCATTGTAGTTCTCCATGTCTCACGCCCCCGCCCATCGTGTAATCCACCCCGCCTCCAATCGCGGTAATGTCGGAGACATCGAAATCGATCAGCAACTGTCCCAGATTGCCCTCGATTCTGCGAACAGGAATGACCAAGGATGGCGAATTGTTGACGAACTCGTCCACACCGATTTCCGGGAATTGGAACTCACCACTGCCGATGAACCGGCTGTCGCCGCCTAGAAGTCGGGCAAAGTTCCAACGCGGATTCATGTCGTGACGGGTGTGAGGGTTGGATTCCGTCCACCACAAGGTGGGATAGCTGGACGCCCCGCCCTCCCATGGCAACCTCTGGCTGGGATCGCCGCCGCCAACCGAGTTGAAGAGACCGGCAACGAGGAGATTACCGTCCCCTTGCAGCACGAGGTCTCGAACGAACGCGCCGGGAATAAAAGCCCCGAACTGTGTCGGCTCCCTCAGGTGGATACCGGCGTAGTGGTTCAGGTATTGATCCATGAAGCCGGTGTCGACCGCGCCGTTGTTATTGATTCTCGCCACGTTGGCGCGAATCGTCGAGTTGTAGGCGGTGAATTGGCCGCCGACATAGTAACGGCCGCTGGAGTCCCGGATGATCTTGCGAATGGCGCCGTCGGAACCGGCCATCGGTCCGGGATGGGGACGGGTGTGAGTCGCGGTGACGGTAACGTCCTGGCTCATGGCGGAAAGCGTCTCGAGATCGCCGGCGCCGTCGACGATCTGGAACCCGGTTCCTGTCACGTTCACCACAGTGTAGGCGGCAAAGGGGGTGATATCGGCCGGCGCGGTAGCCGAGAATGTGACCTGGTCGCCGGCGAACGCGCTCGAGACGACATTGGTGATCACCAGGTGGGACGGGTAGCTGTAAACGCGGAACGGTTGCGGCGGCGCCCCGAACACTCCGGTCGTGGTGAGGTTCAAAGGCACGCCGCCACCAGCATCGAGTTGGAATGTCGCAGTCGTGGCGTTCAAAACCGTGAAAGTGGTGTCTGGGTCCAACGGCATCGGAAGCCCGGTTCCGGTGGACTGATCGTCGAAGCGCACCGTGTCGCCGTCCGTCAATCCATGTCCACCGGCGGTGATGGTGTCGGTGGCGGTGTTGACCTCGAACGAAGTGAAATCCTTTCCGTTTGAGCGATCGAAGTTCCCCGAGTCGAATCGCACCACGGATGTGATGGCGGAGCTCGTGTTGCCCGTTCTTTGGACGACGAAGGAACCCGTGCCCATGTCGGTCAGATTCAGCGGCATGCCGCCACCATTGTCGATTTGAAAGGTTCCCGCCGCCTGGTTCGCGTTCAAGACATTGAAGGTCATTCCTCCCGTCAGGGGCATGGGCAAGGTGGAACCGCCACCGATCGCCAGAAACTGCACAGCATTCGCGTTGTTCAGATTGTGCCCACCCGGAATGGTGATGGTTTCGGTAGCGTCATCCACATCGGCGGAAACGAAGTGGTGACTCACCCTTCTTTCCACGGTGAAGCTGCCGAAACCCATTCCGGTATCCGTCAAATCAAGCGCCATCCCGGCTCCGTCGTCGATTTGCAGCGTTCCGTTTACCCCGTTTGCGGTCAAAACCGTGAAATCGGTGTTTTCCATCAAAGGCGAAGGCAGGGTTCCAAAACCTTCATCGAATCGAACGGTATCGCCGGCCCGGAGGTAATGTCCACCCTGGATGGTGATGGTTTCCAACGCGATATCGACATCGAATCTGTCGAACGACAAGCTGACCGGCCTCACCGTGTGCCGTCCCGACCCGATCGAATTGAAGCGAAGCGGGTTCGCGCCGCCAACGTCCGCCAACTGGAACGTGTCGGCAGTGTCGTCGTCGTTGATGATCTCATACGGCGTCCCGGCGACAAACGGATCCGGCAGAACGCCGGTCGTGCTGAGCGTGACCCAATCCCCATCGCTCATGGTGCCCGATCCGATTCCTACAGTGCCCCCGTCGAAGGTGTTGTCGAATCGGTTGATATGCCCTTGTTCCAGAATGATGGTTCCCAACTGGGTCACGCCGATATCTGCGGGATCAAGATCGTCCGGGCCGGGTTTGAAGGTGGCGTCGATGGAGCCGTCGCTGTTCAGACGGACAATGCGGCGGCGGACAACGGAGCCGATGGCCGTAAAATTGCCGACCGCAACAATGGTGCCAAGGTTTTCATAGAGAATGTCGTAGACTGGACCATTCATTCCTGGCCCTGGGTTGAAGGAGGCATCGAGAAAGCCATCGTCGTTGAGCCGGGCAATACGGCTGCGACCCACGCCATCGACCGAGGTGAAATCGCCGCCGATGAGGACCTTGTCATCGGCCTGAACCTCGACGGTGTGGACCGTGGCGTTGGCGCCGGTGCCGGGATTGAAGCTGGGATCGAGGGAACCGTCCGCATTGAGTCGCGCGATGCGGTTGCGGCCGGTGCCGTTGTAACTGGTGAATTCACCCGCGATGAGAATGCGCCCCATTGAATCGAAGGCAAGCGACCTCACCTCGCCGTTGGCTCCGGTCCCCGGGTTGAAGCTGGTGTCAAGCGAACCGTCGGAATTCAACCGGGCGATGCCATTTCGCGCGACGCCGTTGTAGCTGGAGAAACTGCCGACGATGACGATCTTGTCCTGATTCGCCCCGGCGGCGGTGATGACCAGAAGATCGCTGACGCTGCCGTTGGCGCCGGTCGCCGGGGGGGGATTGAAGCTGGTGTCCAAGCCGCCGGTGGTCAGAATCCGCGCCACCCGACTGCGGGCAACGCCATTGTAACTGGTGAATTCACCGCCGATGATCGACCGGCCATTCCGATCGAGATCCACCGCAAGCACCTCGTTGTTGGCGCCGGGTTGAATCACCAAGGTGGTGTTGTCGTTGAAACTCTCGTCATTACCGCCGGACGGGTTCTCGTTCTTGTTGATGGTGACGACGAAGATGAGATTTCCGTCGGCCTGGGACGTTGCCGGGCCGATTGGAGTCGATGTGGGCGAGGTGTCGGCATTGTTGGGCTCCGATTCTGACAGCGCCGTGATGATGGCCGGAGGGCCGGCGGCTTGGGGACGCGGAGAATGAAGTCGGATAAGGATGGATTCGTCCAGTTCGTCCAGATTGTCATTCAAGGTCTGAATCGTGAAGGTCTGAATGGTGTCAGAGTTGTTTCCGAAAGTGAGGGTCTGGTTTACCACGTTGTAGTCGACGCCAGGCGTGGCGTAGTCCGTGCCCGGAAGCATGACCCGGGTATTGCGAGTGTCCAGCCAATCGCCCTCGGAAATGGTGCTGAGATTTCCCGGAGGCGTGACGGTGGACGCCGTGACCATGCGCGCTGCCCCGTCGTTGGGCACGACGCCGCGGACGCGAATCGTGATACTGTTGCCTTCCGAGACGCGGAAGAGGTGATCGGTGCCGATGCGATCGTCGATGGTCAGTCCGATATTGGCCGTTCCCGCATCGGCCTGCGGGGCGGCGAGGAAGAGCAACGCGAGCAGCCAACCGCCAATCAGCGCCCAGGGACGCATGGCACGGCACAACTTCTTGATTGGCAAGGTTTTCATAGTGGTTTGATGGGAGGACGCCATACTAGCGGGAGTAGCGGACGCGGTAGAACCGGGGCCCTTCGGCGGGCAACCGGTCAAAGGCTGTCAGTTCACCATGGGAGGTGGATATGAGAACGGAGAGCGGATTCCAGCCGGCGTCCCCCACGCTGTTGCGGTATTCCACGATGTAGGTGGTGTCCGGCAGGGCCTGCCAGGAGATCTTGGCGTGACGGACGGGTTCGGACCCGGGCGGATCGGCGATCTCGACGGTGGAGACCTTGTTGACGGTGAAGCCGCTGAGCGGAGTGATGTCGTCCTGGTTGAGGATGCCGTCGCCGTCGTAGTCGGCGCCGGCGGGCAGGAGCGCGCGCATGGCGCGGGTCGACATGGTGGTGGTCGTGCCGATGCCGGTCGGGATGGAGACCGTGGGGCCGGAACGGGTGGTCTCGCTGACCCAGCAGACGCGGCCGCTGTGGGCGTTGGTGAACTTGTCGGCGGGGAGCGCCTGGTTGTTGGTGTCGACCAACTGCGAGAAATAAAGTTTGAAGTTCGAGGAGACCGAGATGGAGGACTCGAAGTTGGTGGCGTAGTTGTTGAGCTGGATGGTGTCGACGTAGAGCGCGCTAACGCCGGCTCCGACGCCGCTGAAGATGAAGCGACCGCCCGGGGCGGCGTCGAGGGTCAGCTTGGCAAGGGCGGCGTTGTTGGCGTAGCCGGCGGGCTGGTCGCCGCGGTCCTCACCGGCCCACTGGTGGAGAGTGGAGGAATTGGTGGAGGCGCGGGAGATGATCTCGGTGGCGAGCAGGTCGCCC
This sequence comes from Verrucomicrobiales bacterium, assembly GCA_038126035.1. Classification (GTDB taxonomy): domain Bacteria; phylum Verrucomicrobiota; class Verrucomicrobiia; order Limisphaerales; family JAYPEY01; genus JAYPEY01. Next base: position 10,899 of record JAYPEY010000123.1, on the reverse strand, counting down.
TTGGAGGGGGTCGAGAGCATGCTGAAGCCGTTCTGGACGTTCCACGTGTTGGTGGTGTCCTCATCGCTGAGGCGCTGGGTGACGTCGAAGAAGAGGCGGTTGGCGTGGATCTCGGCATTGGTGATGGAATGATCGCCGCCGCTGAGGCTGAGCGTGCCGTTGGTGACGGCGAGCAGTCCGCCATTCATGCGGTTGGTGGCGGCCTGGATGAAGATGGCGCCGCTGGTCGCGTAGAGCTTGTTGGAGTTCTGGAAGTAATCGGCGTTGAAGAGCAACGACTCGCTGCGGATCTCGCCGTTGTTGACGATGCAGTCGTAGGCATCGGAGCGATCGAATCCGAAGTTGGCCTGGCGCGGGACGCTGATGACGCCGTTGTTGGTGAACTTCTGCAGATTGGGAAGATTCGCCGCATTCAACTGCGGGTGCTCATCGGTGAAGGTCAGCGTGTTCGTGGGATCGGTCGGCGCGTAGGTGAACTGCGTGCCGGCGAAGTAGAACTGGTCGTTGAGACGGATCGGATCCGAGAGGATGAGCTGGTCGTTGTTGATGTTGAGCTTCTGGACGGTGACCGGCATGTTGGTCGAAAGGTCGTGATCCAGAATGGTCATGTGGTAGGCGTATTGAATGATGTTGCTGCCATTGAAGGCGGAGGCGGGCAGACCGCCGTTGAGGAGGAGGTCGTAGGTGGCGGGGGCCTGGTTGGTGATGCCCTGGTTGATCAGCCAGACGCCGCTCCAGACCTGGACGGAACCGTGCATGCGATTGACCGAATCCGGGAAGAAGTTTGACAGGGTGATGGAGCCTCCGGAGGACAGGAGTTCGAGGCTGATGTTGGGCGCGTCGAGCACGACATCCTCAAAGGAGACCAGGTTGCTGGCGCTGATGGAGAGCAGGCTCTCGGCGCGGATGCGCGCGAGGGTCATGTCCAGCTGATCGGCCGAGATCTCGACGCGTCCGGGGGCGTTGGTCAGGTCCTGCAGTTTGGGCAGGACTCCGGGGTTCAGCTCATAATAGCCGCCGAAGCCGCCGTCGGAGAAGTCATAGGGATTGATGGTGAATTCCGAGGAGGAGAACTGATAGTTGGTCTCAAAGTTGTCGTAGGCGCCATTGAACGTGCCGGTTCCGGGGTAGATCATGTCGCTGTCGTAGTCGCTGACCGGCCAGGGGGTGAGTCCGAAGAAGCCGCCAAAGGTGTCAAAGGGGTCGTCGTCCCCGCGCTCCACGATGTGCGCCCGCGGGCGGAAGCGCCCGTTGCGGTCGCTATTCTCCTGGAGGAAATGGGCGGACAGGGCCGCGGCGGGGCGGGCTGTTTCCGAGGCCTCATCATACAGGGTCATGTGCCGGGAGAACTGCGCTCCGGTGACCGGATCGACGTCATTGATCGAGAAGTCAACCACCGTGCTGTAGACGGATTTGTTGACGCTGTTGGTGGCGAAGTCGAAGCCGACGCGCAGGGTCGGCATGTCGACGACATTGGTCTCGATGACGACCAGATTGACGGTGGCCTGGATGGGGCTGTTGTTGGGGAAATTGAAGTCGCTGTGGATGTAGAAGTTGTAGAGGTCCGGCGAGATGAACTGACTGGAGGTGAAATCACCGACCGCCGGGAAACCGGGGGGAATCTCGACTGAATGGGAGGGCGCGAAATTGGGGAACGAGGCGAGGGAGGAAAGGCTGACCTTCGGCGTGTTGGTCTGGGTGACGCCCCAGGCGTCCTCGCGGACATTGTAGGGGCTCTCGTAGGTGGCGGAGCGACGTGAGCTGAAGTAGGAACCCTCGGTGGAGTTGAAGCGGTCGCTGGCGTTGCCGGCGCGGATGCGGCCGTTGAGGAGGCTGACATCGTCGCCGATGATGCTGATCGCGCCGCGACGGTCGGCGCTGAGCAGGCCGAGGTTGTTGAGATCGAGATCCTTGGCGAGCACCTCGATGCGTCCGCCGGTGAAGACCTGGCCGGAGTTGACGAAGGTGTCGAGTTTGGCGGGGACGTAATTGTTGGCGCCGGAGAGGTTGTAGAAGAGAAAGCCGGCGCTGCCGAGATCGAGCATGCTGCCGGTGGGATGCACGGTGAAGTTCACCGTATTCTCAGTGTCGAAGGGGATCGAGCCGCCGGTGATGACGATGTTGCCGTAGTTCTCGACGGAGGTGGCGTTGATCGGCGGCGGGTTGGTGATGACGCCGAAGTTCTGGTAGCTCGACTGCAACTGCGCCTGGGCGCCCGCGACGGCGGCCAGCGAAAGGAGCAGGATGGTAAATCGCTTTTTCATTTCGTCGCTCATTCGGACAAGACGGCGTTCTCGGCGTCCTGGATGGTGGCGCCGTCGGGGAACACGATCGGCTCCGCCCCGCTGCCGTCGAACCACCCCCAGCGCACGGTCTGCTGGGCCTGGGATTCGTCGAAGGTGAAGGGGGTGGAATTCAGGAGGGCCGGCAGGAGTGTGGTGAAGGTGACGCTGACGGGCGACTGGATGACGCCCGGGCCGGCCAGGGTCGTGGAGCCGTTGATGTTGTCGTTCAGCTGCCAGGCCGGACTGCTGACCTGCACCAAGAACGGGAAGCCTTCGGCGGGTCCGATGATCTGCAGGTCCTCCGCCTGGAAGACGATATCGGGCTGGGTCGCGACGCGGCGCATGGAGAAGGTCTGGTTGGTCCCGTTGGTGATGATCGACGCCGAGAAGACGTTGGTCAGCGGGATGAAGTTCGCGCCGTCGTGGGCCACGTTGGTGAAGGTGACCTGGTCGACGCCGGGCCGCAGCGCGGTGATGCTGTTGGTGCCGCCGGCGACGAGCTCGATCGGGACGACCTCGATGAGCGACTGGGCGCCCTGTCTCACGATCTCGGTGCGTTCCGAGACGATGGGGAATTCGAGGCCCGGCGCGTTGCTGACGATCTGGATCGGATAGGCGGCGAGCACATGGGTCTGGATGTTGCGGATCTGCTCGCGACGGAGGCCGAAGCCGTTGGTGCCGATGTCGCGCGGGTCGCGGAACTCGATCGGGTAGGCGGCGTAGGAGAAGTTGGTCGAGTAGCTGATCTGGGAGAGGGTGTTGGAGAAGCTGCCGCCGAAGGCGTTGCTGACGACCACGGAGTAGATGGTGTTGGTGACCTGGGTGACGTTGGTGAGCAGGGTCGAGACGATGTGGTAGTCGTAGATGCGCGGCGTGGTGTTGGTGGGGATGATCAAGATGCTGCCGCAGGGCCCCGGCACGTTCACCGTGCGCATCGTGACATTGGTCAGCAGATTGGTGACGCCGGCCGGGGAATAGGGATCCTGGACGATGTTGGTCTCCAGCAGGGAGACCTGCTCATACGCGGCGGTCGAGTTGGTGATGACGTTGCCGAACTCGTATTGATAGAAATCGACGATGTTGGTGCTCACGTTGGTGACCAGCAGGGTGCCGGGAATCGTGAGGGCCGGACGATAGGGCGACACGTTCGTGATGACGCCGGTGATGGTGTTTGAGAGCACCAGGCCGGGGGTGGTGTTGGTCCGGGTGATCACCAGGTCCGGGAACAGGCTCTGCAGCATGGCCGGGGTGTTGGTCTCGACGATCCGCTTGAAGTCGCAGAGATCGATGTTGGTGATGGTGATCAGCTGCGAGGTGTTGGTGTGCAGGAAGGTCGAGTTCGTCGGGATGAAGGTGACGTCCTGCTCCTTGTTGGTGAGCAGGGTCTCGATGATGTGGTAGCCGACGATGGCGTTGGTGGAACTGACCGGCACGGCCACGAAATCGCCGCCGGCGCGCTCCTCGAGGACGGCGACATTCACATTCGCGCCGAGCTTGCCGATGCCGGCGTTGCCCACGGTGTCCAGGATGGCGAGTTCGAATTCGACCGGCGGCGTGGCATAGGTCCCGGAGCCGTCGTTGCCGGCATCCCCGATCGTGTCGAGCGTCACGGTGTAGAGCGAACGGAAGGCGTCCATCTCGGTGGCGATGTCGGTCGCGATGGCGGCGACAACCTCGGCGGCCGTGGTGACGCCGGTCTCGATCTCGACAAGGAGATCGTTGACCGCGGGGTCGTAGCTGACGTTCGGCGAGGAGCCGACCCCGGAGCCGATGTCAAAGAGGGCGATGAAGAGATTGGTCCCCGCCCCTCCCCCGGGCACGGTTTCAACAAAGAGGTCGTTGTTGGCGCCCGCGATGGCCAGGTTGGCCTCGCTGGTGCCGTCGAGCGCGGCGGTGAAGGGCACGCTGTTGACGACCCCGGAACCGTCGTTGGCCGCGCCAACCTCATTCGCGGTGGCAAGGCCCACAGCATACTTGGCGTTGAAGGCGACCATGTCGGTTTCGGTGGATGTTTCGATGGCCGTCTTGATGGTGGTCGCCGTTGTCGTCTCGCTGAGGACGTGGACTGTCAGGACGTTGAGGACTTCGTTATAGATCGGGACGGCCCGGTCGGCGGTGACGCCGCCGAAGTCGACGATGTTGACGATCAGATCGTTGCCCGCCGTCCCTCCGGCCTTGGCGGTGAAGGCGAGGTCATTGTTCGGCCCGGGGTAGCGAATTTCCACCTCGGCGGCCGATCCAGCGGTCCCGCCGACTGTCGTGAGATTGAAATTCTGGGCGAAGCCGCCGCTGAAGGTGAGCACGTCGGAACCATCGTTGGCAGGGTTGACAGTGACATCGAGCGCAGCGCTGTAGTCTGCGCGAAACGCGGGAATGCTGTTGGTGGCGATCGCGGTGGCATTGGCCAGATAATCGACGACGTTTTTCGCCGTGGTGACGCTTTCCTGAATGTAGAGGTCCAAGGTCAAGGTTCCGGCGCTGTAGAATCCGACGACGGGCAGGCTGGAATCGACGCCCAGGTTTCCTCGCTCGGTCCGGAAAACCAGCGCCGGAGCCGTGCCGGATACGGCGAGAGCCGGGATGAAGCGAACCGTAAGGCCGTTGCCGGCGGTTCCATCCAGGTCGGCCTCAAAAAGCATGTGGCTGTTGTCGAGGCCGAAGCGGCTGAAGGCCTGGCCCTTGGTTCCAGCGGCGCCGCCGGAGGTGACCGGGATCGCGAACGCATCGACAACCGCGGCGGCATCAGTGTTTTCCTGATCGATGTTGATCACGATCATCTTGGCGGCGTTGGTGTAGGCGGCGACGGCCTTGTTGCCTGTGACCGAGCCATCGTCGATGAAGCGGATTTCAACATCGTTGTAGGCCTCGCCGTTGAACACGGCCGCGAAGTTGATGTCGTTCTGAACGCCGAGTGGATCGAGATCGGCGGTCGCCGGGGCGCTGAAGGATCCGCCGACGGTGGCGATGCGGGAGAGGAGGATGTTGGTGAGGTTGGTTTCACCGGTGATGCCGCCGAGGGGATTGGCGACGATCTCGACGATGCGGTTGGTGACCCACTGCCGCTCGACGAAGGTGTTGGTGAGGATGTTGCCGAAGCTGTAGCTGTAGGCGTTGGTGACGAACTCGTTGGTGACGATGATGTTGTTGGAGAGGGTGACCGAGGTGAAGCGCTCCTGGGTGATGTTGGTGCGGGTGATGATCAGGTCGGGGATCAGCGCCAGCATGGCAACCGGATCGTTGGTGGTCTGGAAGGTGTTGGTGGTCAGGAGCTCCAGATCCAGGGTGTTGAGGGCGATTTCACCGCCGACATCGTTGGTAAAGTGGAAGAAGTCCTGACGGATCTGCCCGCTGACGTTGGTGCGGTTGATCGTGAGGGAGTTGGTGAATCGGCCATCCAGCTCGCTGGTGACGTTGAGCTGGTAGTCGTGGATGTTGGCCGGCAGGAAGTAGATCTCGCCGCTGACGAAGTTGCTGTCGACCATGGAGGCGACCACGTTGGTGGTCCGGGTGGCGCCGTCGTCGGTGATGACGGTGTGGGTGTAATTGGTCTCGCAGGTGATGACCTCGACCATGACGTCATCATTGGTGGACAGGGTGCCGAAGGTCTCGAGGACCATGTTGGTCGTGCAGTTGATAAGGTTGGTGACGACGGTCAACTCCTGGGTGACGCGGGTGCGGTTGGTCGTGAGATTCCCGAAGGGCGGCACAAAGTTGGTGGCCGCGACAACGGACAACTGGTCGACGAAGTTGGTGGTGGAGCCGAAGAGGCGCAGGACCTTGGCGTTGTCGATGGTGTAGTCGAAATTGGTGATGCTGTTGTAGGTGACCGTGACGTTGGTGGCCGGGGTGATATCGGAGGGGAATCCCGGGTAGGTCAGGGTGTGGTTGGTGGTGGCCTGGAGCACGATGTTCGTGCGGACGTTGACGATACTGACGCCCGGGTAGAGGGCGGCGACGGTTCCCGGTTGGTTGGTGGTGGAACTGGTGTCCTCGAGGAAGGAGGCGAGATCGAAGGTCTGGAGCACCTCGGGGGCCTCGGTGTTGGTCTGCAGCACGTCGATTCCGGTGGGGAAGGTCTCCACGTTGAAATTGTTGGTGCGGTAGAGGTAACGCAGGGCGCCGGCGTCGTCCCGGGTCAGGCCCGTGAAGAAGGTTCCGACTTCGAGGTTGGCGCTGAAGGCGCTGGCGATGGGGAAGTTGTTGCGACCGGCGGGGTCGACCCGCACCTCGATGGCCTCGTCCCAGGTCGGGTTAGTGAACTGTTCCACGCGGTAGGTGTAGAGCACGTTGTTCACGTGGGCGGAGGGATTCAGGGTGATGGGATCGAAGTTCCGGTTGATGACCCAGAAGGCGGTGATCGGCTGGGGCGGGGTCGTCGGCAGGTTGAAATCGCGTCGTTCGCGGATGACCCAGGTGAAGCGGACGGGATCGGCCAGTCCCAATTGTTCGACCAGGATGCCCAAAGCGATCGATTTGATATCGATCAGGTTCAAGGCCTGCGCCTGAAAGTTGCGCCGGGTGGCGTCGAGGGGGAACTCAGAGAGGTCATCGGAGAAACCGGAAACGGGCCCCAGATTGTTGAGGATCTTGATGGCCTCCTCGATGGCCCGAACACCGTCGAGTCCGAAATACTGCAGGAAGGACTGATCGTAGCCGTAGGTGAGGGTCGGCACATTCCAGCGGAATTCCTCGCCCAGGTTCAGCGGACCGCCGATGTCGCCGGTGTAGGCGGGGGATCCCACCCCGATCGGGGTCGCGTTCTGCCAGGCCAGGGCAGCGTTGCTGTTGTTGGGCGCGTTTGCCGCCGGGGAAGGCCCCAGCAATGAAAACGCGGAAGCCGACTGCGCAGCGCCGACAATAAGCAGGGCCAGCCAAACTTTTTTCAATCCTCGAACCATATGCCTGTCGTGTTAGCGCTGGAGCACGACGCGATAGAACGCCGCCGCGTTGAAATTATTGAGATTTATCGAGGCCGTGCCGTCATTGGCGAACTGCTGGCCTACGGCCGTCCAAGAGATCAGATCCGTGGAGGTTTCGATGATGTAGGATTGTCCGGCGCGGGCGTTCCAGTTGAGTTGGATCTGGGCGCCATTCATCTGGAGGCCGCTCTTGAGGGCGCTGGAGGCGTCGGTCGGGTCGGTGCCGGCCAGGAATTCCTGCAGATCGCTGGCGCCGTCGCCATCAGAGTCCGCGTTTGCATTGGCCGGCCAGGCTGCCGGAGAGGCTCCCCAATGGGCGGCCTGCCAGTTGTCCGGAATGCCATCCTGGTTGCTGTCGGCGCCCCAGGTGCGCCCGGCGGAAGCGGCGGACAGGGTCGACTCCCGACCGTCGGCCAAGCGGTATTGCAGGCGGAAGGAGTGTGCTGAGTCGGCGCTCAGGCCGTTGATCACGCCGCGGTTGTCGCCCGTGACAATCGCGGGCGTTTGCGAACCGTCCATATAAACGCGGTATTCGACGCCCGGGTAGCCATTCAGCGCGGGCCAGGTGACCGCGATCGACGCGCCGTCGAGGGCGTTGACAAACGGGGCGCTGGGGGTGGGCATTTCGCGGACGGCGTCGAAGCGCTTGACGTAGATGTCGAAGCTGGAGCCGGCGTTGAAGGATGTCCAGACCGCGAGCATGCGGCCGATGCCGTCGGCGGCTGCGGCGGCGTGCATCTGGGCGCTGATCGTGTGGGCGGTGTTGATCTGGGTGTCCGGGCCGAGGAAACCGCCATCGGCTCCGATGAAGCGACCGTAGACGCCTTCGGCGGAACCATCCTGGGCGAAGGAGGTCCAGGTTGCGAGGTGGTCGTTGCCCAAGGTTTCAAGACTGATGTCGTATTGCGGCGCGGCATTGTGGTTGTTCACGCGGAATTCGTTTCCGAGGGGGGCGCCTGCTTCGTTGAAGCGGCGGAGAAAGACGTCGTAGCTCAAGGAGGCGTCGCTGAGGTGTCTCTGCGTCCAGGCGACGGAGAAGCCGCCATTATCGAGTCCCGCAACAGCGGGATTGGAGGCGACTGCGGCGCTTTGACTGACGCGAAATTCACCGCCCATCGGCGTCCCCGCCGGGCCGAAGAGACGGGCAAAGACATGGATGCGGTTCTCGACCCCGTCGCCGAAATTGGCGTCCGTCACGCCGGTGATCGGTTTGACCAGCGGAAGATCCTCGCTGATCCAGGTGACGACGAAGCCTCCGTTTGCGAGCGCGGCGACCGCCGGGGTCTGCTGATTGTATTGGGTGGTCTGATTGGCCTGGAAGACGTCCCCAACGCGGGCGCCTTCGGGCGAGAAGATCTGTGCGAACACGCCCTGCATGCTGCCGTCCTGCCCCATGCTCGACCAAATGACGAGCGCGTTGCCGTTCTTCAGGATCGCGATGTCGGCATCCTGTTGGTCATCCTTGGTGAAGTGGTTCACCCGGATTTCAGCGCCGCGAAAGGTTCCATCCGGGGCCATGAAGCGGGCCTGGACATTGCGATCGCCCACGACGCGGCTCTGCCAGACGAAAATGGCGCCGCCGTCCGGGAAGAGCTCCACACGCGGCAGTTCCTGATCGCCGGCGACCTGATCATTGACGGAGAAGGCGGAGAAACCGGGGAGCAATTGGGCGTCAAGTGCCTGGGCGCGGATGCCGAAACCGTCTCCGTCGCCGAGGCTGTCCTGCCAGACGACGAAACCGCCCGACGGGGAGACGGCGAGGTCGGGATGGACCTGATCGCCGGCCAAGGCGGGTATCAGGGGGGCATCCTGCCCGAGGGAATTGAAGGAAGATTGCGCCGGAGCTTGGAAGGCCATCCCTGCCAGGCAGGCCGAGGCAATGGCGGACCTGATCGTCCGAGAGGCGACGCCGACGGGGATAAAACGGGCGAACCGCCCTTCCCGGTTCACATTGCCCCGCTTAAGACGCGGCGATTTCATACATGTAAGCGGTTTGGAAATCATGCTTTTGGATCGGCTTGCCCCAAATGGAGAGACAAATCGCCGCAGGGTGCACACATATTGTCAACGCATACGCAATGTGAATACATTGTATTTACACAGCAGTTACTGTGTTTGTCAAATAAAAGGTCGATTGAGATCGAATAAAGGGGGCGACGACGCCGTTGGCAGGCGTCGCGGTCGATTCCATTTCGATCAGTTTGGTCTTCATACGCTCAGAGGGAATGCCACCGAGCCGCCAAATTCGGCTTGACCGGCCTCCGTTGCGCGATTGCACGCCGCAGAGACCGCGACCGCCGAATTTCGGCGGATCACCAGCCTCCGCGATAATTGCGATCCGCTTCCACCCAGGCGGGTTGCGGCGGAATCGGGTTGGTTCCGAAGGGCAGTTCCTCGTCGGTGTTCACGCGATTGCCCGCCGGATCCACGATGGTCGGGGTCACAAAAATGATCAGGTTCTTTTTGCTGGTCGATTTCGACTCGGAACGGAAGAGCCGCCCCATCAGCGGGATGTCGCCGAGCACCGGGATGCGGTCCTTGACGTTGCGGACATCCTCGGCGATGAGACCGCCGAGAACGATGGTCTGTCCGTCCCAAATGATGGCGCTGGTGACGACACTGCGAACGCGGAAACGAGGCAGCGCCAGAATACCCTGCAAGGGCACGCCGACCGCGCCGGCCGCAACGGACTGCGCCTGCGGGACAAACGGGCCCGGATCGTCGAAGCCGATGAACTCGGTGAAGTTCGGGATCAGGGTCATCTGGACGGAGAAGCCGTCGGAGGAGACGTAAGGCAGAACGTCCAGCGTGGGACCGAGGGGAACGGACACGGGTTGGAACTGGATGGTTGCGCCGATGGCGCCGCCGCCGCCGAAGCCGCCACCCTGACCGCCGCCGCCGCCGCCGGCCGCCTGACCGCCCGCGTTGCCGCCGGTCGGGATGCTGGCCAGATCGATCACGGCGACCTGGGCCTGGCGTCCGGAAAGCGTGGTGACGCGGGGCGCGGAAAGCACGTCGACGCCGTCACGATTCTCGAGCGCGTGGAGGACGACCTTGAACTGGGGGTCGGTGAGAATGCCGGTCAAGGAGGCGAGCGTGGGCATGGAGCCCTGGCCGCCGCCGATGCCGATCTGGTTGCGGACGCCTGCGGTCAGGAAGCCATCGGAGGCCTGGGGCGGAACAAGGGTTCCCAATTGGGTGTTCTGCTGGTTGCCGCCGCCGCCGCCGCCGGCCTGGCCCTGACCGACCACGCCTGGGACGCCGGGAAAGGTTCCCACAGGATTGGCCCGACTGGGTTGGCCTGCAAAGGAAGGCTGCGTGCCGCCGGAGCCGATCAAACCGCTGCCCATGATGATGTTGCCGAGGAACCAATCGAAGCCGATGCCCCGGTTGTCCTGCTGGGTGACCTCCGCAAATTTGGCCTCGATGGTGACCATGGGCGGAGACAGTGAGAGAATCTCGATGGCGTTCTGGATGATCTCCAGGTCCTGAATCGAGGCGCGCACCATAAGCACACCGTTGCGATCATTGAAGAAGACCTGGGTTTGCGGTCCGAGGTTGACGCCTGAGGCCCCGAAGAAGCCGCGAACCATGTTGGCGATTTCGGAGACCGCATTGGTCCGGGTGACGAAGCGGAGACCGCCACCGCCGCCGCCGCCGCCGCCTTGAGCGCCGCCGCCGCCGCCGCCTTGAGC
>JAYPEY010000122.1:0-16588 GCA_038126035.1 Verrucomicrobiales bacterium | reverse complement strand
TCCTGAACCACACACTCACTCCTGATCGCCTGCAAATTGCCTCGTGTCTGAACGCGTCACTTCGCCTTCTTCACCTCGGCATCCAGGGCCTTGAAGAAGCCCGCCATCATCTTCTTGCTGACGGTGGAGATCAGGCGGGAGCCGATGGCGGCGATCATGCCGCCGACCTGCACATCCGCATCGCAGGTGAGCAGGGTCTTCTTGCCCTTCTCCTCCATGGTGATCTTGGAATTCCCCTTCACGAAACCCGGCGCGCCCTTGCCCTCGACAACCAGGGTGTAGGACTCCGGCAGCTTCTTGTCCTTCATCTTGATCTTGCCGACGTATTTCCCCTTCAGGCCAGCCACGCCGAGCTTGAGGTGAACGTCATACTGATCCTTCTTCGTCATCACCATCTTTTCACAGCCATCGATGCACCTGGCCAGGATGTCGGGATCGGTGATGCACGAGCAGACCGTCTCACGGTCGCCGCTGAAGGTGTATTCGCCGGAAATCTTCATAGGCAATTCACCGTTTCGCCGCCAACTCCAGCGCCCGTTGCGTGTGCACGCGCGCAAGGTGGGCCCGATAATCCTCGGAAGCGTGAATGTCGCCCATTGGATCGACGCCCTCCATCGCCAAGGCCGCCGCCGCCTCGATCGCAGCCTTGCTGAGCTTCTTGTGCTTCTTAAGCTCCGCCTCGGAAGCCGCAGCCCTGAACGCCGTGGCCGCCACGCCGGTGACGCCGATCTTCGCCGTCCCCTTCTTCCGGTCCGCCACGACCGCCACGCCGGCGATCGCAAAGCCGCTGGCCTTCTGCGCAAACTTCAGATAGGCGACCGACTTTCCGGTCTTGGGCACACGGATCTCGGAGACAATCTCGCCCGGCTGAACCGCCGTCTCCATCAGGTCGATGAAGAACTCCGAAGCCTTCACCCTGCGTTTGCCGTCGGGGCCGACCAGATGGATCTCGGCGTCCAGGGCCAGCATCGCGGCCGGCCAGTCCCCCGCGGGATCGGCGTGAGCCAGGCTGCCCGCCAGCGTCCCCCGGTTGCGCACCTGCACATCGCCGATCGTCGGCGCAACCTGCGCCAGCAACGGACACTCCTTTGCGATCAGATTCGACGCCTCGATATCGTGGTGCGTCGTCAAGGCGCCGATTGCAATCTTCGATCCGACCTCCTTGATGTAACGCAGTTTCCCGATGCCGCCGATGTCCACAACCACGGCCGGTTGCGCCAACCGGAACTTCATGGCGGGGATCAGGCTGTGACCGCCGGACAACACCTTGGCGTCGTCGCCATGCTCGGCCAACAGCGCGACAGCCTCCTTCAAGGTCCCGGGACGTTGGTAATCAAATGAAGCGGGAATCATGACTCTTCGTTGGTTTGACGCTTTGATTCTTGACCACGGATAAACACAGATGAACACGGATTGAACCGGGTTCGCAGAGACGCAACTCCCAGACTCCAGCCAAAGCCGGGTTCGATGTCCTAATATCTGTGTCCATCCGTGTTTATCCGTGGTTGTAAATCAGGCTACCGCTGGTTGAGCGGTGTGTTGTTGGATGGCGTTCCAGACCGTTTCCGGCGTCAGCGGGAGGTCCACATGGGTCACGCCAAGCGGAGAAAGCGCGTCGATGACGGCGTTGGCCACGGCCGGTGTCGCGCCGATGGTGCCGGCCTCGCCGCAGCCCTTGATGCCCATCGGATTGCTCGGCGAGGGCGTCACCGTGTGCCCGAGCGTGTATTCCGGAATATCCTTGGCCCGGGCGATGGCGTAATCCATGAACTCGCCGGTCAGCAACTGACCGTATTCATCGTAGACCGTCTTCTCGAACAGGGCCTGCCCGAGCGAATGCGCGATGCCGCCCTGGACCTGTCCCTCGACGAGCAACGGATTGATCTGCGGCCCGCAATCATCGACCGCCACATACTTCACAATCTTCACCTCGCCGGTGACGCGATCCACCTCCACCGCGACGATGTGCGTTCCGAAGGGATAGGTGCAGTTCTCCGGCTCGAAGAAACTCGATGCCTCTAGCCCCGGCTCGAAGTTCCTGGGGATGTTCTTGGCGACATAGGCCTCCATCGCAAGCTCACTCCAGGAGATGGACCTGTCCGTTCCCGGCGCATGGAAACGACCCGGCTCGTAGACCACCTTCTTCTTCGAGACCTTGAGCAGATGCGCAGCCAGCGTGGTCGCCTTGGCGATGATCTTGTCGAGGCTCATCAGGATGGCCGTGCCGCCCAATGCGGTGGCGCGACTGCCGTAGGTGTCGCGGCCATAGTGCGCCGTGGCGGTGTCGCCGCTGTGCACGGTGATGTCCTTCATCGGGATGCCGAGCTTGTCGGACACCAGTTGAGAAAAGCTCGTCTCCTGCCCCTGGCCATGCGGCGTCACGCCGGTCAGGACGGTGACCTTGCCGGAGATCTCCATCCGCACGCAGCCCCATTCCCAACCGCCAGCCGACATCATGCTCGACGGCCCCAGCGCGCAGATTTCGACGTAGGTCGAAAGGCCGATGCCGAACAGCGTTCCCTTCTTTCGCGTTTCGTCCCGCTGCTTGAGAAGCTGCGGCCATTCGGCCAGCTGTTGCGCCTTCTTGAGCGCGCCCTCGTAGTTGCCGCTGTCGTAGGTCAGGCCGCAGGCCGTGTTGAACGGAAATTGATCCGGCTGAATGAAGTTCTTCCTCCGCACCTCGACCGGGTCCAGCCCCAGTTCGAAGGCGATGATGTCCATCAGGCGCTCCACCGTGTAGGTCGCCTCGGGCCGCCCCGCGCCACGGTAGGCGTCGGTCGACATCTTGTGGGTGTAGACGCCCTTCAGATCCATGCGGATGGCCTTGAGGTTGTAGCAACCGCTGAGCATGGAGCCGGTCAGGGTCGGGATGGCCGGGGTGTTGAGCTGCAGGTAGGAGCCGATATCCGCCACCGTCTTCGACTTGATCGCCAGGACCGTGCCGTCCTTCTTCACCGCCACCTCGTAGTCGCCGACCTGATCGCGGCCGTGCGTCATCGTGCCGGCGTTCTCGCGACGGGACTCAATCCACTTGATCGGCGTGCCCATGCGCTTGGCCAGATGACAGCAAAGCGCCTCCTCCGCATAAAGATTCAACTTGGCCCCAAAGCCGCCCCCGACCTCCGGCGCGACGATGCGCAGCTTGTTCTCCGGGACGCCGATCATGTCCGGCAGCATGGTGCGGATCAGATGGGGAATCTGCGTGGACGTCCACAAGGTCATGGTCTCCTCGCCGGCATGGTATGACGCGACGCATCCACGCGGCTCGATCGGCGACGGCGTCAGACGCTGGTGACGCATCCGCTGAGTGATCACACGGTCCGCCTCGTCGAACGCCGCTTTCAGGTCGCCGTTCTCCAGCGTCCATGTGAACGCGACATTGGTCTTGAGCTCCGGATGCGTCAGCGGCGAGCCATCCTCCAGAGCCGCCTCGGCATCGGCGACCACGTCCAACGGATCGTAATCCACCTCGATCAGGTCCAGGGCGTCGCGCGCGATGTAGCGATCCTTGGCCACGACCACCGCGACCGGATGCCCCACAAAATAGGCCCTCCTGCCGGCCAGGACCGTGTGCTTCGGCTGGACCAGATCCGGCATCTCCACACAGCACGGAACGACGCCGCAATGCCGGTTCACGTCCGCGCCGACAAACACATCAACCACGCCATCCAGAGCCTTTGCCTCGGAGGTGTCAACGCCCTTGATCTTCGCGTGGGCGTAGGGACTGCGCAGCACGGCAGCGTGGAGCAACCCCGGCAGTTTCATGTCGTCCACGTAGGTGGCGACGCCCTTGACCAGACGTTCGTCCTCAACGCGGGGGATCGCCCTGCCGACGTTGGATTTGACCTTTCCTTTGGCAGCCATGGTTTCTCTTGATTCGTGTTGCGTATTGCGTGGCTGGTAAATCCCTACCTGGTTTTTGCCATCTTCTTCGCCGCATATTCGACCGAATCGATGATGTGGGAATACCCCGTGCAGCGGCAGAGATTGCCTTCAATGCCTTCGGCGATCTGTTCGCGTGTGGGATTCGGGCAACGATTGAGGAGCTGGACGCTCGACATGATCATGCCCGGCGTGCAGTAGCCGCACTGGAGTCCGTGACATTTCCAGAAGCCCTCCTGGACCGGATGGAGCTTGTCCCCGTCAGCCAGGCCTTCGACCGTCTCGATCTCCGCGCCGTCGGCCTGCACCGCCAACGTCGCACAGGACTTCACCGCCTCGCCATCGAGAAGGACCGTGCAGGCGCCGCAGATGCTGGTCTCGCAGCCGACGTGCGTTCCGGTGAGATGGCAATGCTCCCGCAGAAAGTGGACGAGCAGGGTTCGAGGTTCGACTTCCTCCCGATGGACGGTTCCGTTGACCGTGATGCTGACCAGTCTTTTCACAGGAATTCTTCCGCAATGAGGTTCTCTTTTCGAGCTGTGACGGGCTTGGAACTTAGTCACCCAACCGAATGGAGGAAAGGAAATTGAGGCGCACAAATTGGCCGCGCAAACGGCGCCCTCAACATCCCATCCGGCCCCGCGCGCATTCTCGACTCCGGCCGTGGTTTCGTTCAGACTCCGTCATTCGCGGGCCGACGACGAACCCCGCGCATGGCCCGATGAGCGACGACAACAAGAACAGCAGCGCTTCGCAACAGGAGAAGGCCGCGGCTCCAGCCGCGGATTCGCCGTCGCCGATCGAGTGGCTGTTCGATCGACTGGACCGCCTCTGGAAGGAGCGCAGGGAACCGGGCGGCGGTGTCCAGTGGCTGCTGAAATGGATCCGTCGGTCGTTGGTCCTGATCACCGGCGCCTACCTGCTCTCGTTGATCCTGATTCTTCTGGCCCTGGAACATCACGGGGAGAAGAACCTCACGCTGGTGTTCCTGCTCTACGCGCCGCCGTTGGGATGGCTCCTGCCCATCATTCCGCTGGCGCCGCTGTGCCTCCTGTTCTGCCCCCGGGTTGCGTTGGCTTATGTCGCCGCGATCCCGATCCTGCTGTTCGGTTACATGGACTACAACTGGACGGGCGGTCGCGAGCCTGCCGGCCCCTCGATCAAGATCCTGACGAACAACATCGGCCAGAAGGGAAAGACCAGCCTGACGCCGTTCATCGAGGCGGAGAATCCGGATGTCATCGCGCTGCAGGAGGCGGGGCGGGCGCGGCAGTTTGCGGGCGCGTATCCGGAATTCGAGGTGGCGGCGCATGGGGAGTTCACCCTGATCAGCCGGCATCCCATCCTGAGATCGGGCTTCGTCCGCGAGGCCATGTGGCACGGACAACCCGTGGCCGCCTGGTTCGAGATCGAATTCAACGGAGGGCCGCTGATCATCTACAATGTGCACATTCCCTCGCCGAGGGATGACCTTTACAAGCTGGCCGGCCGCGGCGCGGCGTTGGGACTGCTGGGATTCATGGGGGGGCGCATCGGCGAGGCGCGCGACGGCTACCAGGAAAAATGGGACCAGCGCGTCGAGTTCGCCGCCGCCCTGGCGGAGGTCATCGAGAACGACGAGCGTCCAACGATCGCGGTCGGGGACTTCAACATGCCCAACCACGGCGTCGCCCATCGCCGGATGACATCCAGCCTGAAGGATTCCTTCGCGGAGACCGGGAAGGGGTTCGGCTTCACCGTCCCCGGCGCGACCCGCAACCCGCTTTCCCTATTCGGCCCCTGGATGCGACTGGACTACATTCTGACCGGCAACGGCATGAAGCCCGCCAATTGTCGCGTCGAACCGCATCGCGCCTCCCAACATCGCGCGGTGGTCGCGGTCGTGGAGCCGGCCTCCGGCGAATAATTGGATCGCAATTCCCGCCGAGTTCCTGACAATCGGGCGGCGGTCGATTCATTGACGCGCCGCACCCGGATTCCCCCATGAAGAAGTTGCTCCTTTCCGCCGGATCGACGTTGACCGGCATCGAGTGGAAGAAGGAAATCGCCGTGTTCGCGGCGTTACTGACCGTCGTCGTGGCCTATCAGCATCTTGGCGACGCCTATGAATGCGAATTCGGCGCGCATCCCGATGAGGCGGCGCATTACGTCACCGGCCTGATGATCCGCGACTACATCGCCGACGGCATCCCCGGACATCCGATGCGCTTCGCCGAGAACTATTACGATCATTACCCCAAGGTGGCGCTCGGCAACTGGCCGCCTTTCTTCTACCTGATCCAGGCGGCATGGACACTGCCCTTCTCTCCCTCGCGAACGTCTGTCCTGCTGCTGATGGCCAGTCTGACCGCGCTGTTGAGTCTCCTGATCTGGCATGCCTTGAAACGGGATTTCGGCCCGCTTCTGGCGGCCTTCGGTTCCGTGTTGTTTCTCTCGCTGCCTCTGGTCCAGAAGTATTCCAGCCTGGTGATGACCGAGATTCCGATCGCCCTGCTGGCGTTTATTGCCGCGCTCTGTTTCGGCCGCTACATCGAGGATGGGAAGACAAGCCGGTCGATCTTCTTCGGGCTGTTTGCCTCGGCCGCCATCCTGACCAAGGGATCCGGCCTTTACCTGGCCTTCGTGCCGCCGGTCACCCTGATCCTCTGCCGCCGATTCGACCTGCTGAAGAAGATCCCGTTCTGGACTTCCGCGGCCATCGTCGCCGTTCTCTGCGCGCCCTGGACCCTGTTCACCCTCGACAAGGCGAAGGCTGGGTGGGAGCACGGCTCGGTTTCATGGGAGTTCACCAGTCGCGCGATCCCCTATTACGCGACCAAGCTCTTCCTCGCGGTCGGCATCGCCGCGCTGGCCCTTGCGGCCATCGGCGTGGCGGTCCGCCTGATCGGCCCCGCCCGGGCCGGAAAAGCGGAGGGCAAATGGGCCGCGGCCGGGGCGTTGATGTTCTCCGTCTTTGCGCTGCAACCGTTGATTCCGTGCGGTTTCGAGCCGCGCCACCTCGTCATGGCCCTGCCCCCGTTCATCATGTTTGCCGTCGCCGGGGCCGACTGGATGATGACACGACTGCAGGCGCGGTTGTCCCCGTTTCAATCCTTCGCTTTCGTGGTGGCCATCAGCGCCGTCCTTTTTCTGATTCATCCCTTTGAGTTGAAGCGCAAGGGCTACGAGGGCTTCGAGGACGCAGCGCAATTGATCGTATCCAATCCCGATTACGCCGATGCGATCGTCTTTGTTTCATCCGATGCCTCGGGCGAAGGCATGTTGATCTCCGAGGTCGCCATGCGCGAGAAGCGCGTGGGGCACACGGTCCGGCGCGCAAGCAAGCTTCTGGGACAGAGCAACTGGAGCGGCAGCGAGTATGAAGCGCGATTCTCCGATACCGGCGCCATTGTCGACCTGCTGCGAGCCGAGAAGATCCGCCTGCTGGTGATCGACAATTCCATGCGGAAGGAGAAGCGCGTGGCCCATCACGACCTTCTGGAGAAAGCGGTCACGGAGCGCCCCGACACATTCAGGCTCGTCGCGCAGGGGGATTCACGGCGAATCGACAAGGTCCATCCCGGCGCCGTGCGGGTTTACGAAATGCCCCCCGCGCATTGAGCCGGACATCGCGATCAAGGCGTCAAATCGTTCAGGCGACCTGCTGAATGGCATGACTCCGCCGGAACCGCCCGCCTTGCCGCTTGATCCGACCGGCGCGATGTGAGGCTTCTGCGTGAGAGTTCCGACCGCCTCCGAGGGGCGGAAACGCCCGCCGACAGACATGCTCCATGTCGAGGCCTTTGACGGGCGCAAGGCGGAAGCCGCTTCCCAACAGCGCAAAGAGCGCCGGGCCCAAGGGACCGTCAATCCCCCTTCTTCTCCGTCCCGCCCTCGTCCGCCGGTTTCTCCCGATCGACCGGTTGCCCGTCAGGGCCGGTTCTCCGCCGGCGTTCCCGGGCCCAGAGATTGTACTTGAAGATATACCAGATTGCGGCGACGCCATCCTTCCAGCCGATCTTCTTACCCTCGTCGAAACGCCGCGCCACATAGGAGATGGGAACCTCGTAGATGCGGCAGCGGCGGCGGGCCAGCTTGGCTGTCAGTTCGGGCTCGATTCCGAAGCGGTTGCACTCCAACTCCATGTCCTTGAAGATGTCCGCTCGGATCATCTTGTAGCAGGTCTCCATGTCGGTGAGGTGGATGTTGGAGAACATGTTCGAGAGCGTGGTGAGGAACTTGTTGGCGACGTAATGCCAGAATCCATCCACCAGGATCTCGCGGCCGGAGTAGCGACTTCCGAACACCGCGTCCGCCTGGTCCTCCTCGATCAGTCGGAGCATCGCGGGAAACTCCGTGGGAGAATACTCCATGTCCGCGTCCTGGATGGCCATGACGTCGCCGGCCACGTGCTCCTGCGCCGTTCGGATCGCGGCGCCCTTGCCCTTGTTCACCTCGTGATGAACGATCTTCAGGTCATCAGAAGCCGGAAGTTTTGCCAGTTCCGCACTGGTGCCATCGGAGGAACAGTCGTTGACCACCACGATCTGCAGATCCTTCACCCCGCAACCTCGCACACGCCCAATCACATCAAGGACGGTCTTCTCCTCGTTGTAGACCGGGATGATGACGGAAAGCTTCATGAGTGGCGTCGTGGCTTCCTGTATTCATCGACCCATCGCGTCAGGTTCAACAGTCGTCAATTCCAGTATCCTGCAAAAAAACGCCCCGGTCGGGAGACCGGGGACGTTCTGAAAGAGCTTACGTTGGCCGTTCAGAAACTGATCGTCGCGCCAACGTGACCGCGCGATTTGTTCCTGCGCTGTCCGAAAGGGCCCGTGAGCACACCCGAATCCCGCAACTGCCAGCCATAGTCAAACCGGAGCGAAAAATTGCGGCCGACGGCATAACGGAAACCCAGACCGACGGAATCCATGGTGATGACGGGATCCTGCCCCGCAGCGACCGACGGAATGGAAACCGGCCGAACTTCGCCATAATCATAGAACCCGAGGAAATAGAGACGATCCGTCGCATTCTCACTGATCAGACTCGCGGGCGAGAACGTCGGCGAATGAATCTCATTTGAGACGATGTAGCCGATATCACCATTGCCCTCGCGCTCATCGTAGCCGCGAACGGTCGCATAACCGCCCAGGCCGAGCTGCTCGCTGGATTGCAGGTTGCCGCCGGCATACTGTCCCTGCCCCCGGATCACCCAGGACATCTTGAAAGGGAGCTTTGTCTGCCGCTCGACCGAGGCGCGGGTATACATGTATTCCGCCTCCGAGCCGACCCTGGCGCCCGCAAAACTCAGGTCGTCATTGTTGTCGCCCAGCAGGTCGCCCGGGCTGTAGAAGCCCCCGATACTGCCGGAGGTCGCGCCATATTTGTCCGGCATCGCTCCCTGATACTGCGCCGCGAACTGGGAGACATCGACATCCGTGGTGCCGCCCGTTCCCGGAATGCCAAGGAAGATGATGTCGTTGTTGAAGGTCTTGAAGTCAAAGCCGAGGCTGAGACTGTGCCGGTAGGAGCGGATCTTCGGCAGCGGAATGTTGTAGCGGATGCTGGCCTGCCAGCTCGTGGCGTCCTGCGTCGGCGCCAATGCGCCGGGAAAATCTGATTCCGCGTCAGAGTAGCCGCCATAGATCGAAACGGTGTGCCGCCACGGCAGCGGGATCTCATAGCTGGCCGAGTGGGCCTTCAGGAACTGTAACTCCACGTCCGAGGTGAACTGATAGCTCAACCGGTGATCGGCGCCGAAGGCATTGAACCAATTGCCCCCGACATAGAAGCGCTCCGATCCCGTGAAACGGGGACCCGTATTCTCGACGCCGGCGAAAACGCGGAACGGCCGGCTCTCTTCGACCTGAAGCACCACATCCGAGGAACCGACACTGGCCCCGGGGCGCAACGACGGCGAGATCTGACGCCCTGGATTGCGATTCAACCAGTTGATATCCTCCAGCAGTTGATCCGTATTGATCGCGGCGCCCTCCTCCAGATGAAGGTTCTTTGCGATAAGTTCCTCAGAGGTCCAACGGTTCCCCTCCACCTCCACCTTTCCAAGGGAGCCCTCCATCACAAAGATTTGAAGAACGCCCGCGCCAATGGAGGTCTGCTCAGGAACCACCACATCCACCACCGAACGCCCCTGGCTGCGATAGTAGATGATGATCTCCCGTTGAATGTTCCGGATGTTCGCTTCGGTCACGCGCTCTCCGATGAATGTCTCCAGCAGGAAGGCGAAATCCGGCCCGCGCAGCAGGTCCAACGCGTCGCCGGCGCCGATCTTCAGGCCAGAAACGTCCAGGTCGCCGGATTTCTTCACCTCATCCCGCGCCTTCACAATAACGATGCCCTTCAAGGCCGGGCCCTGCGCGGCGGCGGCATCGCCCTTGCCCTCCGCCACCGGGGGGGCCGGGACGCCAAGACTTCCGGCTTCAGGTTTGCTCGCGGGCTTCTTCGGAGACACCCGCTCCAGGTCCACCGCGCCCGCCGTTCCGCCCAACACCAAGGCGAGGCCCAGGGCAATGCTTCGTTTCAGGTTCATGCTGTTACCGTTGCTCATAAACAATCCAGGTTACTTCTCTTCGTCCTCTTCCTCGTCTTCCTCGCCGAACAGATCCGCGCTGGAGAGGACAATGTCACCGGGCTGCAGGCCCTGCCGTTGCGCCGCGTTCAAGGCGGAGTGATCGAGCTCCGTCACCGGCGCATCGAACGTCGGGGCCGGAATCAGGTTGGCCAGATCCTGCACAAACAGCCCGCCCACATCGAGGAGGAACTGGCTGACCCGATACTGCGCGGGCGGCGCGCTGAAGACAAAGACGACAGGCGCCAGCGGCTGGGACTGATACATCCGGAGGCCGGTGTTCTCCGAGTTGGCGGCCTGCCAGGTCGACCCGGACCGGCCGTTCACCGTGTAGATGCCGCTGATGGCGGACGTGATGATCACATTCGCGTCGGCGTTGCCGACGTAGCGATTCAACGGAACGTCGCCCGTGCCCGGCGCCACCATGGGCGATCCAATCATCGTATTCGCCATGGTCGTGCCGATCGTGATGTTGGCCGCGCCTGTGCCGATGGCCGTCATCGTCGTCGTCACGTTGCCTGTGCCGCTGACAGCGATGGCCACGTTGTCGTTGTAGTCCTGGTTGCCCGTGGTCGTCACGGAGGCCGCGTTGAACACGGTCATGCCGTCGCCGTTCGTGGTGATCGTGCCCAGCGGCGTGATGCCGCCGACGTTGTCGTCGCTGCCGTCGAGCAACTGCTGCCCGAACGTTGTGACGCCCTGATCCACATCGTCCGGGGCGGTGTCGTCGGCGGTGTTCGCCTGTCCGTCGGCCCCGAGTCCCACGTCGTCAGCCGTTCCGGCGATTCCGTCCGGGCCGGCAAAGTCGGCCATCCCGTCCGGGCCGAGCAGCGAACTGCTGTTGACCACGAGGTTCTCGGCCCCCGCCGTCGTGCCGTCCACCGTGCTGCGGAAGCTGACGTCGTTGCCGTTCAGAGTGGTCGTCGTGCTTCCAGCGCCGCTCGGTCCGATCACGACCGCGTCATTGTAGTTCTGGTCGCCCGTGCCCACCGTGGTCGTGACGGATGTGGAGTTGATGATCGTGCGTCCGGCGCCCACCGCGAGTCCGACATTGTTGTCGGTGGTGAGCGACGACAGCGCGCCTGAACCGGCCACTGCGGCCGCCAAACCGGAACTGTCGCCAGCGCCGACATTGTCATCCGGCGTGGGATCAGCCGGCGCCGCGGTGGCGTCGCCGAAGGTCGTGTCGCCCGTTGCATTGACCACCAGGCCCTGAACATCGGCGACGAGCGCGTCGACCGTGTTGTTGAAGGTCACTGCGACGCCATTCACCGTGGTGATCGGGTCGGAGGTTCCGCCACCCGCGCCGCTGGTGCCGAGGAAGAGCGGATCATTGATGGTCATGCTGACCGTGGTGGTCACCACCGCCGAGTTGATCAGCGTGTAGTCGCCCGCCGCGGCGTTGTCATCCGTGGTCAACGTGCTCAAGGCGCCGGTGCCGGCGACCGGGACAGCGCCCGTTCCGACGTTGTCATCGCCCGTGATGTCGCCGAACGTGGTCACGCCGGAACTGTTGACTGTCAGGCCTTCCGTTCCGGCCGTCACGGCGTCCACCTCGTTGTTGAAGGTGATGTTGACGCCGTTCAGGGTGGTCAGGACATTGCCCGTTCCGCTCGTGCCGACCAGCACATCGTCGTTGTAGGTCTGGTCCATCGTGGTGGTCACCACCGCCGCGTTGATCACGGTGCGCTCAGCCACGCCGCCGGCCTGATCGGTAATGATGTTCACCAGCGCGCCGGAGCCGGCGTCGGCTGCGATGCCGCCGCCGACATTGTCGTCGTTGGCGCCCATGCCGAAGGTTGTGACGCCGGAACCATTCACCGTCAGCGATTCAACGCCCGCCGTATCCGCGTCCACCGTTTCGTGGAAGGTGATGTTGACGCCATTCAGGGTGGTCAGCGCGCCGCCGGTGTCGTTATCGCTGACGATCACCGCGTCGTTATAGTTCTGATCCATTGTCGTGGTCACCGAAGTGGCGTTGAGGATGGTCCGATCCATGGTGGCCGCGGAGTCATCGGTGGTCAGATTCGCCAGAGCGCCCGTTCCGGCGAAGTCCGTTCCATTGGCGTTGCCGCCGCCGACGTTGTCATTGCCAAGCCCATCGCCGAAGAGCGTGATGCCAGAGCCATTGACAACCAGGGATTCGGTTCCCGCCGTGTCGGCGTCCACGGTGCTGTTGAACGTGATGTTCACGCCGTTGAGCGTGGTGGTCGCGCCGCCGGTGTCATTGCTGTCGATGACGACCCGGTCGTGGTAGGTCTGATCAGCGCTGGTGGTGACACTGGTCGAGTTGATGTCGGTGTCGCCATCCACGTTGGTGATCAGATTGCCGATCGGCGTTGTTCCGCCCACGTTGTCATCGCCGACGCCATCGCCGAACGACGTGACCCCGATGTCTGCGCCAACCGTCTCACTGTTCACCGTCAGATCTTCGATCGACGCCGTCGTGCCGTCGCCGTCGACGGTCAGGTTGAACGAGATGTCGTTGCCCGTCAGGGTGGTGACGTTGTTCATCGTGCCGCTGGTTCCGACGACCACAGCGTCGTTGTAGGTCTGATCGCCGGTGGTCAGAACCATGGCCGAGTTGATCTGGGTGGTTCCGCTGACGCCAGCCGGGGCCAGGTCGGTGGTCAGACTGCTCAATCGGCCCGAACCGACGACCGCGCCATTCCCACCGCCGACGTTGTCGTCCAGGGTGTCGTCGCCGAATGTTCCAACTCCGGTGGCGTTGACGACCAGCCCTTCGGTTCCGGCGGTCATTGCGTCAACCGTGTCGTTGAAGGTGATGTTCACCCCATTGAGTGTCGTGATCACGTTGGGCGCCCCGGAGGTGTCCAGGATCACATCATCGTTGTAGGTTTGATCCGCCGATGTCGTGACCGACGTGGATTTGATGATCGTCATCCCCGCCGCGTCGGTGGTCAGATTGGCCAGTGAGGCCGCCGCGCCGACGTGGTCGTCACCGGTCGCATCACCGAAGCGCGTGGTGGCGGAGGAATTCACCACCAGGCTCTGGGTCGCGGCGGCCACGCCGTCGAGCGTGTTGTTGAACGTGACATTCACACCGTTGAGCGTGGTGAGGTCGCCGCCGGTGTCGTTGCTGCCGATATCGACCATGTCATTGTAGGTCTGATCGCCGGTGTTGCCTGCCCCTGCCGCCGTTGTGACGCTGGTCGCATTGATCACCGTCGTCCCGGAGGCTGCGTCGGTGTCGGTGCTGACACTCCCAAGGGCAAACTCGGCGCCGACGTGGTCATGACCGGTTCCATCACCGAAGACGCTCATGCCGTCGGCATTGACGATCAGGTCCTGCGCGCTCGCCGCCGTCGCATCAACCGTGCTGTTGAAGAACACATCGCTGCCGGCGGTGAAGGTGGTGGTGTCGTTGCCGCCGCCGCTGGTCCCGAGCGTCACCGCATCGTTGTATGTCTGATCCAGTGTGGTGACCACCATGGCCGAATTGATGGTGGTCGTATCGTCCGGATCCATCATGAACAGATCCGTCGTGAGATTGCCGAGGGCGCCGCCGGCAGCCGCGCCGACGTTGTCGTCGCCAACCGTGTCGCCAAACTTCGTCGACGGCGAATTCACCGTGAGGTCATTGGCCTCGCCCGTGGCGCTGTCCACCGTATTGTTGAAGGTCACGGAACTCGTGCCGGTGATCGTCGTGCCGCGTTCGATGACAACCGCGTCATCAAAGTTCACAATCACCGCGTTGACCACCGTGGTGTCGATGGTGGTCGTGTCGCCACCGCCCTGATTGTCGGTGAGCAGCCCGCCAAGCGGGGTCGTTCCGCCGACCTTGTCGTCACCGGTGGCGTCGCCGAAGCGCGTGGCGGGAGAATTGACCACCAGGTTGTTCACCTCGCCGACCGAGCCGTCCACCGTGTTGTTGAAGGTGGCGCTGGTGTCCGCCTTCACCGCGACGTTCTGGGCGATCTCGAGCGCGTCGTTGATGACAACGACATCCGCGTTGATCGCGCCGGTGTTGAAGACGGTGAGTTCCGCGCCGCCATCGGTGGCGTCGTCATCCGTGGTCAGGCTGGTCGGCTCCGCCGCGCCGCCGACGACGCCGTTGAAGGTCGTCGTGCCGCCGGTGTTGACGGTGATTGCGACCGCACCGTTCAGGGTGTCATCGAACGAGATCGCTCCGTTGTCCGTGCTGACAAACAACTTGGCTCCCATTCCGACCACGACATCGTCGCCGAAGAACTGGGCCCCCATGGTCCGGACCGTCGCGCCATTGATTGTGGTCGTCCCGACCGCGTCGGTCGTCAGGCTGCCGAGGCGTGTATCCGCGGCGGTCAGGCTCATGTCCGACGCCCCTATGGAGCCATGGAACCCGGTGGTCGGGGAATTGACCGTCAGTGCGTTGGCCTCGCCGCCCGCGCTGTCAACGGTCAACGCGAAGTCCACCGAGGTCGTTCCGTTGATCGTCGTGGTCATTTCGAGGACCGCGGCGTGATCAATATCGACGACCGCGGCGTTGACCTGGTCGGTGTCGAAGGTCGTGGTTCCCGCCCCGCCGGCGCTGTTTCCGTCCGCCATCAGCGTGCCGAGCGGAGAGGCCTCACCGATGCGACCATGGAAGCCGATGACGTCCGAACTGACGATCAGGTTGTTGTTCTCATTGACCGAGCTGTTGACCGTCTGGGCGAAGTCGACGCTGGTCGTGCCGGTGAGCGTCGCCGTGCCGGCCGCTGCCGGTGTCCCGACGGCGATCTCCACCGGATCGTTGAAGTCCAGGATGGCGCCGTTGATCGTGGTCGTGTTGATGATCGTGATATCGTCGCCCGTGCCGTTGTCCGTGGTGAGGACGTCCAGCGCGGCGCCGGCTCCGACACCGACCGTTCCATTGAACACGGTGTTGCCGCCCTCGGTGTTCACCGTGAGGTCACGCGCCGTTCCGTCACTGACAACCGTGCTGTTGAAGGTCACGTCGCCCGTGCCGTTCTCATCGATCGTGACGTCGGTCCCCAAGGTGACCGGGTCATTGAAGGTGACTGAGTTGCCGTCGGTGTTGAACGTGGAGGTTTCGATGACTGTGCTCCCGGCGGCGTCCGTGGTCACGGACTCGAACCGTCCGGTTCCACCCACGAAGTCCGCGGGGGCGTTGCCGAAGGTCGTGACGCCGCTGGCGACGATGGACAGGTTGCGGTCCATGCCGGTCGCATCCGCATCGAGCGTGCCATTGAAGGTCACGTTCACGCCGGTGAGCGTGGTCAGGGTGCCGACCGGGGCGACGTCGCCGCCGCCGATGACGACGTTGTCGTTGTAGACCTGGTCGCCGGTCGTGGTGACGAACGGTCCGTTGATGAAGGTCTGCTCGGCGGCGCCCACGCCAGCGTCATCGGTTGTCAGGCTGGCCAGGGTCACCCCTCCCCCGAAGGTCGTGTCGCCGCCGGTGTTCACGGTGAGGTTCACGCCAACGCCGACTGTTGTTCCCGCGATGGAGATGTTCCCGGCGCCAGTGCTGCTGAGCGTGGTCGGATCGGTGGCGATCGTGACATTGTCGCCGTAGGTCTGCGCGCCCGATGTCCGGACGGCGCCGCCATTGATGGCGGTTGTGCCGGCAGCGTCCGTTGTGACCGCTCCGAGGCGGCTGTCAGTTCCGCCGCCGGAAACATCCGCCGTGCCGACCGCGCCCTGGAAGCCGGTGGTCGGGCTGTTGACGGTCAGGGTGTTTGCCTCGCCGCCGACGCTGTCAACGGTCATGGCAAAGTCGACCGATGTCGTGCCGGTAATGGTGACGCTGGAGTCAAGCAGCACGATATCATTGAAGTCGGAGACATCGGTGTTGATCACATCCGTATTGATGGTCGTTGTGCCTGCGGCGTCGGTGATCAGCGTCCCGAGCGCTGTCGTCGCGCCGACGTTGCCGACCTGGGCGCCGAACAGTGTCGTGGTCGCATTGACGGTCAGGTGATTACCCTCTCCGGCGTCGCTGTCGACCGTCCCGTTGAAGTTCACGGTTGTGCCGGTCACGATCGTGGTTGCGTCGCCGATCGTCAGGGTCTCACCGGCGGCAAAGTCAACCACGGTGGTGTCGTCGCTGCCAATGGCGCTGCCGACCGTGGTCACCACGTCGTCGTCGAAGTCGAGCGAGTCGCCGTTCACCACGTCCGTGCTGAT
>JAYPEY010000121.1:0-16621 GCA_038126035.1 Verrucomicrobiales bacterium | reverse complement strand
CGTCGCCCGCCGCGAAGTTCAGCGTGGTCGTCGTGATCGCCGTGTAATCCGTGCCAGCCAGGGCCGTGTTGTTCGCGGTCGCGTAATCCACGCTGGAGGCCAGGGCCGTCTGGCCCGTCTTGGTCACGGTGAAGGTCAGCGTTCCGGCCGCTTCATTCACCGTCACGTCGTTCACCGAAAAGCTCGGACGATCGTCGTCCTTGACCGCTGCAGGATCAACCGACCCGTCGTCCTTGAAGACATCTCCAGTTCCGTCATCCTTGATTGTGCCGCCGCCGGTAAAGTCCGTGTTACTGGTATTGGTGGCCACCAGTGAAAAGGTGTGCGCCCCCTCGAACAATCCGTCATCGATGAGCGCCGTGCGCACCAGCAGAGTGGTTCCACCCACAGGAATTGCCACCAAGGCGCCCGCCGTATAGTCAACCCACCCCCCGGCGCCCGCGTAGGCCGTCGGGTCGTAGTATTGTAGCGCGGGTCCGAAATCCTCACTTCCATCGAGCACAGGCGTGCCGTCCGAATCAACGGTGGCCGAGCCGTCGGACAACCCCAGTTTCATCTGTTGACCGGATCCGCCCGTGACAGTGAACACCGCGTACGGCGAACCTTCATTCACAGTGATATCATTCACGCTCAGCCCGTCATCCAGGCCGTTGACGGTGATGGTCAGCGTTGCAAAGGCTTTGCCGCCGTTGCCATCGCTGATCGCGTAGCTGAACACGTCCGTTCCGTCGTCACCAAGATTCAACGCCTCCGCGGCCGCCGTATCCGCCACATAGGAGTAGCCGCCATCGCCGGCCAACGTCAGATGGCCGTAAGTCCCCGCCAGGGACGAACCCACATTGGATGTCCCGACCGAGGCCGCATCGGCCGCCGCCCCCGCCTTGACCCCGATCACCGTCAGGCTGTCGCCATCGATATCCGAGTCCACGCCGCCCGGGACGCCGGAGCTGGTGATGACGCCGTTGGAGGCCGTCACCGTCAGTGTGGCATCCTCGTTCACCTCGCCCGTGTCCGACTGCGCGACCGGGGCGTCATTCTGCCCCGTGATGGTGACGGTCAAGGTCGCGAAGGCCTTGCCCCCATTGCCGTCGCTGATGGCATAACTGAACGTATCCGTCACGGTGTCGCCCTGAGCCAGGGCTTCCACCGCCGCCGCATCCGCCGTGTAAGAGTAGCCACCGCCACCGGCAAGCGTCAGATGACCGTAGGTTCCAGCGAGCGAACCTCCCACGTTGCCCGTGCCGACCGCGTCCGCGTCCGCCGCACTTCCGACCTTCACGCCGATCACCGTCAAACTGTCGCCATCAACGTCCGAGTCCACCCCGCCCGGAACGCCCGTGCTCGTGATCACGCCGTTGGCGGTCGTCACGGTCAGTGTTGCGTTCTCGTTCACCGCGCCCGTATCCGCCTGTGCAACCGGGGTGTCGTTGACGGCGACCACCACAAACGTCACCAAGGCGTCGCCCGAAGAAGCCCCTCCATCAGTGACCTTGTACGAGAAGCTGTCCCCGGTGTGATCGTTTGAGGCCGGGTGATACTGGATCGAACCATCCGCCTTCAGGTAGACCGTGCCATGAGCCAGCGCGACAACCTTCCAACCGGCAAAACTGTCAACGCCGTCGGTCAGCGAACCAAAAGCGGTCTCGGACGAATTCACCGTCACACTGGCGACCGAGAGAGCCGCAAGCGCATGATCGGGATCGGAATCCTGGCCCGCCGCGAAGTCGTTGTTGCTGATGATGTTCAGGTTGAGGTCCGCCAGGGGGATGTCCTCGTCGGTCATGTAGGTGTTGGCCCGGGCGACCGGGGGATCGTTCTGGGCGTTGACGCTGAACATGACCGTCGCCTCGTTGGAGGTCGCGGAGCCGTCGCTGACGGTATAGACGAAACTGTCCCCCGCCGCGGAATTGGACGCGGGCATGTATTCCATGCTGCCATCGCTCTTCAGGTAGACCGTCCCGTTGGACAGCGCGACCTGCCTCCAACCGGCGCCGGAGGGGTGGCCGACGGAATCGGCGCTGGCGGCCAGCGTCCCGAACGCCGCCCCGTTCACCGACACCACCGAAAGCGCCGAACCCTCCGCATCGCTGTCCAGGCCGGCGGAGCCGTCGTTGTCCGTCACGATGTTGAGGTTCTCCAGCAGGGTGTCCTCGGTGGCGACGTAGGTGTTGTTCTTCGCCTCCGGAGCGTCGTTGTCCCCAACGATGGTGACGGCCAACACCGCGACATCCGTCAGTTCACCGCCGGGGGTCGTGTCGTCCCGGACCGTGTAGTTGAAGGAATCGACCAGCGTCGCGCCGGATGCAAGGGCGTTCACCGCGACGTTGGCGTCGTTGACGACGTAGGTGAAGCCGCCGTTGGCGTTCAGGGTGAGCGAACCGTAACTCCCAGCCAACGCGACACCCACGGTTCCCGCCGTGCCCATTCCTTCCGAGGAACCGGTCCGCACGGCGGTCACTGTGTGAACAGCGTCATCCACATCGGTGTCGTTGGGCAGGACGTCGCCGGAAGCGTCCATGCCCGCGTTGACGCCCTCCTCCCAGGCGGTCGCGGTGTCGTTCGCGGCGACCGGGGCGTCGTTGCCCCCCTTCACCGTGACGGTCAAGGTGGTCGAGTCGATCAGCAGATTGCCGGAGCCAAAGACGCCGTTGGCCACGCGGTAGATGAAACTGTCGGTCAGCGTGTCCGAACTGGAACGCAATGCCTGAACGACCGCGGCGGAGTTGGCAACTGTATAGGCGTAGCTTCCGTCTGAGTGCAGGGTCAACGAGCCGTAAAGTCCGGTCAGGGTGAGATCGACGCTGGAAGGCTCGACGAACAGCAGATTCACGGCAGACGCGGTGGCGCTGGCGTTCTGGCTGAGGGTGATGGTCGTGCCGCTGACGCCGTCAACCGTGGTCCCGCCGGGAATCCCGGATCCGGTGACGTTCATACCCATGTTGATGCCGGTTCCCGAGTCCACGGTGACCGTCGGACTCCCGGAGGTCGTGTCGCCGGTCGTGGCCGCATGGATCGCGGTGTCCGAGGCGTCTCCCGCCGCCCGCGCGGCGATAAGGACCAGCGCGCCGGCCGGAGTCGTGTCGGCCACGGCCCCGCTGGCGCCTGAACCAGTCAGGAGGTTGCCCGCCGGGTTCACGCCGGCCGTGCCGTTGGCGACGCCGCCCGCCTCAACCGCGTCCACGGCGTCCGCCTTGGCGTTGGGGTCGTTGGCTCCGGAGCCGTAGACGAGGATCACCAGGTTCGCGATCGAGGTCACGGCCTGGGCGTCCTGCATGGTGTAGGTGAAAGTGTCCACCCCGGTTTCCCCCTCGCTGAGCAGGGCGCTGTCGACCGTCGGGGTGTAGGTATAGGCGCCGTTCCCGGCCAGTTGAAGTTCGCCATACTGCCCGGTCAACGTCTGGCCGGCGGGCGCCGAGAATGTCAGCACAGCCCCCGCGCTGGAGGTCAACTCATTGTCCAACTCGACCTGGGTGGCGACATCCCCGGTGTAGACCACCGACGTCACCGACGTTCCCGCCGGCACGCCGCTGCCGCTGACAGACATACCCGCCGCGATCGCGCCGGACGTCGGAGTGATGGTCACCGTCGAGTTGCCAACCGGCTCGGAGGTCGAAACCGTGGCCAATTTCTTGCCGCTCGTGCTGGTGAAGGAGGCGACGTAGGTGTTGTTGAACGCCACCTCCGAACCGTTGACGATGTCGGTGGAGGCGTCCGGCGTGGCGCTCAGGACGATCGAATAGGTGCCGTCGGCGTTCTGGGTGTTGCTGGCGACCGTGATCGCCGTGGAGCCCGAGTCCACCACGGCGAAGTAGGTCCCACCCTGCTTCACAAAGATGTGGTAACCCACGCTCACGTTGTTGAGCGTGGACGCGGGGGAAAAGCTGAGTTCAGTGGTCCCGCCGTTGTTCACGATGACGTCGGCCGTGGCGGTGGCGGTCAGGCCGACGATGGCGGCGGTCTCCCCGTTTTCATCGACATCGCCGTCATTGGAAAGGACATTGCCGACGGCCGTCATGCCCAAGGGATCGTTGGCGTCATAACTGACACCACCCATGGGGAGCGAGGCGGTGAGGGATTCCTTCGCGGTATTGTAGTCGTTCTGGGCGCCGGGATTGTCATTGGCCCCCTGGATCGTGATCGTGAGGGTGGAATCGTCAGTGTTTCCCCCGCCGTCCGTGATGGTGTAGGTGAACGTCTCGGTCAAGGTGTTCGAGCTCACACGCAACGCCTCGACGTCAGGGTTGGCGTTGTCGACCACGTAGCGGTAGCCGCCGGAGGCCAGAACTCTGAGTTCGCCATACAAACCCGGAACGGCGGCGTAGGCGGAATCCAGATCAGTGTGAGAGCCCGTGACCGACGTTGTTGTGGAGGTCTTGGCGAGGTTCACCGCGGAAGTCACGGTCACGCTGGACTCCACATCGGAATCGGCAGCTCCATCGACGTCCGAACCCGCCGTCAGGGTCACCGTGCCGGCGACCACATTGCCCTCGGGGTTCACGCCGGCCGTTCCGTTGCCCGCGCCGCCAGCCTCCCGGGCCGTATTGGCGTCGGCCACGGCGACCGGCGGATCGTCCACCGCCGTGACGTTGACCGTCACCGTCGCCGTATTGGATTCGGCGTCCCCGTCGCTGACCTTATAGAAGAAGCTGTCGCCGCCCGCGTCGTTTGCGGCCGGGACATACTGAAATGAGCCGTCAGCCTGCAGGTAGGCGGTTCCGTGACTGAGCGCGACCTGCTTCCAACCGGCAAACGCGCCGGAACCGTCCGCCAGGCTGCCGAATGCGGTTTCCACGCTGCTGACCGTCACACTGGCAACGGTCAACGAGGCGGTCGCCGTCTCCGTGTCCGAATCCGTTCCCGCCACGGCGTCGGTGTCGGTGATGATGTTTTTACCGGAAAGCGTGTTGTCCTCGAGGACGCCGTAAGTGTTGTCGCGGGCTGTCGGCGCATCGTTGATGCCATAGATTTCACGCCAGGTCTCGGAGCCGGTCCACGCGCCGCCCCCGATGTCGCCGTTGACGGAGTTGTCCTGCGTGGCGGAAACGGCCGCCCCATAGAAGACTCCGCCCGGCCACGAACCGGCCAAGGTCTCGTAGTTCACCGAGGAACTGGAGGGTTCCAGATGATTGTTCATGTAGGCGACGAAGTCGTCATAGGCGGTCAACTTGAAGGAGAAGATGTAATCGTGCTCGACGTCGCCATCAGCGTCGAGATCCCCGTTGTCAAAGTAGATCGACACATTGCCCTCGTAGGGATTGCCCGCAGTGTCGGTCAGCGAAGGTCCCGCGCTGCCGACCGAATGCTCCCCGCCGACCGACTCATAAATGGTGAACTGTTCGGTGGTTCCTCCCTCGATGGTGGTGGTGGAGGGACTGATGTTCGCGTCGGCGCCGCCGTCGTCGCTGAGCGGTGAGAAGAGAATCTTGTAATTGTAGGTGTTGACGTTCACCTGGCCGCCGGTCACGTCGGCGGCGCCGTCGAATGAATTCTGGCCCGTGCCCTCCTTGACTGACAGGGTCATAGTGATCTCGGGAACACCATCGCTGTTCAGATCCAGCAGGGTGTTGATGGCGGGCGCCGTCAACCCCGTCTCCCCCGCCTCCACACGGATCTTGAAATAGATGGTCCCGGAATCAACCTGATACTGGAGATAGGGTCGGGTCGGATCGACGCCCACCAGATCCGGCGCGGCGGCCGTCCAACCGCCGTCGCTGGAATACTTGTTGGGATCGGCGGCCCGGCCCAGGTTCTGCCAACCGCCCGAAGAAGGCGTCGGCGCCGCCGAGGCAGGCCCGGCCCCAAAAAGCGCCAGCATCACAGCCAGGCATCGCCCAAAAAACAACGCCCAAAACCGAGGACGATCAAACTGAGGTCTTCCAATCCGTGGTGTGTTCATAGATCAATTCAGGGCTGCAGGTTCTCGGGGCAAAATCACGTCGCCTCCCAACGGGCGATTTTATACCAGTTACTGGGTCGTGTTCAAGTTGATTCGGCGGCGACTCTCCGGGCTGGATGTCTCGTCTCAAGAGTGGGCAATCGAGCCCGCAAACAGAGCGGCCTGCAGCAAGCCAACCGCCAAACCTGCCTGCTTTCAATTGGTTGCAACGAGACAGCCCTCTCCTCGGAAACACCCGCGCGACACGACCGAGCCGGTTCGCACGTCCATTCCTCAAGAAATGGGGTCGTCACAGGATGAATCGGCGGATGGCGCGGATACTTGAGCCGGACCTCCGTCAGGAAATCGCACGGGTTTTCCTGACAACAGCGCCTCGCGCCCCCAATGGCGGGCGGGCCGGCTCAGGCGCCCGCGGAAACGCCGCAATCAAAGGCGCCGGATCGCGCCGCTTGTTCAACTCCAGCCGCGGCGGCGCGGCGACCGACATCGACCGCAGGCGTTCCGCCAGTTCAGCAGCCTTCTCTTCCCGGGATAGATCTCACCCCGGCTCCTCGTCCTCTTCCTCTTCCTCGTCCAATCCCTCGAGCAACCCGGAAAGGCTCTCCAGAGGATTGTCGCCGAACGCGCCCAGTTCCTTCGCGATCGCCACTCCGGCCTTCAACCGCTCCTCCGGAGTCATGGACTCCATCTTCTGGGCCAGCTGTTCGGCCAGTTGCCCGGCCTTCGCCTGCAGCGCCTCGGCGGATCGCGCGACCTTCGCCCCCTCTTCCCCCAAAAGCTCCAGTCGCAGTTTCTCCAGGTTCTCCCTGCTCAGGGATTCGATGTCGTCCAAAGCGCCGACGGAGGCGTTCTTCCACGTGCCGTCCTTCATGCGTTTGGACTCGGTGCGGTTCTCGTCAGGATCTTCACCTTCATCATCCTCGGCATCCTCCCCATCTTCATCGTCGTCCTCGGCATCCCAATCGAGATCGTCCAGGTCAAAGTCGTCGTCCAACTCGTCGTCATCATCATCGTCATCGAAATCATCCTCATCCAGCGAGATCAGCCGCAGGCTGTAGACCCGGGGTTTCGATCCAATCGTCTCGATTTCCAGCTCCTCCGGATCCAACGGCTCGTCGACCTCCAGTTTCAGGTAGGATTCCTCGTCGCCCCAGACCTCGTGCTTGAACACACAAAGCCGCCCTTCCAACCGGCCGACCACCGATTCGACGATGCGCTTCCCGCCTTCGAGATCGGGAATCTCGCACTTTTCCCGAAACAGAACCGGGGCCAGTTTTTCGGTCTCGGTCCAATCGACGGCGCACTCGGAATCGGTCGCCTGTTTCGCGGCGAAGAACGCGGAGACCGTCGCGGCCTCCGGCTCGATATCCCCCATGTCACGGTAGTAGTGATGAACCGACGGTTCGCCCGTGGGACCATTGGCGTTGAAATTCAGGAGATACATCGGAAGGCCATCGTTGACCTCCTCGGCAAAAGCAAACACGAGACCACGATCCTCAAACTTCGCGCAGAGATCCTCATCATCCTCCAAATCGTAGAACACCTCCTCGTCAGGACGAACGATGTCGCTCAACCCAAAGAGCGTCGTGTCCGAGTTGCTCATCAGCCCACCGTTTTGAACCGACAGGACTTCGCGCAGCACAGCTGGCAACTGTACACCATTGGACTTCTGCCACGCATCCAGTTCGGCTTCACTCACGCCGGGCTGTTTCTTCGGTTCGGCGTTCGTATCCCAGGATGCGTCTGAATTGGCCATGTCGATCTCTCCTTGTTGATTGTGTGTTCGAACTGCCCCGCAGAATAGAAACACATCCGCCTGTCTTGCAATTCTGTTGTCCGAGCCTCCCGCCCACGTCCGGAAGCGTCGCTGAATTGCCATTGCTGAAACACCCGCGGTCCCTTTCAATCCGACCCCATGTCCAGAATGCCCCTTCACATCAGCCTGATTCTCCTGTCCTGCTTTCTCGCCGCGATTGGCCGCGCCGACGACGCCAAAGCTCCGCGTTCGGTCGGCAGGATTCTGTTCCTTGGCAACAGCATCACCCGGCATGGCCCATCGCCCAAGATCGGCTGGACCTCCGACTGGGGCATGGCCGCCAGCGCGCGGGAAAAGGACTTTGTCCATCTCGTCGCCGATTCGCTCGCCAAGGACTCGGGAACGGCTCCCCGGATCCTGATCAAGAACATCGCCGGGTTCGAGCGCCGACACGTTGACTACGATCTGGAGACGCAATTGAAGGACGCCTTCGAGTTTCAGGCCGATCTGATCATCGTGGCCATCGGGGAAAACGTCCCCAAACTAGATTCCGAGACATCGCAGGCGCAATTCGCCGCCAGTTTCGGAAAGTTGCTGCGGCGTTTGAATGCCGGGCACAGACCAACAATCGTCGTGCGCAGTTGCTTTTGGGCCAACCAGGCGAAGGACGAGATTCTCCGTCGCGGTTGCCGCGACATCGACGGCATCTTCGTGGACATCGGCAAACTCGGAAAAGACGAGGCGAACTACGCCCGCTCCGAAAGGGAATTTCAACACAAGGGCGTGGCGGCCCATCCCGGTGACAAGGGCATGCAGGCCATCGCCAATGCCATCCTGCAGGCGATCGGCAAAGGTCAATCCTCGCCCAACCAGTAAAACCTCGTCCGTCGCCGACGCACATGCGACGGCGACAACACCCCGACATGAACGCGCAATCGGCAACAGCCCGCCCCTGTTGGCTCCTTGGCCTTCTCACCCTGTTCTCCGCTCCAATGGCGGCCTTTCCCGCGTCCAATTGGGATCCGGCGCTCGCCGGCGACCTGGTGATGGAACGACTGGTCGCCGTGACGGCCCCGCAGGTCAAAGGCGCGCACGACGCCGAATTCGCCATCGTCGGGCAACGCGCCTACATCGTCGCCGAACTGGATGATGAGATGACGGGCGAAAGCGCCGCGCGCCCGAACATCTACAGCGCGATGTCCATCGTGAACCTCGACTCCCTCCAGGTGGAGGACATCCGGGTCATCGCGCGCGGCGGTCAAAGGTTTGCCAACCAAAACCTGCCCGTAGGAGCCGTGTTCGTTCCGAGAATCCATCCGATCGACGCAGACACCCTGCGCTGTTATTTCGCCAGCGAACGGCCGGGCCAACGGCAGTCGCAGACCTGGCATCGCGATTTCGACCTCAAGACAGGCAAGTTCGCCCCGACGATTCACAAGACGAGACTGAAGACCTCCGCCGGCGTGTTCGACATGCAGCCGAAGCATTTCCACGCCGATGCCGCCGCGCAGGGATTTCGGAAACCGGCGACGGATTTCGGACTCTACCTCTTCGACTCATTCAAGGTCTTCGACGGCAGGACCTACGTCGCCATCAACAACTTCCCCGGAAAGCAGAACGCGCTGGCCCTCGTTCACGACGATTTTGCGACCTTCGAGATTCTCGGCCACTTCAACGAGCCTCAATCCGAGCGTCTCAGCGAAGCCGCGGTGAACCGGCTGCCGGACGGCGCGTGGATGGCCATCTGCCGCAACGATGCCGGCAATTACCACTTCACCACCAGCGAGGACGGGCGCTCCTGGACCATCGGTGAAGAACTGCCGTTCGTTCCCAACGGCGCGAACTCAAAGCCAACCTTCGACAGGTTCGGCGATCTCTATTATCTCGGCTGGCAGGAGGCCACGAAGATCCACGGCGTCAACCGCAGCGTGTTCAACATCGACACCTCCCGCGACGGAAAGACCTGGAAGCGGAAGTATCGCTTCGAGACGACGAAGTCGTTTCAGTATCCGACCTTTCACGAGCACGACGGGGCCATCTGGCTGACGGTGACGCAGGGGGACCATTCACCAAGCCGCAAGGAACGCATCATGTTCGGCAGGCTGGAAACAGTGGGCGCCTTCGAGTCCCAAGCCGGCAAGTCGCGCAAACCCATCCCCGCGCCGCCGCAGGAACCCGCGGTCATGAAGGTCGGCGTCAAACTCTTCACCGACCGCGATTACCGCCTGACCGAAGCCCCGGAGTTCCTGATGGG
Source organism: Verrucomicrobiales bacterium (assembly GCA_038126035.1). GTDB lineage: Bacteria > Verrucomicrobiota > Verrucomicrobiia > Limisphaerales > JAYPEY01 > JAYPEY01. The sequence continues at coordinate 6,715 of JAYPEY010000121.1, read as the reverse complement.
GCGCCCCTTCCTGCGGACGAGCATCGAGGGCTACGAAATCGAATGCGACCAACCCGGGGAAATCTTTGTCATGACCTTGAGCAAGCCCCATTCAGCCAACCAAGGCGCCGCTCTCACGAAGCGGGGATTCCAGAAGGTGGACACGCCGGAGTTCCAACTCTTTCCCGGACAGATCAATCGCGTCTTCGCCTATCGCAGGCATTTGAAGCGCGGGGACAGGTTGACCGTCGGCAAGCTAGCCTTCCCGGTCCTTGGCGAGGGCCTCGCCATCAAGCTGCACGCCGCCGGCAGACCAAAGCCGCGCAGGGAAACGCCCGAAGAAGCCGCCGCCCGGATCGCGCGGATGGAGAAGATCGCCGACCACGCGCTCGTCCCGCCGGTCGTCAACACGTCGCCGCTCCCCAAATACGATTACGACCAACTCGACTACGGCATGACCATCAGCATCGAGCGCACGCCGGGCGGCCGGCTTTGGGCCTGCTGGGTCGCCGGCGGCGACAGCCCCGACGCCTTCTTCGTCCTGGCTTCCAGCGACGACGAAGGCGAAACCTGGTCCAAACCGCGCGTCGTGCTCGACTCCCACGAGGACGGTCTCGGTGAAAAGCGCAGCATCCTCGTCGGCAATCTTTGGACCGACCCCAAAGGCCGCCTCTGGCTCATCTTCGACCAGTCCATGGACATGTTCGACGGTCGGGCCGGAGTGTGGGCCGCCATCTGCGCCAATCCCGACGACGACGCTCCGACATGGTCGAAACCCCGCCGCATCTGGCACGGCGTCACGCTCAACAAACCGACCGTGCTCTCCACCGGCGAGTGGATGCTGCCGATCTCGCTCGACCAGCGTCCCGGCTTCCGCAAATTCCAGGGCTGCTTCCGCGAACTGGATCCCTTGCGCGGGGCGAATGTCTTCGTTTCCAGCGACGAAGGCGCGACCTGGCATCGACGCGGCGTCCGGACGTTTCCGCAGCCCGACTGGCACGAGCACATGATCGTGGAACGCAAGGACAGATCCCTGTGGATGCTCGCCCGCACCCGCAACGGCATCATGGAATCCGTCTCCACCGACGCGGGCCGCTCCTGGTCCGAGCCTGTCCCCTCCAAGATCAAACACCCCGTCGCCCGCTTTCATATCCGCCGCCTCCAATCCGGCCGGCTGTTGCTGGTCAAACACGGCGACCGCATTGACGCCCACGACGGCCGCGTCCAACTCAGCGCCTGGCTTTCCGACGACGACGGCCGATCCTGGCGCGGCGGCCTCGTCCTCGACGAACGCAAAGGCATCTCCTACCCCGACGGTTTTCAGGCCCCCAACGGCCTCATCTACATTTCCTACGACCGCAATCGCTCCACCGACGGCGAGATTCTCCTGGCCCGATTCACCGAGGAAGACATCCTCGCGCGGGAGTTCCGCGGCCCGAGATCAAAGCCGAAGATGTTGATCAGCCGCCCCCTGGCAAAAAGGCGGTAGCGCGGTTTGGAGAATGTCATGCCCCCCGCCCCCCCGGGGATTGATGTTCCGGATTGTCACACACTTGCGCCCGGTGTACCCAACCTCCATGCCCGCGAGGCCCCCATCCAACATGATTGCCCGGCTACTCGTCGGGCTTCGTCTGCCATCGGTCGATGCGAGGAGTCTCCCGCCCTGCCCATCCGCACGAAGTCAGCCCCGGCTCAATACGTCATCCGTGACCAGCGCGCTCGCCCTGGTCATCCTGCTCGCCGCGTCGCCCTTGGCCCGCGCGGCATTTCCGAACCAGGACGCGCTGCCGAAGGCCGTGCCCGCCGCCGCGTGGCATTTTGACGGCGACGATCCGATCCCCTTCCGGCCGGGGACGAATCCCGGTCCGCGACCGCCGCTGCATCCCCTGTTCGCCAAAGACAACCGCGCGGCGGAATTCACCAGCGGCGCGCCGTTGGTTGTCCCGGGCGAAAAGGCGCCGACCTTTCGGCATGGGGATTCGTTGACCTTCGACTTCTGGATTTCGCCGGGCGACCTGAAAGCGAAGCAGCCGGTTTTCCTGCTGGCCAAGGGCGATCCAGATCGCGCGGGCCGGGCCGACGACAACCTCAATTACGCGCTCACAGTGGAGCGGGTCAGCTCCAGTTCAATGCGGGTCGGCATCTGCTTTGCAGCGGAACCGGAGACCGCGGGCGGGGTTCCCACGCGTCATCAGTGGTGGAGCGGGAGCATCAGCCTGACCGGACTGGCGTGGCATCACATCGCCATCCCCTACACCTTCGGCGATCCCACCAGCGTCATGCTGTTCGTCAACGGGCGGATGCAGTTGTTCTCAGGAAAGTGGGTGAAGTCCACGCTGCGCGGGCCGGTGCAACGACCGGGTGATCTGCGACTCGGCGGCGCGACCGGCAAGGAGAAAACCTTCTATCGCGGGCGGGTGGATTCGCTCGTGCTGCATCGCGGCATTCTGAGAATCGGCGAGATTGACGCGCGCTACGCGATCTCGCCTCCGCCAACGCCGGTAAAACGCGCCGATGTGAAACCGGGCGAGGTGCGCGTTGAGCTATGCACGAAGGGCGTTCCAGGCCGGCGCGAATGGCCGGACACGCCGCCCGTCGCCGCCGAAGTCATGACCGAAGAAGCCTTCGGGTTCTTCGAATTGCCGAAGGTCTATGGCGCCGGCGGTGTGATCGTCGATCCGCCCGGGAACACCTTCCTGCGCGCGTGCGCTCTGGTGTCGTTCCCCAAGGGCCGGCATCGCCTATTGTTGCGGGCGCGCGGGATCTCCCGATTGGTCATCGACGGCGAGACCGTGCTCGACACGCCGTTGATGCCCTCCAGCCTGAACGGCCATCACCTGACCTCGGAACAGGATGACTATCTCGATCTCGGCCCCGACTTCCGCTTCGCGCCTCCAGGCAATCGCGAGGCGTGGTGTGAATTCGAATCCGCCGGCGACAACCCGCATCTCGTCGTTCTGGAGACCATCTTCGGCACGGCGCGCCCCGGGATGGGCGAGACGGTGGTCGCCTGGTCGCGCGAAGGCGAGGAATCGTGGCGCCTGGTTTCGCCCGCCGACCGAAATGTGCCCTACAACGACGCCGGCTGGGCAGCGTATGAGGCGGAGCGTCGCGCGAACCTCGACCGCATCAACACCGAACGCCGCCTCGCCAAGCGCGCCGAACGGGCAGGCTACTGGGAGAAGCGTCGCGCCGCCGCGAAGGCCTGGCTGGCGTCGACGCCGGAGGTTCCCGTTCCGTCGCTGCCCAAAGGCATGCCCGCGCGCAACGAGGTGGATCACTTCCTGGGCGCGCGCATCGCCGAGGTTGCGCCGGCTTATGAGAATGCGCCCAAGGATGGTCCGGACTATTTCAAAGACATCAAGCCGATCCTGGAGCGTCATTGCCATGACTGCCATCGCGGGGCGAAAAGCAAGGGCGGCCTGCGCTTGGACACGCTGACGGCGGCCCTCAAGGGCGGCAAATCAGGCGACGCAGCCATCGTTCCCGGCAGGCCCGAAACCGGCGCCCTGCTGCAGCGCGTCAAGACCGGGGACGAAGACGAAGTCATGCCCCCCAAAGGCGAGCGTCTGACAACGGCGGAAATCGCGCTGTTGGAGACGTGGATCTCTCAGGGCGCGAGCTGGCCGGAGTTCCGCGTCACGACGCTGAAACTGCCGCCCCTGTCCGACGATCTCACCTTCCTGCGCCGCGCGACATTGGACACGGTCGGAGCGCCGCCCACGGTGGAGGAGATCGACGCCTTCCTCACCGAGCCCGCCAAGGAACGCCGCGCCAAGGCGATCGACCGCCTGCTCTCCGACCCACGCTGGGCGGATCACTGGATGGGCTACTGGCTCGATGTGCTGGCTGAGAATCCCAACATGCTCTCCGGCAGCCTGAACAACACCGGCCCTTTCCGCTGGTGGATCTACGACGCGCTGCGCGATGACCTGCCGATGGACGCCTTCGTCACCGACCTCGTCCGCATGGAGGGCAGTTCCAACAACGGCGGGCCCGCCGGATTCGCCCAGGCCGGGCAGAACGACTCCCCGATGGCGGAAAAGGGCGCAATCCTGGCCGGCGCCTTTCTCGGCGTGCAGATGAAGTGCGCCCGCTGCCACGACGCACCGGCGCACGTTTCCAAACAGGAGGACCTGTTCCAACTCGCGGCCATGCTGAAGAAGTCGCCGCTTGAAGTGCCGAAGACCAGCAGCGTTTCGACCGACAAGCTGAGCGCGGGCGGACGCAAGCCGCTGATCCAGGTCACGCTGAAACCCGGCGCGAAGGTGCAGCCTGTCTGGCCCTTCGAACGCTTCTGCGCGGGCGGGGCCTTCGAGGCGCTGGCGGCCGATCCCAAGAACACGCGCGACCGACTCGCCGCGCTCATCACCGCGCCGGAGAATGAGCGCTTCGCCCAGGTGATGGCCAACCGCGCCTGGCAACGCCTCATGGGACGCGGCCTGGTGGAACATCCGGACGATTGGGAAAAAGCGGAGGCCACCCATCCTGAGTTGCTGCGTTGGCTGGGGCGCGAGTTCGTCCGCTCAGGTTACAGCCTGAAGGCGGTGTCGCGGATCATCCTCACCTCGCACGCCTACCAACGCGCCAGCCTGCCGGGACTTTTGCAGGCGGAGGCCCTGTATGTCGGCCCCGCTCCCCGACGCATGACCGCCGAGCAGATCGTCGATTCGCTGTTCGCCGCCACGGGCAAACCGTTCGAGGTCGAGGAAATGACCTTCGACGTCGACGGCATCTCCAACCAACGCTCCCTCGGCAAGCCGCGTCGCTCCTGGATGTTGGCCTCGACCTCCAACGAACGCGACCGCCCGAGCCTCACCCTGCCGCGCGTCCAGGCGGTCATCACCGTGCTGGAGTCCTTCGGCTGGCGCGGCGCGCGGCAGTCGCCGGTCACCCTGCGGGAAAGCGCCCCCAATGTCCTGCAACCCGCCGTCCTGTCCAACGGCACGATGGCCAACTGGACCACGCGCCTGAGCGACGACCACGGCATCACCAAACTCGCGCTGAAGGACCAGACGTTGGAGGAGCTTATCGACACCCTTTACCTGCGCCTGCTCACCCGTCGGCCGAACGCCGCGGAACGCGCCTTTGCCTCGGACCTTCTCAGTCCGGGCTACGCGCAGCGTCGAACCCACCTGCCGCCAAAGGAAGGCACCAAACGCGTCCGCCCCAAATTCACCGCCTGGTCCAACCACCTCGACGGTCCGGCCAACGCCCTCGCCCAGGAACTCGAAGCCAGGGCCCGCCACGGCGACCCGCCCACCCGAAAACTCGCCGCCGACTGGCGCGAACGCCTGGAGGACTTCCTTTGGCACACCCTGAACCAACCGGAATGGATCTTCATCCGATGAACCGCCGACAATTTCTCAACCGGGGCGCCGCCGCGCTCGCCGCCGCGCCGTTGGCGGGCAGCCCGTTGCTCGCCTCGTCCACGCCCGCGGGCTTCCCGAAGGGGAAGGCCGAGCATTGCATCTTCATCTGGCTCGGCGGCGGCATGTGCCAGCTCGACACCTTCGATCCAAAACGGCGCGGCAATCCCCGCTCCGCGCCCAAAGTCGCGGGCACCGACTACGCGAAGATCGACACCGCCGTGCCCGGCGTGCAGTTCACCGAACACCTGTCGCGCACAGCCCGGGTCGCGGACCGGTTGACCGCCGTCCGCACCGTCAACCACACCATCGTGGACGAGCACGCTTTCGCCACGAATTTCGTGCACACCGGCCGCATGATCAGCGGCACGGTCACCTACCCGTCGCTCGGTTCGCTGGTCGCGCACCAACGCGGCGCGGCCTCCGAGGACGTGCCCGCCTACATGCTCATCGGTTACCCCAACGTCAGTCGCGGACCCGGCTACCTCGGCCCCCGCTTTTCCAGCGTGCATCTGGTGGACACCCAGAGCGGCCCCGCCGGCTTCACCCAGCCCGAGGGGCTTTCGCCCCAACAGATTGCGCGTCGTCGACAGTTCGCCGCGGCGTCCGACGGGCCGATCAGGAAACTCGCGCTGGAACACTACGCGCAGTTGCAGGCGCAGGCGCGCCGCTGGGCCGGGCCGAAGTTCATGCGCAACTTCAAGCTCGACGAGGAACCCACCTCGTTGCGGGAGGATTACGGCGGCGAGTTCGGCCAACGCTGTCTTCTGGCTCGCCGCCTCACCCAGGCCGGCGTCCGTTTCATCGAGGTTTCGCACAACCTGAACTTCATCAACGGCACGGGCTGGGACACGCACTTCGAGGGCCAGCTCAAGCAGCACGTCCTCATCCGGGAACTCGACATCGCGCTCTCCGCCTTGATCCGCGATCTGGAGAAGAAGGGCCTGCTGGACAAGACCCTGATCGCCGTCGGCACCGAGTTCGGCCGCCCCGCCGAATTCGACAACCGCGGCGGCCGCGGCCATCAGGGCAGCGCCTTCACCCTCGTCCTCGCCGGCGGCGGCCTGAAGCACATGGGCGCCTACGGTGTCAGCGACGACGAACTGGGGAAGAAGGTCGTGGAGAATCCCGTTTCCATTCCCGACTTCCACGCCACCATCCACGCCGCACTCGGCATCGATCCTTCCAAGGAACTCCACGAGTCCGGCCGCCCCGTCCCCATCACAAACGGCGGGCGGCCCATCGCGGCGCTGTTCGCATGATTCGTATTGAAATGCGGCGGTCATATACGCGCCCCGACCAATGGAGGGTGTTTGGGGGGGGGGGTTTAGCCCGCTGTGTGGTAGCCCCACTTTGGGGGGCGCGGG
>JAYPEY010000120.1:0-16960 GCA_038126035.1 Verrucomicrobiales bacterium | reverse complement strand
GATGCGTGATGCGTGATGCGGGATGCGTGATGCGGGATGCGTGATGCGGGATGCGGGATGCGGGATGCGGGATGCGGGATGCGGGATGTGGAGGATGGGCGGATGTTGTTTGGCGGATGGGCCATAATGGCGAACACGATCCGCTTGTGTTTTCGTCCTGAAATGCCAGAATCCCGGCTTATGAGCGATTCAAAGCCGGGTTCCGAGCAGGAGTCCAAATCCGCCGTGGCTGAAGCTGCGGGTGATTTTGATTATTTCGTCCGCCACATGAAGTTTGGTTGGTGGTCGTTGTTCCTCTTCATGGCGCTGGGATTCTTCCTGGAGTATCTGCACGGCTTCAAGGTCGGGTGGTATCTGAACGTGGGCAACGAGATGCGCCGGCTGATGTTCCAGTTGGCGCACGCGCATGGGACCTTGTTTTCCGTGTTGCACATCCTGTTCGCGTTGACGGCGCGCGCCATGCCGGCCTCGGCGGACAGTTGGTTGAGACTGGCGTCTCCGTTGTTGATGGCGACCTCGATTCTGATGCCCGGCGGTTTCTTTCTCGGCGGCGTCTGGATTTACGACGGCGATCCCGGACTGGGGATCTTCCTGGTGCCGATCGGCGCGCTGACCATGTTCGTTTCCGTGTTTGTCACGGCCCGCGGCGTGAGTCGCGACGGCGGGCGTCGATAGGCGACATTCAACGCCGCCGGCGCCCCGGGCCGCGTCCTTGCGGCCTCTGGCGCGTCCGGGAATGCGGTCATGCCGCGGTCTGTTTCCGGGCTGAGTTGAGCGCGATTGATGTTGGACCTTGAGAGCATTCTGATTGTCTGGCTGTGCGCCGCCGCGTTTCTGCCCGTGGTGATCTGGGTCCGGCGTCGGGCGTCGCGGTCGGCGGGGATGTCAGCGTTGTTTCTCTGGGCCGGTTTCTCGTTGGCGGTCGGGGTGGGGGCCTCCCGGAATCGTCCCGAAACCTTCAGCGAGTCGGAAGTCGAGGACCGGCCCGTGGAGCTGGCGACCGACGGCTACCTCAGCTCCCGGACCTGTCAGGCGTGCCATCCGGACGCCTATCATTCCTGGCATTCGTCCTATCATCGCTCCATGACCCAGTTGCCCACGTCGGAGACCGTCATTGGGGATTTCGATAATGCAACGGTGACCTTCCACGGTCGGTCCTATCGGTTGCAGCGGGAGGGGGATGAATACTGGGCGGAGTACGACGACCCGGAAGCCGGGAAGCGTTTCGCCCTGGATGCGCGCGTGCGGAGGAAGATCAAGCTGTTGACCGGGTCCCATCACATGCAGGTCTACTGGGTGTCGCCGGGAGACGGTCGCAAGCTGGACATGCTGCCAATCGTCTGGCTGAAGGAGGCGGATCGCTGGATTCCCCGCAGCGCGTCGTTTATTCAGCCGCCGACCTCACGGCCGGACGCGGAAAGCGGGCGTTGGAACGCCTCCTGTCTCATCTGTCACGCGACTCAGGAGCAGCCCAGATGGGAGAGCGCGGAGGTCATGGACACGCGCGTCGGCGAATTCGGCATCGCCTGCGAGGCCTGTCACGGGCCTGGCGAGGAGCACGTGCGGATCCATTCCAGTCCGTTGACCCGCTATTCCGGGCGGTTGGCCGGGAAGCTTGACGATCCGATGGTCCAGCCGGAGAAGCTCGACAAGGGCCGGGCATCCGATGTGTGCGGGCAATGTCATTCGATCTCGACGGAAATCACGCCTGAGGAGCACGATCGTTGGCGGCGGCGCGGGAAGAGTTTTCGTCCGGGCGATGTGCTGCGGGAAACGATGATTCCGGTGGCGTTGACGAACCGGGCGTTCACGCATGTGTTGTTCGGGGGGGACAAGGACAAGGAACAGGGCTCCTACTGGAGCGACGGCATGGTCCGCGTGGCGGGGCGGGAATTCAACGGACTGCTGGAGACGCCCTGTCACGTTCATGGCGAGGGGGAACGGAAGATGACCTGCTTCTCGTGCCATGAACTGCATCCGGAAAAGGATTCAGGCCGGGATCTGGCGGAGTGGGCGGACGATCAGTTGAAGCCGGGCATGCGGGGGAACGCGGCCTGCCTCCAGTGTCATGAGGATTATCGGTCGGGTTTGGAGGGCCATACGCGCCATGCGGCGGACTCGGCGGGCAGCCTCTGTTACAACTGTCACATGCCGCATACCACCTATGGCCTGTTGAAGGCCACGCGAAGTCATCGGCTGGAGTCGCCGTCGGTCGCGGCCAGCATCGCGACCGGGCGGCCGAATGCCTGCAATCAGTGTCATCTGGACAGGACCCTGGCCTGGACAGCCAAGCGGCTTGAGGAATGGTATGGCATTGAAAGCCCGGCGGTGTCCGGCGATGAGGTGGACATCCCCGCCTCGGCGCTCTGGGCCCTGCGGGGGGATGCCGGACAGCGCGCCTTGGCCGCCTGGTCCTTCGGTTGGGAGGCCGCGCTCGGGATTTCCGGCTCGAACTGGGTGGCGCCGATTCTGGCGACCCTGGCGGCCGATCCCTACGAGGCCGTTCGCTACATCGCCCTGAGATCCCTGAAGCGGACGCCGGGGTTCTCCGAATTCGATGCGGATCACCTGCAACCGGAGGAGGAGATGGCGGCTGTCGCGGAGCGGATCGTGGAGATCTGGAGGGAGAAAAACCCCGAGGCGACCGTCGACGACCGGCTGATTTTGAGGCGGGATACGTTGACACGACTGTTGAAGAGCCGAGACAATAGACCGGTGGTCATCGCCGAGTAGGCGACCTGCGATGAATGTGGAAACCATCATGCTGATCTGGATCGTGGCGTTGGCATTCCTGCCGGCGTTGATGCGGATTCGCCGTTCCTTCGGGCGGGGAGCCGGGGTCGCGGCGATTGCCGTATGGATCGGCGCGTCGACGGCGTTGGGATACATCGCCTCCCTGAAGCGTCCGGAAACGGTCCCGGAGTCCGCTGTGATCAATCGCCCGATCGAGGTGGATTCGGAGGGGTTTGTGACCTCGAAGACCTGCCAATCCTGCCATCCGGGTGAGTATCACACCTGGCACGCCTCCTATCATCGCAGCATGACGCTGCTTCCGAAGCCGGAGTCCGTGCTCGGCGATTTCGACGGCGTGGAGGTGAGTTTCAACGGACACGCCTACAAGCTGGAGCGGCGGGGCGACGAGTTCTGGGCGGAATTGGACGACCTGGACCCGGCCCCGCCGGGCGTCATGCGTCCGCGCATTCAAAGGCGCATTGAGCTGGTGACCGGCTCCCACAATGTCCAGGTCTACTGGTATGCGACCGGCGAGGGGCGCAAGCTGGCGATCCTGCCCATCGTCTGGCTGGTCCATGAGGGGCGTTGGTTTCCCCGGGCCGCATCGTTCCTGCAGCCGCCCGAAACGGGAGCCTCCAACGAGTCCGGACGTTGGAATGAGACCTGCGTGCGTTGCCATGCCACGAACGAGGATCCGCACGCCGTCAAGGGGACGGTCTATGACACGCGGGTCGGCGAATTCGGGATTTCGTGCGAGGCCTGTCACGGCCCGGGCGAGAAACATATCCGGTGGCACAGCGACCCGGCCAACCGATACCTGAAGCGGTTTTCGAAGGACACGGACTTCACGATCTCGAATCCCGGGAAATTCGGAGAACCGAGGGGGTCGGAGGTCTGCGGTCAGTGCCATTCCATCCACCTGGAGAGCGACAAGGTGGAATACGACCTCTGGAGCCGGTATGGGAAAAGCTATCGTCCGGGGGATGTGCTATGGGATTCCATCACCCCGATACTCACGACCAACACGGTGATGATGGACCTGATGTACCGGGGGAATGAACTGGAGACGCGCGGCTCGTTCTGGAAGGACGGCATGGTGAGGGTGGCCGGACGGGAATACAACGGCCTGCTCGAGTCGCCGTGCTTTGTTGACGGACATGGGGACCGCAAGCTGGCCTGCTTCTCCTGCCATGAGATGCATCCTGAGGAGAGCGACCCCGGGCGGTTGAAGGCCTGGGCCGACGATCAGTTGAAGCCCGGCATGCGCGGCAACGAGGCCTGCCTGCAGTGCCATGACGATTTCCGCAACCGTGTCGTCGAACACACGCATCATCCGGCCGATTCCGCGGGAAGCGTCTGCTACAACTGCCACATGCCGCATTCGACCTACGGCCTCCTGAAGGCGGTGCGCAATCACCGGATCGACTCGCCGTCGGTCCGGACGAGCCTTGAGACCGGGCGGCCGCACGCCTGCAACCAATGTCATCTGGACCGCACGCTGGCCTGGACGGCGGAGCGGATGCAGGAATGGTATGGCCATGAGCCGCCGGCTTTGTCGGCGGATGATGCCGCCGTGGCGGGCTCCGTGATCTGGTCGCTGACGGGCGACGCAGGGCAGCGCGCGCTGATGGCGTGGTCGTTCGATTGGAAGCACGCGCGCGACACCTCCGGCATTGAGTGGATGGCTCCGTATGTCGCAGAGATGCTGGACGATGAATATGCCGCCGTGAGGCACATTGCTGGCAGGACGCTGAAAGGACTGCCGGGGTATGAGAGCTTCGAATACGATTCCACGGATCCGCGCGCGAAGTTGATGGAGGCGGTGGACCGGGCGTTCGACATCTGGCTGGAGCGGCGAAGGGAAAGCGGTTTGAACGGCTATGAGGCGGCCTTGATCAATCCGGACGGGTCCCTGCGCACGGCTGAATTCGAGCGCCTGCTGCGACGCCGCAACCATTCTCCGGTCATCTTGAATGAATGATGCGGAGGACGCGGTGTCGGGAATGTGACGGGGAAAACTAATCAGGCATGGGCTATTTCAGGGCGCGCAGCCACGCGATGACCCTCCCGCGAATTTCGGCGATGTTCTTGTACTCCGCCATGGCCTGAGGTATGGTTTCAAGATCGCGCGCTAGGCCCATCGTCGCATTGGGATCGCCCTTCAACCCCGCCAACGGGCAGGTTTCGATTCGGATCCCAAACAATACGCCGCCCGACCCGGGCAGCGCGACCAATGCCTGGCGTTCGACGCGCAGCCAGACATCGGCGATGGGCGTGTCGCCATCCAATCGCGTGAGATTGAGGTCCGGGTGTTGATTCAATTCGCCGGAACGGCTGAGCCCCCAGTTGGCCCGTTGCCAGGCGACTCCGGGACGCATGCGGTTCAGGAAGTTCCGGACCTTGTCGCCGATCGATTCGTTCAAGCCGGGGACGACCCCGTGGATGAAATCGATCGACCCGCCCATCTTTTCCTCCAGCGACCAGGACGAGGGGAAACAGACGCTGCCTCCAACCAGCGTCGGCATGGCGTTGTCCGTCGGCTTCAGCAGGAGAAAGTCGGGTTCCCAGGAACGGGCGAGGGAGAGCAGGTCGTCGAACGAACCGGAGCAGGTTGAAGGGAGGTCGAGGGAGTTGTTCCAGGCCTTGGCGAGCGCGACGGTTTCCCTCAGCAGGGGCGCGCATTCGGGGAGGATCGCGGCGTAGGTTGACGGGGCCTCCCGCAGCCATTGCCGGCGCTCCTCGATCAGCGGGTCATGTCCCTTCGTCGGAGAAAAAAAGTCGGCGGCCCTGCCGCGGTCGAACCGCATTGAGAACTGGAATCCCGTTTCCGAGAACATGGCCGACTTTGACACGGCGGACACGATTGGGGAAGGGGAGGTTGGCGGGGCGCCTTCCCGGGGCGGGCGCCGGGCTCTGACTCAGGCCCGTGTCGGCCCAAGGGAGGCGGGTCACTGCTTCGGGATGTTGACCAGCGTGTAATAGGCCTCGGGGTGGAGCAGGGGCGTTCCGGCCTCGGACCTGTAGTCCTTGATGCGCAGTTCGTGCACGTAACCGGCGCGGAGCGCGTCGGTCTTGAGACGAACCTTGCGTCCGTCGGCGGAGACGGTCGCCGACACGACCCTGACGGGCTTCTTGTCGTCCTCGGGGCCGCCGTAGTTGCTGCGCAGTTGGTAGGTGTAGCTTTCCATCGAGTAGTTTCCGATGGCCGCGGCGGCGGCCTTGTCGACCGGTTCGGTGAAGGTCAGTTCGAACCCGTCGGGCTTTGCGCGCATGGTGTGGATCTCGAAGGGGGTCTTTCTGGTCCAGACCAGGCGTTGCAGTCCCCAGGGTTTGTTTCCGAGCCCGGACCATCCGGCGTTCGACATGCCGACGAGGAGCGAATGGTCCTTCCCGAAGGCGAGGCGGATGATCCCGCATTGAAACCCCTCGCGGAACCGGAAACAGGCGCCCTGCCAATGGCCGTCGACCTTCTCCAGCGCCACGCGCATGACCCACGCGTGATGCTGGTCGGCGACGAACAACTGGTCGGCGAAGGGGCCGAACTTTCCATTGGAAGTGTCCCACTTCAGGCCGCTGGGGCTCTTGCCCATCTTTTGGTAGGGGAACCAGACGGCCGGCATCTTGAACTGCGGCACGCTCTTGTGCAGGTCCTTCATGAAGGTCCCGGATTGGGGCGAGGGAATCTTGTCGAAGGGCGGTCCGGCGATGTCCTTGGTCGGCAGGCCGTGGGGGTGGCCGTGGAAATCGCCGAATTCGAGGTGCGAGAGCTTGGAGGCATTGCACCATTCACCCTGGTTGTCGGTGTAGAAAACGTCGCCGTCGGGGCTGGTTTCGACGCCGGCGGGGGAGCGGAGCCCGGCGCACATGGGCTGCATTTCCCCGGTCTCGGGGTGGATGCGCACGGCCCAGCCGCGCCAGTGGGCCTTGCCGTAAGGCTCGCCGCCGAAGGGTTTGTTCAGGGTCACCCACATATAGCCCTCCTTGTCCATCCGGGGGCCGAAGTTGTACTCGTGGTAGTTGCCGCTGATCTGCCATTCGTCGCAGACGGTCTCGAAGACATCGGCCTTGCCGTCGCCGGTGGAGTCCTTGAGGCGGGTGAGTTCGCCGCGTTGGGCGAGGTAGATCCAGCCGTTGTGCTCCAGGAGCCCCAGTGGATGGTTCATGCCGCGCGCCCATTTCCTGAACCTGGCCTCCGCCGGATCGCCAAAGGCGTTCTCGAGGACAAAGAGATCGCCCGTGCGGGTGCCGAGCATCAGGTTGCCGTCGTTGAGCTGCGTCATGGAGCAGATCTCCAGGCGCAGTTCCGGGTCGTCGGACTGCGGGTAGGTGACGATCTCGTAGTAATCCGACTCGGAGGCAGCGTTGCTGCGGGTCGCGATGCCGAACAAGGTCAGCGCCGCCAGGGCGCCGTGGATGAGTTTCTTGCTGTTTACCATTGGATGTCCGTCTTGATGCTGGCGGCACCGCCCTTGAACTGCGGGCGCACAATCAGTTCCTTTCCGGCCGCTCCGTCGCGGGTCTTGATTTCCGCGATGTCGCCCTCGATCCGGAGCTGAATCCTGTTGTCGATGGACCAGACGCCGTCGTCCCGCCTGTCGATCGCCGCGCCCGCGCCCGCGAGGAACCAGAGTCCCTCGACCGGGACGTCGGAACGCAATTCCAGATGGCGGACGACCGAGGCGCCGCCGGGTTTGAGGATGGGTTCGACACGCTCCTCGACATGGACGTCCTGCAGGCGGTAGCGGAAGGCGGGTTGCCGCGTGGCCGACTCAAGGGAATAACCGCGGAAGCGGCCGCCGATGTTGCGGTCCTTCATCCCGGCCGTCGGCCAGGCGGCGTCCGGTTTGTCGAGGAAGGCCAGCGCCGGTCCGGGGGGCAGGTCGAGGACGTCCGTGCCCAAGGGCTCGAAAAACCTGTCCGTGCGGCCGCTGGAGACGCCCGAGGCGTCGAAGAAACGCCCGCGCCAAAGCTTGGCGAGGCGGACGACGTTGGCGTCGAAGGCGACGTGCACACGCTCGGGGAAGCCCACCAGAATGGAGCGCGGGCCCACGTCCTTCATGAAGGTGCGGTGAACGATCGGTTCGTCGATCGGGGCCAGTTCCTCGCCGACGCCTCCTTCGAGTTGGACGCCTTTCGGCAGGGGCATCGATTTGCCCAGGGAGAGATAGGTCCAGATGGCGTCGATCTGTTTGTGAGCGTCGCCGCCGGCGATCTGCGCGATCGGGGATTTGCCGTCGGGGAAGAAGGTCGGCATGCGGGTCTCCTTCTTGAAGGCGAGCGGATTCAGGAGGTAGGCGTGGAACCAGCCGGGGGTGAGCCGTTCGTGGACGGTGGCGAGATCGACGCCGGGGATGCCGGCGGAGCGTCCGCCGTTGACATTGTGGCAGGTCACGCAGCTGAAGGTGTTGAGGTCGACGCCCACCAGATGATGCCCGTCCTTCACGGCCGGTTCGCTGAATTCCGGCGCCTTGAGTTGTTCCGGGTTGCTGTCCGTCCTGATCAGGGCCGCCAACAACGGCTCCACTGCGGCGGCGGGGAAGCGGGGCATGCGGGTGGACATGAAATACCGGATCCGATGCTTGTCGGAGGTCACGATGTCGCGCAGCGCCTTGGCCTGGAGTTTGCCTCCGACGCCGGTGAGCGTGGGCGGCAGCCGGCCCTCGTCGCCGAGGTCGATCTCGATGTTGGTGGTGAAGAATTCGTCGCGTTTGGCGTCGGGGCCGCCGATGTCATTGCGGTTGTGGCAGGCATGGCAGTTCATCGTGGCGAGCGATCGCGAGATGAGCTGCTCCGGCTTGAGCGGTTGCGCGAATCCGGAGCCGCCGCCGAGCGCGGCCTTGATGGCGTCGCGCTGGCCATTCGAAAGCCGGAAGTTGGGGAGGCCCTTGCGGATGCCGGGGGAAAGACAGCCGATCGGCGAATCGAGATCGAGCTGCGTCAGGGGCTTTGCGGGGCGAAGCGGGGCCAGCCCTTCCATCTTGTGGCAGGAGACGCAGCGAAGCATGGCGAACATCTGTTTGCCCATGCGGGCCTGTCCGGGATCGACGGTGAAGTCCTCGCTTTCGAGCGGCACCATCGGCGTCAGCTTCGCGGCGGAGAGCAGGCGGGAGGGAATGTCGCCCCGCTTGGTCTTGGGAGCCTTCCACTGGACGCGGAATTCGGCGCCGCCGCCTGCCTCGAAATACTGGATCTCGATCTCGTGTTTGCCCTCGGTCAGCAGGATTTCCCTGTTTTTCTCCTGGGCGGGGTGGATGCCATCGACATCGATGAGCGTCTCGCCGTCGATGATGAGGCGGGAGCCGTCGTCTGACCGGAGCCAGAACTTGTATTTGCCCCTGGTCTCGATGGTCAGATTGCCGTGGAAACGGATCGCGAAGTTGTCGTCGCGGACCTGGACCCCGGGCAGCTTGAGATCGAGCGACCTTGCGATCCCGGAGGCTTTCGGTTTCATGCCGGAAAAGTCGGGCAGTTTCCGGAGCGCGACCTCGTGATAATCGAAGTGAAGGCCTTCCGCGGCGACGGGCTCGGCTGTCTTGGTCTGCGGATTCTGCATCTGCTCGCGCAGGAGAAAGACCGCGATGCTCCGTGCCTCGGACCTGGAAAGGCCGAGGTGGGGCATGCGGCCGGAGGGGCGGAGCAGCCCGGGGTTCTCAAGGAACTTCGTGAGTTCCTCGACCGTGGTCTTCATGGCCAGACGTCCAAGTGGAACGGAGGGCGAGTCGACGTCCCCGGCGTCTTCCGGGGCATGGCACGCGACACAGCCGACCGAGTGGAACAACTGCCTGCCGGCATCCGCGACGGATTCGTTGATCGGGGTCTCGGAGGACCGGATCGGGCCGCCCAGGGATACGAGGTAATGGGTGAGGAAATCAATGGCGCCGGATTTGGAGAAGCCTTCCGAAGCGTGGAAGATGTCCGGCATGGTCGTGCCGGGCTTGACCGAATGCGGCGCGTCGAGGAAGGCGCGGATGTACTGGGGGGTGAGGCGCGCGCCCGCCTTGCTGAGGTCCGGGGCGGTCTTGATCGCGATGCGCGCGGGGGCGACCTCGCCGGGAGCATGGCAGGAGGCGCAGTTCAACTCGCCGAGCAGGATTTCGCCCAGGGCCGCCTGGTCGAGATGACCGCCGTCCTTGAATCGTTCATAGCCTGGGACGAGGGGTTCTGCGAGGAGGCCCGACAGGGTCGCGAGCAGCGCGAGCGGGATCAGAAGCGTGTTTCGCGTCATTCGTTGAGTCATGCGATGAGCTGGCTTTCGGTTCCAAACAACGGGAGCGGCTGCGGGAGCCGCAGGCGCGGTCAATGCGCCCGAAAAAGGGACGGGGATCGTTCCTGTTGGAGGAGAAAAGATCAATGGCTTTCTGGCCCCGGAGGCGCGGTTGCGTCGAGGTTTCGGAAAAGCTCTGGCAAGCCGTCGCCGAATCCGGTAATCAGTCTCTGCTCAGACCAGACAACCATACCGTCCTGATCCTGCCATGAAAGACGATGCTTCCCTCCCTCGAATTCAGTCGCGTGTTTTCCTGAAGTTGCTGTCGACCCTGTTGATTCCGGGCATGGCGGCGTCGGTGTCGGTTCCCGACGTCGCTGCGGACGTGCGGTTGCCCGCGATTTTCAGTTCCAACATGGTCCTGCAACGCGACGCCGAGATTCCCGTCTGGGGGTGGGCTGAGGCCGGCGAGAGAGTGCAGGTGGAACTGGGTTCCAACCGCGCCGTTGCAACCGCCGACAAGCGGGGGAAATGGATGGTCCGCCTCAGTCCCATGAAGGCGGGCGGACCGCACAAACTGGTCGTGAAGGCCGCCAATGCCATCGAATTGGGCGGGGTGTTGATCGGCGAGGTCTGGATCGGCTCCGGTCAGTCGAACATGGCCATGAGCGTCAGTCGATCCAAGGATTTCGAAAACGAGAAACGTGCGGCGGATTTTCCGTTGATCCGCATGTTCACGGTTTCCCGCGCCTCGGCGACCGCGCCGCAGGACGATTGTGAGGGGGAATGGCAGGTCTGCGCGCCGGAGACAGTCGGCGGATTTTCCGCGACGGCCTACTTCTTTGGCCGCGAACTGCACAACAATCTCGGCGGCGTCCCCGTCGGCCTGATCAACACCTCCTGGGGCGGTACGGCGGTGGAGGCCTGGACCAGCATGTCGGCGCAGATGTATCTCAAGGGCTTCGATCAGGTCATGTCTCCGTGGAAGGCGCAGCTTGAGTCCTACAATCCGGAGAAGGCGAAGCTGCAGCATGAGGCGGCGCTGAAGAAATGGACGGCGCGCGCCGCGAGCGCCAAGGCGCAGAAGAAGCGCGCTCCCCGCAAGCCGCAACTCCAGGGCGATCCGCGGAAGAACCAGAATCATCCGGCCAATCTCTTCAACGGCATGGTGAATCCGTTGATCCCCTACGCCATCCGAGGCGCGGTCTGGTATCAGGGCGAGCGCAATTCGGGGCAGACCTTTGCGCACTTGTACGACGAGCAGTTGGGAACGCTGATCGCGGACTGGCGAAAACGTTGGGGGCGGGGGAATTTCCCCTTCGCCTGGGTGCAGTTGCCGAACTATATGGAGCTGCAGACCGAGCCGGTCGAGGATCGCGGATGGGTGGTCGTCCGGGACGGCATGCAACGCGCGCTGAGCGTTCCCAACACCGGCATGGCGATCACCACCGACATCGGCGAGGCGAAGGACATTCATCCCAGGAACAAGCAGGATGTGGGGCGGCGCCTGGGCTGGTGGGCCCTGTCGACGGTTTACGGAAAGGACACAGCCTCTTCAGCGCCTCTGTTTCGGTCCTTTTCCGTCGCGGACGGCGAGGTTGCCGTGTCGTTCGACCACGTTTATGGCGGGTTGAAGACCAGGGGCGGCGATCTGAAGGGCTTCGCCATCGCCGGCGCGGACAAGAAATGGCGCTTTGCCAAGGCGCGGATCGAGGGCGACAGCGTCGTGCTTTCCCACCCAGAGGTGAAGAATCCCGAGGCTGTCCGCTACAACTGGGCGGCCAATCCCATCGGCAACCTCTTCAATGGCGCGGGCATTCCCGCCGCGCAGTTCCGGACGGACGACTGGAAGCTGCAGGTGTCGGGGCGGTAGGGTCTTTATCTCTCCTCATCGCCCAGTTGCCGCGCGCCGTCGATGAGATAGAGGACGCAGGAAACCGCAGTGCAGAAGGTGGCCGCCGCGGCCCAGGCGAGCTGGCCGGAGTGCGGCCACTTCAGCAGCGTGTGGATGATCATCGCCATCTGGAAGAAGGTGGCGCATTTGCCCATGAAACGCGGCTGGATCGTGGGCTTGCCCTTCGTGTGGTGGATCACGGTCACGCCGAGCAGGAGGATGATGTCGCGGCCGATGACGGTTCCGGTGCACCAGAGCGGAATGCGATCCAGCAGCGGTTCGTTGTCGAAGGTCAACACAACGAGGCCGGTGACCAGCAGAAGTTTGTCGGCCAGCGGATCCAGCAGGGCGCCGAGTTCGGTCTTTTGATCGTAATGGCGGGCGATGTAGCCATCGACGCCGTCAAGGATCGCCGCAATCCAGAAGGAGAGCAGGGCGGTGAGGCGGAAGATCTCGTCCCCTTCGCTGACGTAGTAGATCGCCTGCGTCGCGAAGAACGGCGTCAGCAGGATGCGCAGGATCGTGATCTTGTTGGCGGTGGTCATTGGGGAGGAAAGCTCCAAATCCCAAGCTCCAAATCCCAACTTGTCGCGACGAAGCTGTGTGCAGGCGGAGGAAGCTCCGGGTTCCCTATCCCAACATGCGCGCTCCGACTGCAACCGACTGTCAAGAGCCCCTCCCACCCGGATTGTTCCACTGGCGCAGGATTCCAGGGAGGCCGTTTGGGGCTTGAGATTTGGAGCTTCTTTGGGATTTGGAGCTTGGAGCTTGAGATTTTGCGAGCGCCTACGCCCCCGGCACCACCACGGCGCTTTCGTTGTAGGCGTGGGGGCTGGTCTTGGGTTTGTCGCCCTTGTGCCAGCGCAGCACGATGGCGGCCGCGATGTAGATGGAGGAGTAGGTGCCGGTGATGACGCCGACCACGAAGGTGAAGGCGAAGTCGTTGATCACGCTGCCGCCGAACAGGAACAGGGCGCCGGCCGAGAGCAGGGTGGTGCCCGAGGTGATCACCGTGCGGGCCAGGGTCTGATTGACGGCGCGATTGATGATGTCCCTGAACGATCCGCGAAGCCCCATGGCCAGGTCCTCGCGGATGCGGTCGAAGATGACGATCGTGTCGTTGATGGAGAAACCGACGATGGTCAGGACCGCGGCGATGGTGGGCGCGTTCAGTTCGCGGCCGGTCAGGAAATACCAGCCCATGGTCATCAGGATGTCATGGAAGATGGCGACCACCGCGGCCACCGCGAAGGAGAATTCATAACGGAAGGCCACATACATCAGGATGCAGAACAGGGCCAGCAGCAGGGCGATGACGGCCGACTTGAGGATCTCCGCGCCGATGCTTGGCCCGACGCTGTCGTTCGCGATGCGCTTCAGTTCCGCCTGCGGGTAGGCCGCCTGCAGCGCCTGGGTGGCGTTGTCGCCCTCGCCGACGGCGACGAGCACGGAGAGCGTCTTGGAGCCGCCGCCGGTCTGGTATTGGATCTGGGAGGCGCCAATGTTGAGCCCATCAATGGTTGAACGCAGCTCGTCCACACCGACTTCCTGGGTGAAGGAGTAGGTGATCTGGTCGCCGCCCTTGAGGTCGACGCCGACGGCGTCGCCGCCGCGGGAGATGCCAAAGCCGACTCCGACGACGACCAGGATCCAGGAGATGATGAACGCCGGTTTGGCGAACTTGATGAAGTCGAAGTTGGTGTTGCGGAGGAAGCCGAACTGGAGCATCGGCAGCTTGGTGATCATTCCCTTGGCCACCAGGATGTCGAAGATCATGCGGGTCACGATCAGCGAGGTGAACATGCTGACCGCGATGCCGATGGTCAGGGTGACGCCGAAGCCCTTGACCGGGCCGGTCCCGAGGAAGATCAGGATGACCGAGGCGATCAAGGTGGTGGAGTTCGCGTCGAAGATGGTGCTGAAGGCCTTGTCGTAGCCGGAGCCGATGGCCGCCCGCAGCCCCTTGCCGCCGCGGAACTCCTCGCGGATGCGTTCGAAGATGAGGACGTTGGCGTCCACGGCCATGCCGATGGTCAGCAGGATGCCGGCGATGCCGGGGAGGGTGAGCGTGGCGTTGATGGAGCACATTACGCCGAGCAGGAACAGGAGGTTCAGGGCCAGGGCCACGTTGGCCACCACGCCGCAGCTGAGATAGTAGACCAGCATGAACGCCACAACGGAGACGAGGCCGATCTTCGTGGCCGTGATGCCCGCCTTGATGGAGTCGGCTCCCAGCGACGGGTCGGTCGTGCGCTCCTCCTTGACCTTGACCGGGGCTTCCAGCGGGTTCTCAAGGATGTTGGAGAGCTCGATGGCCTCATCGATGGTGAAATCGCCGGTGATCTGGCAGCTGCCGCCGAGGATGGGCTCGTTGATATTGGGGGCGGAGTAAAGTTCGCCGTCGAGCACGATCGCCAGGCGCTTGTTGACATTGGCGCTGGTCAGGTCGCCGAACTTCTTGCCGCCCTCGGAATTGAAGTTGAGGATGATGTAGGGCTTGTTCGAGATCGGGTCGCGCGAGACGAAGGCGTTGCGCACGTATTGTCCGGTGAGGCCGCCCTCCGCCTGACGTCCGACCACGACCTTGTCCAGGATGGTGGTGTTGTTGTCGCCCCGGCGCGACATGGTCTTCAACTCGTATCCGGGCGGGATGATTTCGTCCTGCGAGAGTTCGTCGCTTTCGGGGTGGACCAGACGGAACTCCAGGAAGGCGGCGCGTTCGATGAGCGTCCGGGCGCGGGCGAGGTCGGATTCGGCCAGGCCGGGCAACTGGATGACGATGCGGTCGGAGCCCAGGGGCTGGAGGATGGGTTCGGCGACGCCCAGGGTATCGACACGCTTGCGCAGGACCTCGACCGCCTGGCCGAGGATGCGCTCGGTGTCCTTGACGGACTCGATCTCGGTTTCGAGATTGGCGCGCTGGGTGTCGTTGGTGGCCGCCGCGAGTTCGGTCTGGAGCTGGGCGACCTTCTGGTTGATGTGTTCGTCGTCGAGTTGCACGACGAAGTAGGTGCCGCCCTGAAGGTCGATGCCGAGCTGGATTTGTCCGGCGGCCTCCTTCTGGATGCGCTTCAGGATCCGGCCGTTGGGGGCCTTTTCGCCGGAGACATCGATGTCGGGGAAATACTTGGCGAGCTTGGTGTCGCCGACGGCGTCGAAGAGGTTGCCATACTCGCGGTGGGGCTGCTTGGCCTGAAGTTCCTTCGCCTTGGCGACGATGCTGTTGAAGGCCTCGTCCTTGGTTTCCTCCTTCGCGCGGCTGTCAAAGTGTTGGATCAGGTCGCGGTTGGTCGGCGGAGTGATCTCGCCGAAGGACCAGGCGATGACGAGGGCGACAAAAACGAGTTTCCAAAAGGTGTTCGAATTCATGAAGTGAAACTGGGGAAGAGGACTATTTGTCGGAGTCGGACGATCCGCTGGCGCGATCGGTGATGTCGGCGATCGCGCTCTTCACCACGTCCAGCTTGGAGTCGGCGGAGCGGATCGACAGGGTCTTGTCTCCGACAGAAAGCACGATGCCCTGAATGCCGCCGTTGGTGACGATCTTGTCGCCGCGCTTGATGGTCGTGAGCATGTTGGCGTGCTCCTTCTGCTTCTTCATCTGCGGGCGGATCAGGATCACCCAGAAGACGACGAGCAGAATGATCATGGGCATCATCTGGGCCCAGATGGGCGCTGCGGGTTGGCCCGGCGTCTGCGACGGCGGCGCCATGGCCAATAAATTGACTAAAAGAGTGTCCATTTCGGTAAAAAACAGGCGGTCCAATCTAGGGATGGCGGATCGTTTGGCAAGACTTGATTGGGGAAAAATGCGGGAAAAACGAACGTCAAACGTTCAACTTTGAACTTTCAACTCAAACCGGGATTTGCGCGCCACGCGCGGGATTTCACCTTTGACGTTTGACGTTGAAAGTTGAGCGTTGAATGTTCGTCTTTACCGGGGGCTTTCCGCCTTTTCCCGATCTTCCCGCACCTTCTCCGAGGGCACGTATCCGGCCACGAATTCCTTCCGGAATTCCGCAAATGTTCCGGCCTCGATATGCGCCCGGACGTCGTTCATCAGCCGCAGATACATGCGGACGTTGTGGATGGTCAGCAGGCGCAGGGACAGGATCTCCTGCGCGTGGAACAAATGCCGGATGTAGGCTCGGGAGAAATTTTGGCAGGCGTAGCAGTCGCAGTCTTCCTCGATGGGGCCCTCGTGAGCCTTGTTGTAGCTGGCCTTGATGGTCAGCGCGCCCTTGCGGGTGAAGGCGGTGCCATTCCGGGCGATGCGGGTCGGCAGCACGCAGTCGAACATATCGACGCCGCGGGCGACGAGTTCCAGCAACTGCGGCGGAGTGCCGAGGCCCATGGCGTAGCGGGGCTTGTCGGCGGGGAGGTGGGGCTCGGCGTACTCGACCGCCTCATACATCTCGGCCTCGGTTTCCCCGACGCTCACGCCGCCGATGGCATAGCCGTCGAAATTCAGATCAACCAGCCTTTGGGCGCACTCTTCGCGGAGAGCCTTGTGGGTTCCGCCCTGCGCGATGCCGAAGTAGAGCTGGCCTTCGGCGCGGGGTTGTTTGAGACATTCGGCGGCCCAGCGGACGGTGCGATCGACGGCTTCGCGGAGCTGTTTCTCGGGAGCGGCGTGGGGCGGGCATTCGTCGAGGACCATGGCAATGTCCGAGCCGATGATACGCTGGATCTCCATGGCCTCCTTGGGACCGAGGAACAACGGACTGCCATCGATATGGGATTGGAAGGCGACGCCGTGTTCCTGGATCTTGCGGATCTTGGCGAGGCTGAAGACCTGGAAGCCGCCGCTGTCGGTCAGGATCGGGCCGTCCCAGCCCATGAATTTGTGCAGGCCTCCCATCTTCTCCATGATCTCCATCCCGGGGCGGAGCGATAGGTGATAGGTGTTGCCGAGGATGAT
This sequence comes from Verrucomicrobiales bacterium, assembly GCA_038126035.1. Taxonomy (GTDB): domain Bacteria; phylum Verrucomicrobiota; class Verrucomicrobiia; order Limisphaerales; family JAYPEY01; genus JAYPEY01. The sequence goes on along the minus strand of JAYPEY010000120.1, from coordinate 208 downwards.
CTGGGCCTCGAGTTCGCGAAGCTCGCGGGGATCGAGCGCCTTCACCGTGCCCTGCGTGCCGACCGGCATGAAGATCGGCGTCTCGATTACGCCGTGGGTCGTTTGGAGGCGGCCGCGTCGGGCGCGGGTGGCGGAATCGGATTTCAGCAGGCTAAACATTGGGGATGTTTTGGGGAGATGGGGAGGCTCTGGAAGAAAGCTCCAAATC
>JAYPEY010000119.1:0-17343 GCA_038126035.1 Verrucomicrobiales bacterium | reverse complement strand
CGTTCTTCTTCAAGCTGGTCGACACCGTCGTCGCCGAGTTCGGCGGCTTCTTCCCTGAACTGAAGGAGAAGCGCGACCTGATCGTGACCACCATCAAGACCGAGGAGGTCGCGTTCAACAAGACGCTGGACAGGGGGATTGAGTTGTTTGAATCAGCTGTGAACGCCGGGACGGCCATCAACGAAACGCATGAAGAAATGATCCCGCCGCACGCAGCCGACATGGGTGGTCCCAGTGCGGTGATACTTCCCGTCGGAGAAGGCGGGAAGAACATGCGGGTGTTCAAAGGGGACACGATTCCGGGAAACTTCGCGTTCAAACTCTACGACACCTACGGTTTCCCTTTAGACCTGACCGAATTGATGGCCCGCGAACGCGGAATAAAGGTGGATCGCGACGGCTTCGAGGTTGAAATGGAAAAACAGCGCGCCCGGGCCCGCGCCGCGCAGAAGAAGGAGACCATTGACGTCTCCGACCTCGGCGACATCGCCGCCACGAACTTCATCGGCTTCGACTCCCTCGCCGCGACCGCCAAGGTGCAGGAGATCGTGAAGCTGAAGGACAAGAACGCCGTCATCCTCGACACCTCGCCCTTCTACGCGGAGATGGGCGGCCAGTTGGGCGACTCCGGCGAGATCACCGCCGGCGGCAATCTCTGGCGCGTGGCCAACACCCAGAAAGTCGGCGACGCCTTCGTGCACCTCCTCGCCGACGATGCCGAGGGTCTCGAAGCCGGCGCGGAGGTCGAGCTCTCCGTGGACGCCGAACGCCGCGCCGCGATCCAGCGGCACCACTCGGTCACGCACGTCTTCCACTGGGCGTTGCACGAGGTCGCCAGCCGGGACGCCACGCAGAAAGGCTCCTACGTCGGCCCCGACAAGCTGACCTTCGACTTCAATTCCCAACCGCTCACCCCGCAGCAGATCGCGGACATCGAGAAGCTGGTAAACGAGCGCATCGTCGAGAACGCCGGCATCTCCTGGACCGAGGTCCCCTTCACCGAGGTGCAGAGCAACGCCGGCATCATGCAGCTCTTCGGCGAGAAATACGGCGAGAAGGTCCGCGTCGTGCAGATCGGCGGCGAGGCCGGCTCATTGGACGGCTGGTCGATGGAGCTATGCGGCGGCACGCACACCCGCGCCACCGGCGAGATCGGCCTGTTCCGCATTGTTGGCGAATCCGCCATCTCGGCCGGCGTCCGCCGCATCGAGGCCATTGCCGGCCTGGAGGCCTACGGCAAGGCCCGTTCGGAGGCCGAACTGATCGCCACCCTCGCCGGCAAGATCAACTCCCCCATCGGCGAACTGGAGCGCAAGGTCGAGAATCTCCTCGCCCAGCAGAAACAGCTTGAGAAACAGCTCAAGGCCATGAAGCAGAAGCAGGCCGGAGGCGCCGCGAAGGAAATGCTCACCAAGGCGGTCGAGATCGGCGGCAGGCCCGCGATCGTCGAGAACATGGGCGACGAGGACGGCAACTACTGCCAGGCGATCGCCGACGCCCTGCGCGGCGAATTCAACGGCGTGGTCGTGCTGGCCGGTTCGGCCGGCGGCTCGGTCGCCCTGGTCGCCACCGTGGACAAATCACTGACCGGCTCCATCCGCGCCGGCGACATCATCAAGGCCATCGCCCCCGTCGTCGGCGGCAAGGGCGGCGGCAAGCCCGAGCAGGCCCGCGGCGGCGGCAAGGATCCTGCCAAGGTCGGCGAGGCCCTGGAGGCTGCCAGGCAGTTGTTGGCCGGGTGACGGTCAGAGGTTTACGGCGATGAAGCTTTTCAACGCGAGTTTGCAAGGCCCTCCCCGGAGGGGACCTGTCGTGCGGTATGCCAACGCGCTGGTCCCCTCCAGGGAGGGGATATTTCATTCTCCCGCGCCGCGGAGGAGAATGAAATCGGGGCGGGTCCGCAGGGACTTGCCCTTGGTCATAATCACGAACTAGCCATGCCCCCCCGCAAGAAACAACCCACGGCCAGGGCAAAGGCCAAACCCGCCGCGAAGTCCAAGGCATCCCCCAAGCCCAAGGCCGCCAAACGCAAAACGGCCTTCGACCCCGTCGACTCCGTCATCGCGGATATCCGCGCCGGGAAGATGGTGATCGTCATTGACGACGAGGACCGCGAGAACGAGGGAGACCTGATCATGGCGGCGGAGCATGCCACTCCGGAAGCGATCAATTTCATGGCCAAGCACGGCCGGGGGCTCATCTGCGCGCCGACGACCCAGGAACGTCTCCAGCAACTCGGCATCGAGCAGATGGTCGCGCAGAACAAGGACAGCTTCCGCACGGATTTCCAGGTGAGCGTGGACGCCGCGGCCAACGTCACCACCGGCATCAGCGCCGCCGACCGCGCCCGCACCATCCAGATCATGGCCGATCCACGCGCCATGCGCAGCGACCTCGTCCAGCCCGGCCACATCTTCCCCCTCCGCGCCAAACCCGGGGGAGTCCTCCAACGCGCCGGCCACACCGAGGCCGCGGTGGATCTCGCCCGCCTCGCCGGCTGCCGCCCCATCGGCGTCATCTGTGAGATCATGAGCGAAGATGGCTCCATGGCGCGCCTCCCGGAACTCCTCAAGATCGCCCGGAAACACAAGCTGAGGATCTGCACCATCGAGGCCCTGATCAAACACCGCCGCCAGCGCGAGCAGCAGATCGACAAGGTCGAGGTCATCAACATGCCGACCGACTATGGCGACTTCAAACTGCACCTCTACCAGTCCCGCCTCGACGGCCAGCACCACCTCGCCCTGGTCAAGGGCAACGTCGCCGGCAGGAAAAACGTCCTCGTCCGCGTGCACAGCGAATGCCTGACCGGCGATGTCTTCGGCTCGCGCCGTTGCGACTGCGGACCCCAGCTTCAACAGGCCATGAAACAGGTCTCCGACGAAGGCCGCGGCGTGATTCTTTACATGCGGCAGGAAGGCCGCGGTATTGGCCTCGCTCCCAAGATCCAGGCCTACAAGCTTCAGGAGAAGGGCTACGACACCGTCGAGGCCAACGAGAAACTCGGCTTCGCCATGGACCTCCGCGAATACGGCCTCGGCGCGCAGATCCTCGTGGACCTGGGCCTCAAGAAGATCCGCCTGCTCACCAACAATCCCAAGAAGATCGTCGGCCTCGACGCCTATGGCCTGGAGATCACCGAACAGGTCCCGATCAAGGTGAAGCCCAATCCCCACAACGAGAAATACCTGAAGACCAAGAAGACGAAGCTCGGACATCTGATCTGAGGTTTCAATGAACGTCCCGGTGGATGGGGCGAAGGTGATGAAGCTCCAAATCCCAAGCTCCAAGCACCAAATAAGCTCCAAATCCCAAGCTCCAAATTGGGCGCGTCCGCTCGGGACAGTATCTGATCCTCGCCCAACGCCCTTGACCCGAAGCACGGCCATCCGCTCCCGCTTCTCCCCTCGCTTTTGGAACTTGGAGCTTGGAGCTTCTTTGGAACTTGGGATTTGGAGCTTGGAGCTTTCTCCCCACGCTTCCGAACGCCCCCAAATCCCACCAACCTCACACCATGCTTAAGAAAACCCGCAAAACCTCCGCCTCCGCCTCCGGCGAATCGTTCGCCATCGTGGCCTCCAAATATAATCGCAAGTACGTCGATGGCATGCTCAAGGCGGCCAAAGCAGAACTGTCCGCCGCCGGCGCTGAGACCATCAAGGTCGTGCGCGTGCCGGGCGCATTTGAGATTCCCGCTGTCGCCGCGGCCCTGGCCGAATCCGATTCACCGAACTACGGCGCGCTCATCTGTCTCGGCGTCATTCTTCAGGGCGAAACGACGCATGCGGACCACATCGGCGAAGCGGTCACCCACGCCTTGGCCGACATCCAGGTCTTTTCCAGCAAGCCCGTCATCCACGAGGTCCTGCAGTTCTCCAATGAAGACCAGGCCAAAGTGCGCTGCCTCAGCAAGGATCGCAATCGCGGTTCCGAAGCCGCGCAGACCGCCATCGAAATGGCGGCTGTCATGCGCCGGTTGCGTTAGATGATTCTCGATTCTTGATCCTTGATCTCGCACTCCGGATCCCGGATCGCGGTTCTTTGCCATCTGCGATTTGCCATCTGCCATCTTCTCCCCCGTCAGAACCAATAACGGGCGACCGATGCCACGATCCGTGTGGTCGGCGCATTGAATTTCCCCGACGATGCGGCGTCCAAACAGTGCGAATCAGGACTTTGTGAAAAATTTCACAAATTCCCCTTGCGAAACAAAACCCGGGCGCTAAGGTCCGCCCACGAAACGTCAGTAAGTCTAAACTCGGAACCGATATGAAAAAGTATTCGAAACTGGTCACAGCCGCCGCGTTGGCCCTGTCTGTTATCGCGCTGAACGCCGGCGACATCACCGGGAAGGTCACCCTGAAGGGAAATCCTCCGGCCAACAAGAAATTCAAGATGGACCCGCTCTGCGGCCGTCTGCACAAGGTGAACCTGCATGAAATGCCGTTTTACAAGGTGGCCAAGGACGGCGGTCTCGGCGACGTGGTCGTCGTCGTGCGCGGCGTCAAGGGAGCGGCTCCCGGTCCGGTGGTCATCGACCAGGTCGGCTGCATCTACGTCCCCTACGTGGCCACTGCGCAGACCGGCCAGACCATCACGGTGAAAAACTCCGATCCGTTGATGCACAACGTCCACCCCACGCCGAAGAACACCGCGGGCGGCAACAAGGAATCCAACCTCGCCCAGCCGGTCAAGGGCATGAAGAACGACTTCAAGTTCCCGGCGACCGAGAACTTCCTGCGCTTCAAGTGCGACGTTCACCAGTGGATGTTCTCCTACATCAGCATCTTCGATCACCCCTACCACGCGGCGACCGACGCGAACGGCAACTTCACCATCAAGAACGTCCCTGCCGGCGAGTATGAGATCGAGGCCATCCACCGCAAGGTGCACGCCGCCTCCGCCGCCTCCGGCTACAAGGGCACGGTCCAAAAGGTCTCGGTGAGCGCGTCCGGCGGCAAGGCCGACTTCACGCTGAACGTCCCGTAAGACCGGCGCAATCTTCGCCATATGGCTTGACACCCAGCCGCCGCGTCAACCTTGTCGCAGCGGCTGGTTTGTATTTTGGCGGGCCGATTCGACCAGATGTCACAACCTCCACACAGTAAAGGACTTGCGCGATTCGCATGGGCGACCGCGCTGGCCACGCTGTGCCTGATCGGGATCGGAGGCATGGTCACCAGCAAGGAGGCCGGCATGGCCGTGCCCGACTGGCCGACCTCCTACGGCTACAACATGTTCGCCCTGCCCTTTTCCTACTGGGTGGGAGGCATCTTCTACGAGCACAGCCACCGCCTGTTCGGCGTGGTCGTGGGCCTGCTCACCACCATCCTCGCCTCGTGGACCTGGGGCCGCGAAACCTCCGGACGCGCCCGATGGGCCGGCTGGATCGTGATCTTCCTCCTCGTGGCCATGCTCGGACACCGCGGATCAGGCAGCGCTCATGGCGGCGTCCAGAACGTGCCCACGCACATCAAGCTCCTCGCCGGAATCATGCCGATCCTGACGCTCTACGGCGTATTCCAATGTCTCCTGACGCGCGGCTCTGTGCGCTGGCTGACCTTCACCGCCTTCTTTGCGGTCATCTTTCAGGGACTGCTCGGCGGATTCCGGGTCGCGCTGTTCGCGGATGAGATCGGCGTCTTTCACGCGGCCCTGGCGCAGGCCTTCCTCGTCCTGATCTGCTGCATCGGACTGCTCTCGACCCAATGGTGGAGGCGCCTTTGCCCGGACAAGTCTTCTGCGGGATTCGCCAACCTCCGCGGACTGTTCGCATTCCTGACCGTCCTGATCTTTGCGCAATTGATCCTCGGCGCGGTGATGCGCCACCAGCATGCAGGCCTTGCCGTCCCGGATTTCCCGTTGGCTTACGGAAAGATCTGGCCGGACACGAGCGGCCCCGCCCTGGCCGCCATCAATGCCCACCGAACCGACACCTTTTACGACGCGCCGATCACGCCGTTCCTCATCCACCTGCACATGGCCCACCGAATCGGGGCCCTCCTGATCTTCGCCCTCGGGGGAACCATCGCAGGCCTCGCGGCAAAATCGGCACGCCGGGACAGTTTTCTCTCGAAATTCTGTTTCGCATGGTTTGGAATGATCGTTCTTCAGGCAACCCTGGGCGCCGTCACGGTCTGGACCGACAAGGCGGCCGACATTGCAACACTGCATGTCGTGCTGGGCGCGGGTTGCCTGGTCGCGGGCTCCCTCGTCACCCTGATCACGGATAGCGTCTGCCCCGAGACTTTGAATTGCGAATACCGGACCGAAACGGTCCCTGCGCCCCATGCGCCGTCCGAATCGACAACAGCCTGACCCGGATCAGATGAAGGCATCGGCTCAACCGATCGAAGAAGCGCCGACGATGGAACGATCGTTGTCCGGGGTGCTCTGCGAACTGATCAAGATGCGCCTGACCGCGCTGGTGATGGCGACAACCCTGGTCGGCTATTATCTGGGCGCGCCCGCCCCGCTGCAATACGGGCTGCTGACGGCCGCCATGTTTGGGACCTTTCTCCTGGCGGCGGGCGCCGCGGCCCTGAATCAGCTCCTCGAAATCCAGTTCGATTCCAAGATGAACCGGACGGAGTCCCGACCGCTGCCCTCCGGCCACCTCCATCCCAACGTCGCCCTCATCTTTGGCGGCGCCTGCTCGGCCGCCGGCATGATCCTCCTGGCGCTCAAGGTCAACCTGGTCACCAGCCTGCTCGGGGCGCTGACCCTGGCCAGCTACCTGTTCGTCTACACCCCCCTCAAACGCAAGACCACACTGAACACGCTCATCGGCGCCATTCCCGGGGCCCTCCCCCCGCTCATGGGCTGGACCGCCGCGACCGGAGCCGTCGAAATCGGCGGCTGGTCCCTCTTTGCCATCCTGTTCTTCTGGCAACTGCCCCACTTCCTCGCCATCGGGTGGATGCACCGCGACGACTACGCCCGCGCCGGCTTTGTCATGCTGCCGGTCGTCGATCAGGACGGCTCCCGCACGGGCCGCAACTCGGTCAGCCACACCCTCGGCCTGCTCCCCATCAGTCTCTTCCCTTTCCTGCTCGGAATCTCCGGCCGGATCTACGTCATCGGCGCGCTCATTCTCGGCGCAATATTCCTGGCGAGCGCCATCCGTTTCTCCCGGGGATTGACGCACGAAAACGCGCGCCGATTGTTCTTCGACTCGATCATCTATCTGCCGCTCCTGCTGGCCCTTATGGCCCTCGACAAGGTCTGAATCCCGAACAACCTGAAGAAACTCCAATCGACCATTGACACGCGGGAATCACGTCCCGTAATAACATCCCTTCCGGGAGGCTGAGTCCGGAAGATCACACACGAAAACCAGCCGATTTTGCACATGCAAGCGACGACCACAGCAGACGACATCACCGACGCTCACGCCCACGACGAGCATCACCACGAACCGGGTTTCTGGCAGAAATACATCTTCTCCACGGACCACAAGGTGATCGGCATCCAGTATGGCGTCACCTCCCTCGCCTTTCTTCTTTTCGGCTTCTCCCTGATCGCCTGCATGCGCTGGCAGATCGCCTATCCCGGTCAGCCGATCCCGGTGGTGGGCGGGCTGCTGGAGGCCATCCTGGGCGAGGTCTGCGCGGGCGGCGTGATGCAACCGGAACTCTACAACTCCTTCGGAGCCATGCACGGCACCATCATGGTCTTCTTGGCGGTCGTGCCCTTGGTCTTCGCCGCCTTCGGCAACTACGTCGTCCCCCTGATGATCGGCGCGCCGGACATGTGCTTCCCCCGACTCAACATGGCCAGCTTCGATTTCTTCTTTCTGGGCTGCGTTCTGATGTTCACCAGTTTCTTCATCCCCGGCGGCGCGGCCCAAGCGGGCTGGACCTCCTACTCCCCCCTGGCGACCAGCATCCCGACCGACGGTCAGACCCTCTGGCTCATTGCCATGGTGCTGCTGATCACCTCCTCGCTGCTGGGCGCGGTGAACTTCATCGCCACGATCATCCAGCTTCGCGCTCCGGGCATGACCTGGATGCGCCTCCCCTTCTTCGTCTGGGCGCAGTTCGTCACCGCCTTCCTGCTGCTGCTGGCCTTCCCCCCGCTGGAAACCGCCAGCCTGATGCAGTTGATGGACAAGGTGTTCCACACCAGCTTCTTCCTGCCCTCCGGCCTGATCGTGGGAGGTTCCCCCTCGGATGTCGCGGGCGGCGGCAGCCCGCTGCTCTGGCAGCACCTGTTCTGGTTCCTTGGCCACCCCGAGGTCTACGTGCTCATCCTGCCGGCCGTCGGCATGGTCTGCGAGATCCTGGCCAACAACGCCCGCAAGCCGGTCTACGGCTACAAGACCATGGTCTATGCGGTCATGGTCCTGGGCTTCCTCTCCTTCATTGTCTGGGCGCACCACATGTATCTGACCGGCATGGGCAACACCATCAGCGCCTTCTTCCAGACGACCACGATGATCATCTCGATCCCCTCGGTCATCCTGCTGACCTGCCTGTTCATCTCGCTTTGGGGCGGTTCCATCCGCTTCAACACGCCCATGATGTTCGCCCTGGCCTTCCTGCCCATGTTCGGCATCGGCGGCCTCACCGGCCTGCCGCTCGGCTTCGCCTACAGCGACATTCATCTCCACGACACCTACTACGTGATCGCCCACTTCCACTACGTGGTCGCCCCCGGCACCATCTTCGGCGTCTTCGCCGGAATCTACTACTGGTATCCGAAGGCAACCGGCCGCTTCATGAATGAATTCTGGGGCCGCGTGCACTTCTGGGGCTCCTTCCTCTTCATGAACGCCGTCTTCCAACCGATGTTTGCCCAGGGCATGGCCGGCATTCACCGGCGCATGTATGACGGCGGCGCAACCTACGCCGGCTACGCCGATCCCGAAACCGGCATCGTCAGCGTTCCGCTCAAATTCATTGAAATGAACAAGGGCATCACCGTCGCGGCCCTCATGCTCGGCCTCGTGCAGATCCCCTTCATTCTCAACTTCTTCATCAGCATGAAGAATGGGAAAAAAGTCGAATCCGACAATCCGTGGAACGCCACCACCCTCGAGTGGCAGACCCCCACCCCGCCGCCGCACGGCAACTTCGACAAGGAAATCCGCGTCTACCGCGGCGCCTATGAATACAGCGTCCCCGGGGCCGACGCGGACTTCACCCCGCAGAATGAACCGCGCAATGCGGAGACGAAGACCGCCGAGGACGACGAGGTCGCCGAACCTGCCAACTGACCGCGGTCGCAGCGCCCGAGCCAGAATCTCACCAAGTCACAGACCGACACATTCATGGAAATCCCGTTTACGTCAAAAGCCCGGCCGGACACCGGCCTCTACAACGCCAAGGTTGCCATCTGGCTGTTCCTCGCCTCCGAGGTCATGCTCTTCGGCGCCCTGTTCTCCTCCTACATCATGCTGCGAATCGGAGCGCCGGAGGGAACCTGGCCGTTGCCCGGCAAGATGCTCATGACCTTCCCCGGAGCGTTCAACACCGCCGTGCTGATCGTTTCCAGTGTCACCGTCGTGCTTGCCTGGGCTTCGCTTAAATTCGGCAATTTCGCCCAATACAAGAAATTCCAGGCGGTCACCATTGCATGCGCCTTTGTCTTCATGGGCGTCAAGGCCTTTGAATATCACGACAAACTGACCCACTACGCCATCGTCAAGACCGACGGCTCCGTCTGGGACGGCCATATGGTCCAGCAGGACGACCAGTCCGTCACCATCACGATTCACGCCCACGAGGAAGAAGGCGGCCATGATCATGATCATGACCACGCCGAACATGCCCATGACGACGAGCACGCCGGGGACAAACACGTCAACATCAACGCCTACCTCGGCGTCAAGGGAATCAAGGGCTTCGAATACAACGTCGATGAACACGGCCACCACGTCGATGGCGAGGTGACCATCCCCCGCTCCGAGATCGCCAAGATCACCAACTACGGCCCCCAGCACAGCACCTACCTCGCTATCTATTTCACGCTGACCGGCCTGCACGCCCTCCACGTCTGCGGCGGTGCCTTTGTCATCTTCATGATCTGGGGGCCCCTCGCCAAGATGTGGGAGACCGATCCCGAGCGCTATATCAACCGCGTCGAGGTCTCCGGCCTGTTCTGGCACTTTGTCGACCTGGTCTGGATCTTCCTGTTCCCGCTCCTCTACCTGCTTTGAACCTCAATCGAATCCCCTGACTGAACCATGGCATCGGATCATTCCAACCCTCCCAAGAATTTCCGGGAATTCTTACAGCACGAGCGTTCCTACATGATCGTGTTTGGCACGCTGCTCGTCTTCACCGGCATCACCGTGGCCATCGCCCAGGTGGACCTGGAGCACGATTACAACATGTTCCACGGCGCGAACATGACGCTGGGCCTGATTATCGCCACCTTCAAGGCCACCCTGGTGATGCTGTTCTTCATGCATCTTATCTCGGAGAAACAGCTGATCTACCTGGTGATGGGGTTCACCTTCTTTTTCTTCACCGGCCTGATGGGACTCACCGTCTGGGCCATGCTGGACTACCCGAAACTGACGACCTTTTTCATGTAGGGAGACCGATGTCGCTCAAGGCGTTCCATATCATCTTCATTGTCATCTCGACGCTCTTCTGCTTCGGGACCGGCGCGTTCTGCCTGAAGTCGAATTCGGCCGCGCCGGACACGACGATGCTGGCTCTGGGGATTGCCCTGAACCTCGGCGGCGTGGCGCTGCTCATCTACGGCAGGTATTTCCTGAAAAAGCTCAAGCGCATCAGCTACCTGTGAAGACGAACGTTTCCAAACTGCTGATCCTTCCCGTAGCCCTGACGATGCTGGCGGGCCTGCCCTCCTCCGCCGAAGCCTGCACGGTCTGCTTCGGGGATCCCGAATCCGACGTCGTGCAGGGAGCCGCCTGGGCCATCATCTTTCTGGGCTCCGTCGTCATGTCCGTCATGGGCTGCCTCGGCGGATTCTTCGTGTTCCTCGCCCGGCGGGCCGCCGCGACCGCTCCCGGAGCCGCCAAACAGAACGACGACCAAGACTGATTTCCGATTGAACAACCTTCTGTCCGACTCAAGCAAATGCGCGACTTTCTGATAGACACCATGGGGCTGCCGACGCTGGCCTCGGAACACGGCAAGAATGTCGATTACTTCATCGTCTACCTGCACTGGCTGATGCTGGCGCTGTTCGTCGGCTGGGGCTCCTACTTTGTCTGGACCCTGATCAAGTTCCGCGCGGGCCGGAACCCCAAAGCCAACTACCACGGCGTGCAGAACCATGCCTCCACCTGGCTGGAACTGGCCGTCGCCGCGATCGAAATCGTGCTCCTGCTGGGGTTCGCCATCCCGCTCTGGGCCAAGGTCGTCGAGACGCAGGTCCCCGACGAAAACGATCCCAATGTGACCGTCATCCGGGTCACCGCGGAGCAGTTCCTCTGGAATTCCCGCTACGCAGGCGCGGACGGCGTGTTTGGGAAGCGCGACTACAAGCTGGTCGGCCAGGACAACAAATTTGGCTACGATCCGGCCGACACCCACGGCCGCGACGACATCGTGCCGCCCCAGAACACCATCCATGCGCCCCTCGGCAAACCGGTGATCATCAAATTGACCTCGTTGGATGTCATTCACGGCTTCGCGCTGCACTCCATGCGGGTCCAGCAGGACTGCATCCCCGGCATGAGCGTGCCCGTCCACTTCACCGCCAAGCAACCGGGGACCTACGCGATCACCTGCGCGCAGCTCTGCGGCAGCGGCCATTACCGGATGCGGGCCAACCTGACCGTCACCTCCGAGGAAAACTTCAACAACTGGATCCTGGAGAACACCCCGATCATCGAAGACGCGCCCGCCGCCGGCGGAGCCGCGGCGCCCGCCGCCGACGCCTTCGAATAAGCGGTCCCTCCGACGTCCGCAGTCGGGCCCATCCAGCAGCAAGGCATGTCAGAAATCTCCAAACCGGCGCAAGCGATCGTCTGGGGCGGCTTGGGCATCCTCATTGCCGTTATTGCAGCCGCCTACGTCCGCACCGAGCTGCTGCGTCCCCCTGCTCCGTTTGAGATCACAACCTTGGACGGCCAACCTGCGGACTCCCCCGACGAAACCGGACTTCCGGTCCTGTCGACCATCTCCGATTTCACGCTGACCAACCAGTTCGGCCAAGCCGTTTCCAGGTCGGATCTGGATGGCGCGCCATGGGTGGCCGACATCATCTTCACCCGATGCCCGTCCATCTGCCCACAGATGTCCTTCCAGATGGGCAGGGTCCAGGAAGCCCTGGGCGCGCAAAGTCCCGCCCGGCTGGTTTCCATCACGACCGATCCCGAATTCGACACGCCGGAAGTTCTCAAATCCTATGGCGAACGCTTCTCGGCCAGCCCCGATCGCTGGCACTTCCTCACCGGCGCCACAAATGCAATCCACTCAATCATCAGGAACGACCTCAAGCTGATCGCCTTTGAGAAGCCCGAAGAGGAACGAGCGTCGATCAACGACCTCTACAATCACAGCGTCCTCTTTGCCATCATGGACAAGCAGGGACGCATGCGACGGGTCGTTCACGCCAACGACACCAACATCAACGTCATTGCCGAGATCGTCGCCACGGTTTCGAAGTTGCACAACGCCGACTGAACCCCATGAGCGTCTCCGACCTTCCCGCCCTGAACGCCTCACTGAACGGGCTCAGCGCCATTCTCCTGGCCTGCGGATTTGTGTTCATCAAACGGGGCAACCAGACCGCCCATCGAAACTGCATGATCGGTGCCTTTGCGGTTTCCACGGTCTTCCTGGTCTGTTACCTCAGCTACCACGCCCAGGTCGGCCACACTTCCTTTCAGGATCCGGCCTGGTTTCGGCCCATCTATCTGGCGATCCTGATACCCCACGTGCTGTTGGCCGGCCTGATCGTGCCCATGATTCTCGCCGCCCTCTGGTTTGCCTTCAGCGGCCAGCAGGAAAAACACCGCAAGATCGCGCGTTGGACCTGGCCATTGTGGATGTTCGTCTCGATCACAGGCGTCGTCATCTACCTGCTGATCTACCGTATTTTCCCTCAATAACAAGGCTCGCAACCCGTTGCATTCAAGCTGGTTACGAGTCTGATTGCCCCTTTTTTGCTCAAAAAGCCTTTTGAAGGGTTCCTCATTCTGATAGGCTCACGGCCCTTTCGCGCAGAACACAAAGCGCTCGAGGGGACTGAGAATCCGTTATGGGAACAAAGGCAAACAACAACTCACGGAACGAGGCGCCCAAGTATCGCCCGATCACTCTTCAGAACCTGCGTGATCTCCCCCAGGCGTCCAAATTGACCCCCGAACAGCTGTTTGACATCCAGGTTGTCGGCAGCGTCCTTCCCTTCCGCTCGAACAACTACGTGGCGGACCACCTGATCGATTGGGATGATGTCGGGAACGACCCTTTCTTCACGTTGAATTTCTGCCAACGGGACATGCTCAAGCCCCGGCATTTCAACGCCATGGCCGACCTGATCCGGGACGAAGCGCCCAAGCAGGAGATCAACGACCTGGCCAACCAGATCCGCATGGAATTGAACCCCCATCCGGCCGGCCAGCAGGAGCACAATCTCCCCGAACTCAACGGCCGGAAACTCGCCGGCATGCAGCACAAGTACCGGGAAACCGTGCTGTTCTTCCCCAGTCAGGGCCAGACCTGCCACGCCTATTGCAGCTACTGCTTCCGCTGGGCCCAGTTTGTCGGAATCGAGGGCTTGAAATTCGCCATGAAGGAGGCCGAACTGCTGGTCGATTACATCCGCCAGCATGAGGAGGTCTCCGATATCCTGTTCACCGGCGGCGATCCCATGATCATGAACACGCGGGCCTTCGCCTCCTATATCGACCCGCTCCTGGACGCCAATCTCGAGCATCTCCGCACCATCCGCATCGGCTCCAAGGCCCTGGGCTACTGGCCGCACCGTTTCACCACCGACGCAGACGCCGACGACATGATTCGCGTCTTCGAGAGGATTGTAAAATCCGGCAAGCACCTCGCCTTCATGGCGCACTTCAACCACAAGCGCGAACTGGAGACCCCGGCCGTGCAGGAGGCCATCCGCCGCATCCGCGCGACCGGCGCCCAGGTGAGGACCCAGTGCCCCATCCTCGCGCACATCAACGACAAGTCGGAAATCTGGTCGGACATGTGGAAGGAACAGGTCAAACAGGGCTGCACCCCCTACTACATGTTCCAGGTCCGCGACACTGGCGCGCAACACTACTTCGGGCTCTCTCTCGAACGCGCCTGGCGAATCTTCCGAACCGCCTACAAGAATGTCAGCGGCATCGCCCGCACCGTCCGGGGACCGTCCATGTCCGCCGCCCCGGGCAAGGTCGAGATGCTCGGCGTCAACCAGATCGCCGGCCAGAGGGTGATGACGCTTCGTTTCCTCCAGGCGCGCAACCCCGATTATGTCGGCCAGCCGTTCTTCGCCCGCTATGATCCCGATGCGGTCTGGTTGGACGACCTGGTCCCCGCGTTCGGCGAGGAGGACTTCTTCTTCGAGCAAAACACCAACCGCGCCGCCGCCCTCCGCCCTGACTACCAGTTGAGCGAGAAGGAGGACTGAAAAGCCCCATCCTCCGCCCCCTTTTCCCGCGCCGGCCTTCAGCCGGTCGCGTTTCCTCGTTGACCGACCGGACTGCACTGCAAGAACTTGCAGCCAAACTGCAAGTTCTTGCAGGCCGCACGCCGTCCTCCAGTCTTCCCCCTTCCATTCAGCCGCCAAAACCGACAATCCCCGGGCGCAGCATCCCTCTGGCATGTCGGTTGCTAAAGGATTTGGCAGATTGGAACTACCTGTCGACACAACCAAGACCGCGCCATCCGACGGTCAGCGCCCGTCAGCCACAGAAGATCTGGCGGGGCTGATCGAGCACGCGGCGCATTACCTGCCGGCGCAGGGCCCGATCACGGCTTTCGTTCATCACAACACACTCCACGCCTTTGAGGACAGCCCCTTTGAGGAGGGGGTGGTCAAGGGGGCGGAGTTGTTCGGCTGCCACGCCTTTCTCCCGGAATCTCGCTACCGCGCCAAGCTGGATCGCGGACGCATCACCCCGGAGGACATTGAAGCGGTCCTGCAGGAAGATCTTGGCGACAGCGCGCAGACGCCGGCCGGCCCCGCGGGAACCCGCCTGCAGCTGAGGCTCGGCATGTTGAACCACCCCATGCGCACCGGCCCCACAGCCGAACTTCGCTGGGTGATCGAACAAACCTCCGCCCTGAACCGCTTTCAGGACTCCACCCCGAATGCCCTGCGCGAACAAAGCATCCAGGCGACCAAGCACTGGGTGATGCGGGATTTCGGGGACGGATCCTTCAGGAACGCCGACGAGAAGACACGCCGGATGCTGGACGACCTTTTCCTGCGCTTTGACCGCGGGGAACTGGACAACTGGACCGACGCGGCCTGGGAGGAATTCACCCTGCATCTGTTGTGGCTGGCCTGCCGCGAGGGCGCGCGATCCGTCGGCGGAGCCACCGACGCCCAATCCGGGCATCAGCCGCCGATCAGACACACGGACCTCCTCCATGAGGTTTCAGGAATCGACTGCGGGGACTGGGTGAACGATCTGCTGATCCGTTTTTGCGCAGCGTTTCTTGACCAGGATTTCGCCCCCACCCCCCTGCCCGCGCGGGAAAAAGGTTTCCTGTCCGCATTCAAGGAGCTCTACGGCCGGAGTTCCGCGGCGGCAGACGGCTGGCTGAACGCCGCCGGCCCTGAACTGATCCAGACCGACAACCCGCTCGATTCCATCGCCCGCTCACTGACAGACCTGGGCGTGGCCCCCGACGAACGCGAGGACTATATCGTCCAGACCCTGCTCGCCCTGCGCGGCTTCGCCGGGATGTTGTGGCAGACGGAATGCCGCAGCGATCGTGTCGCCAAGCCCACCCCAAAGGGCGCGCTCGCCGAATACCTGGCCGTGCGACTGATCCTCGAACGCGCCGCGCTCCGTCAGGCGGCGGCCGAGGGCCTCGGCTTTCGCGCCCCCCTGGCCGAACTGCGCCGGGAGGCCACACGACATTTCGTCCGGCATCCCGAAAGTGACGAGCAACGCGCGTTTCAGATATTTCAACTGGCGCAGGTCCTGGGCTGGACGCCCGCGCAACTGACCGATCTGGACGCCGACCAATGGCGGAACCTCATCGCGGAGATCGGCTCCTTCTCCGGCATGGAGCGGCGGCGGATCTATCACCTCGCCTTCGAACGCCACTATCGCCGGGAAACCCTGGACGCCGTGGCAAATCACACCAGGCGCGTCCGGGAAACAGACGACATCACCCAACCGGCGGAACGCCCCTCCTTCCAGATCGTCACCTGCATCGACGAACGCGAGGAATCCTTCCGCCGTGCGCTCGAGGAGATCGATCCGGACTGCGAGACGCTGGGCGCCGCGGGTTTCTTCGCCGTGGCGATGAACTACAAGGGAGCCGCCGACGCGCATTACACGCCGCTCTGCCCCGTGATTATCGAGCCGAAACACTACGTGGCCGAAAAAGTGGTCTACACCCACAAGCAGACCGAACGGCAACGCAAGGAACGGCGACGCACGATCGGCACGGTCACGCACCAGGTGCACCTTGGCAGCCGCACCTTCGCCGGCGGCGCGCTGGCCGGCATCTTCGGGTCAATCGCCTCCATCCCGCTGGTCACCCGCATCCTCTTTCCGCGGCTGGCCGCCAGATTGCGCGGCGCCATGGGGGGCTTCGTTCGCACGCCGGATGTCACGGAACTTGAATTGACGCGCACCGGGGAGAACCCCGGCAAGGAACCCGGACAGATCGGCTACAGCGTGCCGGAAATGGCGGACATCGTGGAGCGATTGCTCCGGGACATGGGCCTCACAAAGACGCTCTCCCGCCTGATCGTGATCTGCGGCCATGGCTCCTCCAGCCTGAACAACCCCCACGAGGCGGCCCACGACTGCGGCGCCTGTGGCGGCGGACGCGGCGGCCCGAACGCCCGGGCCTTCGCCCAGATGGCCAACACCCCCGGTGTGCGCGCGATCGTCGCCGAGCGCGGCCTCATCATCCCGGAAGACACGATCTTCCTGGGAGCCTATCACAACACCTGCGACGACAGCGTCACGGTCTACGACCTTGAACGGCTCCCAAGCTCCCACACCGGCGACTACGAGGCCGCCTGGGCCGCCATCGACGAAGCCCGCAAACGCAGCGCGCACGAGCGCTGCCGCCGATTCGAATCGGCTTCGTTGAACATCGATTTCGAGGAGGCTCTGCGCCACGTGGAGGAGCGCGCGGAGGATCTTTCCCAGGTCCGGCCGGAATATGGCCACGCCACCAACGCGCTCTGCTTCGTCGGCCGACGCGAATGGTCGCGCGGACT
>JAYPEY010000118.1:0-17594 GCA_038126035.1 Verrucomicrobiales bacterium | reverse complement strand
CGGAGAACTGCTCTTCGGGGAGTTTCACCATTATGAGAATCGCCGCGCGCCAAATCTGGATCCGTGTTGATGCGGCTCTGTTTGCGGTGTTGGCGATGGTTGTCGGAATCCACGCCCAACCCACCTCGCCGCGGGACATCCGGGCTCTGGCCGGGAACCCGACATCCACCAACCGCGCAGTCACAACCTCGGGCCTCGTCCTGAGCGCCCTTCCGAAGCAAGGCGCCATCTTCGTCCTCCAGGGAGACAGCGGCGCGCTGGTCGACCTGAACGGACTCGCGGCGCCGCCGAACGGACAGCGGGTCGAGATCCAGGGACGGATCACCCCGGGTGGGGACGCCCACCTCAAAGCTGCGGAGATTCATCCGTTGGGCTCCGGAACCTACCCAAAGCCCCTGCCAATCGCGCCCGACGAAGATCCCGCCGACATGGAGCCCTGGCGCTGGAGGGAATTCACCGGCGTCGTCCGCTCGGCGACGAAGAACCGGACCGGCTGGATTCTGGAGACAGGCGCCCACGGCCGGACGGTCACGGTCGCCGCCCTTAGACGCGGCCGCGCTGTCACCACCTATGTCGTCAACGCGCTGGTCCGCTTTCAGGGCGTGACCCTTCCCGGCGCCGCGGTCGTCGCGGAAACCAACAAGACCGTCTTGTGGGTCGATGACTGGAACCGGATCCGTGTCGAACGCAGGCCGCCGAGACGTCCCTTCTCCCTGCCCCTGACCCAGATTGGCGACACGCTGGGCATGCAGCCCGAAACAATGCCTGCGGGCCTGACGCGCCTGCGCGGCCGCATCGAATCCGTGACGCCGGCAATACGACTGGCCGACGTTTCCGGCGGGATCCGCATCCGTCCCGACCCCTCGCTTCCGCCCCTGTCCGAGGGCGACCTCGTCGATGCCTTGGGCTTCCTGAACGCCGGTTCGCCGACGCCGACGCTGGTCAATGCCGTGTTCCGCCATCTGGCCGATCCGGCGTTTCCGCTTGCATCCAGCGGAAACGGCCCCCTGAACGCCATCGCCTGGGATTCCCTCAAGCCGCTGTTGCAATCCACGGAGGCCGTCCGCGCCCTGTGGGACTCCCTGGACCCAACCCCGCGCCGCGCCCGTTTGACCGGCGTGACGACCCTCGTTCGGACGAACTCCGGCGACGTGTTCATCTCGCAGGACGGAAAGGGAGTGCGCATCGCCAAGCCGGCGATGACAACGCCCGCCTCCCCCGGCGACTTCGTGACCGTCGAGGGAATCACGAGCCTGACCGCCCAAGGTCCGGCGTTGACCAACGCCTCGCTCGAGCGAATCGATCATCGCGACCTCCCCGACCCCGGAGGCGTCACCGGCTCCAGCCTGGTCGCCGGAATGCACAACATGGACCGGGTCGAGGTCGAAGGCGTCGTCCGGAAAATGGCGCTGGATCCGGCGGGACTGAGCCTCAAGCTGGCCTACGCCGGCAGGCTCTTTCACGCCCGGCTCCCCGGGGCCACAGAGATGCCCGCTCAATTGATCGACGCCCGCGTTCTGGTCGTCGGCGTCGCCCTGACGCAGTTCGATGCCGCCGGTCGCCCGACGCCGCCGGAGATCCTGATGAACGGCATCGACGATCTGACCGTGGAGTCCCCCAGTCCCAAATCGCCCTTCAAGGCTCCGGCTGCGACGATTGATGAACTGCTGACCGTGCGCGGCGAAGCCCGCATCACACGGCGCAACCGGGTTATTGGAACCGTCACCCTTTCCTGGCCGGACCGGCTGCAACTGACCGACGGGACCGGCCGGATCGAGGCCCTGCTGAGCGAGCCGCAGACCTTCAACATCGGAGACAGGGTGAATCTGCTTGGGTTTCTCCAGCGAACACGCCGGGGAATCCACCTTGAAGACGCAACCGCCGCGCTGCTCTCGCCCGGCGAGCGCCCCGCCCCGCGACGCGCCGGAGCGTCCTCCCTGCTTCAGGTGCAAAACGCCGGCGAACGCGTCGCCGTTCAGGGAACGATCCTCAGCCGTCAGCGTCGGGGAGACCGGCTCGCAGTCCGACTGGAGGGAGACGGACAGCCCTTTGCCGCCATTCTGCCGAGCCCCCCCCCGGGACACCGAATCCATCGCCGCCTGGAGGAAGGGCGCCAAGGTGACCGTCATCGGCATCTGCTCCATTCGGGAGGATGAAGCGTGGAGCGACCAAAGGCTCGAGATTCTCGTGAACGATCCGTCGGAAATCACGCTGGATGAAGCGGCTCCCAGATTCAGCCCGGAAAACCTGTCACGGGTGATCGGCGGGTTGGTCGTTGTCCTGGCCGTCGCCTTCGGCTGGGGCGCGCTCCAGCGTCTGCGCGCGGCCCGGACCGAGGCCCGGTTCGCCAGGGCCATCGAAGCCAGCCCCATCCCGGTGGCCATCGCCGAGCGCGACGATTTTCGCCTGCTCGAGATCAACGAGAGTTTTCTCCGGCAGTTCGAACTGGAGCGCGCCGAGACAATCGGCCGCCCCCTTGGCGAACTGGGGCTCTCCCCGGAAGGCGAACAACTTGCGCGCTTCAATGCCGACCTCAAACAGCACTCCTGCGTCCGGGCGCTGCAGTGTCGCGTCCTGGACGGGGAAGGAACCCCGCTGGAAACGCTGATCACGGCGGAACCCATCTTCTATGATGGCTCGGAACGTCTCCTGTTCATCTACCAGGATGTGACCGAGCGTCAGGCGCTGATGCAGCAGCTGCGCGAGTCACAGAAGATGGAGGCCGTCGGACGACTCGCCGCCGGCATCGCCCACGATTTCAACAATCTGATCACCGTCGTCCCGGGCAACCAGGAACTGCTCAAGCTCAGCGTCCCGACGACCGAGGCAAACGCCGGCCTGTTCAAGGCCTCCGATGCCGCCTCCGAACGCATCGCAGAACTGACGCGCCAACTCCTCACCTTCAGCCGCAAACAGGTGATGCGCCGCAAAGCGGCGCATCCGGACGGCCTGATCAGCGCCGCCAAGGCGGACCTCCATCGGACTCTGGGGCCCGATATCCGGATCGACATGGAACTCAACGCGCCGGATTCGGAGATCAGGGCCGACACCGACATGCTGAACCAGTTGTTGGACCACCTGGCAAACAACGCCCGCGAAGCCATGCCCGACGGGGGCGCCTTCTCCATTTCAACGACCACGACCGCCCTTCGCGCGGACGCCCTGCCAGATCACCCCGATGCCAGGTCAGGCCGGTTCCTCAGGATGATCGTCGCGGATACCGGAGCCGGCATGACAAAGGACACCCTGGCCCGGGCTTTCGAGCCGTTCTTCACCACCAAGGACGTCGGCCAGGGCCCCGGGCTCGGACTTTCCTCCGTGTTCGGCATCGTCAAGCAACATGAAGGCTGGATCGCAGCGCGAAGCGAACCGGGCAAGGGAACGGAGTTCGAGATATTCCTGCCGCTCGACGACACGGACGAAGCGGAGCGGATCGCCCCCATCGGCCGGGCCCCGAATCCGGGGCCGACCAAGACGGCTCAGAATGCGGAATCGCGCCCGTCGATGAACCGCGCGAAACCCGTCCCCCAGGAATAGCGCGCCTACTTCAGCCGCGCTTCCAATCCCTCACAGACCGTCCGCAACACCTGGATGCGCGCGAACTTCTTCTGGTTCGCCGCGACGATGGTCCATGGCTTCCCCTTCGAATGCGTGCGGGCGATCATTTCATCCACAGCCTCTTCGTAGCCGTCCCATTTCTCGCGGTTGCGCCAGTCTTCATCCGTGATCTTGTGCCGCTTGTGAGGCGTCTTCTCCCGCGCCTTGAAGCGACGCAACTGCTCGCCCTTGTCGATGTGCAGCCAGAACTTGAAAACCAGACGCCCGTGATCGATCAACTGGTCCTCGAATTCATTGATCTCGTCGTAGGCGCGCTCCCACTCGTCCTCCCGGGCCAGCTTTTCAATGCGTTCCACCAAAACGCGTCCATACCAGGACCGGTCGTAGATCGTCATCTTGCCGTCCTTGGCCAGGACCTTCCAGAAACGCCAGAGGTAATGCTGCGCCAGTTCCTCCTTGCTCGGGGCGGCGATGCTGTAGAGGTGGAACAGGCGCGGGTCCATCGCCTGCGTCACCCGGCGGATGGCTCCGCCCTTGCCCGCGGCGTCCCACCCCTCGAAGACCAGCACACAACCCACCCCCCGCTCCCGCGCCTTCCAGGCCATTCGCTCCAACCGCGACTGATAATCCGCGAGCTGCCGCTTGTACTCCCCCGAATCGATGCGTTGCGAAAGATCGACCTTCTCAAGCGCGCCCACCGGACTGCTCTTGCGCCGTTTCGACGATGGCCGGGCCTCCGCCTCATCCCCGTCCAACCGCAGTTGCAGCTCCGAACACACCGTGCGCGCCGCGGCCAACTCGGTCGTGCGGCCGTCCACCGCCCCGATCACATGCCAGGGCGCGCGCTCCGAGTGCGTCCGCTCCACCATGTGTTCCGCCGCCTCCGCGTAACCGTCGTAATTCGCATGACGACGCCAATCCGACGCCAACACCCGCCAACGCGTCTTGGGATCCGCCTCCAGACTCGTCAAACGCTCCCGCTGAAGCTTCTTCGAAAGGTGGAACCAAAGTTTCACGATGATGGTTCCGTCGGCGACCAGCATTTCTTCGAACGCCCGGATGCGCTCCAACGCCCGTTCGAATTCCGCCTCATCCGCCACGCCGTTCGCCCGCCGCTCATGCGGACGCGCGTACCAGGAGCCGAACAGAATGCCCAGGTGCCGCCGCGCCGGCAGTCGCCGCCAGAAACGCCAGTAGTAAGGCCGCTGCTCCTCCTCGTCGGAAGACTCCCAGAATGCATGGGTGTCCACGCCCCGCGGATCCAGCCACTCGTTCAACCGGTGCACGACCTCGCCCCTGCCCGCGCCGTCAACGCCATCGACGATCACGATGGCCGAACGCCGCTTCTGCTTGAGGGCAAACTGGGCGGACAACAACTGCGGGCGCAGTTCCTCCAACGCCGATTCAAACTCCTTGCGGGAGATCTTTTCTGCCTTTTCCGCGGCTTCAAACATGACGTTTCGTCGATCCCGAATCCCGAACCGCCGCAGGTTCTAGCAAAGCCGCCTCGGGCCAGTAAACTCAATCCTGTCCGCCAATGCATTTTTCTTGGCGTTCCGGACTTTCTACCCATCGTTTGCCGTGGTAGACGGTTCCGCATGAACCGCTCCGTCATCCGATCGTTGGCCGCCCTGTTCCTCATCGGCCTGTCGCTGTCAGCCGCGCCATCCTCGCGCGCCGCCACGCGCCCCAACGTCCTCGTCCTCTTCTGCGACGATCTCGGCTACGGCGACCTCGCCTGCCAGGGCCATCCACACATCCAGACGCCTAACCTGGACAGGCTCGCCCGCCAGGGCATCCGCCTCACCGATTGCTATTCCTCCGCGCCGGTCTGCTCCTCCTCCCGCGCCGGGATCATGACCGGACGCACCCCCAACCGCAGCGGCGTCTACGACTGGATTCCCGACAACCACGTCGTCCATCTGAAGGACGAGGAGGTGACCGTGGCCTCCCTGCTCAAGAGCGTCGGCTACGACACCGCCCACGCGGGAAAATGGCATTTGAACGGGAAGTTCAATTCCCCGGAGCATCCCCAACCAGGCGACCACGGCTTCGACCATTGGTTCGCCACCCAGAACAACGCCGCCCCTTCCCACGAAAACCCCGTCAACTTCGTGCGCAACGGCGCCGAGGTCGGACCGCTGGAGGGCTACTCCTGTCAACTGGTCGCCGATGAAGGTATCCGCTGGCTAGAGGCCGGACGCGACAAGGAGCGTCCCTTCTTCCTGAATGTCTGGTTCCATGAACCGCACGAACCCGTCGCCTCGCCCAGGAAGATGGCAAACCGCTATCTCGAGGTCGCAGAGAATGAGGACCAGGCCCAATACTTTGCCAATGTCGAGAACATGGACGCCGCCTGCGGCAGGCTGCTCGCCGCCCTGGACAAGCTCGGCGTCGCCGACGACACCCTCGTTTTCTTCACCTCCGACAACGGACCCGAGACGCTGAAACGCTACCGGGGCGCCGGACGCTCCTATGGCTCGCCCGGGAAGATGCGCGGGATGAAACTGCACATCTACGAGGGCGGCATCCGCGTGCCCGGCATTCTGCGCTGGCCCGCGGCCATGAAGCTCAAGCCCGGCTCCGTGGTCGACACACCCGTCTGCGGCCTCGACCTGCTCCCGACCCTCTGCAACCTCGCCGGCGCCCAGATCCCCAACGACCGCGCCCTGGACGGCGCCGATTTCTCACCCGTGTTTCGCGGAGCCCCCATTTCCCGCCATACGCCGCTCTTCTGGAATTACTACCGCGCCATCAGCGAGCCCAAGGTCGCCATGCGCGATGGGGACTGGAAGATCGTCGCCCATTGGGACGGCCCTGAAAAACCGCTCGGCGGCAACGTCAATCCCAGGTCCATGGCCCTCATCAAGTCCGCCAGCCTCACAAAACTGGAACTCTACAACCTCCGCTACGACCCCTCGGAAACCAACGACCTCGCCGCCAAACAGCCCGGAAAACTCAAGGCGCTCGCGGCGACGCTGAAGCGCATCTATCTGGATGTGCAAAAGGAGGGGCCGAACTGGGAGGGACTGAAGTAGCCGGCGCTTCCCGAGCGCTCACTCCCCCGTTCCACGGGCCTTTGCCCGGAAAAACGGCTGCACTGTCAGCCAGATCACCGGCGGCAGAACGGCGCTCAACGCAAGCGCCAGGGTTGGATGGTCGGCTCCTTTGTGCCCGATGAAGGCAAACACGAAACCCAACGGAAACGAGCCGCAGGCCATGGCCAGGTGAAACATCCGCGCCGACATCCGCGTCAGCCCGGCCATGCAGGCAATCACCTCGGGAAACAACGGCAACCAGCGGGAAAGCACGACGAGCCAGCCTCCGACCTCGGCGAACAGCCTTTCCCCTCGCGCCAGGTCCCTCTCTCCCAGGATCCGCCAGGCCGCGTTCCGACCGAGAGCCCGGCACAATCCATAGGCCAACGACCCTGACAGGAATGATCCGCCCCCGCCGATCAGGCCGCCGACGAACGGACCATAGACCAGCCCCAATGCCGCCATCACCGCCGTCCCCGGAATCGGCAGCAGCAGGTCCCCCATCAACAATACAACGCCGGCAGTCCAGGCCCAGCCGCCAAACTGTTCCAGCCAATCGACCGCCCCCTCCCGGGTGAAGGTCGCGGCCAGGTCGCCGCCCCAGACAAGAAACGGGACCAACAACGCCAGCGCCAGTCCCAGGAAGATCCAGAGCAGCCTCATTGCGACAACGCGAGATCGGGCGTCCACGGATGGCGAAAACTCGTCTTCGCCACCCGGCTAACGACGCGCTTCTGCGCCGCCGGGATCTTCCGGGGAAACGGCATCGTCCCGCCCGACGCCAGTTCGGCCAGGATGTTCGCGTAGACCGAGGCCGTGTCGGCCAACAGTCCGCAACTCACATTCTCCAGCGAATCGTGGACGCTGTGCAACATCCAGTGCGACGCGTCGAAGGTGTTCAGCCTCGTCGCCCACACCGAAGGCGCCCCGTGGATGTTGAACGGGAAATGATCGCTGTAGGGGCTGACCTCGTTGCGAACCTCCGCCACATGTCCCAACTCGTCAAACTTCCGCGACAGATACTCAGCCAACGCCGGCGTCCCCGTCGCCATCGCCACATTCTTGCCGACCCGCGACGCGATCGTGTCGGCGTTCATGCAGAAGACGACCTTCCGCGCCTCGGACGCCCCCAACCCGCGCATGTAGAGATAGGAACCGACGGACAGGCGCTCCTCGACGCCGTAGCAATTGAACCGGATCGTCCGCTGGGGACGGGCCTTCGCCAGGGCCCGGGCCAGCTCCAACGTGAAGATGCAGCCGGAGGCGTTGTCGTCGGCCCCGACGTTTCCCCAAACGGAATCGATATGGCCGCTGACAATGATGACCTCATCGGGCAGCGTCGTCCCCCGGATCTCGCCGATCACGTTCTGGCTTCGCGAGAGTTCCGTCGCGCAATCGATTTCCAACCGCACGCGCGCCGGGGTTTCCTTTTCCAGTTCGATGGCCCGCAGAAAGGGAAGCGCCACGACGCGCATCTGAAAGTCCTCCCGCCACTGGGGCGCCATCCCGATCGGGGCGCGCCAGCCAAAGGGAATCCGGTTGTCCACGAACATCAGCCCCGCGAGGCCGGAATCCATGAACCGCTTCGCAATCTCGGGATTGCTCACGTCCAGCGAACCGATCGCCAGCCCCACCTTCCCTTTCAGCTTCCGGCGCGACAGACAACGCGGATCGCAGCTTTCGATGTAGACGAATTCGCCCTCAACGCCGCCCTCCGGCGTCGGCAGCGAATAGGTGAAGGGGCCGACCTGCGGGATCGCCTTTTCCCGGCCGTCCTTGATCAAGGTCGCGCCGATCCTGCGGGGACGCCAGTTGACGAATTCAAACTCCGGCATCTCGACCGAAGTCCCGAACCGCCGCAACTCGCCGGCAAGGTATTCGGCGGCCCGGCGCTCCCCCCGGCTCCCGGCATACCGGTTCCCGATCTCACGGCAGAGGACATCGTAATGCCTCGCAACAGCCCTTGGTGACACCTTGATCTTTTTCATGAAGTCGTTTTCCGCCATGCCACCCGGGCTCCCGAGGGTGAAAACGCCGGGGTCCGCCCGCCGCCGTCCGGGCGTCCTCTCACTGCCCCTTGCCTCAAAGACACGCGGAAGCAATGCGGATCACTGATCGATGGGAGGCAGCGGAGGCATGATGAGATCCTCCTGCTCGCGCCCGAGGCGGTTCACCTCGCGATTCAACTCGATCAGGATCTTCTGCTCCTCGGGATCGACCTTCGGCGGCGGCGGCAACAACGGCGCATTGCTGCTGCGCGTGGGCCGGACCGGCAGATTGACCGTCTGCCCGCCGTCGAGACTCTGGATCGACGCCCCGTTCGATCGCGGCGTCCGTCCAGGAATGCTCACGCTGGGCGAACGCGTCGTCGTCCGATTGTAGGCGTTGCGGTTGTTCAGACTGGTCGGGCGCGGCGTCGGCGTCCTGCCATTCGTGGGAACGGAAACCGGCCGCGTCACCGTCGGCCGCGCTCCCGGCTTCGCGGGCGTCATCCCCGGCGGAAGTTTCCTGCCGCCCGGCGTGACGCCCGGCTTGGCGGCGGCGGCCGGCGCCGCAACCGCCTCGATGCCGTCGTCCTTGAGATTCAGTTCCCGGGAGGCGTTCTTGTGATTGATCTTCACCGATCCGGTCTCAACATCGATCGAGACCACTTCCAGTCCGTCCCTCGACTCCCCCTCCTTCATCGCATAGTAGCGATATTTCTTCTTCTTGTCGGTCTCCTTGGGATCGTCGGTCTTGAGAAAGGCCTTCTTCGTGCCGAGCAACGTGGTGATCCCGGTGAGATAAATGGTCAGATCCGGCTCGGGCTCAGGCTCAGGCTCCGTCTTCTCCTCCACCGGCGGCGGGGGCGGATTCAAGCCGAATGGATTGCGGATGAGGATCACCTTGTAGCGATCGCGCGCGGCCCGCTTCCGGGACTCCGCTTCGTCGACCGGCGGTTCGGTCTCCTCCATCCTGGCTCCGACCTTGTCGGATTCGTCAGGCAACGCTTGAGATTCCCCGTCTTTTTCAACCGTTGTCTTTGCGTCGGGGTTTGTCTCTCCCTCCGGAACTGCCCTGGACGTCGCCGGAGCTTCCGCCTTGGGCGCGGCGGGCAACGACGGAAACGCCGGCAGCTTCGGCGCGGGCGGCGCCTTCGGGGCGCCCTGGCCCACGATCGCCCAAAGCAGCGACGTCGCCAACATGCCCACAATGATCAGCTTTCCAGTTCGTTTCACGTCAGTTTGGAAGGATTTAGCGCTTTCGGGCTGAAACACCAACGCAAAAGCGGAGTTGCGGTCTGAATCCCGACCGCAACTCCGCCATGATTCTCAGACTGGATGGATCAGTAGGCCGCCTGCACGCCCTTGACCGAGCGTTGCTGCATCCATGGCATCATCCCGCGCAGACGCGAGCCGACCTTCTCGATGTTGTGCTTGGCTCCGTCGTTGAGGAGCTTCTTGTAGGTCTTGTAGCCGCCCTCATACTCCTTGACCCACTCGCGTGCAAACTTGCCGGTCTGGATGTCCTTCAGGGCCCTGCCCATGCGCTTCTTCACGCTGGCGTCGATGATCTTCGGTCCAACGCTCACGTCGCCCCACTTCGCCGTCTCGGAAATGGAGAAGCGCATGCCGCTGATGCCGGACTCATTGATGAGGTCGACGATCAGCTTCAATTCGTGGAGGCACTCGAAGTAGGCCATTTCGGGCTGGTAGCCGGCCTCGCAGAGCGTCTCGTAACCGGCCGTGATCAGCGCGCTGACGCCGCCGCAGAGCACGGTCTGCTCGCCGAAGAGATCCGTCTCGGTCTCTTCCTTGAAGTCGGTCTGCAGCACGCCGGCGCGGGTGCCGCCGATGCCCTTCGCCCAGGCCAGCGCCACCTTCTTCGCCTTGCGGCTCTTGTTCTGGTAGATCGCGATCAGCGAGGGCACGCCCTTGCCTTCAACATACTGCCGACGGACGATGTGGCCCGGTCCCTTCGGCGCAACCATGATCACATCCACGTCCTCCGGCGGAACGACCGTCTTGAAGTGGATCGCGAAGCCGTGCGAGAAGAGCAGCGTCTTGCCCTTGGCAAGGTTCGGCTCGATCGACTCCTTGTAGACCGAGGCCTGCTTGGTGTCCGGCAGCGCGACCATGATCACGTCCGCCTTCTTCACGGCCTCGCCGGTTTCGTAGACCTTGAAACCCTTCTGCTTGGCGACCTCGGCGGACTTGCTGCCCTTGTAGAGGCCGATGATGACCTTGCAGCCGCTGTCCTTGAGGTTCAGCGCATGGGCGTGTCCCTGCGAGCCGAAGCCCAGAACAGCCAGGGTTTTTCCTTTCAACACGCCGAGATCGGCGTCCTTGTCAGTGTAGACTTTTGCAGCCATGTGTTTGTTCTTTGTATTCTTGGGTTGAGAGTTGAGAAATCAGAATCCGGAGCCGTGCGCATCCACTAATTTCGCGGCAGCGCCACCTGCCCCGTGCGCGTCAGATCCAGCACCCCGAAGGGTTCCATCAGCTCAATGAACCGCCGGATCTTGCTCTCGCCGCCGGTCGCCTCGATGGTCAGGCTCTTCGCCTGGACGTCCACGATCTTCGCGCGAAATATGTCCGTGATGGAGACGATGTCCGCCCGGGTCTTCGACGTGACCTTCACCTTCACCAGGATCAGTTCACGATCAATGTATTCCCCGTCGCGGAAATCGCGCACCTCGAGCACATCGACCAGCTTGTTGAGCTGCTTGACGATCTGATCGACCGTCTTGTCATCGCCCCGCGTGACGATCGTCATGTGGGACAGGTCGCGCTTCTCGGTCGGCGCGACATTGAGCGTGTCAATGTTGAAGCCGCGTCCGCTGAACAGTCCGGCGATGCGCGTCAGCGCGCCGAACTTGTTTTCAACCAGAACTGATATCGTGTGTCGCATTTGTTTGTGGGTCTCTGGGTTGTCGTTCTGTTCCGCGAACAAACCCCGCCCGTCGTGATTCCGAGGCGCCCCGGGCGAAAATCAAAAACCCGCGTTCCATTCGGAACAACGGGCGGTCTGCGCGCGGATGGACAATGCCCCGGGGCGCGTCAGTCGACCACGACGACGCTTACCAACAGGCCAAGGACAGTGTCCGCTCGAAACATGAGCCGCGGAAGCTAGCAATCCCGCCGGCCGTGGGTCAACTGGTTTTTGGCTGTTTTCCAAGGCGTTTCCCGACTGCCCGGCGCTACAATCCCGGTTTCCCATTGTAAATGAACTTCCGCGCCGGCGGACTCATTCTCCCATCAGTCCATCGGACGCGAATCTCCTACAGACGCCAAGGAAAGCCCGCAGCCCCGGGGGGGACCATCAGCCCTCCAGGGCTCTTCTCTTGAACAGGCCGCGCCTCCCCCGCCGGAGACGATACCGCCCCGCCCAAAGATGGAACGCCCCCTTGTTCAGACAGGCTCTCAGTCCCGATACATCAGCCACGCCAGCTTCTCACGCGCATCAGCCCGGTAGGCGGCATCGTGAAACTCGATCGGATTAAAATCATCGGTCATGACCACGCCCCCGCCCAATTCCGCGCGACGGTCCGCCAATGTCTTTTCCACACGCTCGAGAAACGCGCTGTCGACGCCGGTCAGCCCGCGCTCAAAATCAGGGCCGAGCCCGCCCTCGCCGGCGACAAAAAACAGATTCCCTCCGGGACTGACGTGCAGGACGCATTCGCGAAAGACCGTCTCCATCGTCGTCTTCACCGACCGCACGAACAGGTCCCGCCCGGGCTCCATGGACGCGATGCAGTTCAAAATCAGGACGCCGTCAGGCTTCAAGGCCGACCTCGCGTCGGTCAACGCCTCCCGCGTCAACAGGTGCGACGGCGAGGAATCCCCGGAAAACGCGTCCAGGATCACGACGTCGTATTCCTCCCGACGTCCGTGAAGGAATCCGCGACCGTCGCCGAGATGGACCTTCACGACCTCGGGATCGAATCCAAAGCGCTCTTCCGCAAGCGTTGCGATCCCCGGGTGAATCTCCACCGCCTCCACCTCGCTTCCCGCCGCGGCCAGTTCCATGGGATCCACGCCGATGCCCAGTCCGACGCAGAGCGCCCTCGCCGGAACGCCCGCATACGCCAGGGTCAACGCCCGCAGGGCATGCGTGAAAGCCGCGCAACTCTTCCCCGTCCCCGGATCAAAACAATTCTGCAGAACGAAATCATCCACCAGATATCGCCGCCCCGATTCGGGATCCTCCATGACCAGCAGGAGACTGTGCCCGGATGCGTGTCTGGCAATCTCAGCGCCCAACCCGCGCCTCGGTTTCAGCTGCGTCAGACAGCCGGCGACCCCGATCGCCGCCAGCAGTCCGACCGAAACCGCGACAGCGCCTCTCGCACGTCCGCGATCCAGGGAGTGCCACGCGGCAAAGCCCCCCACACCAAGCGTCCCAAGGGCCGCCATCAGCAGGGAAACCTCGTTGGGGAACGATGGGATCAACCATCCCCCGGCGACCACGCAGCCCGCCACACCGCCCAGGGTCGCAACACCGAACACTCTGCCCGCGACACAGCCAGCCCCGTCGCGGCCGCCGATCAACGCCACGACCGCCAACGGAGGGGCCGTCCCCAACGCCGCCAGCGGCACAAAACAGAGGAACCCCGAAGCCATGATCGCCCCGGGACCGACATGAAAGCGCAGGAAGAAGTAGTTGGCCTTTTCAAGGACGGGAAACAGCAGGCACATCCAGCCCGCGGCGACGAGGAACATCAGGGCAAGCCACGGTCTCCCGTCCCCGCGATCGGCGAGTCTTCCGCCCAACCAGGCTCCCGCCGCCAGCGCCAGGAGCGTCACGAGCATCTGGTTCGTCCAGACGAAATGGGAGTTGCCAAAGAAGGGCCCCAACAGTTTGGCCCCTATGATCTCGACCAACAGGGTCGCAAATCCGGAGGCGAAGACGAGACACAGTCCGCGCCGGCCGCTCATTCCAGGGGGCGTTCGGTCAGTCGCCTGCGCCTCCATCCTGTCGATCTCCGGACGCGCGCGGCGTCTACCTGGACTTGAGAGCCCTGGCCAGATAGCGGCGCGTCTCCTCGCGATTCGTCGCGTCAAAGTAGTCCACCGGGTTGTAATCGTCGGTCAAAACGATTCCCGAGGAAGGGTCAGGCAGGCGCGTCCCATGAAACGCCGCCTCGACGCGCCCTTTCAGGTCTTCGTGCACCTCGCTCAAATCGGGTTGCCTCTCAAATTCCAGTTCCTCCCGGTCCGCCGCGACGAAGTAGACATTGCCCCCGCCGTCGTTGTGGATCTTCACGCTCTGGAAGACCTTGCGCAGCGTCTTGTGCAGCGACGCCGCAAAGAAGTCCCGGCCCGGCAGGAAGTCGCCGAAACTGTTGATCACCAGCGTGCCGCCGGGCTTGAGAACCCGCTTGATCGATCGAAAAGCCTCCTCAGTCATCAGGTGCGAGGGCGAGGAATCCCCCAGAAAGGCGTCCAGCATCGCGGCGTCGTAGGTCGTGCCGCACTCATTCAGATAGTGACGCCCGTCGTCGATGTGCACGCCCACCTGATCCGGCTCGAAACCGAAATGTTCCGCGGCGACATCGACGATGGCGGGGTTGATCTCCACCGCATCGACCGCCACCCCGTCGCCCGCAAGCTCCATCGGCGCAAGTCCCACGCCAAGCCCGATGCACAGGGCGCTCTGCAACTCCGCGTTGTAGGCGCGGGTCAACCCGGACAGCATGTAGGAAAACTGGTAGATGCTCTGCCCCGTTTCCGGATCGATGCCGTTCTGCGTGAGCTTGTCGTTGAAATACAGGCGAAACCCGGACTCGTGGCTTTCCATCACCTGGATCTCGCCAAACACGGAATTCAACCGCGCGACTTCCGTGTAGCCCTCAAACTCCGAGTTCAAATCGCCCCGCACGCCCGCGTAGCCGATGCCTCCGGCCGCGGCGACCACCGCCGCCAGCCCCGCCTTGGAGCCCTGACCCCGCCCCCAGACAGCAAAGTAGCCGACGACCGTCGCGACCAGCGCCGCCGCCGTGCCGAACATCGTCGTGGAATTGGCAAAATTCGGCACGAACACGTAACCGATCAGCGCGGTGCCGATGGCGCTGCCCAGGGTGCTGATCGCGGAGAGGCGCCCCACCTGCCCCCCGACCTGGTTCACCGAGGAGGTCAACACCCGCACGAAGAACGGCCCCACCGCCGCCAACAGCGTCAACGGCACAAAGAAAAGAAAGGCCGACGCCAGGATCGATCCGGTGGCCAGCTTGAACCTCAGGCAGCCATAGGCGACCGGTTCGCAAAGCCCGATGGTCAGCGTCAGATAGGCCGCCGCGCCCAGGACACAGTGGTAGATCCGCTTCAGGTCCGCCGATCGATCCACGAGAAAGCCGCCAAAGTAGTAGCCCGCCGCAAGCGAAAGCAGGGTGACCGCGATTTGGGCCGTCCACACAAAATGGGACGCGCCGATGTAGGGGTGCAGCATCCTCGCGCCGAGAATCTCCACAATCATGATCACCCCGCCCGTGACCGCCGCGGTCGCGTAGAGATACCTCCGCAAGCCCGGCGAAAGCCCCGGCTCCTCGTCTTCCTGCTTTCTGTTCTTCGACACGCCCGGTTTCTAGCCGCAAGCCCAGCCCAACGCCAGCGCGGAATTTGCTGGCGTCGTCCCGCCACCGCCGGTATGCAACTCCGCCTTGTCATGAGCATGCCCCGATTCATCAACCGCGAACAGGCGATCGAAATCCAGGAACGTTTCGGTTCGCCCGCCTACGTCTACGACGAGCGCACCCTGAAGGACAACGCGGCCGCCGTGCTCGCGTTCCCCAACGCCTTCGGACTCACCGCCCGCTACGCCATGAAGGCGGCCCCGAACGTCGCCATCCTCCAGACTCTGGACCGCGCCGGACTGCACATCGACGCCAGTTCCGGCCACGAGATCGAACGCGCCCTCCGCGCCGGCGTCGCCCCCGAAAAGATCAGCCTCAGCACGCAGCAGTTTCCCGCGGACTTCGCAAAGTATTACGAACTGGGCGTCTCCATCAACGCCTGCTCCATCCAACAGCTCGACCGGTTCGGCCAGGCCTTTCCCGGACGGGACATCGGCCTCCGATTCAATCCCGGACTGGGTTCCGGAGGCACCGGCAAAACCAACGTCGGCGGCCCCTCCTCCAGCTTCGGCATCTGGCACGAGAAAATGGATGAGGTGAAGGCGCTCGTGGCGAGACACGACCTGAATGTCTTCCGGATCCACACGCACATCGGCTCCGGCAGCGACCCCGATGTCTGGCAGCGGGCCTCCTCCCTGAGCATCGACATGGTCCGCGAATTCCCCACCGCCACCCGCCTCAACCTCGGCGGCGGCTACAAGGTCGGCCGCATGCCAGACGAGAGGACCACCGATCTCCAGATCGTCGCCGCCCCTGTGAAGGAGGCCTTCGAGGAACTCGCGCGGGAGACCGGCCGGGAAATCCACCTTGAGGTCGAACCCGGCACCTGGCTGCTCGCCAACGCAGGCTCCCTGCTCGCCTCCGTGCAGGACATGACCGACACCGGATCCGACGGCTACGCCTTCCTCAAGCTCGACGCCGGCATGACCGAAATCCTCCGCCCCTCGATGTACGCGGCACAGCACCCCTTCCACCTGATCCCGGCAAACGGCGGGACGCCCGGGGAAAACCGCGATTACATCATCGTCGGACACTGCTGCGAATCCGGCGACCTCCTCACCCCCTCCCCCGACGACGCCGAAGAACTCGCGCCCCGTTCGCTGCCCGTCGCCAATATCGGGGACCTGATCGTCATCGATGGGGCCGGAGCCTACTGCTCGGCCATGCCGGCGAAGAACTACAATTCCTTCCCCGAGGCGCCCGAGGTGATGATCATGGAGTCCGGCGAACTGCGCCTCATTCGGAGCCGCCAGACCCTGGATCAGATTCTCCAGAACGAACTTCCCCTGGACTGACGTCGGGCCGCGAGCCGAAGGGATCGTCCGCCGACAGCGCCGACCGCCCCTCGTCGCCGCCAAAAGAACTGTCCACCCAGAGCTGCGCCTGGCGTTCGGCAAAAACAATCAGGGCGATCGCCGCCAGGGGCGCCAGGTCCGCCTTGCCCACCCGCAGCCAGCGCAACGGGACGACCATGTTCCGCGCCGTGGCGTCGATGAAGTCGAGCCAGTCGTGCCGGCCGAGATAGATGTAGCTGTTCACCGTGTGGCAGACCAACACGATCAGCGCCGGAATCTTCAGGGGCAGATACGCGCAACCCGCCATCATCAGGCACTCCCTCACAAAGTCCGGCCCCTTCTCGACCGGCGGTGCCATTCCCAGGCTGATGAACGCCCAGCCCAACCCCGCCCAGACAAGGCCTCCGACAATCCCCGGCGTCAGGAACTTCATCGCGCGCGGCAGCCGTTCAAAGATCCCCAGATGGGACCTCACCCAGTCGTGCACCGGATCGTAATCCGGCGCCGACTCGTTCACCGCCGAAAAGAAGACAACCCACAGATAGAAAAAACCCAGAAACTTCCCGAAACTCACCGCCGAATAGAGAAACGCCCGCCAGAGATAATCCGTGCGGAACGCGACGCCCACCGGCCCGAACTCCATCGTCGGCGTCCACTGCGCCGCCGGCCCCACCGAATGATAAAACAGACTGCGCAGCGTCAGAACCGCGAGCAGCGCAAACAGATAGCCCCAGCGTCGTCCACCCGACTGCGCCGGCGCCGCGCGCAACCCCGCCATCAGTGAATGCGACGCAATCGACGGCTGGATCCGCGCAAAGCCCAGCGACCGCCAGACCACCCACAACATCAAGGCGCAGAAATTCAGAATCAGATCAATGAAGTCCATCGCAACACCACAGAAACCAAAGCGACGGATCGTGCGGCCTCCCGAAGATGCGATCAATCTCTTTCAGGCCGCCATTTCACAACCATTCAAGAAAACTGGCTTCGGTCAAAAGTCTGAAAACCACCAGATGAATTTGCGAGGGGACTGATCAAAGAAGCCAAAAGAAGTGGCGGAGAGAGGGGGATTCGAACCCCCGGTACCGC
>JAYPEY010000117.1:0-17698 GCA_038126035.1 Verrucomicrobiales bacterium | reverse complement strand
TGGCCGCCAAGCAGGGAATCCGGGCCGAGGATCTAAATCCGGTGAAGTGGAGCGGATGAAGGGAATCGAACCCTCGTCCAGAGAGTCTACACCCTGCACCCCGTTTTCATTGGGGTTTTCGTTAACAATTCCATGTACTTCCGGAATCCGTGTGACACTGTGTGACGGTGAGCCCTTCAGATCGACTGATCGGGCAGCGTCATCATGGCCAGTTTGTTCAAACGGAATGGAAGCCCCAATTGGTGGATCAGCTTTCGCGACAAAGGAAAGCGCAGGCACCGCAGCACCCGCTTCCGGCACAGCGTCGGGGCCGATACCAGAAAGGCGCGAGAAGAGTGCGCAAGGCTGACCTACGAGGAGCACAAGCACGCCGGAATCAGCGTCGACAGCCGATTCGAGACCTGGGTGCCGGACTTCATGGAGAGGCGATACGGCGGCAAGGTTCGGACGAGGGAACGCTACGAAACCGCCTGGCGCAACTGGCTGCTGTACTTCGACAGGTTCGGGATCGTCTCCCCGGTCGAGATCACCTACCAGCACATCATCGGCTACATCAAGTGGCGGCGTGACCCCAAGGAGACCGGCGTCTACAAGTGTGGGCGGAACACCGCCATCATGGAGATCAAGTTTCTGGCCATCGTCCTTCAGGAGGCGATCCGACTTGGTTTCCTCGTCACCAACTTGGCCCGCGGGCTGGGCCTGACTAAGTGATTGGGCCCCCGTGAACTGGCCCATTGCGAATGAGATGGTTTTCCGGCCTGAACGTTTTGGGTGACAAGCCCGAGGGCCAGAACAACTGCCGCCGAGCTCCGGATTCCATGAATCTTGTCTTGTGCATTCATGAGGCATCCTTCGAGCCCCGCAGCCAGTTCTTACAGATACGTAAAACTTTTTTTGAAAAACCCTTCAGAGGTCAAAAAACACGCCGGAGATAATTCCTCAATCGGCGGGAACGCGCTCCTGAATGTGTCCCAACAGACCGACGATTCGCGGCACACGAAGCAATGAGGTGGAACATACGTCCAAATCCGATCTGCCATCGTAGGTCGCAACCTTCGCAGCAGTGGTTTGAGCCGGCTTTTGCCTGCCGGACCGTAGCCTGGGCGCAGGCCGGCCGCGCCTGCGGGACAAGCCACCGCCGCTCAGGACGCAAAAAACAGTCCGCCGACGCGAACTCACCCGCCCGCCGTCAAAACCGCGCGCAGCTTGTCCAGTTGCTGGCCAAACTTCGCGACGTTGAATCTTGATCGGGATTGGATCAGGGCGAAGAGCGCGTTCATTTCTTTTTCAACGGCCGGCGGAAGGTTCCCCGTTTGCCGAGCCTTGAGCAAACGATCGATCGCCAGCCCCAGGCGCTCGGCGCGAAAGACCAACTCCTCGTCCGGCTCCTTGAACGCCGCAGACGTCGCGCACAGTCGCGCGGCCAGCCCGGTCAGCGCCGCGTCGCCCTCCCACACATAGGCCGCCGCCTTGCGGGCCATCGCGTCGCTGGCCCGGGAGACTTGGCTCCAAACGTCCGGCGCGCTCGCAGTGTTGACGGCCGGCAGCGCTTCAAAATCGCTTTCCGCTGCGGCGACCTGATTCAAAAGCCAAACCAACGCCAGGCCCTGCCGCTTGCGGAGTTGATCTTGACTCTTCGCGTTTTTGGCGGACCCCAGCTTCCAACTGATTTCCCGCAAGGCCACGGCCTGCCCCGTCAGCCAAGCGCCCGCGGCCCGCGATGCAATGCGACGCCAATGCCGGGGCTGATCCGCCGATTGGCCGTCCAATTCAAAAATCAAATCCGGATGGCCGGCCTTGATCAACTCGGGCTCCAAGTTTTGGTGGCACGCCACACAGGCGTTCGCCCGCTCATAAAGATCGCTTAAGCCTCGCATGCCCGCGTCCCGCCGATCCTTGCGGGTCCAGTCGATGCGCGTATGGCCAAGATACCATGACTGCGCCGGGCCGTGGCAGCTCTCGCAGGAAATCCCCTCCTTCGCCTTCACGCCCTTGGCCAAATGCGCCGGAGGCACGGTCGCGAAGGGCGCGTGACAGCTCGCGCAACGTCGATCTGTCGCCGGATTGTCGATATCTAAGGTGTCCGCCATCAGCCGCCCGAAGCCGCCGGTCAGCTTGGCGTACGACGTCGAGTGAGGATCCCGCCGCCGCCAGGTGAGATACTGATCTTTCCCCGAATCCGCCCCCCCGTGACAGCCCGTCGAACCGCAGCTCCGCGCCCCGAGAAACTTGGCCAGAGCCTCCGTGTCGCTCGGCTGACTAACTCCCGCGTTCGGACCAATGACGGCCGCTAAGGCGATCAAGCGCGCGAGATAGATTCGACCACTTAATCGTTTACTCAGCATCAACTAAATGTTATAAGCCAAAGGAGGGCTGGGACAATTACAAAACGCTCGTGGCAGAATCCGGTTTTACAATAGGGTGGCTCTTGGTCGGCGCGCTGGCCGTGCAGGCCGGATTGTCGGTCTATCGCATGCTCTGGAGACACGCCTCCGAGTTCCGACAAATTCGACTCACCGACGAACGCCTGCAAAACGAAATTGAGACGGCTCGCCTGCAGTTCGAGGAGGTCAAGCAAAGCAAGACTGTCTGGAACGGCTTCCGCAAGTTCTCCGTGCGCGAAAAGGTGTTCGAATGTCACGACACCTTCTCCCTTTACCTGACGCCGCACGACGGCAAACCCCTTCCCCCCTTCGAACCGGGGCAGTTCCTCACCCTTCGGCTCAACATCCCCGGCCAACCGCGCCGCATAATTCGGTGTTATTCGCTTTCGGACAGCCCCTTTCATCCCGACTGCTACCGCCTGACGATCAAGAAGGCGCCGCCGCCGCGCGATCAACCCGAAGCCCCGCCCGGCGTCGCCTCCTCGTTTATTTGCGACTCCGTCAACGAAGGCGACATTCTCGACGTCAAGGCGCCGGCCGGAAAATTTGTGCTGGATATGAAGCGCGAATTCCCCGTCGTTTTGCTGTCGGGCGGCGTCGGCATCACCCCGATGCTGAGCATGCTCAACGCGCTCGTGGAAAGCGGATCCAAACGGGAAATCTGGTTTGTCTACGGAGCGCGCAATGGAACCGAGCATATTCAAAAGGAACATCTCATCCGCGTCGCCGAACAGCACCGCAACGTCCGCCTCCATATCTGCTACAGCCGTCCCAACAAGGAAGACTCCAAGGATGTCGATTTCCATCACGCCGAACGGGTCAGCGTGGATCTTCTGAAGCGCCTCCTGCCCTCGGCGAATTACAAGTTTTTCATTTGCGGCCCCGGTCAGTTTATCAAGTCCTTGGCCGACGGACTCAAGGAGTGGGGAGCTCCCCCTGCGGACGTCATGTTCGAAGCTTTCGGTTCGGAAACCGTCAAGAAAGCCGCGCCCGCGGCGCCCAAGGGCGCTGGAGGCAAAAGCATCCCGGTCCGCTTCGAACGCTCCGGCGCGGCCTGCTCCTGGAATGCGGAGGTCGGCTCGCTGCTCGACTTGGCGGAAGCCAACGGCGTCTCCATCACCGCCGGCTGCCGGGCGGGAGACTGCGAAAGCTGCCTCGTCGCCGTCAAGTCCGGCGAGATCGAATACCTGAACGAACCCGGCTGTGAAGTGGAAAAAGGCTCCTGCCTCGCCTGCATCGCGCGGCCCAAGTCGGATCTGGTCATTGACGCTTGAAGATGGACACCGCCCACCTGATCGCGCAAAAACCCAAGCGCTGGGATGTCGCCTTCGATCCCGACATGACCGAGGAGGATGTCGACCGACTGCTTCAAGCGCCGCCTTTCAAAGACATGGACGCCTCCCGGTTCACGCGGGCCATGCCGTTGCGCGGGATTCTTCGCCATGACACGCGGATTCGCCGCTGCGCGCGGCATCAGATCATCGTCCGGGAGGGAGACTACGGCAATTCGGCGTTCCTCGTGCTCAAAGGCTCCGTTCGCATTCTGATGCCCCACGAAGCGCCAGCCGACACGCTCGGGCGGCGCGTGCGCAACCGCAAAGGCTTCTTTGGAGCCTTGGCCCAACTCTGGACCAACTCGCGCGAAGCGGAACGGATCCCCGATATGCGGGGCGCGCGCGTCAAATCGATGGACGATCCGGAGGGCGCCACGGTTTTTCTTCAGGACGTGACGCCCCAACTGCGCGGAGGCGAAACTCCAATCATGCACGCCGGGGAGTTGTTCGGCGAGTTGGCGGCCCTGAGCCGCATGCCGCGCATCACCACGGTCGTCGCCGAAGAGCCCAACACCGAAGTGCTCGAAATTCGTTGGCAGGGCCTGCGCGACATCATGAAGCGCGACCGCGCGATCTCCGATCACATCGAAACGATCTATCGAGAACGCGCGCTCATGTCCCACCTGCAGGAAATCCCGCTTTTCGCCAGACTCTCCGACGCCGACCTGCAACGGGTCATGGACGCCACCACCTTCGAAACTTACGGCGACTATGATTGGTACGGGGAATATAAAAAGTTAGTCAAGTCGGGCCAGCAAGGGGCGCAGGAGCCCGTCATCGCCGAAGAAGGCGATTATCCCAACGGCATTTTTTTGATTCGCGCCGGATTCGGACGCATCTCCAAACGCTATGGACACGGCCACCGCACTCTCAACTACCTGGGCGTGGGAGAGAGCTACGGGATGCGGGAAATCGTTCACAACTGGCTCAATCCGGAAAACTTGATTCCCCTCCAACACACGCTCAGGGTCGTCGGCTACACTCACCTGCTGTTCATCCCCACGCCGATCCTGGAGGAGTTTGTCATGCCCACCCTCGCGTCGGCCGAGGTCTCAACTTTGGCTGAAATCGCCGAGTCCGCCGTGGAATCCGCCCAGGCAAGAGTTGATATCGACGCGGGCGCCAAGATCGGCCCCGCGCTGATGGAGATCCTCTCAGACAATCGTTTCTTCAACGGCGCCTCGGCGATGGTCATCGACAACAATCGTTGCACGCGCTGCGATGACTGCGTCCGGGCCTGCGCTTCAACTCACGACAACAATCCGCGCTTCCTCCGTCACGGGCCGCTCTCCGAGCACATCATGATGGCGAACGCTTGCCTGCACTGCGCCGACCCGGTCTGCATGCTGGGCTGCCCCACCGGCGCCATCCATCGCGACCTTTTGGAGGGCAAGGTGGTCATCAATCCCGTGACCTGCATCGGTTGCTCGATTTGCGCCAACAACTGCCCCTACAACGCCATTCGCATGGTTGAGGCGCGTGATCGTTCGGGCGGGCTGCTGATCGACCAGGAAAGAAATCAACCCATTCAAAAAGCGACCAAATGCGATCTGTGCGTGGAGCAGCCGAGCGGACCGGCCTGTGAGCGGGCCTGCCCTCACGACGCGATGAAGCGGATCAACCTCAACGATCTCGGAGAGCTCGCAGCCTGGCTGCAGCGATGAAAGCCCTGCTTAAACGCCGCCTTTCCCTGACGACCGCCACCGTGGCCGCATCCGGCATTCTCGTCTGGACCTGGTTCCAGTGGGCGGACCGGCTTCCCTACATGCCGTTCATCTCGGGGTGGCTTCTGTTTCTGGTGATCCTATTTCTGGCGTTTTACAACGTCTTCAAGAAACTGCCCTTTTTGCCGCTCGGCTCCTCCAAGGTCTGGCTGCAAGCGCATATTTATCTGGGTTTGCTAAGCGCCGTCATGTTCGCCGCGCATTTGTCTTTTCGCATGCCCACCGGCCAATTCGAAATCATTCTTGCGTGCCTCTACGTGGCCGTGGCGCTGACCGGCGTCCTTGGACTGCTCCTGACACGCTGGCTGCCCGTGCGCCTCACTTCGCGCGGCGGACAGGTCATCTACGAACGCATCCCCCGCCTGCGCAAAGAAATCGAACAGTCCGCGGAAACAACCGCGATGAGCTCAATCTCGGAAACCCGCGCCGCCACCATCGCCGAATTTTACGCCCGCGAATTGAAGAGCTTCTTCGCAGCCCCCCGCAACCTGCTCGCCCACGCGCTGGGAGTCAGTTCGCCGCTCAATCGACTTCACGCCAGCATCGACAATCAGAAACGCTACCTCAGCGAATCGGAACGCAGGATTCTCGACCAATTGGACGACCTGGTCCGGCGCAAGGACAATCTCGACTTTCAGGCGTCGCTGCAATTCGCGCTGAAAGCCTGGCTTTTCACTCACATTCCCCTGACCTATTCCCTGCTGATTTTTTCCGTGACCCACATCGTCTTGGTCTACGCTTTCTCCTCCGGCGCCCCATGAGCGAACGCAATCCACTCGCCGAATCGGACATTCCCGACTACGAGCGTCCCAATCAGCGCTGGGACTGCGGTTGGGCCGCCGACGGTCGCGCCTGCCCCATGGGGCCGGACGGCAGGGGGCAATGCCGGGCGACTCACGAATGCCGGCCCACGCTGGAGTTGAAATCCGGCGAAACCAAAGGGCGCTATCGTTGCGCCCGCCCCAAATCGCGGGGCGGCTCCTGCGAACATGGCCCCCTGCCCGACGGGACTTGCGGTTGCGCGATTCCGCGCTGCCAACCCGTCGCCAGTCTGCGCGCCCTCCGCGGCCAATGGACCGCCTGGGTCTCGATCTTCTCCGTGGCCGTGCTGCTGGTGGGCGTCGCCGGCCCCGGACGAATGGACTTTGTCTCGCCCGGCGAGCTCTCCACGCCGCATTCCAGCGCCGCATTTGCGCGGCGTCAGATTGAAACCCAACCCCACGGCGCGGATTCACTCACCGGTTCCGGCAAGAAGCTGACGCTCGAAGAGATCGAAGCCCAACTCGAAGGAGGCAATTGCGCGGGCTGTCACAAGACCGCAATGGCCGGCCCCTCGGAAGCCGTGAACGCAGCGCTTCACGCCACGCCCTCGGCCTTCAATCTGGCGTCCCTTTTCGAAACGTCGATCTCCGTTCCCACTCGCATGGACGCCGCCTGCGCTGAATGTCATAAGGAAAAGGACTTCCACCAACCCAACGTCGGACGCAATGCCAGCTGTTCGTCATGCCACGTGGAACACAAAGGCGACGGCCCCATGATGCCGGTCCACTCCAGCCGCTGCGTCGCCTGTCACGGCGACGTCGACTACCTCACCCAAGCCGCCCAACGAGGGAACGACCTGCATGAAGATTTGTTTGTGCATCGCAAAGGCGGCGGTCTCGTGCGATTTTCCTCGCTCCGGCCCGCCGATGGTTTCACCGCGCCGATTCACCTTTTCTCAAAGGACCATCCCGAATTCCGCCTGAAAAAAGAGCAGTCCATCGATCCCAACACTCTGAAATTCAATCACGAGCGGCACCTGTCCCAAGCGATGCCCAAACTCAACGGCAAACGGCTGGAATGCTCCGATTGCCACGAATTGGACGCGCCGCGCGCCTTCCATCTGAAGATGTCCTACGCCCAGCATTGCCAAGAGTGCCATCCCCTTCAGTTCGACGCGTCTTACCAGGAATTGACCATCCCTCATGGCGACCCGGAAACCGTGCTCACCTACCTCGACGGCCTGGCGGCCCGCTACCGCGAGTTGGCGATCAAGGAGAATCTCGCAACCGAAACCGAACGACGCCAA
Source organism: Verrucomicrobiales bacterium (assembly GCA_038126035.1). GTDB lineage: Bacteria > Verrucomicrobiota > Verrucomicrobiia > Limisphaerales > JAYPEY01 > JAYPEY01. Next base: position 10,188 of record JAYPEY010000117.1, on the reverse strand, counting down.
TTTACCCGCGAGGCATTGACGGATCTCTTCGCGCGAACCACGAGCCCGGAGAACCTGAAACACGCCGTCTTCTTCAGCGATGGAAAACGCCAAGCCGGGGAGCCGCTCGAATTGGAAATCGGCTGCGCTTACTGCCACGAGGTCAAACAGCCGGAATCGGATGAAGTCCCGCGTGTGACGCCTCCCGTCATTCCGGATCGTTGGATGTCGCGCAGCCAATTCGACCATTCGCGCCACCGTTCCATGCGCTGTGATGACTGCCACCGCAATGTCCTCCAAAGCCGCGACACCGCGGACATCCTAATGCCTGGGATTGCGGATTGCATCGATTGCCACAGCCCTCAGGGCAAGGTTCGGCACGATTGCGTCACTTGCCATCAATACCACAACACCCCGGCCTGGGATCGGCCAAAACCGCTGCACGCGGATTTGAAATAAGTCAGACGTCGCGCTTGGCGCGATCTCACTTCGCGCGCAGTTTTATAACAAGCCGCCAGTTCCTCACTCACGCGTTCGACACCTGTTCCCTCTTCCCAGGGGAGAGGGTCAGGGTGAGGGGAATTGCGCCATGAGTTGTCGCTGTTCCCGGTAGCCGCCTCCGCAAGGAGGTGGCCCGCCATAGAAAGAGAACAGTTAAACCCAAAGGTAGGGGCGCCCTGCCATCACATGTCGCCTTTAGAAGGACCGCCAAAAGTCCTTGCGGCTATCGTTGGAGAATAACTTCTCCGGCGAAACTACAGCGCCGGATTGCGGGGAAACTTGGCGTACGGCAACCGGGCGCCTCGATAGCTGAAACGGTCCGCGCGAATCGCCTCCGGGGCCAGGAAATCTTCGGCGCCCGAGGCCGCGATGATGTCGTCTTGATCGACCCCGTCGCCGCTCACCCCGATGGCCCCGATCAACACCCCGTTGCGATACAAAGGAAAACCGCCCGGGAAAATGGTGATGCCGTTGGGAAGGTTTGGATTCGGAGGCAGAGACGCGGGCGGCGCCGAAAGCCCCATCGCGCCGTTGATCGGATTGACGCCCACCAAACCGCTAAACCGTTCCTGCAATTCAAAAAATGGGCCCGGCAAGGTGTTGACGATGCCGGGCGGAAAGGTGTCTTGAGCCAAAAAGCCCACCGTTCGGGTCGAGAATGCGCGCGTGTCGCTGGAGAAAAACACCGCCGTCCGCGCTTTTTGAACGGCCACGTCCCAGCTAAAAATCGTGGCGTCCGGCGTTCGAAAAGTTCCCAAGATTTTCGGGCCTGTTCCCGCCGCGTCCGGATTGCTCACCACCGCGATAAACACCCGGGCCGGCTGTCCGCGGGGAAGCCGGATCCCCGCCCTGGTGGTTAACGCGCGAGCCGCCGCCTTCCGCAGAATTGATTCCACCTCCGCCTTGGTGAGCCGAGCCTGCCCGCGAATGTCGCCGGCTTCCGGATCAGCTTTGATTTCCGCCCGCACCTCGCCGGCCACCCCGGCCAGGCTGCCATAGCTGATCGGATCCGGAGACTTGCGCGGCGAGTAGGGCGCGACCGCATTGCCAGTCATCGTCAACGGCGAAGCAATTGAAGGCGACGGGGTCTCCAGGTAAGCCACGGCGATCCCGTCGATAAACACATTGCGCCCCCCAAGTTTTTCATCCGGCTCGAATCCAATCTGGCCGGCCAACGCCACATCTTCGTGCACATCCGGCGTCTGCGCGACCTGCGGCAATTCCATTCCATCCACCGTGACCCCGACGCCGCCAATCAAAACGCCGCCGGCGTAGAGCGGAACGCCGCCCGGCGCCCCCGCCAGCGATGTGCCCAAAATGAATCCCCCGCCCGGCGCGCTGAATCGATTCACATCGGAAAACGGAAGACTGGAAAAGGGGACGCCAACCAGCGGTCCCGGCGGTCGATTCTGAATCCCCGGGGGAAAATTGGGCTGCACGATGAAGCCGGCCGTTCGGGTGGAAAAAGCATGCCGATTGCTGCTCAAGAACGCCGCCGTGCCCGCTTTGCTGATCGCGACCGCAACCGCTGTATCGCTGGGCGCCCCTCCCCCATTCACGTCCCATACTGCCAGGACATGACCGTTGCGGTCCGCCACCGCAATGACGCTGTCCGGCGCGACGGCCACCGCCCGAGTCGAGGCCTGCGCCAACACGGCCTCCACCTGCGCCTTGGTCATGGTTTCCGCGCGCAGCGAAAACAAAATCGGACCGACGAGCGCCAGGATGATTGCCATCGCTTTGGATTTCGTGCTGGTCATCCTTGAAGGTTTCTCTCCATTCTCTAAATGGCTTCGAATCGGCTGCCAAGACTCTTTTTGCAAAGATATAGATGGCGACGCGGAAGCGAGCTTTAATAAGCAAGGCTGGGTTGGGCTCCGCTCTTTTGGCGGGAGTCTGTTTTGGCGTTTTGTCCCCCATCTACGGCCCGCTTTGCGCCGCCGATTCGACTTCCGCACGGAAGTCCCGCTCCGATCCCGCCGCGAAACAACGCTGGGCTTCCGAGCATCAAACAACCTCCACGAATCGCCCGCCGATTTCACCGGACAGGTTCGACCCGGATCCCGCCGCGAACCCCGTGCGCAAACGCGGCGAAGCGGCGCCGCGCGCAGGCGAATTGCGGCGCTCCCCTCGCGACGGAACGGCTCCCAACGTCCGACCGGCGCCCGCGTTTAACCCCGATCCCGGAACACCCCCAGTTCGCCCCCGGCCTCAATCTATTCAACCGCCGTCGTTGAGATTCGAGCGCACGGAGTCCGGCCCCGGCTCGGCAAATCGCCGCTACGATTCGGACCCCGGACCCGCAACGGGCAATCCCGAAGTGGAACGGCTCTTGAAAAACCCCTTCCAACGCTATCTGGCTCCTCCTCGCGGCGCAACGCGCCTGATCGACAAACCCCTGAGACGCGCCGAGTTTCTTCAAACACGCCCCGAAGCGCCCGAGATCAGTGAACCGATCATCCGGCCCAGTGGAAGCCTCCGACGCCCTTCGGAAACCTTGCGTGAGCCGGTCAAAGAGGGCCTGACTTGGTCTATTCCCGAGATCCCGGACGGCATGCAGCTTCCCCGAGAGCAGTCCGTTTCGCGGCTCCGGATTCCGTTCGATCATCCCCACCCGCACTACTACGAATCGCCGGAAGAGGCCAGCCTTCCTCCATACGCCGAGCCGGTCCAGGATCGTTGGCGGATCGGCTTCACTCCTTGGAAACGGTACACCAGCGGCGTCGCGGAAACTCCCTACGCCGCCGGCGGCCCCCGCCTCTGGCATCCCTACAAACAAAGTCTCCTTAAGGGCGACCTGCCCATCATTGGACAGGACATTTTTCTCAACCTCACCGCGTCCAGCCAAACCGAAATCGAATTTCGCCGCGTGCCCACGCCCAGCGGCATCAGCGCGGCGCAGCCAGGGGGCTCCGAATTCTACGGACGCAACGAGCAGTTCTTTCTAATCAACAACCTCGGACTTCAGGTCGATTTGTTCCGCGGAGAAACCGCCTTCAAACCCTTCGAGTGGGCCGTCCGCCTGCAGCCCGTCATCAACGTCAATTACATCCGCGCCCGAGAAACCGGCGTCGTGTCTCCCGACCCTCGAGGCTTTCTCGGCGGCGGAAACAATACTGCGCCGCCCGATAATCGATTCGTCGAAACCCCCGCCGATGTCGACAACCTCTTGGACGGCGTCATTCTCCCCTTGGGACCCGACCTGTCCGGCCGACGCCACACCACGCGCCTCAAGGAATTCTATGCCCTCCAGCAAGCCTTTGTGGAGTTGCACCTGCGCGACCTTTCCTCCAACTACGACTTCATTGCGACCCGCATCGGAAACCAGCCCTTCAACAGCGACTTCCGCGGTTTCATCTTCAACGACATCAACCTCGGAGCGCGCGTCTTCGGCAACGCCCTGAACAACCGCCTGCAATACAACCTGGCCGTTTTCGACATGCGCGAGAAGGACACCAACTCCGAACTCAACTCATTTAACCAACGCGGCCAACGAGTCGTCGTCGCCAACGCTTATTATCAGGATCTCATCTGGAAGGGCTACACCGCCCAACTTAGCTTCCACGCCAACTTCGACGACGCCAACCTGCACTATGACCGCAATGGGCTGATCGTCCGGCCGGCGCCCATCGGCGACATTCGGCCGCACAATGTCCGCGCCTACTACCTTGGTTGGACGGGCGAAGGCCACATCAAACGCCTCAACATCAGCCACTCCTTTTACCAGGTTTTTGGACACGACGAGTTCAACGGGCTCGCCGGCCGCCGAACGGAAATCAACGCCCAAATGGCGGCGCTGGAGCTTTCTTATGACCGCGACTGGATTCGCTACGCGGCGTCCGTCTTCTACGCCTCCGGCGACGGCGACGCCGCCGACGGCCAGGCCAACGGTTTCGACAACATCCTGGACAACCCCAACTTCACCGGCGGGCCCTTCAGCTACTATGTCCGTCAGGGCTTCAATCTCGGCGGATCTTTCGTGAACTTTAAACAACGCCAAAGTCTTGTGCCAAACCTGCGCTCCAACAAGGGCCAGGGTCAGGCTAACTTTGTAAACCCGGGCGTCCTGCTCCTCGGTGTCGGTAGCGAAATCGAGGTCACCCCCAAGCTGCGCAGCTTCGTCAACGCCAACTATATTCGCATGGTCGAGGCGGATCCCATCCGCCGCGCGCTCACCGCCGACAACATTGACGAAGAAATCGGCTTCGACTTGAGCCTCGGGTTTCAATACCGGCCTTTTCTCACCGACAACGTCATCATCTCGACCGGGTTTGGCGCCCTCATCCCCGGCGCCGGGTTCCGGGATATCTATCGACGATCCTCCCAACCCGCCGCTGGCTTCACAGGCGCTTCCGACGCCGGCCGAACCGACAGTTTTTTTTACAGCGCGCTGTTCGCGATCAACCTAACCTACTAGCCCAAGCATGGACACCCACCGCCACTCCCGTGATCCCAACCGCAATTCATTGCGACGTCCCAAAAGCCGAAAGCCCGTTTCGAAGGCGCTCCCAAACTCGCGTTGGCCCGCCCTCTCAATCGTCGCAGCGCTGCTCCTTGGCCCGCAAATCGTCGCGGCCGCCGACAAACGAAGCGTGGACAACGCCTTCGGCCCCCCAATATCCCACACGCGGACGTGGTCCGCCCCGGTCTATAACAAGGCCCGCAATTTGGTGGATCAAACCGAAGCGGATGTGCTGAAAAAAAGCGAAGGCTGCCTGCAGTGTCACACGGGCGTGAAGGACATGCACAAGTCGCCCGCCGTAAAGCTCGGCTGCACGGACTGCCACGGCGGCAATCCCGCTTTGGATCTTACCATGGGCAAGGCGCACGTCGCCCCGCGTAATCCTATATATTGGCAAAGTTCCGCCAACCCCAACACATCCAACATTCTCCTCAATCACGAGTCCGCCGAATTCATACGGTTCGTCAATCCGGGCGATCTGCGGGTCGCCGCCCAAGCCTGCGGAACTTGCCACCAACAGGACGTTGACAACGTCTGTCTCAGCATGATGAACCACGGCGCGATGCTCTGGGGAGCGGCGCTCTATAACAACGGCAGCGCCCCGGACAAAAACTACCGCTTCGGCCAGGCTTACGGACTCGACGGCGCGCCCTTGCGTCTCGTCAATCCGACCCCGGTCACTCCCGAGATGACCCTAAAGCACGGCATACTGCCCTATCTCGATCCGCTTCCCCGCTTTCCACTTGCCCAACCCGGCAACATCCTGCGCATCTTCGAAAAGGGCGGGGAGAAGCCGCTCGAGCTAGGCGTTCCCTACAACACCGAACCGCCCGGCCGACCGCTCCGCCGGCTCTCCGAACGGGGCCTCGGAACCCTCAATCGCGTCGACCCCGTTTTTCTCAACCTGCAAAAAACCCGGCTGCACGATCCCCTGCTCGGATTCATGGGCTCCAACAACCATCCCGGCGATTACCGCTCCAGCGGTTGCACGGCCTGCCACGTCATCTACGCCAACGATCGCTCGCCCTCGCATTCCGATTGGTACAGCCAATATGGCCACCAAGGCTTGAGTTTCAGCGTGGATCCCAAAATCTCCAAACGAGAGCGCGGGCACCCGATCAAACACGAATTCACCCGCTCGATCCCCTCAAGCCAATGCATGTCCTGTCATATGCATCAAGGCAACCTCTTCGTGAACCCCTATCTCGGTTACACTTGGTGGGATCAGGAGTCCGACGGCGAACTCATGTATCCCAAGGAGCAGAAGGACCCCACCGAAGAAGAAATGGCGGCCTCCCTTCGACACAACCCCGAAGCCGCCGCCGCCCGCGGCCTGTGGACCGATCACGACTTCCTCGAAAAAGTCGCCGAACTCAACCCCAAACTAAAACACACCCAGTTCGCCGATTACCACGGTCACGGTTGGGTGTTTCGCGCCGTCTTCAAAAAGGACCGCAAAGGCAACTTGCTCGACCTCGACGACATCGCCATCGCCCACGACGACCAGGAAAAGTTTAAAAAGGCGGTGCACTTGAAAGACGTGCACCTCGCCCGCGGAATGCAGTGCGTGGATTGCCACTTCAAACACGACGTTCACGGCAACGGCAACCTCTACGGCGAGCCCCGCAACGCGACCACCATCGAATGCATCGACTGCCACGGAACAGTCAATCAGCGGCCGACCCTGATCACCTCAGGAAACGGCGGCCAGGTGGACCTCAACCGAAGCTCCACTCCTTGGGGACCCCGCTTTGAATGGCAGGGAGACCGCCTCTACCAAAACTCCATGATGGAGGAAACCAGACGCTGGGAAGTGCCGCAGACCATCGACGTCGTCAATCCCAAGAAACCGGCCCGCTACAACGCCAAGGCGGCCTACGCCAAGACGCTGCGCCGGGACGGCAAAACCTGGGGCGATCTGCCGAAGACCGTCGACGATTGCAAACGCCGGCTCGCTCACGACAACAGCTCAATCTCCTGCCAGATATGCCACACGTCCTGGGCCACCAGCTGCTTTGGCTGCCACCTGCCCATGAAGGCCAATCAACGCATGCCGCTCAATAAGTTCGAAGGCGCTCTGTCTCGAAACTACACTTCCTACAATCCCCAAGTCGTCCGGGATGATGTTTTCATGCTCGGCGTCGACGGAACAGTCAAAGGCAACCGTCTTGCGGTCATCCGTTCCTCCAGCGCGGTTGTGGTCGGCTCCCAAAATCAAAACCGCGAATGGATCTACTCCCAGCAACAGACCGTCTCCGCGGAAGGCTATAGCGGGCAGGCGTTCAACCCGCACTTTCCCCACACCACCAGCAGCGTCGGCACAACCAAAAACTGCACGGACTGCCATCTTTCCGAGCAGAACGACAACAACGCGATCATGACGCAACTGTTGGGTTTTGGCACGGGCACGGTCAACTTCTTCGGCCGGTTCGCCTATGTCGCCGAAGGCAAGAAGGGCTTCAGCGCCGTGGTCTGGACGGAGCGAGAGGAGCCGCAAGCCGCCATTGGCAGTCACTTGCACAAATTGGCTTATCCCCGAAACTTCCAGGACCACCAAAAGGCGAAACAAGAGCTCAAGGAATCCTACCACCATCACGGCAAGGACGTTCAGGACCTCACGCTGCGCGGCGAATACCTCTACACCGCCAACGGCCCCGGGGGCCTGGAGGTGTTTGACGTGGCCAATATCGACCACAAAGGTTTCTCCGAACGCATCGTCACAGCTCCGGTGTCCCCGCTCGGCCAACGGACCTATGTCCGCACTCCCTTCGCCACCTCGGTCGCCTTGCCCAGCACCCTTGGCATCGATCCCCTGCGCAAACGCGATCCCGTCAATGATGAACAGGAAATCCATTTGCTTTACGGCTCGGTTTACGTGACCGACCTCGAAGAGGGGCTCGTCATCGTCGGGGTCGGCCCCCTTGTCGACGGCAATCCCAGCAACAATTTCCTGAAGAAGGGGCGCGTCTTCAATCCCGACGGGAAACTCACCGGGGCCACGCATTGCATCGTGGCCGGCCATCAACTCTACATCGCCTGCCCGCGCGGAATTGTGGTTGTCGATATCAATGAAATCGGTGACGCCGACAAACTCCCAATCCCCAAGATCGTCGGCGAACTCACCGGCGATTTCCTCAAAAACCCGAAAAAACTCGCAATCCAATTTCGCTATCTCTTTGTGACCGATGAAGAGGGGTTGAAAGTCTGTGACATCACCGACCCGACGAAGCCCAAAGCCATTCCGAACGCCGTCGTCCCGCTGAGTCACGCGGGCGGACTCTACGCCGCGAGAACCTACCTTTATGTCGCCAACGGCGGCGAGGGGCTCGCAATCATTGACATCGAAAATCCTGAAAAACCCAAGCTGCATCAGATGTTCAACGCCGGCGGCGCCCTGAACGACACCCGGTCCGTTCAGATTGGGTCGGTCAACGCTTCGATGTACGCGCTGGTCGCCGACGGCAAAAACGGCCTTCGCGTCTTGCAATTGATCTCCCCGGAGAACGTGCCCGGACACATGGGTTTCAGTCCGACGCCCAATCCCAAACTGATCGCCACATACCACACCCATGGCCCCGTCCTTGCCGTGTCCCGGGGCCTCGATCGCGACCGGGTCATCGATGAAACCGGCAACCAAACCGTCGTCTTCGGGCGCCGCGGCTCGCGGCCGTTCAACGTCCAGGAATTCACCGAGTATTTTCGCCATTTCAAGGATCTCTACGCTCCCAATCGCAACGCCATGCCCGATGGGGATCTCTACCGCGTCGAGGACGTCTTCCTTCGCGACGGCCACTTGAAAACCAGCAGCGGGACAAAGTTGGTCCCCAACGCTGAATTCAAGAGCCCTCCCCTCACTCCGACGGAATCGCGTCCCGCCGAACGCCTCACCCGACGTCGACGATGAACGGCGCCCGTTTCCAAGAATCGCGACTGACGCGAGCGGCGCCCTCCCGCGCCGCGCCGCTGGCGCTGCTGTGCCTTTTGTTTGTCGCGAGCGCGGCGCCCGGTCAGGAATACATCGCCACAATCGCCGGCGCCGCATTGGAGACCGGGAGCGCCAATGGAGCCGCGACCGCCGCGCGATTCCGAGATCCCGCCGGCGTCGAGTTTGACGCGCAAGGTCGTCTTTGGATCGCCGACAGCGGAAACCACACGATCCGCCGGCTGAACCAGGACGGAACCGTAAACCTCATTGCCGGCGCCCCCGGCGCTATGGGCTCCCTGAACGGTCAAGCTCCCGCCGCGCGATTCAAGTTCCCCTCCGATTTGGCCATCCGTCCGGACGGCGTGATTTTCATTTCCGACACAGGCAACCACGTAATCCGAAAAATCTCCCCGGATGGAATTGTCAGTGTTGTCGCCGGCTCCGCTGGACAAAGCGGCGCCGCCGACGGCTCTCTCGGCGACGCTCGCTTTCGAAATCCAGCCGGCCTCGCGTTGGGCCCCGACGGTTCGCTCTACGTCGCCGACGCCGGAAATCACTGCGTGCGTCGAATCGCCGACGGACAAGTCGTCGCCATCGCCGGGCTGGCGGAATCCTGGGGCGACGCCGACGGCGCCGGAGCTGACGCCCGCTTCAACGGTCCCGTCGATTTGGCGATAGCCGCCGACGGCTCGCTATATGTCTCCGACGGCAACAATCACACGATCAGGCGCATTTCTCCCGAAGGCGTCGTGACCACCATCGCCGGAGCGCCGGGAGTCGGCGGCTGCGTTGACGGAAACGGAGCCCAGGCGCGATTTTGCAGCCCCGCCGGATTGCTCCTCGCTGCGGACAACATCCTGTTGGTGGCCGATTCTCTGAACCACATCATCCGACGAGTCACTCTAACCGGCGACGTCGAATCCCTCTCTGGAATGCCGGGACGCGACGGAGCAACCGACGGCGCCCCCGCATCCGCGCGTTTCTTCAATCCCTACGGAATGGCCGCCGACGCCCACGGCAACCTCTACATCTCAGACGCCTACAATCAAACCATCCGACTCGGCCTCATCCCCTTTCGGATGAAACTGCGAGAGTCAGAGGCCGGCACGGAAAGGCAAATCCAATGGGACGCCGTGGCCGGACGACGCTACCAGGTCCAATTCAAACGGGCCCTGGACGACACCATCTGGATCGACTTGGGCGAACCGGTTCTCGCGGACGGCCCCTCCGCCAGCCTGCCCTTCCCCCCCGCCGCCGAACGCGCCCAATTCTTCCGAGTCATCCTCGTGGCGCCCTAAGGAAAGCCCCGCGCCAGTGCAGA
>JAYPEY010000116.1:11139-17877 GCA_038126035.1 Verrucomicrobiales bacterium | reverse complement strand
TGACCTCGTTTGATTTCGACTCCCGCCGCCTCCACGTGGTCTTTATCCGATGCGGTTGCAGACGGTGTAGGCTGCCGCCACCTTTTCGCAAAGGCGGCTACGGGCGGTTGGAGTTCAGCGTGCGGGGGATTGAGCGGATGTTGTAGCCGCGCCTGGAAAAAGCGGGGTCTTTATCCGCCGCGCGGGCGGAGTTCACTCTTGTGATCGAAAGGTTCGCGGAGACGCCTGCGCATCGCGTTGCTCGCTCTGGCTGAGAAGAGGGCAAACCGGTCCGCCTTCGCTTTGCAGCTTCGGCGCGACTGGCAGGTTTGCCCCACCGGGGGGGCATTGTTTGCCACCTTTTTGCAAAGGCGGCTACGGGCGATTCAGGCGCAACGCAGTTGTGTCGGAGACCCGCCGCAGCAACGTCGGTCGTGACCGGGGTCCAGGGATTCATCCAACGCCATCCTGTTTCCCAAACCGCTGCGGCTGATCCCGAGGACGGGACACAGCCGCGCCCCGTCCGGTTTCACGCGCACGGCGTCACCGAATCGTCCCACATAATTGACAAATTGTGGGACGATGGGACTATTTGCTCATGTCAGAAGGCATCAATGTGCGGCTTCCGGGGCGTCTGCAGGCGTTTGTGAAGGAGAAGAGCGATCCTGAAAAGGGTTCGTTCAGTTCGGCCAGCGAGTACATCCGCGATCTCATCCGCCACGACTATGAGGCCGAGGAGAACCGGAAGTGGGACAGCCTTCGCCGGGAGCTGGAGCCGGGCATGGCGGCCGACCCTTCGGAGTTCGTCGAGATGGACGCCGCCGATGTGATTGCCGAGGCCAGACGACAACGGTCGCGTAGGAATGAAGCATAGGATTCATCCGGCCGCCGCGCGGCGTCTTGTTGAAATCTGGGATTACACGGAACGGACTTGGGGCGAGGAACAGGCGGATCGATACGTCGCGGAATTGTTCGTCGATCTGGACCGCATCGCTGAGTCACGCCATCGCTGGAAGCGCGTGAATCGCGACGGATTTGCAGGAGTCTTCTTTGCCCGGTATCGGCATCACCTCATCTTCTTCCGGGATCTTGATGGCAGACTCGGCGTTCTCACCGTGCTCCATGAATCCATGGACATTCCCGCTCGACTCCGTGAGGACACGTCCGAAGATGAGATCTCGTCCACTTGATCCTTCGACGCCCTTCTCCCATGCCTGACGTCTTCACCCAGTCCAAGCGCAGCGAGGTGATGTCGCGGATCCGGGGGAAGGGAAACGAGTCCACGGAGCTGCGGTTGGTCAGGCTGTTTCGGGAGCATGGGATCAAAGGGTGGAGAAGACATGTTCGAGTGCGGATTGGGGAAGTCGGAATGCGGAACAAGGGAAGACTCCGCATTCCCCATTCCTCATTCCGCAGTCGTGAAGTGAAGCCTGACTTTGTGTTCCCCAAACAACGGCTGGCGGTGTTTGTGGATGGGTGTTTCTGGCATGGGTGTCCGCGCTGTTATCAGAAGCCGAAGCAGAATGCGAAGTTCTGGCGGGAGAAGATTGGCGGGAATCAGGCGCGGGATCGGCGGGTGACGCGTCAGTTGCGGAAGCAGGGTTGGAGTGTGTGTCGGATCTGGGAGTGTCGGTTGAAGAAGAGCCCGGAGGTCTGCATGCGGCGGATTGAGCGGATGTTGGGGTGACGCCTGCGCATCGCGTTGCTCGCTCTGGCTGAGAAATGGTCCAACCGGTCCGCCTTCGCCATTCGGCTTCGGCGCGACAAGCAGGTTTGCCCTACCGAGGAGGGATGTTGATTGGCCGTCACTTTGGAGACGGCGGCCGCGGGCGGATTCAAATATTGGGTAGCCGCAACCTTCAGGTTGCGCATCGTGCGGCATGGCAATCCGGCGCGCGATTTCCCGAGCCACGGCCGGCGCAGCCCCGCAGCCCAAAGGCGGCTACTGGCAGACGCGCCCAACTTTTCGGCAAACCAGCCAGCTCATCACGCAGGCCACGGCGATCAGGGCGATGTTGCCCAGCAGGAGCGCGGGGAAGCCGATGCCGCGATCCAGAAGCCAGCCGAAGGAGGCGGGGCTCAGGGAGGTGCCGAAGACGGCCAGGCTGCCGGCGAGGCTCTTGATGGCGCCGAGGTGGCGGACGCCATAAAGTTCGGCCCAGAGGGAGGAGGTGGCGCTGCCCTTCATTCCGAGGCAGAGTCCGGTCAGGGCCAGGTAGACCCCGGCGGCGATCACGTGATCGGAGACCAGGAGGACGGCCATGCCCAGGGCCATCGGGAGGGTCAGGAAGGGGAAGAGGCGCGCGGCGCCGAAGCGATCGATCGCCGGGCCGATTGCCAGCGAGGAGAGGATCCGCGCAATGGCGAATCCGACGAAGCCAAAGGCCATGGTCTCGAGCGTCCAGCCCTTGAATTCGGCGAGGCCGGCCTGGTGGATGATCAGTCCGGTGACCACGATGGGCAGAGACAGGAGGGAGGGCAGCAACAGGTAGAATCGGGGATCGCGCAGGACGTGGGCTCGGGTCCATTCCTTCTCGGCCTTGTTTGCGGCGTCTTCTTCCTCGCGATGATGGGCGTCTTCGCCGGCCTCGTGCGCGGAAAGGAGGGCCACGATGGCGGGGATCAGGATCAATGCGACGCAAAGCGCATGGATCACCCAGACGGTTCGCCAGCCCACGGCGGCGATCAAGGCGACGACCAATGCCGGAAGCGCGCCTTCGCCGATGGCAAAGCCCGTGCTGGAGACGCTGAGCGCCTTGCCCCTGCCCGACGAGAAGCTGCGGGCCATGGTGGTCGAGGCGGTGTGGCCGCAGAGCCCCTGTCCGGACAACCTGAGCAACAGCAGGCAGGCGAAGAGTTGCCACCATGACTGGATTGCCGACATGGCCAGGCAGCCGAAGCCCAAACCAACCGCCACGGCCAGGGCGTAGCGACGCAGGGGAACGTCATCAATCAGGCGGCCGACGAAGGGCAGGGCCCCGGCGCTGCAGAGCGTCGCGAGGGAATAGAGTCCGCCGAATTCCGCGGCGGACAGGCCGAGGTCGGCGTCGAAGCTGGGCGCAAAGAGGGAGATGAGGAAGGTCTGCCCGAAGCTGGAAAAGAACGTCATGAACATCCCGAAGGCGAGGAGCCTCCGGTTGTCTCGAATAAATTGGGCGTAGTTCTTCATGAATGCGGGAGCGGGGGTTGTAGTGAAAGAACGGCGGCAAGTCGATTTTCGATCTGCGGCAGGGGGGGGGGATGGGAGCTCGGCTGTGTTCCGCCTTGGGGACCAGCCGCAGCAGCTTTCGATTCGAACGCGCGGGAGGACTGCCCACGCCTTGGTTGTCGCCAACGTTGCTGCGGCTGGTCTTCGACACAGCCGCGCTCCGGGCAGGCGGAGGCTGCTGCGGGTCGCAGACCCGCGGTCCGGCGACGGGAGGGCTGTCCACGCCTTGGTTGTCGCCAACGTTGCTGCGGCTGGTCTTCGACACAGCCGCGCTCCGGGCGGGCGGAGGCTGCTGCGGGTCACAGCCCCGCGCTCCGGGAGCGCCTGTGGGCGGATCAGTGGGCCTGGAGCCAGTTCTGGCCTTCGCCCATTTCGACGACGATGGGGACGTCGAGTTGGATGGCGTCCCTCATCTTCTCCTCGATCATCGGTTTCACCTTGTCGGCCTCGGGCTTGTAGAGGTCGAAGACGAGTTCGTCGTGGACCTGGAGAAGCATCTTTGTGCGGTAGCCGCCAGACTTCAATTCGGCGTGAATGGCGGACATGGCGAGCTTGATCATGTCGGCGGCGGCGCCCTGGATGGGGGCGTTGATGGCGTTGCGTTCGGCCTGCGCGCGGACGGTCCCGTTGCGCGAGTTGATGTCGCGGAGGTAGCGGCGGCGGCCGGTGACCGTCTCGACGTAGCCATTCTGCTGCGCGAATTCCACGGTGTCGGTCATGTAGGTCTTCATGCCGGGGAACTGCTCGAAGTAGTTGTCCATGATCTCGGCGGCCTCGCGGCGGGGGATGCCGAGGCGTTGGCTGAGGCCGAAGGCGGACATGCCATAGGCGAGGCCGAAGTTGACCATCTTGGCGTTGTGGCGCATGTCGGATTCCACAGCGTCCAGCTCGACGCCATAGACCTTGGCTGCGGTGGCGGCGTGGATGTCCTGGCCTTTCGCGAAGGCCTCCAACATGCCCTTGTCCCGGCTGATGGCGGCGATGATGCGCAACTCGATCTGCGAGTAGTCGGCGGCGAGCAGGACGTGCTCGTCATCGCGGGCGACGAAGGCCTTGCGGATCTCGCGGCCCATCTCGGTGCGGATGGGGATGTTCTGAAGATTGGGGTTCTGCGACTGGATGCGGCCGGTCGCGGTCACGGCCTGGTTGTAGGTCGTGTGCACGCGGCCGGTGCGCGACCAGATCGCGGCGGGCAGGGCGTCGACGTAGGTGGACTTGAGCTTGGTCGCCGCGCGGTAGTCGAGGATGCGCTGCACGATCTCGTGGCGCGAGGCGAGCGCGACCAGGGTCTGCTCGTCGGTCTTGTATTGACCGGTCTTGGTCTTCTTGGGCTTGTCGGAAAGCTGCAGCTTGTCGAAGAGGATCTCGCCGAGTTGCTTGGGTGAATTGAGGTTGAAGTCCTGCCCGGCAAGTTCGCGGATGTCGGCGGCGTAGCGTTCGATGTGGCCGCTGAGTTCCTTGGAGAACTCGGCCAGGGTGTCGGCGTCGACGCGCACGCCCTCGTGCTCCATGTCGACGAGGACGGGGATCAGCGGGGCCTCGATGTCGTAGAAGACGCGTTCCTGACCCTTCTCCTTGAGCAGCGGCTTCAGTTTTTCGCGCAACTGCCAGGTGACATCGGCGTCTTCAGTCGCGTATTCGACGATTTCCTCCAGGGGCACGAGGGCCATGCTCATTTGATCCGAGCCCTTTTCGCCGATCAGTTTGGAAATGGGGATGGGCGTGTAGCCGAGGTAGACCTCGGCGAGGTAATCCATGCCGTGGCGTTGGTCGGGTTCGATGAGGCTGTGCGCCAGCATCGTGTCGAAGAACGGCCCGGCGACCTCGAGGCCATGCCACTTGAGCACGGTGAGGTCGTACTTCAGGTTGTGCCCGACCTTCTCGATGGAATCGTTTTCCAGGACACTGCGGAATTCCTCCAGCGTCGCCTGCACCTCCTCCATCCCGCCGGACAGCGCGACGTAGAATCCCTTGCCGGCCTCGAAGGAGAAGGCGAGGCCGATCGGTTTGGCGCTCTTGGCGTCGAGACCCGTGGTTTCGATGTCGAAGCAGAAGGACTCTTGTTGGCCAAGTTGTTCGATGAGCCTGGCGCGGTCTTCGGCCTTGGTGATCAGTTGGTAATCGTGTTCGACCTCGGTGATGGTCTTGAGTTCGGCAGGGACGACGGGTTCGGCGTTGTCGGCCGAATCGCCGGAAGCGCCTTTGGCCGCCGCGCCGCGTCCGGCCTTGAAGTCGTCGCCGAACAGGCGTTTGCCGATGGCGTTGAACTCGAACTCCACGCAGAGGGCCTTGAGTTTCTCCTCGTCGCGCTCCTGCAATGAAAGGCCGTCCAGATCCACCTCGATCGGGACATCGAGGATCATCCGGGCGAGCTTCTTGGAAAGGAGGGCCTGTTCCTTGTTCTCCTCGATGCGCTCCTTCTGCTTGCCCTTCAGCTTGTCGGTGTTCTCCAGGAGATTCTCCAAGGTGTCGAACTGTGCGATGAGCTTCTGCGCGGTCTTGGGGCCGACGCCGGGCACGCCGGGGATGTTGTCGACCGAATCGCCCTGGAGTCCCTGGATGTCGATGACCTGGTCGATGCGCTGGATGCCCCAGGATTCGAGGACTTCGGGCACGCCGAGGATCTCGGCTTCGCCGCCGCCGCGGGCCGGGCGATAGAGGAAGGTCTTTTCGTCGACGAGTTGGCAGTAGTCCTTGTCGGGCGTGACCATGTAGGTCTCGAAGCCCTCGTTTTCGGCGCGTCGGGCGAGGCAGCCGATGATGTCGTCGGCCTCGTAGCCGTCGAGTTTGAGCATCGGGATGTTGAAGGCCTCGAGCAGGCGGAAGACATTGGGGATGGCCTTGCGCAGGTCCTCGGGCATCTCCTCGCGCTGGGCCTTGTATTCGGGATAATACTCGTGCCGGACCGTCGGGGCGGAGGTGTCGAAGGCGACGGCGAGGTGGGTGGGTTCGTGGCGCGCAAGGATGTCGAGGACGGTGTTGACGAAGCCGTGCAGGGCCGAGGTGTTGACACCGGTGGAGGTGAAGATGGGACTGCGGATCAACGCAAAGTGCGCCCGGTAGACCAGGGCCATCCCATCGAGGAGAAACAGTTTCTTCGACATCGCGCGCGAAGCTAACGGAAAGCCCGACAGCCGCCCATCAAATTGCGTGTTGGGTGGGGGCAGAGTGGAGGGTTTCTGCCGTCCTGCCTGCAACGCAGGCACAAAGGACGTGCTCGCGCGTTTCCTTCTGGGGCGCTTCTTTCACCCCTTCAGGGTTTCGAAGTGGGCTCGACGGAGTCTTGCCCCACCGCCTTATGGATCCGCTGCCGCTGTCGTCATGCCTCTTCAGTTCATGCCGGGCCGTTGATGACCTCAGCGCCAACAGCGCTTCCGCCAACCGGACGGCTCGTAAATCCGGTTGGGAGAGACTCCGTCGAGCCCATTTCAAAGCCCTGTAAGGGCGAAACACGCGCGGCCGGAGCGCCGAGCAATGCTCGGCAATTAAGTTCGAACCCCCCCCCGGCCCAGCCAAGCGACGCGCGCCCCTTACCCCGGGGACCAGCAGGG
>JAYPEY010000116.1:0-11129 GCA_038126035.1 Verrucomicrobiales bacterium | reverse complement strand
TTCCGGCGCCACCCCCCGCGCCCGGGCGCCCGCCTCTGGCCCGGCCTTCCTGGCCCCCCCCCCCCCGGGCCCCCCATGCGCTCGGCGCTCCGATTCCCCGGGAGACGAGCTTGTTACAATTGCAGAGCCGGGTCGGTGTCCCGCGCCTCCCTGGCCCTTTCAGGGCCACGGCGACAGGAATGTCGCCGCTCCTTGGGCGGGCGGTCTTCAAAGACGCTTCTTCCAGTGGTCGGGATGGCGACGGAGGTGCATGACGGAGGCGATCACGATCTCGTCCAGAAAATTGGAACCCAATCCGGGAACCTGTTTCTCGTAGTATGCGACTGCCTCCGCGAGTTCAGTTTCCGCCGGCGAGAGGAAGCGTAATCTCATCGAGCCAGGCCGGCGCGGAGGTCAGCGATCACGTCGGCGGCGTCTCGCGATTCGATTTCGCCTTTGTCATACGCGGTCAACCGATCGCCCGATACAGTGACCCATGCGGAGAGAATTGATGGGTCCTCCAAACTTTGAAGAAGATGCTCCGCCAACACGGCCCGATCCGATGGAGCGAGTTGAAGCGCATGTTTTTCCAACACTGCCAAATCCATGGTCCACCAATACCACGACGGCTTACGGATGCCAAGGGAGCTCCGCAGAAGATCGTGTGGTCGGTCGGACTGATCCCGCGGTCGGAGCGCCGAGCATTGCTCGTCATTGACTTGCGACTCACGCCCCGGCCGAGCAATGCTCGGCGCTCCGATTCCCCGGGAGGCAATCCCGTCACGATAGCTGAGCCTGGTCGGTGTCCTGCGCTGCTTTGGCCCTTTCAGGGCCACGGCGACAGGAATGTCGCCGCTCCTTGGGAAGGGCGCGCGCGTTAGTCAGTCCAGCGCACGACCTCCAGCAACTCCCCGGCGACCCTGGCATTGGCGACGATGACGCTGCCGGAGTCGAGGTGGAGGGGTTTTCCATCGCGGTCGAAGCATCTGCCGCCGGCCTCCTCGATGATCAGTGCGCCGGCGGCGTAGTCCCAGGGGGAGAGGCGGTATTCGAAGAAGCCGTCGAAACGTCCACAGGCGACCCAGCACAGGTCGACGGCGGCGCTGCCGAAGCGGCGGATGCCGCGGATGTTGCGTTTGAACAGGTCGTGGACGCCCTTGAGCGTGCGCTCCATCAGGGCGCCGCGGTCGTAGTAGAAGCCTGTGCCAATGATGCACTCGGAGAGTTCGGCGTTTTCCGAAACCCTGATCGGCTTGCCGTTCAGAAAGGCGCCGCCGCCGCGAACGGCGGAGAACAGTTCATCGCGGGTGGGATCCAGGATCACACCCGCCACGGGAGCGCCCTTTTCATAATAGGCGACCGACACCGCGAAGTGGGGGATGCCATGGGCGTAGTTGTTGGTCGCGTCGAGGGGGTCGATCACCCAGAGATGGTCGGCGTCAGCGCCGCCGGTGGACTCGCCTTCCTCGCGCAGGAACTTGTGATCTGGAAAGGCGTCGAGAATCATCGAGGTGATGAGTTCCTCGGCCTCGAGGTCGGCCTGGGTGACGAGATTCTGCGAGGAGCCCTTTTGTTCGACGGTCGCCTTGCCAAGCAGTTCGGTGAGGCGTTGGCCGGCGGCCTGGGCGGCGCGTTGGGCGAGGTTGAGATGCGGGTTCATTCGTTTGGCCCGGTCTCGGACTTTGCTCCCGCCTGCTCCTTCGCCTCCGACTTCTGTTCATCGAAGCGGCCGATGAAGACCACGGCGACGGCCCCGAGGAGCATCAGGAACACGGCGGCGGCAAAGGCGCCGTCGATGGCGGGCGTCAGCCACTCGTAGCCGATGATGATCTTCTCCTCGCCCTTCTTTAGGATTGGATTCCCGGCCTGGTCGGTCAGGTAGACCGCCTGTTTCCAGGGCCAGATGATGACGAGGGAGCCGAAGACGAATCCGGTCAGCAGCCCGACGGTGGCGTTGTGGAAATGTTTGAAGATGTAGGAGAGCAGGTGGGAGAAGGCGACCAGGCCGACGCCGCAACCGAGGGCCATGGGAATGAGGATGCCGAAGTTCATGGAACTGATGGCGCCGAGCACGAGCAGATAGTTGCCCATGATGAGCAGGACGTAGGAGCCGGACAGCCCGGGTAGGATCATGCTGGAGATGGCGACAATGCCGCAGATGAAGACCCACACCGGATTGGCATTGGCGGCGGCCGGCTTCAGGAAGGCGATGCCCACCGCGATGGCGACGCCGACGACCAACATGATCAACGCGGGCGCGTCCCATTTCCTGATCTGCTTGCCGACGAGGTAGACGGACGAGACGATCAGTCCGAAAAAGAACGCCATGGTCAGCGACTCATGTTGCGTGAAGCAGTATTCCAGCAGTTTGGCAAAACTGAAGATGCTGACGCCGACGCCGGCGAAGAGCGGGATGAGGAAGGCGAGGTTGGTGTGTTCGGCGAATTCCCTGACCTTGAATCCGAGCGCCAGTTTGAGGGCCTTGACGTCGAAGGATTTGATCGAGTCGATCAGTTCCTCGTAGATGCCCGTGATGAAGGCGATGGTTCCGCCGGAGACGCCGGGGATGACATTGGCCGCGCCCATGGCGGCGCCCTTGAGGGCCAGTCCGATGGCTCTTCCTTTGTTGATCATGGTTGGTTGGTGAAAACGTGGAAACGCATCCGCGCCGGGCGGAGAAGTGGAATGGAATCGGACGGCGTCGTCAAGCCAAGCGGGGCGATACGGTGGGGCGAAGCTCCCGCTGAGCCGGACCTTGGTTCACCCGGGGCTGCTTGCGGATCGGGCAACAGCATGCCTGACGAAGTTCAATTCCTCATGTTTCGCCCCTTCAGGGCTTTGAAATGGGACCTTTCGGCGAAAGGTCCCTACCTCGAAATTCGGCGCCTACTCTCCCAGAACATGCACAATCACGCGGCGGTGGTGCGGGTGGGTGCGGTGTTCCCAGAGGTAGATTCCCTGCCACGTGCCGAGGGCGAGCGCGCCGGACCGGATGGGAATGCTGAGGTTGACCGCGGTCAATGCGGTGCGCACGTGGGCGGGCATGTCGTCGTCGCCTTCGAAGGTGTGTTCGAAGATGCGGTCGCCGTCGGGCACGAGGCGCGCGAAGAAGCGGTCAAGGTCCGAGCGGACGGTGGGATCGGCGTTCTCCTGGATCAGCAGCGAAGCGGAGGTGTGCTGCAGGTGGAGCGTGCAGAGGCCGGTCTTGATTCCCGACTCACGAACGATGGCCTGGGCCTCGCTGGTGAACATGGTGAGCCCGCGTCCACGGGTCGGGATCGCGATCTCGTCGGAGTGTTGGCGCAGCATGATGCAACCGGGCGACCGTGGTCGCGGCGGATCACTTCTGTTCGATCACGCGCTCAAGTTCGGGATTCTCGGGGTGGCCGGCCTCGCGGGCCTTCTGGTAGTGCCAGCGGGCGAGTTCGGGCAGCGGCGGTTTTTGGGTCGCGTATATGACGGCGAGGTTGTGGTGCGCGCTGGCGTTGCCGGGTTCGATCTGAATGGCCTTGCGGAGGTGGGTCTCGGCGGCGCCGCGCTGGCCCTTTTCGCTGAGCACGATGCCGAGGTAGTTGTGGATGTCCGAATTCTTGGGTTCGGCGGCGGCGGCCTTGCTCAGGTAGTCCAGCGACTCATCGAGCTTCTGCTGGCGGTATTTCAGGTAGCCCATCTGGTAGAGGGCGTGTCCGTCCTCGGGATCCTGGGCCAGGGCCTTGGTCAGGTTGCCTTCGGCGTCATCCAGCCGGTTCTGCTCGATCTGGGTGGCGGCGAGATTGGAGAGGGTGAAGACGTTTGCGGAATCTATTTTGAGGACTTCCTGATATTTCTTCTCGGCGTCGTCGTATCGGCGGGCGTTGAAGGCGCGCTGGGCCTCGGCGACGAGCTTGCCGGCCTCGGGGGAGAGTTCGCGGCGGGCGCTGCGGCCGGGTTCGGCGGCGGGGGTGAGCTCGCTGGCGGCGGCGGGCTTGCGGTTGAAGAGGGCGATTTCGTCCTTGGTGTAGGGGACCTTGCGGGCATCCAGCACTTCGAGGCGGGCGCGGAGGTCGGCGAGTTCGTCCGCCATCTCCCCGACCTTTTCAGCGTCGCGGCGGGCCTGCCGGTCGTTGAGTTGTTTGGTGGCGGCCTTCAATTCGCGTTCGAGTCCGTTGCGTTCGTCCTCGAGTTCCTCGACCTTGGCGGCGAGCTTGGCGTCGGCCCGGCGGCTGGTGGGGCGGGCCTTGGCGAGGTTCTCTTCGAGGTCCGCATTCCGCTTTTCGAGGCGGGCGTTGTTGCGCTCGAGGCTGGAGAGCTTGGCTTCGGTGGCCTTCTGGCGGCTTTCGAGGGCCTTCATCTCCTCTTCGAAAGGGTTGTTGCGTCCGGCGTCGCGGACCTGCTTCGCCAGGGCGTCGCGCTCGGTCTCGAGGGCCTTGCGCTGTTGCGCGAGGGCGTCGCGGTCGGCCTGCAGGTCGGCGAGATCCTTTTCAAGCCGGGCGACCTGTCTGGCGGCGGCCTTGGCGTCGCCGGCGAGTTCCGCTTCTTTCAGGCGTTTCTCGAGGTCGTCCCGGGTTTGTTTCAGGGCGGCGTTTTCACCGGCGAGTTTGGCGGCCTCGGATTCGTTCCGCTTCCGGGCCTTTTCGGCGTCGGCCAACTGTTTTTCCAGGGTCTTCAGTTGTTTGGAATCTCCGGCGGCCGCGGGGTCGCTGAGGAGTTTCTCCAGTTTCTCGTTCTCCTTGCGGAGGGCGGCGATGGCCGCGTCCTTGCGTTTGATCTCGTTCTGGGATTCGGAGAGTTCCTGCTTGAGGGCGGCGTCGGCGGGGGCCTTGCCCTGGTCCTTCTTCACCTGCGCCAGTTCGCCGCGGACCTCGTCGAGGACGGAGGCGTCGACCATTTTGGCCATGCGACGCTGGTCGCGTTTGAGGGTGTCGCGCAGGGAGGCGTTCTCCTTGTCGAGCTTGTTGTTGGCGGCTTCGGCGGCGGCCAGTTCGTCGGCCTGTTTCTGCAGTCTGCCATTGGCTGCGGCGAGTTCGCGCACGAGCGGCTCGCGATCGGAGTCCTTGGAAAGTTTGGCCACCATCTTCTGTTCGGCCTTGAGATTCTTCTCGAGTTCGCTGGCGGACATCTTGAGGGCGTCGTTCTCCTCCTTCAGGCCGGCGACCTCGCGTTGCAGGCGGTTGGCGCCGGAGGCCTCCCGGTCGAGTTGCCGGACCTGGGTCTTGAGCGCCTTGTTCTCGGCCTCCATGGCTGGAATCTCGTTCTTCACCAGCGCGTTGAGGCGGGCGTCGAGCTTTTCGTTCCGCGCGGTCAGGTCGGCGATCATCTTCGCCTCCTCCTTGTTCTCCGCGGCCTTGGCGAAGTCGGCGAACTTCTTCTGCTCCTCCTTGATGCCGGCCTTGAGGCCCTTGTTTTCCTCGGTGAGCGATTCGACGCGTTGGGTCAGCGTCTCGTTCTGCGATTCGATCCTGGCGATGGCGGCGACCTTGCGTGACAGTTCGGAGACCTGTTTTTTCAGGCCGCGGTTCTCGGAGCGGAGGCGGGCGTCGGGCGATTTCTTGGAGAGTTCATCGACACGGTCCTTCAGTTCGGCGTTCGCCTCGTTCAGTTTGGCGAGCGACTCGTCCTGTTTGGCCATGCGTTTGCGGTTCTCGTCGAGTTCCTTCAACGCGCCCTGATGGACATCGGGGGAGACCATGTCGGCGGCGCGCGCATTGGCGGCGGCGAGTTCCTTCTGGACCTGGTCGACGACGGCCTTGTCGATCATGGTCGCGAGCTTCTCCTGGTTGGCGGTGAGGGAGGCGCTGAGGCCGGCTTTCTCCTGCTCCAGCCGGTCGATCTGTTCCTTGGCCTGTTTCAGTTCCGCGGGCGAGCCGGCGGCGGATTTGGCGGCGCTGATGTCGCGCTGGAGCTGTTTGTTGCGGGCCTGCAGGCGGATGATCTCGTTGTTGAGGGCTCCGATCTGGGAGGCGATGGCCTCGTTGCCGCGAATGACGGTTGCGGGAGGGAAGGGCTTGTCGTCCTTGTCATCCGTAGTGACGCCCGCCGGGAACTTCGCCAGCAGCGGCTTGAGTTTGTCGTTCACGTAGTCGAGGCGGAAATCGACGACCTTGGTGTTCCACTTGGGGTAGGCCTTGCGCATCTGCTGGAGGCCGTCGCGCGCCTTGAGATAGTTGTCCATGGCGGCGCGGTCCTGCTTGCGCTCGGTGAGCGCATCGGCCTGTTGGATCAGGGTGTAGTAACGGACGAACAGCTCGTCGGGCGCCTGTTGCGCGTTCGTTGTCAGGGCGGCGGCGAGCAGGATCGCGCCGAATGCCGTAAGAAATCGTTTCATGGGGCGGGAACATTGCCAAAGCGGCTTTGACTTGGCAAATGGATTAAGGGAATTGAAGTGACGCGCTCCCATGCAGGCAAAACAAAAGACCCGCCCAAACGTTGGGCGGGTCTTGGAATGAAAGGGGCGGAAACGGGGGGCGATTACTTTTCCCGGTTCACCTTGGGGTCGTTCAGCAGCTCAGTCAGCTTCTGGTTGGCGGCCTGGAGCCTCTTGAGAGCGGCGGCCTGTTCCTGGACGGCTTTTTCGAAGCGATCGATCTCGGCCTGCAGGCCGGGGACTTTTTCGCCTTCCTTGGCCAGCTTGCCGAGGCTGGACACCTGCTTCTTGAGGGCGGCGTTCTCCTTGCGGAGATCGCTGGAGCGGCGGCTGCTGTCGGCGGCCTTGAACTTCTTGTCGAGTTCGACGATTTCCTGCTGCGCCTTGGTGAGGGCGGCGACGGCCTTGTCCCGGGCCTTGGTTGCGGCTTCGGCGGCGTCCTGGGCCTTGTCGAGGTCGGACTTGGCGACGGACTGTGAGAGTTGGCGCTTGGCGGCATCGGCGGCGTCCTGGGCGGCCTTGAGGGCGGTCTCGAGCTTCTTGTTCTCGGCGCGCAGGGCTCCGGCCTGCTTGGCGAGATCGGTGGCTTCGCCGGCGGCCTTGGTCATGGAGGAGATCCGTTGTTTGAGCGCGTCGTTCTCCTTGCGGAGATCGCTGGAGCGGCGGCTGCTGTCGGCGGCCTTGAACTTCTTGTCGAGTTCGACGATTTCCTGCTGCGCCTTGGTGAGGGCGGCGACGGCCTTGTCCCGGGCCTTGGTTGCGGCTTCGGCGGCGTCCTGGGCCTTGTCGAGGTCGGACTTGGCGACGGACTGTGAGAGTTGGCGCTTGGCGGCATCGGCGGCGTCCTGGGCGGCCTTGAGGGCGGTCTCGAGCTTCTTGTTCTCGGCGCGCAGGGCTCCGGCCTGCTTGGCGAGATCGGTGGCTTCGCCGGCGGCCTTGGTCATGGAGGAGATCCGTTGTTTGAGCGCGTCGTTCTCCTTGCGGAGGTCGCTGGAGCGCTTGCTGGTGTCGGCCGCCTTGAGCTGCTTCTCGAGGTCGGCGATCTCGCGTCGGGCCTTGCCCAGGTCGGTTGCGCGGCTGCGCAGTTCCTTGTTGGCGTTCTCCAGGGCGTCCTGGGCCTTTTCAAGGTCGGCCTTGGCGACCATCTTGCCGAGATTCCTTGAAGCGGCGTCGCTGCGCTTGCGGGCGGCTTCGAGCTGGGCTTCAAGCTTGTCGTTGTCGGCTTTGAGCTCCGCGATTTCAGAGGCGGCCTTTTCGGCGGCGGCGATCTGCTTGGAGAGGTCGGAGACCTGTTTCTTGAGGGCGCTGTTTTCCTCGCGGTAATTGGCGGCGCGGGCGCTTTCGCCGCCGTTCTTCACGCGGACCTCGAGGGCGTCGATCTCGCGCTGCATCTTGACGAGGGAGGCGTCCTTGCCCGCCAGTTCCTCTGTCTTTTCAGCAAGGGCTTTCTGGGCCTTGTCGAGAGCGGCCTTCTCGACGGACCTGGCGAGTTGGCGTTGGGAGTCGGCAAGTTTGTCGCGGGCGGCTTCCAGTTCGCGGGCGATCAGTTTGTTCTGGGCGCTGATCTGCTGGAGGGCCTTTTCGGCCTTGTCGGTCTTGCCGGCCTGTTTGCCGAGGTCCGCGATCTGTTTTTGCAGAGCGTTGTTTTCGCTGCGGAGCCTGGGCAGTTCGGTCTTATCGAGATTCTCGAGTTCGGCGGTGAGTTTGGCGTGGTCGGCCTTGAGGGCCTCAAGGTCTTTGGCCTGTTTGCCGGCCAGGCGCTCGCTGTCGGCCATGGCCTTCTTGAGCTGTCTGGCTTCGGCGGCCTCGATCATATCCTCGGCCTTTTTCTTGAGGGCGGCGAGTTCCTCATCGAGGGAGCCGGCCTTTTCCTGGGCTGCGGCGAGGTCGGCCATGGCCTTGGCGTGCGCGGCGGGGTCGATTTCGGCCGGTTTGGCGGCGAGGGCCTCCTGCAGCTTGTTGCGCAGGTCGGCGCTCTTCATGCGCTCCTTGATCAGTTCGTCATTGATCGAGGAGAGCTGTGTCTCCACGACGGGCGCCGCGGCCTTCTTTTTGGGCGCGGGCTTGGGGGCGGGTTTGGCGACGGGGTATTTGTTTTCCAGCGGTCCGAGCTTGCCGGCAATGTAGTCGAGGCGGAACTGGACGATCTGCTTGTTCCATCCGGGGCTGTCCTTCTGCAGTTTCTGGAGTCCGCCGCGCGCGTCGCGGTAGAGATCGACCGCGGCTTTTTCCTGTTTGCGGCCGATGAGGGTGTCGGCCTGTTGGATCATCTGGTAGAACCTGACGTAGAGTTCGTCCTGCGTGGCCGATCGGGCCGGACTCGCGATGGCGAGCGACACGGCGGCCAGGAGAATGTAGAATCGTTTCATGGCGGCGCATTTAAGCGAACGGCGCCCGGGTTGGCAACCCGAATGCCAGCTGTAAAAAAGTTTGATTGGGTGGTTGACACCGGATCGGTCCTCTGGCTTTATCTACGGCCTTTTCGACGAATTTACTGAAAGGCAAATATCATGCACGCCGTATTACAGACAGGTGGAAAACAGTATCGCGTGACCGAGGGCGATACGATCGAGATCGAGCGTCTCGGGACGGAGGCCGGTCAGACGCACACTTTTGACAAGGTGTTGCTGGTCAGCTCGGACGAGGGCGTCAAGATCGGCCGGCCCACGGTCGAGGAGGCGACGGTCACGGCCGACGTGCTGGAGCACAAGCGCGGGAAGAAGGTTGTCGCGTTCAAGATGAAGCGCCGGAAGGCCACCCGCAGCAAGAAGGGGCACCGGCAGGAACTCACGGTCGTCAAGATCACAGGCATCAAAGGTTGAATCATGGCTCATAAAAAAGGACAGGGCAGCTCCCGTAACGGTCGCGACTCCAACGCGCAGCGTCTGGGCGTCAAGAAATTTGGCGGTCAGCAGGTCGTCGCCGGCAACATCATCGTCCGCCAGCGCGGCAGCAAGTTCACCGCAGGCAAGAATGTCGGCACCGGCCGCGACTGGACGCTCTTCTCGCTGGTCGACGGCCAGGTGGCTTTCGATGAGAGCCGCGGCAAGAAGCGCGTCAACGTCGTTCCGGCCGAGGCGGCGGAACAGAATTGACACGTTCGGATTGAACCGAATTTCGGCGAGGCGTCCTGCCTCGCCTTTTTTTTGTCCGCCAACCGTCGGCGGGGAATGGGTCTCCGTCCTTTCAATCAGCTCCGATGTTCATCGATGAAATCAAGGTTTACGCCCGCGCCGGTCACGGCGGCAAGG
Organism: Verrucomicrobiales bacterium; assembly: GCA_038126035.1. GTDB lineage: Bacteria > Verrucomicrobiota > Verrucomicrobiia > Limisphaerales > JAYPEY01 > JAYPEY01. The sequence goes on along the minus strand of JAYPEY010000116.1, from coordinate 1,556 downwards.
GGTGTGTGTCGTTTCGCCGGGAGGCGCACGTCCCGAAGGGCGGCCCGAACGGCGGCAATGGCGGCGGCGGCGGCAGCGTGATCCTCGAGGCCAGCCACGACATCAACAATCTCATCGCGCAGTTCTACGAGCCGCGGTTGATGGCCAAGAACGGGGAGCATGGCAAGGGGAAGGACATGGACGGTCGTTCCGGCAATGATCTGATCATCAAGGTGCCCTGCGGCACGCTGGTTTGGCGCGTCCCCCCGGAGCCGGAGACGATCGAGGAGGAACTGGCGAGGGACAATTTTGTTGAGGGCGACGAGGAGGACGAGGAGGCGGAGGATTTTGAAGGCGGCTTCGAGGGCGGCGACGAGGAGGAGGACGAATTGGAGGAGGCCGCGCCGGACATTGACGCCTATGAGGATGGGACGGTGGTCCGGGGTGAAGGAGGCGCGGTGGCGTTGGAGATCGACCTGTCCGGGGAGGAGGCGGTCGAGGACGAGGCGTCCGGCGAGGGGGGGCAGGGATCGCGCGGCGGGTCCAAGCTTCCCGAGAACAGGGAACTGGTCATCGACATGACCGAGCACGGGCAGCGGTTTGTGCTTTGCGCGGGCGGGCGCGGCGGCCTGGGCAATCGGAATTTCACCACGGCCCGACGTCAGGCCCCCAGATTTGCGCAACCCGGCGAGCCGGGGGAGGAGGGCGAGTATTGGTTCGAGCTGCGCATCATGGCGGACATCGGGCTGGTGGGGTATCCGAACGCCGGCAAATCGACGCTGTTGACCGCGGTTTCCAAGGCTCGGCCCAAGGTGGCGCCGTATCCCTTCACGACGCTGCATCCGCAGATGGGGGTGATGGAATTTGAGGACTACACGCGGCTGACGGTCTGCGACGTGCCGGGCATCATCGAGGGCGCGCACATGAACGTCGGTCTGGGGCATGAATTCCTGCGCCACATCAGCCGTTGCAAGGCGCTGGTTGTCCTGCTCGACATGGCGGGCGCCGACGGACGCGAGCCCTGGGACGATTACGAGCAACTGCTCAGCGAATTGCGGCTTTACGATCCGGCGTTGCTGGACCGCCCGCGTTTCGTCGCCGCCAACAAAATGGACGAGGATCCCGCGCCCGAGAACTTGGCCGAATTCCGGAAGAAGTATCCTGATCTGAAGATCCACGAAATGTCCGCGGCCTTCGATGTCGGCACGGAGGAGTTCAAGTTGATCGCGCGCAAGGCGGTGGAACGCGCGGTGGTTTGATGATTACCGGTGAACGGCTGTGGACTGCGCCGTTGAGGGCAACGGACCAGCCGGCGCGGCAATGCCGCAACGAACGCGCGGACCTGACAAAGGAATGAAGACAAAGGAATGGTTGCATTTGATTCCTCTGAATCTGCTCCCCTGTCTTGATGGTTCGAAAGTCGCGAAGGGAGTGTTCGTCCGTGGCGTCGCGTAGAGATCGGCGGCCACGACACGCTGATTGACGGACATGCGCTCGCGCTGAATCTCATCTGTGTCACCGGCAACGTAAGCGAGTTTGGGCGCGTGCCGAGTCTGAGAGCCTGTCTGAAAAAGGAA
>JAYPEY010000115.1:12631-18062 GCA_038126035.1 Verrucomicrobiales bacterium | reverse complement strand
AAGCATCTAAGTGCCAAGCTCATCCCAAGATAAGGTTTCCCTCCCATTAGGGCTGTAGACCCCAGGTAGACTACCTGGTTGATAGGCCAGGCGTGTAAGCGCTGTGAGGCGTTCAGCGGACTGGTACTAATAGGTCGTGAGGCTTGATCGCTTTTTTCTCCATCTCATCGGGATGGAAGAAAGCGAATTTGACTCGACGATAGTCTGATCTGGTCGTCTGTATGTAGTTTTCAGAGAATGTCGTCCGATCGGAGGCGTTCTTTTTGACAGTCAGTCAATACAGATTTTTTGGTGACCATAAAGCAGTGGTCCTACCCGATCCCATCCCGAACTCGGCCGTAAAACACTGCGTTGCCGATGGTAGTGCTTGTAAAGCTTGTGCGAGAGTAGGTAGTCGCCAGATTAAAAAACCCCAACTTCGGTTGGGGTTTTTTTGTGCGCTCGAATGGAGTCTGGGCGATCGGGATCAGAGCGCTTCGAAGGAAAAGCCCTTCAGGTACTCCGTCTCGGGCACGGCCGGCAGAATTGGATGGTCCAGCGGTTGATCGTGGGTGCGCAGGAGGCGCAATTGACGACGCGCGTCGAAGGCAGACTCGCGGATGACGTCGAGAAAGAACGCGCGGTCCACGTGATGGGAGCAGGAAAAGGTGGTCAAGATTCCGCCGGGTTTCAGCAGGCGGAGCGCCCTGAGATGGATTTCCTTGTAGCCGCGGGCGGCGTTCGCGAGGTTTCCCCGCGAACGGGTAAAGGATGGCGGGTCGAGAATGATCATGTCGAACGCGCCGGCGTCTTCGTTGGATGCCGTCGTTGTCTTGAACCAGTCGAATACGTTGACGCAGTCGAAGTGGCAGGCTCCGTCGAGGTTGTTGGTCCTGGCATTCTCACCGGCCCGGGCCACGGCCAGTGCGTTTTGTTCCAGACCGAGTGTCTGAGATGCGCCATGGCGGGCGGCGTGAAGGGCGAAACCGCCCTCATACGAAAAGCAGTCAAGCACCCGAGGTGAGCGCAACCCGGCGACAAGTTCTCCGACCGCCTGGTAGTTCCCCTGCTGGTCCAGATAAGCGCCTGTCTTGTGACCTGAATCCAGACTTACGGCGAAACTGAGTTCGTTGATCCTGGCTGTGGTCGCAGGGTGATGTTCGGCGGTGGGTGCTTCCGGCAGGCCCTCAAAACGGCGATAGCCGGCGTCATGGGTTTCGACGAGGCGGCAGTCCGGGAACGCGTCGCACAAGGTCTTCAGGATATCGGTTCTGCGCTGGTTGAAAGCGAGACTGGAAATCTGGACGGACAATGTGTCGCCATATTTGTCCACGATCAGTCCGCCCAATCCGTCGCTTTCGGCATTGATGACGCGAAAGCATTCCCGGTCCGGGTAATGTTTGTCGCGAAAATCTGCGGCGGCTTGGATGCGCGCGGCGAAATAGTCGGCGTTCACCTCGATTCGTTGGAGGGCCGCCATCCGGATGCGAACCCGGGATTGTGAGTTGTGAAAACCCATCCCAATGAACCGCTTTCGAGAATCCCTGACCTGAACAAGTTCGCCGTCGGTTGGGGGCTGCGTGTAGCGTTGAATCGACTTCGCGTAGATCCAAGGATGTCCCGCGAGCGCTCGCTCGGAGTGCCCGGGGCGGAGGAATGCCGTGGTCTGTTGGTTTGCCATGAATTGTAAACAGTCGGCCCGTTGGAAAGGATGATTCCAACGGGCCGTTCAGATGGTCCGAGAATGGCGGGATTCAACCAAGCTTCAGGGCACTGTCGGTCACGGCGCCTTCCGAGGCGGAATTGACCAGATGCGCATACTTGGCAAGCACGCCGGTCGTGTAGCGGGGCTTGATGGACTTCCAGGCCTTCTGCCGCGCCTTCAGCTCCTTGTCGCTGATGTCGATGTTCAGTTCGCAATTCTCGGCGTCGATGGTGATCTGGTCGCCGTTCTTGACAATGCCCAGCGGTCCGCCGGTGTAGGCTTCAGGAGTGATATGGCCGACGACAAAACCATGCGTTCCACCGGAAAAACGACCATCGGTTATCAGGGCGACATCATTGCCGAGGCCGCGTCCCATGATGGCGGACGTGGGGCCGAGCATCTCCCGCATGCCGGGGCCGCCCTTGGGACCCTCATAGCGGATGACGACCACATCGCCCTTCCGGATCCTGCCGGCGAGGATTGCCTTCATCGCAAGCTCCTCGGAGTTGAAAACCTTGGCCTTGCCGGTGAAACGCAGACCTTCCTTCCCGGTTATCTTGGCGACGGAACCGGCGGGCGAAAGGTTGCCGTAGAGAACGACCAGGTGACTGTCCTTTTTGATCGGGTTGTCGAGCGGTCGGATGATCGTCTGGCTCTTGGAGTAGGGTTTCACCTTCTTCAAGGTCTCCGCCATCGTCTCACCGGTGACGGTCAGGCAGTCCCCGTGCAGCAGGCCGGCGTCGAGAAGCATCTTCATCAACGGACGGATGCCGCCGATCCCAATCAGCTCGGACATGAGGTGTTTGCCGCTCGGTTTGAGGTCGGCGAGGAAAGGAACCTTCCTGCCGATACGGGTGAAGTCGTCGAGAGTCAGCTTCACCTTGGCGGCGCTGGCGATGGCGAGCAGGTGCAGCACGGCATTGGTGGAGCCTCCCAAGGCGATGACCACGGTGATGGCGTTTTCGAAGGCCTTCCTGGTCATGATGTCGCGCGGCCTGATCCCCTTCCTGATCATCCTCACCACGGCGGCGCCGGCGGCGCGGCTGTCGTCCTTCTTGGCCTTGGAAATGGCATTCTGCGCCGAGCTGTTGGGTAGGCTCATACCCAGCGCCTCAATGGCCGACGCCATGGTGTTCGCTGTGTACATGCCGCCGCAGGAACCGGGGCCGGGAATCGCGCAGGACTCGATCTGCTGCAGTTCCCTGTTGTTGATCTTCTTGTTGGCGTGCGCGCCGACGGCTTCGAACACCGAGACGATGTCCAGCTTCCGCTGCTTTGGATCGCCGGTGATGCAGCCGGGAAGGATCGTGCCGCCATAGACGAAAACCGCGGGGCGGTTCATCCGGGCGATGGCCATCATGCAGCCCGGCATGTTCTTGTCGCAGCCGCCGATGGCGACGTAGCCGTCCATGCCTTCGCAGCCGACGACAGTCTCGATGGAATCGGCGATGACCTCCCGGGAAACGAGGGAGTATTTCATCCCCTCGGTGCCCATGGAAATGCCGTCGGAAATTGTGATGGTGTTGAAAATGATCGCCTTGCCGCCGCCCGCATTCGCGCCGGACTCCGCCTCGACGGCCAGTTTGTTGATGTGCGAATTGCAGGGGGTGACGTTGCTCCAGGTGGAGGCGACGCCGACGATGGGTTTCTTGAAATCGGCCTTCTCGAAGCCGACGGCGTAAAGCATGGCGCGGCTGGGCGCGCGGTCGGGGCCGTCAAGCATCGGGCTCGAGTAGGGACGCGGATTGGGTTTCGCGGACTTGGCTTTCGGTTTCTTGGGTGTCTTCATGAACCCGGCCAGTTTCCATGGAAACCGATCGGCTTACAAGCCGGGAGGCATCTCGAATCGAGGGTGGGCGAACAGGGAGTCTGGAACAAGGCGTCGCACCCGGTCGGGCGGATCAGCCCTGTGCCGCCGCAAGTTCGGCTTCCCGACGATTGAGAATCTCGCCGACGGCTCCCAGCATCTCCGCCATGACGAAGGGTTTGCAGAAGGTGCGATCGGCGCCCATGCGTGTGGCCCAGTCGAGCAGGCGTGATCGGCCCAGTTTCGGCGCGCCCGAGGCGGCGATCACCTTGAGTGAGCGGTTTTTCTTGCGCAGCTCGGCGATGGTTTCCAGCCCGCCGAGTTCGGGCATGATGAGATCGACAATCGCCAGGTCAGCCCGTTCGGCGTCGTATCGATTGATGGCCTCGAATCCGCTCGAAGCCTGCCATATGGTGTGACCGCCGGCTGCGATCAGCGTGCCCAGGGTTTCCCGCACGCTTTCCTCGTCATCGACAATAAGTACGTTTGCCATACCGCCTCTTTAGCATGGGAGGCGCCAGTGTCAGCCCGCGACGAAAAGAAGATGAAATCGCCGGTATTGCATGTAGGGGGTGGATGATAGCGGGGCGAAACAGACGCAAAACGAGGCAGTCGGACCTGCGGAGACGCTTCTTTTGGAACTCTTCCGCAGGGGTGAGAATTGGACGTTGAAGTGTAGCTTGGCCCGTCTTCCCAACGATTCTTCGGGCTCTTTATTTAGAATAATTCTAAATCTTGACATGGTGAATTTTGCCCTTATCGTGGCGCGTCATTGATGGATTCAACGACATGGAATTGACGGAAAACAGTCGATTTGACGCGGAATTGAACGAAAAGCTCGCGACGAGCGGCTTTCGGTTCACTGCGCAGCGGCGTCACGTCTACAACGTGTTGGTCAACAAACGCGACCACCCGACGGCCGAGGAGGTCTTCATTCGCGCCAAGGCGGACATGCCGGACATTTCCATGGCGACGGTTTACAATTGTCTCGACGCGTTGGTGAAATGTGGCCTGGTCAAGCAGGTCACCCATGATCGCTCGGCAAAGCGGTATTGCTCCAACATGAACGAGCACTGCCACTACTACTGCACGGACTGCAATCGCGTGTTCGACATCGATTTGAAGGCGCAGCCCCGCGTTCCCGAGGCCGATCTGCCGGCCACATTCAAACCGGATGAGATCGACGTCTCCATGCGCGGCCACTGTCCCGACCCAGAATGCGCGCATCACGGCAAAGACTGACTTTTGTCCAACCACGAATGAACACCATTGGACACGAATACGGGAGATGCCCGGAAGGCTCGGCCAAGGCTGGTTTCATTCGTGTGAATTCGTGTCCATTCGTGGTTGCAGGAAAGACGATTTGAAATGAGTTCAGCGACTGAGACAATCGAAGGCTTCGTCAAGAGCGAGTACAAGTATGGCTTCGTCACGGATATCGAGCAGGAGTCGGCTCCGCCCGGATTGAACGAGGACATCATCCGCTTCATTTCGGCAAAGAAGAATGAACCGGAGTGGCTGACCGAATGGAGGCTGAAGGCCTACGCGCGTTGGCAGGAGATGGCCGAGCCGGAATGGCCGCATCTCGAGTATCCGCCGGTGGACTTTCAGGCGATCAGCTACTATGCGGCGCCGAAGAACAAGGGCGACGCTCCAAAGAGCCTGGATGAGGTCGATCCGAAGCTGCTCGAAACCTACGAAAAACTGGGCATTCCGTTGCACGAGCGCGAACGTCTGGCCGGCGTGGCGGTGGATGCGGTCTTCGATTCGGTTTCCGTTGGCACGACCTTCAAGGAAACGCTGGCGGAAAAGGGGATCATCTTCTGCTCGTTTTCGGAGGCCGTGCAGGAACATCCGGAACTGGTTCGCAAGTATCTGGGCAGCGTCGTTCCCTACACGGACAATTTCTACGCCGCCTTGAATTCCGCGGTCTTCAGCGA
>JAYPEY010000115.1:0-12621 GCA_038126035.1 Verrucomicrobiales bacterium | reverse complement strand
ACCCAAGGGCGTGCGCTGCCCGATGGAGCTGTCCACCTACTTCCGCATCAATGCGGCCAACACAGGGCAATTCGAGCGCACCTTGATCGTCGCGGACGAAGGCTCCTACGTCAGCTACCTGGAGGGCTGCACGGCTCCGATGCGCGATGAGAATCAACTGCACGCCGCGGTCGTCGAACTGGTTGCGCACGACAATGCCGAGATCAAGTACTCCACCGTTCAGAACTGGTATCCGGGTGACGAGAATGGCGTGGGCGGCATCTATAACTTCGTCACGAAGCGCGGGACCTGCGCGGGCGTGAACTCGAAGATTTCCTGGACGCAGGTCGAGACCGGTTCGGCCATCACCTGGAAGTATCCGAGCTGCATCCTCAAGGGCGACAACAGCGTCGGCGAGTTCTACTCGGTCGCGTTGACCAATCTGAAACAGCAGGCCGACACCGGCACCAAGATGATCCATCTGGGCAAGAACACCCGCAGCACGATCATCTCCAAGGGCATCTCGGCGGGACGCGGACAGAACAGCTATCGCGGCCTTGTTCAGATCCAGAAGAACGCCGAGAACGCGCGGAATTTCTCGCAATGCGATTCGCTGCTGATCGGCGACCAATGCGGCGCGCATACCTTTCCCTACATCGAGGTCAAGAACACCACCGCCAGCGTCGAGCACGAGGCGACAACCTCGAAGATTGGCGAGGATCAGATCTTTTACTGCAATCAGCGCGGCCTGGAGACGCAGGATGCGGTCAACATGATTGTGAACGGCTTCTGCAAGGAGGTGTTCAAGGAACTGCCCATGGAATTTGCCGTCGAAGCGCAGAAGCTTCTCGGTGTGAGTCTTGAGGGCAGCGTTGGTTGAGGGCAGTGAGCAGTAATCAGCATCCAGAAGCGCGAACACGAAATCCGCCTTCGCATCGCAGCTTCGGCGCGACAGGCACGAAACACGCAACACGGAAAAACATGTTAGAAATCAAGAATCTCCACGCGGGCGTGGAGGACATCAACATCCTCAAGGGCCTGGATCTCTCCATCAAGGCGGGCGAAGTCCACGCGATCATGGGGCCGAACGGCAGCGGCAAGAGCACCTTGGCCTCCGTCCTCGCCGGCCGCGACGGCTATGAGGCCACCGAAGGCGAGGTCATCTACGACGGCAAGGACCTGCTCGACATGGCGCCGGAAGTGCGCGCCCGGGAGGGCGTCTTTCTCGCGTTCCAATATCCGGTCGAGATCCCCGGCGTGAACAGCACCTACTTCCTCAAGTCCGCGCTCAACGAGGTCCGCAAGCACCGCGGCGAAAGCGAACTGGACGCCGTCGATTTCCTCGATTTCGTGAAGGAGAAGATGGAGCTGCTGGAACTGCCTGAGAACTTCATGAAACGCCCGGTGAACGACGGCTTTTCCGGCGGCGAAAAGAAGCGGAACGAGATCTTCCAGATGGCCGTTTTGGAGCCGAAACTGGCCGTTCTCGACGAAACCGACTCCGGCCTCGACATCGACGCCCTCAAGACCGTCGCCAACGGCGTCAACAAGTTGAAGAGCGAAATCAACGCCCAGCTGGTCATCACCCACTACCAGCGCCTGCTTGATTACATCGTGCCCGACTTCGTGCATGTCCTTTTCAACGGCCGCATCGTGAAGTCCGGCGGCAAGGAGCTTGCCTTGGAGCTGGAGGAGAAGGGCTACGACTGGATCATCAAGGGCGAGTTGCAGACCGCCTGAACCGGACACGACTCACACGAGAATGAGTGCCACCATGACCGAAGTCGCCGACCAACCAGCCAGCCCGATCGACCGTTACCTGACGGCCTTCGACGCGTTGGAAAAGGGCAGCGCCGACCGCGAGCCGGCCTGGCTCCTGCCGCTGCGCAAGGCCGGGATGGCCCGCTTCGCCGAACTCGGCTTTCCCACCACGAAGCAGGAGGACTGGCGGTTCACCAATGTCGCGCCGGTCGCAAAGCTGCCCTACCTGCCTGCTGGCGGGGGCGAGGTGTCCGCGGACGACCTGGCGGGATTTGCGTTTTCGAAGCTCGAGGGCAGCCGGTTGGTATTCATCGACGGCGTGTTTTCAAATGAATTGTCCGGGATTGACGAACTGCCCGACGGCGTTGTGATTTCCAATCTGGCGGCGGCGTTGAGCGGATCTTCCGACCTGATCGAAAAACACCTGACGCAATACGCGAATGACGAGTCAGCGTCGTTTGCCGCGATGAACACGGCCTTGTTCACGGACGGCGTGTTCGTGCACGTCCCGAACGGCGCTGTCGTTGAGAAGCCCGTGCAGGCCTTGTTCGTTTCCACGGCCGCGGAGGAGGGCGCGACGGCGAATGTGCGCAATCTGGTGGTTGCCGGGACCAACAGCGGGTTGACCCTGGTGGAAAGCCACGTGGCCCTGAAGGACGGCGCCTATTTTACCAACGCGGTGAGCGAGTTTTCCGTTGGGGAAAACGCCCGGGTGGAGCACGTGAAGTTTCAGGACGAGAGCAGGGAGGCGTTCCACATCGGCGCCTTGCACGCGAAGCTGGAGCGGGCCTCGAATTTCACCTCGCATTCCATCGATGTCGGCGCGCGCATCTCGCGCAACAACCTGCGCACAAACCTGGCGGGTGAAGGATTGGTCGCCACCCTGAACGGGCTTTATCTCACCGCCGGCGAGCAGTTGGCCGACCATCACATGGTCGTCGATCACGCCCAGCCGAATTGCGAGAGCCACGAGTATTTCAATGGCATCCTGGCCGACAGGTCGAAGGGCGTCTTTCACGGTCGTATCCATGTGCACCAGGTCGCCCAGAAGACCGACGCCAAGCAGACAAACAAGAACCTGCTCCTTTCCGACGACGCGACGATCGACACCAAGCCGCAGTTGGAAATCTACGCCGACGACGTCAAGTGCACCCACGGCGCGACCATTGGTCAGCTCAACGACGAGTCCATCTTTTACCTCCGCGCCCGCGGCATCGGCGAGGCCAAGGCGCGCCAGATGTTGATGCATGCCTTCGCCGGCGAGATCATCGACCGCATCGTCTGCGAACCGGTTCGCGAGAAGCTTGACGCCATCGTCTGGGACCGCCTCGAAACCGACCTGCACCTGAATGCCCCGGAGGACTGAACGATGTTCGACGAACTGACCGATCTCTATCAGCAGCTGATTCTCGACCACAGCAAGAATCCGCGGAATTTCCATGTCATGGAGGACGCCGATCACGAGGCGCAGGGGACCAACCCCATGTGCGGCGACAACTACCGCATTTTCGTGAAGATGGACGGCGACACGGTGACCGATGTCAGTTTTCAGGGTTCGGGCTGCGCGATTTCAAAGGCCTCGGCCTCGTTGCTCACGGAATCCCTCAAGGGAAAGAAGCGCGACGAAATCAAGGACGTCTTCGAAAAGGTCCGCCAGATGGTGACCACCGGCGAGACGGCCGACACCGGGATCAGGAAGCTCGCCGCGTTTGCCGGCGTTCACAAGTTTCCCGCCCGTGTCAAATGCGCCATTCTTCCCTGGCACGCCATCGTCGCGGCGGTCGATGGCGATCAGGATCCGGTTTCGACCGAGTAAGGCCGCAAGAAATCGCCCGGATTCTTGTGGCCGCAAAGAGGCTCAAGAGGCGCGAAATAATAAAGCCCTTTTCTCTTTGTGCCTTTTGCGCCTTTTCGCGGCAGAGAGGAAAACTCCACGATCGCCGGCATGCCTGATTCTCCCGAGTTCGATCTCATTGTGGTCGGCGGCGGCGCGGCCGGTTTCTTTGCCGCGATCAGCTGCGCCGAGCATGCGCCAACGGCGCGCATCCTGATTCTGGAAAAGGGCGCCAAGGTTCTCGGTAAGGTGAAGATTTCCGGCGGCGGTCGTTGCAATGTCACTCACGCCTGTTTCGATCCCCGAGAGTTGAGCGGGTTTTATCCGCGCGGCTCCAAACAGCTGATCGGCCCGTTTCATCGCTGGGGACCGACCGAGACGATGGACTGGTTCGAATCCCGCGGCGTCCCGCTCAAGATTGAATCGGACAACCGCGTGTTTCCCGAGTCCGACGATTCGCAGAGCGTTATCGACTGTTTCCAAAAGGCGGCCAGGGATTCCGGCGTCGAGATTCGGACCGGATGCGCGGCCACCGGCTCGGCGAAGCGTGACGACGGACTGTTCGAAGTTGAGCTTCCAGGCGGAGATGGACTCAGGTCGCGTTGCCTGGCATTGACGACCGGAGGCTCGCGCGACGCGGGCGGGGCGCGAATTGCGACGGACTTCGGGCATCGGCTCGAACCGGCGTCTCCCTCCCTGTTCACCTTCAAGATCGACGATTCGCGCATCGCCGGACTACAGGGCCTTTCCGTTGCGAATGCGCGGGTCCGCGTTGTAAGGTCGGACGACGGCGGTGATCTGGCGGCGGAGGGCCCGATCCTGATCACGCACTGGGGATTGAGCGGGCCCGGCATTCTCCGCATTTCCGCCTGGGGCGCGCGGGCCCTGCAGGCGCTGGACTATCGCTTTGAGATCGCCATCGATTGGACGGGCGGCGGCGGACGCGTCGAACAGGTTGCCGGCCACTTTGATCGGCTTCGCAGCCAGTCTCCCAAGCGGGCGATTGTCAACGATCCTCAATCCGGCATCCCATCGAGATTGTGGCGAACCCTGGTTGAAGCCGGGTTGAAGGACGCCGGAAAGTCGGAAGGCGAAGTCGCGGAACTACGCTGGCCGCACTTGTCGCGTGATGCCGGTCAATGCCTCGCGCGTCAAGTCGTCGGCTGTCGTTTCAAGGTGACCGGCAAGAGCATGAACAAGGAGGAGTTTGTCACCTGCGGCGGCGTGAATCTCGACGAGGTGAATTTCAAGACCATGGAAAGCCGCGTCACGCCGGGCTTGTTCTTCGCCGGTGAACTGCTCGATATTGACGGCGTTACCGGCGGATTCAATTTTCAGTCGGCCTGGACAACCGGGCGGATCGCCGGTGAAGCCATTGCCGAACGGATTGAGAATCGATCATGAAACGCGCGCTCGCTGTCCTTCTATTGCCGGTCCTTTGGATCGGGGCCGGTTTCCCGGCTCCAGCGCAAGCCGCAGTTCCCAACATGGGGCCTGACCGGGAGCGGATCTCGGTCGCCTGTGGCGATGTGTCATTGCTGCTGCGGCGTCGGTCGCAATGGACTCCGGGGCGGTTGGATTTCAGGGGGAAACCGATGACCACGGAGCGCAGCGCCTACGGAACGGTGTTTTCATTTCCCGGCGTGGGATTCATCGGAACCGCGCACCTGGAGAACGAGCCGGAGAAACTGACGGCGCTCAAGTTTGTCCTGGATGGGAACGCGTTGGATTCACCGGGGGAATCGCTGACAGGGAAAGAGTTTCGTTTCGAGCGCGAGTCGCGGGTCCGGAGTTTCAGGATGAAATGCGTGGTTGAGCTGAAGGGGAACCGGTTGTTCGAAACCACGACCGTGACGGCGGACGAGACCGCGCCGTTGAATCTGGTCTATCATTTCATGCACGCATGGACGCCGAGCGTCTCTGCGTTCCTCGCGGGCGGGGATGAATCCGGTGGGAAAGCGCAGTCCGGAGCCCTGACTGATCACAAGACGGTTGCGCGGAAGTTCTACATCAATGCGCGCGTCGACTGGGTGGCTGTCTACGAGCCCGGGAGCGGGCAGTTTGCCGTCTCGCGATTGTTGGAGGCGCCGAAGGAAGCAGGGAATATCTCCAAGATCTGGAATGTTCCGGGGACGTATCGGAAGTTCTATCTCACCTGTTTTCAGAATCAGACCGTCCCGGCGGGCTTCAGCGGGACGTGGCGCATGGTCACCGGATTTGGCGGCGCATCAGCGGATTCCTGGGAGGCCGCGGCGAAAGCCATGGCCGCTGAATTGCGGGAGTGATTCGGCGGTCGGGCGCACGTCAGTTTCCTGGCGGATGCCGTCGGCGGGACGCCAGCGCATCGCGTTCCTCGTTCTGGCTGAAAAATGGGCAAAGCGGTTCGCCTTCGCTTTTCAGCTTCCCCCTTCGCGCTTTTTCAGCGTGCGAGCGTAGCGAAGCCCCGCGTGTCATATATCCGACTACAGGAGACTGACGAGCATTGCGCGCCGGCCGGGCGCTTGTTCAGCCTTGCGCAGCGGCGGGGCGTCCCTACAGTTCGATTCAATCAGCAAGAAAGCGTCCCCGCATGCAAACCCAGCTCAAGGTCAAACTCTCGTTCTTCAATTTCCTGCAGTATTTCATCTGGGGCAGTTGGTATGTCAGCATGGGAATCTACCTGGAGAAGACGCTCGGTTTCGGCGGGCAGCAGGTCGGCGCGGCCTATGGCGCCTTCGCCATCGGTTCGATGATTTCGCCGTTCTTTGTCGGTTTGATCGCTGATCGATACTTCGCCTCCGAGAAGATGCTGGCGACATTGGGCGTCGCGGGCGGCATCGCTCTTTGCGCGTTGCCGCAATTCACGGAATTCCTGCCGTTCTACGCCACGTTGATTCTCTACTGCGCGCTCTATACTCCGACGCTGGCATTGGGCAATTCGCTGGCCCTGCATCATCTGGAGGACGCGACGACCTCCTTTCCCCGGGTCAAACTCTGGTCGGCGGTCGGCTGGATTGGCGGCGGCGTCACCTTGAGTTTCGTTCTGAAGGGGGAAAAGTCCGCCGTGCAGTTCTATCTGGCGGGCGGGGCTTCCATTGTTCTGGCTGTGTTCTCGTTGTTTCTGCCGCACACCCCGCCCCAGAAGACGGGCAAGGACGTGAGCATGGGCGAGTTGCTTGGACTGGATGCGCTGTCGCTGCTCAGGAAGCCTTCCTTCGCGATATTCATCGTCTGCATGTTCCTGATCTGTATCCCGCTTTACTTTTACTTCGTGATGATGGGGATTTACCTGACGGAATTGGAGTGGGAGGGGATCGCCGGCAAGATGACTCTCGCCCAGGTTTCGGATGTCGTCTTCATGTTCATGCTGCCGATCATGTTGAAGCGGCTTGGCTACAAGAAGACGATCTTCCTCGGGATTCTGGCCTGGTGCCTGCGCTACTTCTTTCTGGCGGGCAGCGTCAGCGTGTCGGGCATGGCCGCGCCCCTGATCTTTGGCGCCATTCTCCTGCACGGCGTCTGTTACGACTTCCTGTTCATTGCGGGGCAGTTGTATGTCGACGACGAGGCCAATCCCCGCATTCGCGCGGCGTGTCAGGGATTCATCGCCTTCATTCTCTGGGGCGTGGGCGCCTTTGTGGGGACGATGCTGGCGGGGAAGGTCCTGGCCATGCACGAGATAACGAATGCCGCGGGGGCCGCGGCGCACGACTGGGCGAAGATCTGGCCCGTGCCCGCCTTCCTTTCGGTGGGCGTGTTGATTGTGTTCTCGTTGTTCTTCCGTGAACCGAAGCGGGAGCCGTCAGGGGAAGGTTGATTTTGAACCGGACCTGAACGGTCTGATTCTGATTGCCGGAATGGCGGCCGCCGGGTTAATTCGACACTCCCACGAAATCCGAACAAACTGCTCCATCATGACTGTCAAGACCCTCCCCGGCGTCGCCGTTGCCGCGCTGCTTCTTACCTCCGCAATCTCAACGTTCGCCGAGGACTGGCCTCAATGGCGCGGCCCCGATCGCGACGGTCTTTCCAAGGAAACCGGACTGCTCAAGAAATGGCCCGAGGGCGGCCCGGAACTTGCCTGGAAGGCGAAGGGGTTTGGCGTCGGCTACTCCAGCGTCTCGATTTCCGATGGTCGCATTTTCACGCTGGGCGATGTGGACGGCGGCAGCCACGTGATCGCAGCGGACGAGTCCAATGGAAAGATTCTCTGGAAGACCAGGATCGGCGGGGAGGGCGGGCACCGGAAATATCCCGGCACGCGCAGCACGCCGACTCTCGATGGCGGCCAGGTCTTCGCGCTCAATCAGTTCTCGGATCTCGCCTGCCTCGACGCCAAGAGCGGCAGGTTGGTCTGGAAGGTCAACCTGATCGAGGACTTCGGCGGCAAGATGATGTCCGGTTGGAAATACAGCGAATCGCCGCTGGTCGATGGCGACAAGGTGATCGCCACGCCGGGCGGTTCGCAGGGCACGGTGGTCGCGGTCAACCGCAAGAACGGCAAGAAACTCTGGCAGACCTCAGACTGGACCGACACCGCCGGTTATTCCTCCGTCGTCATCAAGAACCTCCATGGCGTCCGGCAGTATCTCCAATTGACCGGGAAGAGCGTCGCGGGGATCGATCCGGATTCTGGAAGGATTCTCTGGAAGGCGGATCGTCCTGGCAAGACCGCGGTGGTTTCGACGCCCGTCGTGAAGGACGACGTTGTGTTTGTCACTTCGGCCTATGGCGTCGGCTGCAGCGCTTTTCGCATCGGGAAGAAAGGCTCCAAGTGGACCACTGAACTGCTCTACGCCAACAAGGCCATCGCGAATCACCACGGCGGCGTCATCCGCCTGGGGGACCATGTTTTCGGCTCCAGTGGGCCGAGCTTTGCCTGCGTGGATATTGAATCCGGCGAGGGCGGCTTCAGCGAACGCAGCGTGGGCAAGGGAGCCACTGTCTATGCCGACGGTCATTTCTACCTGCGCAGCGAGGCCGGTCCGGTCGCCTTGATTGTCGCCACACCCAAGGGATTGAAGGAGATGGGCCGCTTCAATCAGCCGGATCGCAGCAACGACCGCGCATGGCCGCATCCGGTCGTCGCCAATGGCAGGCTCTACCTGCGGGATCAGGACATCCTGCTCTGCTACGACGTCAAGGCGAAGTGAGGCGTGTTGCGTGTCTCGTGGTGCGTTCGCCCGTCGCAATGACGGCGTCCAAGTTGCAGTCAATCGTTCATCGAATCATTCAAATGACAGTCCGCCGATCTATACTGTTGATGGCGTTCGCCCTGGCATTGGCGGCTCCAACCGCCAACGCCGCGCGCCAACCCAATGTCGTTGTCTTCCTCACCGACGATCAGGGCTGGGGCGATCTGAGCGCGCACGGCAACAGGAATCTCTCCACCCCGAACGTCGATTCCCTTGCCCGCGATGGCGCGACCTTTGAGAACTTCTACGTCTGCGCCGTTTGTGCGCCGACCCGGGCGGAGTTCCTGACCGGTCGCTACCATCCACGCACCGGGGTCAGCGGCGTGAGTCGTGGGGAAGGACGGTTGAATCCGGACGAGACGACCATCGCCGATGTCTTCAAATCCGCCGGTTACGCGACCGGCGCCTTCGGCAAGTGGCACAATGGCACGCAGACGCCCTATCATCCCAACGACCGGGGCTTCGATGAGTTCTATGGATTCACCTCGGGCCATTGGGGGCATTACTTCAGTCCGCCCCTGGATCACAACGGAAAGAAGGTCCGCGGCAAGGGCTACGTCGTGGACGACTTCACGGACCACGCCCTCAAGTTCATCCGGGCGAACCGGGACAAGCCGTTCTTCTGCTACATCCCCTACAACACGCCGCATTCGCCGATGATGGTGGATGACCGGTTCTACGACAAATTCAAGGGCGTCGATCCGGCCATGAAACATCGCGATCCGGAGCGTGAGGACGTGATGATGACGCGCGCGGCATTGGCCATGTGCGAGAACATCGACTGGAACGTCGGGCGCGTGTTGAAGCAGCTCGACCGGTTGAAGCTCCGGGATGACACCATCGTGATCTATTTCTGCGACAATGGACCCAACTCGTATCGTTGGAACGGGGGGATGAAAGGGCGCAAAGGTTCGGTCGATGAAGGCGGCCTGCGTTCCCCGTTCTTCGTTCGTTGGCCGGCGGGCATCGGGGCGGGCACGCGTGTGCCGCAGGTGACCGGCGCCATCGATCTGCTGCCCTCGATCGCAGGGCTGGCGGGCGTCAAGGTAAAGACGGCCAAGCCGATGGACGGTCGGAGTTTTGTTGCGCTGCTCAAGGGGGATGCCGCTTCCTGGGAGCCGCGTGATCTGTTCAGTGTCTGGGCGAAGAAGGCTTCGGTCCGCACGGAGCGTTTTCGCCTGGATCAGGCCGGGAAGCTCTACGAAATTGCCAATGACGGCGGGCAGTTCGTGGATGTCGCGGTCAAGCATCCAAAGGAAGCCGCGCGATTGAGGAAGGCGCTTGCGGAGCACAAGGCCGCGATGGACCGGGAAAAGGCGCGCTACAAGGACCGCCCATTCACGGTGGGTTATGCGAAATCGACCACATTGCCGGCGCGCGACGGGGTTTCCCACGGAACCATCCAGCGTAGCGCCAAGGCGCCGAACAACTCCTTCTTCAAGAACTGGACCAGCGAGGATGATTCAATCACCTGGAGTATCGATGTAGGGATGGCGGGCGTCTATCGGGCGACGGTCTATTACACCTGCGCAAAGGAGGATGTCGGCGCGGAGATCCGTCTGGCCGCGGATGGGTCACAAGGCTTCGCGCAGGCCAAGGTCGTCAAGGCCTTCGATCCGCCGCTATATGACAAGTCCAAGGAGCGCGTCGAGAACTCGCACTATTTCGTGAAGGACTTCAAGCCGCTCAAATTGGGCGAACTCAGGTTGGCGAAGGGGCGCGGATTGCTGCGTCTCACTGCTCCGAAGATCGTCGGTCGCCAGGCGATCGACGTGCATTCGATCGAGTTGGTGAGATCGCGTTGAAGTCCGGGAGGGAGAGCGGTTCGCCTGCAACCATGCATCAGGTCTGGTCGCCCCTGTAGGTCAGGCTGGTGATGGTCAAAAGCGGGAGGACGGAGGCGAAGCCCTTGTCGTTGTGGACTGCAATGTAGGTTCGCTTCGCCGACGTCTTGGGCGGCAGGAAAAGATAGTCCGGGTGTGGGATTTCGAACGAATCTCCATCCGCGACCTTGAGTGTGAAAGGCATCCCCCGATGAGCCGCTTCCTCGATTTGCGCAATGTCCATGGAAACCGACTATCCTTTGGCGGCGCTGCCGTCAAACGGGCTGCCGCTCAGTCCACCTTCATCCCGCCTGCGCGGAGCACGGCTTCGTGGACGTTGAGGTCGTGTTCGTGCGACCAGGCCAGCTTTTTCTCGCCGCGGATGATCCGGGCGAGGTCGAGGAACTCCGCGTCGTAGCGGCCGGCGCGTTTGGGCAGGGGCACATCCTGGAAACCCTTCTTGAATCTGCCTTGGGGGCGGTCCAGTCCGAGACGGACCTTGGGCGGCTCCAGAGGCTGGATCTGCAATGTGCCCTGCGTTCCGGTGACATTGAACTGTCGGCGGGCGAAGCCCATGGGATCCACGTGGTTGCAGCGAATCGTGGCGATGGCGTTCCTGTAGTCGAACACCGCCATCTGGTTGTCGGCGAAGCTGTCCTTGTCGGGCTGGGTGCGGTGGTTGAAGGCGGTGATGGATTCCGGTTTGCCGAGGACGGCGATCAGGGCGTCGATGATATGGCAGGCGAGTTCGAACATGCCGCCGCCGTCAAACTCGGCGAGTTGCTTGCGGCCGTCGTCGTTCATCTTCTTGCCCATCATCCCGGTCACCTCGGTGATTTCCCCGAGCCAGCCTTTCTTGAGAACCTCGAACAGGAACTGAAAGGCGGGGTTGTAGCGCAGCATGTAGCCCATCTGGATGGTCAGTCCGCGTTTGATCGCCTCGCCGTGCAGAACGCGGCATTCGTTTATGGATTCCCCGGCGGGCTTGTCGAGGTGGATGTGCTTGCCGGCCTTGAGGCAGCGGATTCCGGTGGGGACCAGGTTGCGAACCTCGGTTTCGACCGCGACCGCCTGCAGGCCCGGGATGGCGAGCAGCTGTTCTTCCGACATCCATGTCAGCCCCTGGTAGGTCTTGCGTTCCCGGACGGCGTCGCGCTGGTTTGAATCCGGTTCGACGACGCCGACCACCTCGAAAATGTCCGGATACTTCCGGATGGCATCCATCTTGCCATGGGCATGGGCGTGCTTGGTTCCAATCTGACCGATCTTGATTCTGGATGTGGCGCCGCGGGAAACAAACGGCAGCGCGGCGAGGGCGGTCGCGCCCGCGGACAGGCGGACGAATTCACGACGGGTGGAACGCGATTGGGAATCCATGCGCGGGATTGTTGGAGGCGGTGGGGCGGAATTCAAACAGAATCCCATTCCCCGATGCCGGGCGCCGTGGCGATGATCCATGCAGTTGGTGATTGGATTCCCGCCGGGTTTGCGGTATCAGATGCCCCATGTTTGGGCGTGGGACTTCTGCCTTTCCGAAGCTGCGCGCCCTCGCGTCCCCGCCTCTTCCCGGATATCCGCCCGCAGAATCGCCGCTCGGTGGAATTTTTTCTGCAAGTTCTTGAATCTCATTCGTAACCCCTACAGGACACACATTCCATGACTGGAGAATCCTTTATGAAAGCCAGAGACCAATGGGGGCTTCTTGCCCTGCTTCTCGCCGCGGCCCTGCCTTCGTCCGGCGCGGCCCAGACCGCCTTCACCTACCAGGGTCGGCTGAACGACAATGGCGCGCCCGCCACCGGCCAATACTGATTGGACCCCACGGTTTGACCCATTCCTTATGAGACAGTTTCCCGTGGTTTCGGTTTGTCTGTCGTCTTCTGGTTGCCTTGAAGGCTCCGACGCAGGGAGGCCGGAGGCCGACCGGAGGCGGAGCCTTCAAGGAGTTGACTCTGGGCGAATTTCGCCGGGGTTTGCAAGCCCAACAAGCGATTTGGTCGCTCATGGTTGTAATAGCGCCGCCAATCTTCAAAGACCACGCGGCTTTCGC
>JAYPEY010000114.1:0-18930 GCA_038126035.1 Verrucomicrobiales bacterium | reverse complement strand
CCCAAGAAAAAGGCAGCGCCCAAGAAAAAGGCCGCTCCTAAGAAAAAGGCAGCGCCCAAGAAGAAAGCCGCTCCCAAGAAAAAGGCAGCGCCCAAGAAAAAGGCCGCTCCTAAGAAGAAGGCAGCGCCCAAGAAAAAGGCCGCCGCCAAGAAGCGGAAGTAACCTCAACCCGGATGTCGTCCCGCTCCTCGCGAGCGGGACACATCCGGTCTTTTTTTTCTCCCGTCCCCCGCCCTCCTTCTCGCCCCGTCATGGCGAAGATCGTCTTCGACATCGAAACCTCCGCGCTGGATCCCGATCATTTCGACGAGGCGCAGATCGAATACCTGTTCCGAGAGGCGGAGAAACTCGAGGACGAAACCGAACGCGAAGCCAAGCGCGAGGAGATCCAACGGCTCTTCAATCTCTGGCCCTTCACCGCCCAGGTTGTCTGCATCGCGATGATCAACGCCGAGACCGATCGCGGACGCTCCCTCTTCATCTCTGACGACTTCGAGTCCGCAGCTGGCGAGGAAGGCCCCATCGAATACGTCCCCTGCATGGACGAGGCCGAGCTGCTGACCTCCTTCTGGGACCTGGCGAAGCACTACGACAGCATCGTGACCTTCAACGGGCGCGGCTTCGACGTCCCCTTTCTCTACCTCCGCTCCGCCCTGCTCAATGTGTCCATCACCCGCAAGAACTGGCTGGGCTACCGCTTCCAGACCGATCCCCATTGCGATCTCGCCGAGCAGCTCACCTTCTACAATGTCAGCGGACGCTCCGGCGCCGCCCGCAAGTTCAACCTCGATTTCTACTGCCGCGCCTTTGGCATCGAATCGCCCAAGAGCCAGGGCGTCACCGGCATGGATGTCAACGACCTGATGAAGGAGGGCCGCTACCGCGAGATCGCCGAATACTGCGCCCGCGACGTCAAGGCCACCCTGGAGCTCTACCGCATCTGGGCCGAACGCCTGCAGGGGATCAAGTAGGACGGCGTGTGGGGGTATGAGGGTATGGGAGGAGAAATCCCAAGCTCCAAATCCCAAACCTTCGGGAGGCTCAGAGTCGATGATTCCTCGGCGGCTGAAATCTCAACCTTCAACTCCTCTCCGCCTCAGCCTTCTTGAATTCGCGCCGACTGGAACTGAAAACGCATCCACTTGATTCTCGCGAAAACGCAAACGCGCAAGGAACAAACCGATGGGCGCCCGCGCGAGCCGGTTACCTTCGCCACGTCTCGGCGGCCAAGGGCAAGTCGTTCAGTTCTCCGCGTGCTTCGCGCCACGTGGGATAGTGTCGTTCCAGCAGCGACAGGAAACGCTCACTGTGGGTGGGTTCCAGCAGGTGCAGCATTTCGTGGACGACGACGAACTCCAGCAGGTCCTTCGGCTTCTTCACCAGCATCGTGTTGAGGCGGATGTTGCCGGCCCGGTGGTTGCAGCTTCCCCACTTGGTCTTCATGCGTTGTCCGCCCGCTGATGCCAGTAGCCGAGACAGTCGGACCGGGACTTGTCCGTAAACAACGCGACGACCCGGTTCTGGGTCCTGCGTTCGGGGCGGGGTTGAGCGGGCATGGCAAAGAGGTCAGGTGATCTTGTCCAGCACGGCCCGTTTGAACCACGCCGGAATGCGGTTCGTCTTCAGTTCCAGCGTCGCGCCCTCGGTGATCTCCGCCACCGAGGCAAAATACGCGTTCGTTTCAACCTCCCCGAAGACCAGCCGCCCTTCGTCATATTCCAGCCGGCCTGCCGCGTCCCCCAGCCCCTCCGACCGCAGGAAGGCTGAACCCGTGAATCCCCCCAAGACCTCCGCCTCCGTCGTTTTGACACCGAATACGCCGAAATCCAGGAACCCCAGTTCCCGGATACGCGCCTCGATCTCGTCGGGATTCAGATACTCGCCCAGCAGCGTCGTCGGCAGAACAGATTTCAGCTCGCTCTTGCCCGAACCGTTCGGCCCGGCAAACACCCGCATCCTGGGTGTCGCGGCGCTCACCGGATCGTCAGCTTGACGCCGGGCGTGGCCGGGGTGGGCGGCTCGATCTCCTTCACCAGTTCCTTCCGTCCATCCGGGAAGACACGCCATATGCGGCCATCCTCGGATTGCAGCACGCTCTGCCCGGAGGCCAGCACACGCTCCCGCGCCGCCGCAAACGCCTGCCCCGACAACGGTAGAAACCGGCTTTCAAGGGCCTGGATATCGGATTCGGACATGAAAAGAGTGTATCGCCGTCAGGGGCCGGAATCAACCGTGGCGTCCCGGCGGGGCCGCGGAAACAACGCGACGACCCGGTTCTGGGTCCTGCGTTCGGGGCGGGGTTGAGCGGGCATGGCAACGGGCAATTGACTTCCGCTTCGGCGGTTCTATCGTATCAGCGCCGGTGGATGAAATTCGGCTCCATACCGTGTGTTTCGGGTCTCTGAGCCAGTGAAACCTATATCCATCGGCTGTTTCATTTTTTCGGGGCTTTCTGTGAAGTGACGGTTTGGCGCCTCGCCAATAAACGGGGCGGGCCGAAATCTTCGATCCACGCAAGGCAATGGAAGTCGGTCTTGATGCCCGTCTCCCGTTCGTTCGTCAGTCGTTTCGGAGCGCCCCTGCCGGGACGCGTCGGCTTGTGGCCCGGCTGACCGGTGGTTCCAGGCGCTGCACGCCTTTCACCGACCGGCTACCCTCTTTCCGCTCCTCCGGAGCTGATGCAGATCCTGTGTCCCAAGCCCGTCTCAAAACACAAGAGCAACCGCCCACACCCTCATACCCTCATCCGCCCATACGCCCATACCCTCATACGCCCATACGCCAAGCCGGACAGCCTGCCGCCTTCGCTCAGCTTCGGCGCGCCCACACTCCAATCCCCTCACCGCTCCAACGCCGTGAACGGCGGCGGGGTCGGCGGACCGGAAGTCCCCTTGGCGGCGTCGCCGAGTTGGACCATGAAGGAGGCATTGGGGGGCATGACATCGACCTTGGCCCCGGACTCGAGGAGCTTCTCGGTTTCCATGACGTCCATGACGGCCTCGAGGATCTCCTTGTCGTCGCGGGCGATGGAGTTGAGGGTTTCGCCGACGATCTCCGGCCGCTTGGCGGAGGCCTCGGCCATTTTCTGGGAGACCTTGTAGGCGGTCTCGGACTTGATGAGGCCGACGCGGTTCTCGCCGTCCTGCTTCATGGCGCTGGTGACCTGGACGAGGCGCTTGACGACCTTCTCGGTGATGTTGTGCACCATGTGCTGGTCGGTGAAGGCGACCTTGCGGATGTAGACGGAGCCCAGCCGGTAGCCCCACTTTTCGGAGAGCGGGGACACGGTCTTGCGCACGCTGCGACTGAGGCTGTGACGATCCTCCAGCATCTTCTCCATCTCGAGGTTGCTGAGGGTGGAGATGGTGGAGCTGGCGACGTTGGCTTCCAGCGAACCTTCGGGGTTGGCGTTGACGTAGAGGTAGTCCACCGGATTGATCACACGCATCTCATACCAGATGCCGACGCCCATGGGAGTGCCTTCCTCCGAGTTGACCATCTGATTGCGAAGGTAGTGCTGACGTAAAGCCGCGCTGACCTCGTGCCGCTTGCCGAAGATGGGGATGAGCAGGGCGCGCGGGCCGAAGATCTTCACCGGAAAATGCAGGCCCGCCTCGTCGATGGAGCCGATGACCTTGCCGAACAGGGTGAAGACCTGGACCTGGCATTCGTGGACGATGGTGTAGAGCCCGAAGGCGCGGCAGAGACCGAGCAGGATCGGGACGGCGATGAGGCCGGCGAAAACGCAGGGAATGGCGATGGCGGGATTCATGGGTTTCCTTTGGCGGCGGGTTCAGTCGGCGGGTTGGCTGGGGCTCTGAACGATGCGCTGGGCGCGCGCGAGCAGCGGCACGCGCATGTTTCGCAGATAGGCCCTGAGGGCCGCGGGGCCGCCCTCCTTCTTGATGTTGGCCAGCGTGTCGGCCAGCACCTTGAGCGGGGCGACCTCGGCGTGCGCGTTGTTGGAGGCGATCTCGACCGCCCGGTTGCTCATGGTGATCTGCTGTTCGGCGTCCGCGCGCGCGGTGCTGATGTCGGCGGCCACCTGGTTGCGCGTGCTGTTGATCGCCGACAGGGCCCGGTCCACCTCGGAGGGCGGATCGATCTCGGTGATCAACGCCGCGTCCAGCTCGATGCCGTAGCGGCCGGCCGTGGTGCGACACTGCTGCTCCATGTATTCATTGAGCAGCGGGAGGTTCTTGCGAAGGTCGTTGATAGAGACGCCTTCCGACAACTCGACCGCGCTCCCCTCGCCCTCCATCTCGTCGTCGGCCACAAGGCTCTGGCCCTTGGGATCTGTGAAGGTGGCGATGCGTTCGCGCAGCACGGAGACAAAGAAGCCCATGACGTGCTCCAACGGGCTGAGCACGCCGAAGAGGTATGCGTAGAGATTGTTCTCATTGATGCGGAAGCGGATCTGTCCGTTGACGCCGGTGGTGAGGTTGTCCTTGGTCACGCACTCGATGGTCGCCTGGGCCTTGGTCGGGTCCCACACGAGATCGACCGCCTCGGTGGCGACGCTGACCTTGTGAACCTTCTGCCAGGGCCACTTGAAATAGGGGCCGCCCGGACCGATCACCTGAACGGCGGGATACTGATACCGATCCTGTTCATCCTCGCTCAGGTTGGGATCCTCCGCGAGGGTGTCGCCGGGCATGCGTTGCGCGCGCCCGCAGGAGGTGAGCACCGCCCGCTCATCGGGACGCACGGTATAGAAGCCGGAAATGAGCACACGGAAGACGGAGTAGACCGCGAGGCCTCCGACGAAACAAAAGAAGTAGATCATGACGAGCCTTGGATGTCGTTGTCGCGCAAACTACCCGACCGCTTCGGAGCATGGCAAGCCGCATCGGCGTCCGGGAATCCGGCGGGGCGAAACTCCGGACCGCCCATTGCAAGATCCCGGAGCGGGGTCGTGTCGAAGACCAGCCGCCGCGCTCCGGTCGCTTTCGCGCCTTCGGGGTTTTGATCAGGGCTCGACAGAGTCTCTCCCACCGGCTTTGGATTCGTTCCCGCCATTGGCGCCGGAATTTCACACAAGTTCGGCTTGGCGCCCCGGGAGCCGCTTTCTAATCTGCCGGAGGTGACACGCATGGCGCAGCCTGACAACCCGTTCCCCGGTTTCCGTTTCTTTGCACCGGCCTCCCCTGTCCCCGGCCGGCCGGCCGCCTCCGCCTTCCGCAGTTGATTTACCCGACGTGAAAAACTACGTACTCGACACCAATGTCCTGCTCCACGACCCCAGCGCGCTGCGGCAGTTTGAAGACAATCGCGTCCTGATCCCGATCGAGGTCATCGAGGAGATCGACAACTTCAAGAAGCAGCACACCGAGCTGGGCCAGAACGCGCGGTCGGTTTCCCGCGCCCTGGACGCCCTGCGCGAACAGGGCAACCTGAGCGACGGCGTCGCGCTCGATGGCGGCGGCCGACTGCGGATCCTGCTGCACGAGGTCAACGGCCGCGGCCATCGCGACGGCGCCGACCACGCCGGGGCGGGCGGGAACCACGGCAACGGCAGCATGAACGTGGACAGCCGCATCGTCGCGCAGGCGCTGGCGGTGAAGGACCAGCAACCGGAGACGCCGACCATCCTGGTCACCAAGGACATCAACCTCCGTATCAAGGCGGACGCGCTCGGACTGCAGGCGCAGAACTATCAGTCCGACCACATCAACCTGCGCAACCTCTACACCGGCACGGTCGAACAGGAGGTGTCGCACGAGGAGCTCGACGCCTTTCACGCCAACAAGGAGTTGCCGCTGTCGCATGCTGAAGCCTTTTCGCCCAACGAGTTCGTCACGCTGATCGACGCGTCGAACCCGAAGAAGACCGCCCTGGCGCGGGCCTGCCCGGCGGAGGAGAAGCTGGTCGCCATTCACGACACGCATCGGGGCGTCTGGGGCATCAAGGCGCGCAATCGGGAGCAACAGTTCGCACTGGACGCGTTGCTGAACGAGAACATCAAGCTGGTGACGCTCATGGGCATGGCGGGAACGGGCAAGACCCTGCTGGCCATGGCCGCGGCGTTGAAACTTACGGTCCATGACAAGGAATACCGCCGCGTCATGGTCGCGCGACCCACGGTGTCGCTCGGCCGCGAGATGGGCTACCTGCCCGGCACGTTGGAGGAGAAGCTCTCACCCTGGATGCAGCCCATCCACGACGCGTTGGAAATGCTCAGCGACCTGAACATGGGCGGCGAACGTGTGCGCAGCTCCGACCTGCTCAACTCGGGGACGATCACGATCGAGGCGCTGAGCTACATCCGCGGGCGCAGCATCGCCAACCAGTTCATGATCATTGACGAGGCGCAGAACCTGACGCCGCTGGAGGTGAAGACCATCCTCACCCGCGTCGGCCATGGCACGAAGATCGTTTTCACCGGCGATCCCTACCAGATCGACAACCCCTATATCGACGCGGCTTCCAACGGCTTCACCTACGCCGTCACCAGGTTCCGCGACCAGCCCATCGCCGCGCACGTGGAGCTGAAGAAGGGCGAACGCTCGGAACTGGCCGAGCTGGCCGCGAATATCTTGTAGGGTCGAACCAGGTTCGCGTGCAAGCGCCAGTTCCCGGCGAAATCGACTTCACCCGGATTCGGAGCGCCGGGCATTGCTCGGCCTTGGGCAACCCGGCAGCCAATGCCGAGCAATGCTCGGCGCTCCGTCGCCTGATTCCAGTCGTCCGGATTCGGAGTGACATCGCCCGATCCTACCTCCCGTCAAACTCCGCCAGCATGACGGCGATGCGGTCCAGTTCCGCTCGGGCGGAACCTTCGGGGTCGGGGTGGCGGAAGTGGTTCAGCATGATGGAGAATGCAAGCGGCTCGCCATTCGCCGCGGTGACGTAGCCTGACAACGCGCTCACGTGGCGCAGCGTTCCGGTCTTGGCGCGAACGTTGCCCTCAGCCTTCGTCCCCTTCATGCGACAACGAAGGGTTCCATCGCGACCGGCGACCGGAAGCGAATCCAGGAAGACCTCCGCCGCAGCGTGCTTCCGCATGCGGCGCAGCAGGGTCACCGCGGCCGAGGGCTTGATCAGGCAGGCGCGCGACAGCCCCGAACCTTCGCGCAGCAGGACATCCCTTTCCGAAATCCCCAGTTCACCGAGAAACCGACCGAGTTCCGCCAGGCCGGCCGCTTCACTGGCGACGCGGAACACCGGATCGGCCGGCCCGACATCCACAGCGCCTGATCGAACGGCCGTCTCCCCTACCTGCAGCAGGAACAACTGGGCGTAGAGATTCTGCGAACGCTTCATCATCACCGGCAGGATCTCCGCAAGGGGCCTCGACTTCACGACGGCAATCTCATTCAGCTTCCCGGGTTCCAACGGTTCCGCCAGCCTCCTCCGCCAATCGATCGTCCTCGTCCGGCCCGACACCCGGACGCCGCGCCCTTTCAACGTCCGTTCCAGTTGCTCCACAAACAGCCGCGACGGATCATGCACGGCCACCGCGTCGATATGCGGATCGCCCCCCAATGGAAGGCTGCCATCGACAAAGACGCGGTTCTCGCCGACGGGCCGATGCAACCGGATGCGGCGCTCCGAATCAGGTCCGCCGGTCGCGGTCCGGTTGATGTATTCAAGGACCTCCGTCCCCGGTTTGCCGACGATCCGGCAGGGATCCCCTTCGCGCTTGCCCGGCGTGACGGTGACGTCGATCACGTTGTCATCCACCGTCAGCGCCGAAGTCTCCGCGCCGTAGTATTCCTGCAGGTCGTCCCAGGCCCAGTCGCTTCCCATCCGCGGCCCCTGAAAGAAACTCTCGTCGCCGACAATCGCGCCGGTGATCCGCTTCACGCCCGCGCCTTTCAGGGCCCGGTGGACCGGCAGGAGGGATCGGCGATAGTCGGCGTCGTTGAACCGCGCGGCAAAGGTCGGATCCCCCCGTCCATGGACAATCAGGTCGCCGCGCAGGGTCCCCGCGTTGGACACGCGCCCCTTGGAATAGAGCGTCGTCTCGAATCGGAAATCCGCCCCCAATCGATCCAACGCCAACGCGCCGGTGAACAGCTTGGCGTTCGACGCGGGGATCAGGAGCGTGTCGGCGTTGTGCTCGTACCAGGTCCTGCCGTCCTTCAACGACACCGCCTTGATCCCCCAGATGGCTCCGTCAAAGCGCGGCTGGGAAATATGCGCGGCGATCTCCCGGCGCAGGTTGTCGAGCGGAGCCGCGGCCGCGGTGAGGCCCAGTCCGGCGAGAAGCAGGAAGAAGACAAACACACAGGCAGGCGCCGAGGTGGAGCGCGTGGCGCAGGTGTCCCCGTCTGCGGGTTCGACGGGCGTTCCCGCCCGGCGTTCCGATCCTCGCGGCGGGACGCCGCAGGAACCCGCAGCCGGGACGGCTGCGCTACGGGACGCCGCTGTGGGGCATTCGCTTCGGATCGGACGATTCATGCCACACGTTGGTTGGAAGAATCTCCGGCGCGCTCCCGGATCATCCCTCCGCCTCGGCCCGATAGAAATCCAGGGTGCTGGCCAGGCCGTCCTCCCAGGAGACCAGGACCTTGTAGCCGAGATCGCGTTCGGCGGCGGCGATCTCGGCGAGCGAGGTGTGAATGTCGCCGGCGCGGGCCTCCTCGAAGACGGGCTCCAGCGACTGGCCGGTCAGTTGGTTGAGGTCCGCAACCAGCTTGAGCAGCGAGATGCTGCGTCCGG
Source organism: Verrucomicrobiales bacterium (assembly GCA_038126035.1). Classification (GTDB taxonomy): domain Bacteria; phylum Verrucomicrobiota; class Verrucomicrobiia; order Limisphaerales; family JAYPEY01; genus JAYPEY01. Next base: position 10,266 of record JAYPEY010000114.1, on the reverse strand, counting down.
TCGCGGGATTGTAGACATTGCCCGCCACCTTTTCCGCCGGCGCCTCCGCGGCCAGCAGGTTGGCGGAGACGACATTGTCGATGAAGGTGAAGTCGCGCGACTGCGTGCCATCGCCAAAGATCTTCGGCCGTTCGCCCTGCAACATCGCCGTGCAGAACTTGGCGATCACGCCGGAGTAGGGCGAATCGAAGGCCTGCCGCGGGCCGAAGACATTGAAGTAACGCAGGGCCACGGTCTCGAAGTCGTAGAGCTGGTGAAACAACTGACAGTAGCGCTCGCCGCCGTATTTCTGCAGGGCGTAGGGCGACAACGGCGCCGGCGGGAGCCCCTCGTGCTTCTTCGGGGCGTCGGAGTTTCCGTAGATGGACGACGACGACGCGAACAGGAACCGCTTCACCCCCGCGTCGCGCGCGGCGACCAGCATGCGCAGCGTCGCGTTGAGGTTGTGCTCATGGCTCTCGATCGGCTCCTTCACCGAGCGCGGCACCGAAGGCAACGCCCCCTCGTGAAACACCCAGTCGCAGCCGGGCAGGACTTTCTCCAACAGTTCGGAATCGCCCGCGTCGCCCTCGATGAACTCCAGCCTGTCGCCGCCCTGTTTCCAATCGAGGTTCTCGACCTTCCCCAGCGACAGGTTGTCCAACACGACGACCTCCGCGCCGCGACGACACAACGCCTCCGCCAGATGCGATCCGATGAAACCCGCGCCTCCGGTGACCAATGCCTTCATATCACGCCTTGAAATATCCGTCCGATTTCCCGATCACGCCGTCGAATGCGTTGCGCGTATCGACGATCAGGCGCGCCTCGTCGGCGACCAGCCGGTAATCCACGTTCTCGTGCTTGGTCGTCACCAGCACAAGGTCGTAACCGCGCAGGTTGTCCGCGGTCAGCGCCACATTCCTTCGCCCGGCAAACCGGGAGTGCTCACGCGAGGGCCGGATCTCCGGCACGTGGGGATCGTGATAATCGACCTTCGCGCCGAGGTCCTCCAACATCTGCCACAGGACATAGGCGGGGCTTTCGCGGTCGTCGTCCACGTTGGCCTTGTAGGCCACGCCGAGCATGAGGATGCGACTGCCGTTCATCGCCTTCTCCGCGGTGGACAGCGCCTCGCTGACGTGCTTCACGACATAGGCCGGCATGGCCGTGTTGATCTCGCCGGCGAGCTCGATGAACTTGGTCGACTGCCCATACTCGCGCGCCTTCCAGGTCAGGTAGAAGGGGTCGATCGGAATGCAATGCCCTCCGAGTCCGGGACCGGGATAAAACGGCATGTAGCCGAAAGGTTTGGTCTTCGCGGCGTCGATCACCTCCCAGATGTCGATGCCCATCGCCTCATAGACGACCTTGAGCTCGTTGACCATGGCGATGTTCACCGAGCGGAAGATGTTCTCCATCAGCTTCACCGCCTCGGCCACGCGGCAGGAGGAGACCGGAACCAGTTGCTCGATCGCCGTTTCATAAACGGCCTTCGCCTTCGCAAGGCAGGCCTCGGTCAGGCCGCCGATGACCTTGGGGATCTGGGTGACGTTGCGATCCTTGCGCCCCGGATCCTCGCGCTCGGGCGAGTAGGCCAGATGAAACTCCTCGCCCGCCTTCATGCCGGAGCCCGCCTCCAGGACCTCCCGCAGATCCGTGTCCGTCGTGCCGGGATAGGTCGTCGATTCCAACACCACCACCGCGCCGGGCTTGAGATGCGGCGCGATCGCCCGGCCGGTCTCGATGATGAAGCGGATGTCCGGCTCGCGATGCCTCCCCAACGGCGTCGGCACGCAGATGATCACCGCGCCGCACTCCGCGATGTTCGCGTAGTCCGTCGTCGCTTTGAACCGGCCGCCGTCCACCGCGGATTGAATCTCTTCCGCCGGGATGTGCAAGATGTAGCCCTCGCCCGCGTTGAGCTTCCCGACCTTGTTCTCATCGACATCGAAGCCGATGACATTGGCGCCGGAGCGCGCGAAGTGCACACACAAGGGTAGGCCCACGTATCCGAGCCCGACCACGCCTATGGGTTCGTTCATCATCTGTGTATCGGCCTGCGAACGCGGTTTCTCGACCTGAAATCGCCGGAAACCCCGCTCCGCAAAACGGCCTTGGACTATTTCCACAACGTCCCGCGCTGGCGAGTCTATTCTGGGTTTGTAGAACGGGATTCATCCCGTTTGCCGCGCGCCCGGACTTTCAAAGCCGGCGCCCGACATTCCCCAAGGCGAGAGGCATTGGCATGAGTCCCGGCCTCTTCAACGCCAGGCCAACGGAATGAATTCCGTTCGACTCTCCTCCTTCCGCAGAGAATTCCCCTTGCGTCCGACGCCTCTGCGGCTTACCTCTCCACGTCGGCTGTGGCGGTCAACCAGCCGGTAAAACAAAACCGCATGAATCTCGAAGACCCATTCACAGGCATCATCTCCCGCATCGGGGGTTTCATCTCCCGATGCGCCGACGAGGCGCCGTCCGGGTCCGACTTCAACGGACTCGCTCTCGAACTTTTTGAGCTGCAGTTTGAAGCCAACGCCCCGTTCCGCAGGCTTTGCGAGGCGCGCGACGTCCGACCCGGCTCCATCGACGACTGGCGGCGGGTTCCGTCCATGCCGGCGGCCGCCTTCAAGGAGCTGGAGGTCACCTCCCTGCCTCCGGAACAACGCAGCCATGTCTTTCATTCCAGCGGCACGACCGACCAGAAGCCGGGCCGCCATTTTCACGACGAGGGGTCCATGGCGTTGTATGATGCCTCGTTGAAGCCCTGGTTCGGGCGCAACGTCCCGGGCTCCTTCGAACTCCCCGCGCGCTTCGGCATGCTGACGCCGCCGGATACGGACGCGCCCAACTCCTCGCTGGCCCACATGTTCGCGACGGTGAAGGACGCCTTCGGTTCGCCGGATTCCGAGTGGCTCGGCGCGCATGACCACTCCGGAGCCTGGACGATCAATCCGGAGGCCTGCCTCGCCTTTCTGGAATCCGCCGTGGATAACCAACGCCCCGTGATCCTGCTGGGCACCGCCTTTCTGTTCGTGCACCTGATCGACGCGCTACAGGGCGCCGGTCGGGATTTCGCGCTTCCGGAGGGCTCGCGCGTCATGGAAACCGGCGGCTACAAGGGCCGCTCACGCGAGATGTCCCGGGAGGATCTGCGCGCGCTGATCGGTCGACGCCTGGGGGTCGCCTCCGCTGACATCGTCCGCGAATACGGCATGAGCGAGCTGAGTTCGCAGGCCTACGCCTGCGGAGAGGAGCCCTTCCATTTTCCACCCTGGGCTCGCGCGATCATCGTGTCCCCGGAAACCGGCGCGGAAGTCGCCGACGGCGGGACCGGCCTCATCCGCATCTTCGATCTCGCCAATGTGCGATCAGTTGCCGCAATCCAGACCGAGGACCTCGGCGTCCGTCGCGGCAATGGATTTGAATTGCTCGGTAGAGCCTCCATGGCGGAACCTCGCGGCTGCTCGCGAATGACCGTTTGAACAGAAAGCGAACCGGCCATGGAAATGGAAAGCGATTCCGACTTCACGACATCCTACTTCGCCGATCTCGGCGGGGAGGAGGCGCTCACGCCCACCCTGGTGCGGGAGGCGGCGCTGGCGTTGCGGCGCAATCGTCGGGAGTTCCTCGAGTGGCGCTCCACGGGCAACATGATCCGCGCCCTCGCCAAGGTCGGGGAGAACTGGCGCAATCCGGACTACCGCTTCCGCAGGCTCGTCCTGGAGAAAGGTCCGGAGAAAACCGGCTTTTCCGCGCCGACGCTGGAGCGGGGACTCGCCACGTTCTTCGACCAGCTGACCAGGGAAAACCTCGAGGCGCTGATCTCCCAGGAGTTCGGCCACATGCGCCGACTCGACGGCATGTCCACCAACAAGGAGGAGCGCTTCTCCGATCGCTCGGCCCTGGCGACCGGCCCGGAGCTGATCGCGCACATCTGCGCCGGCACGCTGCCAAACCCCACGCTCTCCAGCATGGTGTCCGGCCTCCTCGTCGGCTCCTCGCAGTTCATCAAGTGCAGCCTCGGCGCCTCCTTCATCCCACGCGCCTTTGCCCACTCCATCTACGAGGAGGAGCCGAAGATGGGCGCCTGCTTCGAAATCGCGGAATGGGCCGGCGGCGCCCGCCAGTTCGAGGATCCGCTGTTCGAGGAGGCGGCCTGCGTGACCGCGACCGGTTCGGATGAGACCATCCGCTCCGTGCGCGAACGCCTGCCGCTGAGCGTCAAGTTTCTCGGCTACGGACACAAGCTCAGCCTCGCCTTCGTCGGCCAGGAGATGCTCGACGGATTTCTCGCCGGGGAAACGCTGCACAACGCCGCGCTCGACATCGCCGCCTGGGATCAACGCGGCTGCCTCTCGCCGCAGGCCATCTACGTCGAGAAAGGCGGGACCGTCGCGCCGCGCGTCTTCGCGAAGCAGCTCGCCGAGGAACTCGACAAATTGGAGAAACGGCAGCCGCGGGGCAGGCTCACGGATGAGGAGGCGGCGGACATCGCCACCCGACGGTCCATCTACGAACTCCGCGCCGCCGACAGCGGCGACACCCGCATGTGGCGGAGCGAAGACTCCACGAACTGGACCGTCGTCTTCGAATCCGATCCCCAGTGGCAGCCCTCCTGCGGCAACCGCTTCGTCTATGTCAAGGAGGTCCAGAACGCCGACGAGGTTCTGCGCAACCTCGAACCCGTCCGCGAACACCTCTCCACCGTCGGCCTGGCCGCGCCGGAGGAGCGACTGGAGGACCTGGCCACGACCTTCGCCCGCTTCGGAGCCACCCGGGTGTGCCCGCTCGGCCGCATGCAGAGCCCGCCGATCACCTGGCGCCACGACGGCCAACCCTCCCTCGCCAACCTCGTCACCTGGACCGATTGGGAACAATGATGCCAACGCGGAAGTCAGAACTCGGATTGCGGAATCCTGCCGGCGCGCCCCGCGCCTCATTTCTCAGATTCCGCATTCCCCATTCCGAACTCCGCATTCCCCATTCCGCATTCAAATGAACGTCGAACTCCGCAAAACATTTCAATTTGAGGCCGCGCATCTGCTGCCGCATCTGCCCGAGGGTCACAAGTGCCGCCGCCTGCACGGCCACAGCTTCAGCGCCGAAGTCGTCGTCGAGGGCGAATGCGATGAGAGGCTGGGCTGGCTGATCGATTACGCCGACATTTCGCAGGCCTTCAGGCCGTATTGGGAGCAGCTGGACCACCATTACCTGAACGAGATCCCCGGACTCGAGAACCCGACCAGCGAGAACATCGCCCGGTGGATCTGGGACCGGCTGAAACCCGGGCTCCCCCTTCTCAAGGAAATCGTCGTCGCCGAAACCTGCACCGCCAAGTGCGTCTATCGAGGATGAATCGAGTGCGATTCAACGTGGTCGTGTCGGAGGTCCGGACGGTTTGACAAATGTCATGGCCGCCGTTGTGTCACCCTTTCAGGGTATTGAAGTGGGACGCCTACGGCGAGGTGCCCCTACCTGCGATGGTAGGGATGGCCCGCCGACTTGTCGCGGCGTAGCTCGGCGAAGACGGAGCCGTCCCAGTTCAGAGTCCTGAAGGGACGCAACTGCGCTCCGTGTTCCGAACTCCCCATTCCGCATTCAGCCCATCTCCGCCACCCTGGCGATGCCGGCTTCATCCAGACGGAACAGCTCCCACTCCTGCTTCATCTCGGCTCCGAGATTCTTGTAGAAATTGATCGCGGACTCGTTCCAGTCGAGCGCCACCCATTCGAAGCGGCCGCATTTGCGGTCCCTGGCGATGCCGGCCAGATGGACCAGGAGTCTCTTCCCGATGCCGAGTCCGCGACGCTCGGGCTTCACGAACAGGTCCTCGAGATACAATCCGCGGCGGCCGATGAAGGTGGAGAAGTTGTGGAAGAAGATGGCGTAGGCCACCGGCTCGTCGCCAAGGAACGCCAGCAGGCACTCGGCGCAGCGGTCCGGGCCGAACAGGGAGTCGCGCAGCGACTCCTCCGTGGCGACCACCTCGTGCGCCAGCTTCTCGTACTCCGCGATTCCCCGGATGAAATCCAGGATCAACGGCGCATCCTCGGGCGTCGTCTCTCGAATGGTGACTTCCGCATTCATGGGTCTTCCTCCCGCCGCTCGTCATTCGCCAAAAAAAAGCGAGGCCGGAGCCTCGCTTTCGAATTCAGTGGCAATGCCCTCGCGCCGCGGCGGCTTATCTCGCGCGGGGATCCTTCGCCTTGACGGCGAGCGCGCGCTTGCCGATGCGGCCGCGCAGGTAGGTCAGCTTCGCGCGGCGGACATGTCCCTCGCGCTCGACGACGACCTTCTCCACATTCGGGGAGTGGACCGGGAAGATGCGCTCGACGCCCTCGCCGTAGCTGATGCGCCGGACGGTGAAGGTCGCGTTCATGCCGCGGCCGCGCCGGCCGATCACGACGCCGGCAAAGATCTGCGGGCGGGACTTCTCGCCCTCGGTCACGATCGTGTGCACCTTCACGGTGTCGCCCACGTTGAACTTCAGCTCGTTCTTGCGGAACTGCTCCGATTCGATTTTGTCAAACAAGGCCTGGCTCATAACTTTTTCTTTCTCAGGACCCCGCCTCGGCGGAATCGTCATTTTCAATCTTCAGATCCAAACTCAAATCCGGCCGCGTCCGGCGCGTCCGAATCTCGGCCTGCTCGCGGCGCCATTTCCCAATCTCGCCGTGATGGCCGGACAACAGCACATCCGGGACCTTCATCCCGCGAAACTCCGCCGGCCGCGTGTAGTGCGGATACTCCAGCAGTCCGTCGCTGAACGACTCGTCCGCCGCGCTGTCCTCGTCGCCCAAGGCGCCGGGCAACAACCGCGTGACCGCGTCGATCATCACCATCGCGGGCAGCGCGCCGTTCGTCAGAACGTAGTCGCCGATGGAGATCTCTTCATCGACGAGCGCTTCCCGCACCCGCTCATCCACGCCTTCATAACTGCCGCAGATGATCAGCAGGCTCTCGCAGTCGGCCAGCTCCCGGGCGACCGCCTGCTTGAACGGCCTTCCGCCCGGCGTGGTGAGAATCACCCTCGTGTTCTCACCGGCGATGGCTTCGACCGCCTCAAAAATCGGCTCCGGCTTCAGCAGCATTCCCGGGCCGCCGCCAAATGGCCGGTCATCGACCGTCCTGTGCCGGTCGTGCGTGAATTCACGCAGGTCGTGGATCCTCAGATCCAGCAATCCCGCCTCTCGAGCGCGCTTGACGATGCTTTCGTCGAGCGGCCCCGCGAACATCGCGGGAAAGAGCGTCAGGACATCAATCTTCATGTCGGTCGAGGCACGGGACCGACTCCCGTTGGTTCAAATCAATCAATCCTCGGCTGCGGTCTCGGCCGCCGGAGTCTCCTCCTCGACGATCTCAACCGAGCAGCGCGAGCTTCTGCCCGCCTTGCCCATGCCCACGCTCACCATGGAGCGCAGGGCCTGGATCGTGTTGCCCTGCCGGCCGATCACCTTGCCGACGTCGGCGGGATCCAGGCGCAGCTCAAATACGGTCGTGCCGTTGTTGTCGACCTCGGTCACATCCACTGCGTCCGGCTGGTCGACCAGACCCTTGACCGCGTATTCCAGAAACGCCTTCATCGGGCGAAAGCTCCGGGGCCTCGCTTACGCGGCGGCTTCGGCGGTCGCTTCAGCCTTGGCGGCCTTGCGCGCCTTCTTGATCATGCTGGCGACGGTCTCAGAAGGCTGGGCGCCCACGCCGACCCAATACTCGGCGCGATCGAGCTTCAGCTCGAACTTCGGGCCTTCCTTCTTGGTCGGGATGTAGGTGCCGATTTCCTCGATGAACCGGCCATCGCGCGGGCTGCGTCCATCCGCGACGACGACACGATAAACCGGGTTGTTCTTCGCGCCGGCGCGCTTGAGTCGAATCTTGACTGCCATAATCTCTAAATTCTGTTTTTGTCGGGCTCGAACACGTCGAAAGTTGGTCCATGGATCGACCGTCCGGTCCCGGTTTTTACCGAAAGGACGTGGAGACTAGGCGTCGCCCATGGCCAATGCAAGTCCTGTTTGACGATTTTTTTGGGTGTTTTGAAGCGACTCGAACGCGTTCGGAATGCGGCCTTCTTGCGCGGATTCGGGAAACTGCTACCTTCCGCGCGCCGTGAACATCGAGATCATCAACACCGGCGACGAACTGCTGCTCGGTTTTCGCCAGAACACCCACCAGCAATGGCTCGGCCGCCGCCTCAACGACCTGGGTTATCGCGTCGCCCGCCAGGTCTCCATCCCCGACAACGGAGCCTCCATCGAACAGGCCGTCGCCGAGGCCTTGAGCCGCGCTGACATCATCATCGTGACCGGTGGATTGGGGCCCACTTCGGACGACGTCACGCGCGACCGGATTGCCGGGCTGCTTGGTCTGGAACTGCGGACCGACACCGGGGTTCTGGAGCATCTGGACAGTTTCTTCGCCGCCCGCGATCGTGAGACGCCCGAGAGGGTCAAGGTTCAAGCCGAAGTTCCCGACGGGGCAACCGTCCTGCTCAACGCCCATGGCACGGCCCCGGGACTCGCGATCCATGTCGCGGGCGGTCGATTCCGCGATGGCTCCGGTTCGTGGTTGGTCATGCTTCCGGGCCCGCCGCGCGAATTGTACCCCATGTTCGACGAGCAGGTGACGCCCCTGCTCCAACGCGAGTTGCCCTTGGGAACTGAAAGCGCCTGTGTGAATCTCCGCACCTGTGGCATGGGCGAATCCCTGGTCGAGGAGCATCTCGCCGAACCCTTGGCCAAACTGGTCGAGCGCGGATTGGGCGTCCACTTCTGCCTCAGTCCGGGCGGCGTCGATGTGCGACTGGCCTGTGTCGGGGAATCCGCCGGCGAGATCGTGGCCGGGGCCGAACAGATCGTTCGCGAAACGCTGCCCAGGCATGTCTACGGAAGCGGCGATGCTCTGTTGGAGGAAATCGTCGTCGGAATGTTGACGGAATCAGGCAGGACGCTGGCTCTGGCCGAATCCTGCACGGGCGGTCTGATCGCCAATCGCGTCACCAATGTGTCCGGAGCATCGCAGGTTTTCCTTGCCGGCCTGACGACCTACAGCAACGAGGCCAAGCAGAAGTTCCTGGGAGTGAGCGCCGAAAGCCTCGCGGACCACGGCGCGGTCAGCGAGGCCGTCGCCTGTGAAATGGCCGCCGGCGCGCTTCGGGAAACGGGCGCCGACCATGCCCTCGCTGTCACCGGCATCGCCGGCCCGACCGGCGGGACGCCTGACAAACCGGTCGGAACGGTGTTCATCGGACTGGCGTCGAAAACCACCAGGGCGTTGGCCATGAAATTCCTGAACCCCTACGACCGCGAGACCTTCAAGCTGGTCACCTCACAACAGGCGCTGGAACTGTTGCGCCGACGGTTGGTGAAGGATTCGGGGCGGACATAGTCGAAACCCCGACGGGGTGGAAGCGGCGTAGGGAAAGGCGCGCTGGCCGGGCAACGCTCGGCGCTCCGGTTCAAAGGGGTCGCAGCAATCGCGCGGCGCCGGGCTTTTCCAGCGTTGAGGCTGTCGTCCCTTCAGGACGTTGAAATGGGCTCGACGGAGTCTCTCCCCACCGGTTGTGCGAGCCGTCCGGCGCTCAGGAGGCGCGGTTGGCGGCGAAGTCAGGGGCAGTCCCAGCATGGAATGAAAGGCCACGAAGACAGCGGCAGCGAATCCAAAAGGCGGTGGGGAGAGACTCCGTCGAGCCCACTTCGAAACCCCGAAGGGGTAAACGGAAGCCCAGGGTGAAAACCCGGGCTTTGTTGTCCCAGCCCCTTCAGGCCTGAATGACGATCTCAGCCCGCATCACAGAAAAAGCCGCCGGTCGGAAACCGGCGGCTCTTCCAAGAAACAGATTGTCCGATCAAATCAGGACTCTTCCCCGCCTTTGGTCGGGCCGTCCTCGCCGATCGCCTCCACGGGGCAGCCTTCCATGGCCTCACGGGACTGTTGCTCCTCATCCTCGTTCTCCGGCTGCTTGTAAACGTAGGAGTAACCGCCGTCATCGTGGCGGGTGAAATTGTCCGGCGCGGTCTCGCGGCAAAGGTCGCAGTCGATGCACTCTTCATCGACGTAGAAGCGTCCCTTCACGTTGTCCTTCCATTTGTTCTCGTAATCGGCCATGGCTCGTGTGCTGGAATAAATTGGCGCGCAACCGTAGGCGGCGCTGGTTTCCTGTCAATCTTATTGAGAAGCGGAAGCAGTAATCAGTAGGTCAGTAAGTCCGGAGCCGCGCGCTTCGCTTGACGACCAACAGTTCGCGCCCACTGACCACCGACCTCTGACCTCCGACCTCCGACC